>JAPOHG010000037.1 GCA_029979565.1 bacterium
AGTACGTTTCAGGGCTTGCGCCAGTTGAAGGACCGGTTGAAGCCAACCGATCTCGTGGTGTGCTTGTTCCACGACCACGGTTCACGTTACGTCGGCAAGGTCTACAACGACGAGTGGATGGCCAGCCACGGCTGGCTCTGATCCGCGGGCGGTTCAGCCTTTCTTAAACTCCAGCACCGTCTTGCGGATGATGCCGATGCAGGCATCAAGTTGCTCGCGTGTCATGACGAGCGGCGGGGCAAAGCGAATGATGTTGCCGTGGGTGGGTTTGGCGAGCAACCCGTTGTCCTTGAGGGCGACGCACAGGTCCCAAGCCGTGGAACTGTCGGGGGTGTCGTTGATGACCACGGCGTTGAGCAACCCTTTGCCACGGACGTGGGTGAGCAGGTCGGACTCAGCAATGAGTTCACGCATGGCCGCACGGAAATGTTCCCCGAGTTCGCGTGCGTTTTGGGCGAGTTGTTCGTCCACCACCACTTGCAAAGCCGCGATGCCCACTTCTGCAGCCACTGGGTTGCCGCCAAAGGTGGACCCGTGTTGGCCGGGGTGGATGACGCCCATGATGGCGTCGTCGGCCAAGACGGCGCTGACAGGATAAGCGCCGCCGGAGAGCGCCTTGCCCAGGATGAGGATGTCCGCCTTCGCGAAGGTGGATTGGCGTTCGCAGTGCCCGGCACAGGTGCAATTGCCGCACGTGGCCAGCAGCGATCCGGTGCGGGCGATGCCCGTCTGCACTTCATCGGCAATGAACAACACGCCCGCTGCTTGGCAGGCAGCATGCGCTCGTGTCACAAAGTCTTCAGACGGCGTGTAGACACCTGCTTCACCTTGGATGGGCTCGACCATGAAGCCCGCCACATTCGGGTCTTTCAACGCCGCCTCCAACGCATCGATGTCGTCGTAAGGGATGACTTCGAACCCCGGAGTGAAGGGGCCAAATCCGCCGGTCGAATCGGTGTCCGTGCTAAAGCTCACAATGGTGGTGGTGCGGCCGTGGAAGTTGCCTTCACACGTGATGATTTTGGCCTTGCCCGTGGGAACGCCCTTGACATCGTAGGCCCACTTGCGGGCGATTTTGATGGCGGTCTCGACCGCTTCGGCGCCGGTGTTCATGGGCAGCACCTTGTCGTAACCAAAATAGGAGGTTACGAACTGCTCGTACTTGCCCAGGTTGCTGTTGTAAAAGGCCCGCGAAGTCAATGTGAGTTTCTCCGCCTGTGCATTCATCGCACCTACGATGCGCGGGTGGCAATGGCCCTGGTTGACGGCCGAGTACGCGCTGAGGAAATCGAAGTACTGCTTGCCCTCAATGTCCCAGACGTGCACGCCTTCGCCGCGGTCCAAAACAACCGGTAGGGGGTGGTAATTGTGCGCGCCGTGCGCATTCTCCATATCCATCGCTTGCGCGGAACTCTGAGGGACGGTCAACTTCATGCCCTAAAGATACGATAGGGTGAGGCCGAGCACAGCCTGTGAAGCCCTTTCTGCTGGGGGGAATTCCCGAATCACGCCGAATAAAGAAATGCGGAGTACTTTTGCACCGCAAATCAAACTGATACCATGGCCACAAACCGCACATTCACCATGATCAAGCCCGATGCCACCGGCGCGGGCCACACAGGCAAGATCATCGACCGCATCATCGAAGCTGGATTCTCCATCAAAGCGATGAAGTGGACGCAATTGAGCCTTGACGATGCCAAAGCCTTCTACGCCGTTCACGCCGAGCGTCCGTTCTACGGTGAGTTGACGGAGTACATGAGCAGCGGCCCCATCGTCGCCGCCATCCTCGAAAAGGACAACGCCGTAGCGGACTTCCGCACCCTCATCGGTGCCACCAACCCGGCCGAAGCTGCGCCCGGGACCATCCGCGCTGATTTTGCCGAGAGCATCGCTGCCAATGCTGTGCACGGCTCAGACAGCGACGAGAACGCCGCCATCGAAGGCGCGTTCTACTTCAGCACGCGCGAGCTCGCTTAAGCACGCAAACATACCCATTGAAAAGCCTCCCACCGTGGAGGCTTTTTTCATTCAAAAAAATCGTCGGAGAAATTCAGCAGGGCCAACTCCGTTTGCGCTCGGGTAAACGCCGTGTAGAGCCACCGAAGCCATTCGGTGTTCAGTGTGTCTTCGGTGACATAGCCGGGGTCGATGATGACGGATTGCCATTGGCCGCCTTGGGCTTTGTGGCAGGTGAGCGACCAGGCGAATTTGACCTGCAGCGCCTGGTAGCATTCGTCGGCTTTGACCGCCTTGAGGATGGCGGATTTGGACCCGAGGTGGATGTAGTCTTCCGCAATCGCCTCTTGCAATACCTGCACATCAGCGTAGGGGATGGAAGGCAGGTCGGATTCCAAAATGCTGAGGTTGACGGTCACCTCGAATACGCCCCAATCCGGGGCATCCGCAAACTCCACTTCGACGTGCGCAAATTGCACGCCGTAGCGTTCGAAGCGCTTGAGGACTTTGGTCACGACGACTACATCGCCGTTGGCCAGTAGCGAGGTGGGCACGGCATCCACGGACGCGAGCCAGTGGTAGTTGTTTTTGACAACCATCAACCGGTCGCCGGCTTCGAGGCTCTCCTCGCGCCACAGGATGCGGTGGCGGATTTGTTGATTGAACGCTTGGGCGCGCTTGTTCGATCGGGTGATGATGGCCACGTTGTCCTCACCGTGCTGGTCGAATGCCGTTTCGATGCATTCCTGCAAGTCGTAGCCGTTGATCCGCCGGATGTCGCCCATCCCGTCGATTTTGAATTGCGGCCAGCGTGTTTCACCCGCCTCGATTTGCAAGCGCAGACGGTGCGCATTGAAGAGGATGCCGCTGTCCATTTCCTGCCGCACCACGTCGGTCAGGCGCACGGTGGCCACGGTCAGGGCAAAATCGCGGCGCATCTGCTTTTCGTTCAAGGCGGGGCTTTCGGATTCGCCCACCGGCGGCAACTGCGCGTCGTCGCCGACCAAGACCAGCCGGCACCCTTCACCGCTGAACACGAATTCCATGAGGTCATCGAGCAGGCTGCGGTAGTGCATGCCGCCGCCGTCGCTGCGCGTGCGCCCTTCTCCGATCATCGACGCCTCGTCCACGATGAAAACAGTGTTTTCCCGGGTGTTGGGCGCGAGGCCAAACGCCGGGTTGCCGTCGCCGCTCCGCTTCGTGCGGTAGATGTGGCGGTGAATGGTCGAAGCATACAGGTGGGCGTACGACTGCATCACCTTGGCCGCTCGCCCGGTAGGAGCCAGCAGCACGGGGCGCTGTCCGTATTCACGCAGCACCCGCACCAAGGCGCCAACGCTTGTGGTTTTACCGGTACCTGCGTACCCGCGGATCATGATGGCGCAGCGCGGCTGGGTACTGAAGTGGAACCGAGCCAGTGCATGAATCAACCGCCCTTGTCCGTCGGTCGGCGCATGGGGGAAATGCCGCGCCATGCTGTCGACAAACGCCTCGATTTGAGCGGTGGATTCAACCATGAAAGCGAAGGTAGGTGGCGGGGGTGTTCCAATGAAAGAAACTTCCTCATGTGTGGAATTTGAGGACGTCGGGAATCGTCGTAGATTCGCACCCGGTTTACACGGCAGAAGCGCCACGCGCCGACGCCCCTTGAATGAAATTCGATGGATACCTTCTTCAAAGAAATCAACAAGTACGTTGTCTCGATTTTCCTGTTTTTCGCGGGCTTGAGCTTCCTGGTCAAGTACCTGAGCGGCGACGAATTGGAAAGCCAACCCACCGCCATGCTCCTGGCTTCTTTGGCGCTGATCGCAGTAGCGGTGTTGGCCATGCCTGCAGTGCTCGAACGCTTGAACAGCAAGCACTACCGGATCATGATGGCTGTGGGTACGGTTTCGGCCCTTTGGTTGGGATACGAGGTGTTCCACAGCGTGGATGAGGAAATCGAATTCCGCGAATTGAAGGCACGCATCGATTCTGAAACGGTCCAAGCCCTGAAGGACATCCGCGACGCACAGGATGCGTACCACGACATCTACGGTGTTTATTGCAACGACTTCGACTCGCTTCAGACGTTTTTGTACCAAGAAGTCATTCCGGTGAGCTTCAACATGGGTTCATTCAACGACACGTTGCCCGAAGACCAAAGCCGGGAATTGGGGTTGGTGCTGACGCGAGAGGAACTGGGTCCCAAGGCGGAAGAATTGGGCATGACCGAGGAGGCGTTCCTCGACCTCATCTCGGCAGACAGCTCGACCTACAAGGTCCGCGACGTCATTTACACCTCCTTCTATGCGGAGAACTTCGCGCCGGAAATCCGCGCAGGCAAGCGCTTGCCACGTGTAGCCGTGGACAGCCTGTGGTTCAACCCGCTCACCGGTGAACGCTTCCTGCTCGAGACCGATAGTGTCGACTCAGGTGGTTTGACTCAGTCGACGGTATTGGTCAAGGATCCCACACCGTTCGGCCGGGAGAAAGTAAAAAAAGATACCTTGCGGTTTGGCTCCCTGACGGAAGCACACACCGATGGTAACTGGCGAAACTGACCCCACCGCATTCGAAGGCACCCTGCTGATTGGCTGGGATGGCGAACGGGTGCATTGGATTGCCGTTGGTGCTGATGGGGTCCATGACCATGGCATTGAAACGGAAATCGCCACGCTTACAGACCTATCACGTCGTTTTTCTTCTGCCGCAACGGTCAAATTGAGTTTGCTCCGCCCGGTCTCGTCCTTGATGCCTGCCGCTGTCGCAGCGGGCATTGAGCCGCATGTGCTGGACTTGCAGCACGGTCCGCACGACCAATCCCAATCCAGCAGAACGTTTTTGTCGGACCGCTTGGGCGAAGGACTGGCACTGATTGAATCCGGGCATTTTGGCAGCGATGATTTGTTTTTGAAGGCCTTCCCACTTGGGCAATGGGCCTCATCCACGCTAGCGGCGATTGAGTCCGGTATGAACGAGGTCCGGACAGGAGAATGGGCACACACCGTCCACATTGACATGGCCCAAGGTCGGGCGTTGATGATGCGATTCGATGCGGAGGCCTTGCGCTGGTGTTCCGTTACGGAGGACGTCGCTGGAGACGGCATTTTGTACCACGTGGTCAACTCGTTTCACCGCGAGGGCGTGGACCCGACTTCCGTGCCGTGCCGTGTTGTTTTTTCAGGCGGTATCGATGAAGATTCCCCCATCGTCCAGCAGTTCAATCGGTTCTTCGCGGCGGTCGAACGGCAAGCGGCGCATGCGGAACTGGCCGAGTCCGCCCTCTTGATGCATTTGGTCAAATGAGGATTACGGGAGGCAAATGGAAGGGGCGGCGTCCCAAGGTGGCGAAGGGATTCAAAGGCCGACCGACGACCGACTTTGGCCGCGAAGGGCTGTTCAACCTGCTGAATGCCCGCGTCGACCTCGAGGGGCTGCATGTCTTGGAGCTTTTTGGCGGAACCGGCATGGTGGCCTTGGAGTTTTTGAGCCGGGACTGCGGTTCGGTGACGTCAGTGGAAAGCGACGCGAAAGCAGTGCGCGGCATGGCGACGTTGGCCCGCGACTGGGACGTGGACGATTGGTCCGTGGTTCGAGGCAATGCCCTGCAATTCATTGAACGGTCGTTGACCCAGTACGATTTGATTTTTGCCGATCCGCCGTATGATCTTCCGGAATTGACCGAATTGCCCAATCGGGTATTGGACGGTCCTTTGTTGGTCCCCGGCGGCTGGTTTATCTTGGAGCACGGAGAACGAACCGATGTATCGGGGTGCGCACATTACGTCGAAACCCGGAAGTACGGTCACGTTCATTTTAGTTTGTTCACGACTTGAAAACACCACGAGCGATGAGACGAGCAGTATTTCCCGGGTCTTTTGACCCCATTACAAGGGGCCACCTGAACATCCTTGAACGGTCGGTTTCCTTATTCGATGAGGTGATCGTCGCCGTTGGGGTGAATTCTGCGAAACGCTCCATGTTCTCCTTGGAGCAGCGCATGGCTTGGCTGGAGTCCGTCTGTGCGCGGTTCCCTCATGTGCGGGTGGCGTCTTTTGAGGGGTTGACGGCGGATTTTTGCCGGGCCAACGATGCGCAATGGCTGTTGCGCGGGGTACGCAACGGCGGTGACTTTGAATACGAGCGCACCATTGCTCAGATGACCAAGGTGCTGCACCCTGCATTGGAAACGGTTATCCTTTTCACGGATCCCGAGTTTGCCCACATCCATTCCAACGTCGTCCGAGAAATCCTGAAGAACGGGGGTGACGCGTCGGCGTTTGTTCCCGATGATGTCGCCTTCCCGGATGCATAAGTCCATGCACATGGGATGCGGTGCGGCCATCTGTGCCACCTTGTTGATGGGTACCACAGCAGTTTCCCAATCCACCATTGAAGGCACGGTCCAGTTGGAAGGTGCTGCACCCAGCATCATCCACGTCAAACGCGTCGATTACCCAGCGCTGCAATTGGGGACGTGGCAAGAGGAAATCCTCGTGGACGAGGAAGGGGGGTTCCGATGGAATGCGCCGGCGGGTGAAGGGCTGTTTGAACTGGTGGCTCCACCTTGGTCGTGGATGGTTTGGGTGCGACCGGAGGAAATGGCCACGCTTCACCTCCCCGCCGGGGCCACAACCGCGCGCCGTTTGTTGGGTAGCCCGGGTATGGCCACCTGGACCGGCGAGCACCCGACACAGTGGATGGATTCGCTGGTGAACCTGCAGCGCCGGGCGAATCGACTGCGGGCGGAGTCCCTCGTTTTGCGGCGAAGTGGCATCAATGTCGGGCAGAGGGATTCCCTGTCGCAGCTAAACGCGGAGCTGGAAGCCGCTTTTGAATCTCGGTGGCAGGACGCCGTCGATGGTTGTGCTTCAACATGGGAATGTGACTTGGCTTGGCAAATCAAATTGAACGAAGCGTTGGCATCTGCTCAGCCGAAAGCAAGGCTCGATTCATTGTGGAATGCGAGCAGCATGGCCGCTCCTCATCGAACGTGGGCGAGCCGTTTGTCGTCACCGGGCGCCTACTCCGGATGGTTGGCTGTTCGCGGCAGTTGGTGGTTGGAGCGCCAAGTGGATTGGAACAAGTTGAACGAAGCGGTTTTTACCGCCAACATCGATTCGTTGGCAGCGGCCATGGGCGGCCGGTGGAAAGACGTTGAACGCTCGGAGCTGGCGGCGGCGTGGTTGGACAAGGCCATGGACCAGCCGGATGCGCTGGTTCGATCGGTGTGGGAAACGTTTGCGTTCCCGGCGCCGTTCGTCACGGCGTACGAAGCGTTGCGTGATTTTCGCAAAATCGGCCAACAGGGGTATGCCATTGGCGATTTGCCTTGGACGCTGCCGAACGGAGAACTGGGAAGCATCGAAGAACAATGCCAACAGCCTTGGACCGTGATCTTGGCCTTGAAAAACGGTTCGGGCCTCGCGGCACGGGAACGCGAAGTGTTTACGCAAGTTGCCGAGAACCTGGATCGCCGAGACGTTTGTTGGGTGGTGTTGTCCTTGGATGAGAACCAAGAAAACTGGCGGCGGACCTTGTCCGGCCGCCGCACGTTGGATGAGACCGTGGGTTGGGTGGGCAACAACCCGCGTGTCATGGAAAACCTCGGACTTGCGGTCGTCCCCCAAGTGATTGTGCTCAATGAAGATGGCCAAATTGCCGCCGGCAACATGCCGCTTCCCAGTGAAGGATTGCAACGCCGATTGCAAGCCATGCTGCCGCGGTAGCGCTAGGCCGACTAGTCCACGGATGCCGTCGCGGTGGCGCGGTCCATCAAGGCGAGGATGCTCGGGTAGGCCCCAGAACGGACATGGTCAGGCGCCGGAGCAGCAATCCAATGGACCCCTGTGATGCCTTCAACGGTTTGCGGAGCGCCCGGCGTGTTGCCACCGGCATGCTCTGCTAGGAACCAGAACGTTGTTTTCAGCACGGGAACCCCGTTTTCCTCGTAAGTGTGGTAGGTCTTGCCCAAATCACCGACCAAGGCCAATTGGCCAATCCCTGTTTCCTCTTCCACCTCCCGTACCGCCGCGTCTTCAATTTTTTCTTCGGGCTCTACTTTGCCTTTGGCGAGGTCCCATTTTCCGTTGCGTTCAATCCAGAGGTAGGCGCCCTCTTGGTTTCGCACGACGCACCCGGCCGCTAGGATTTCCCGATAGCCGTAGCAGAAGTTCATCCACAGCGCTTCAGGGTCGGAAGAGAGGAGCACGATGCCGTTCAAATCGGGGTGTTGCCGAATGAGGTTTGGCAGGGCGTCCAAGGTGGATTTGTCGGGTTCACGAATGACGAGCGAATGCGCATCTGTGGGGGTATTTTCTTGAAAAAACACCGGCCGGTTCATGATGTAAACTTCATACATTCGTGCCATGGTTTTGTCCGTTGAAAGTAGGCGAAAAGTTGCAGAATTCCTTTTGCGAATCAAGGCAATTCAACTCAGTCCAAATGAACCGTTTACGTGGGCCAGTGGACGCAAGTCGCCCATTTATTGCGACAACCGAAAGGTGCTGAGCCATCCGGCGGTGCGCACGTTTGTGCGTCAACTGGCGGTTGAAGCTGTGGAGAAGGAATACGGCAAAGTGGATGCCATCGCCGGCGTTGCGACCGGAGGCATAGCTTTGGGGGCGTTGGTAGCCCAAGAGCTGGGCCTTCCTTTTGTCTACGTGCGTTCCAAGGCCAAAGCACACGGCCTCGGAAATGCCATTGAAGGCGACTTGACGGTGTTATCCAATGTTGTTGTCATGGAGGACTTGATTTCCACCGGACAGAGCAGCCTCAAAGCGGTCGATGCGCTTCGGGAGGCGGGTGTAGAGGTCAAGGGGCTCATCGCCATTTTCACCTACGGACTGCCGGCTGCCCAAGCAGCTTTTGAAGCGGCCCAGTGCAAGTGGCTGACCCTCACAGACTACCCAACCATGCTCGATCAAGCGCTGGTCGAGGGGTACCTCAACGATGAGCAGCGCGCGCTCCTGGATGCCTGGAATAGCGATCCTGTTGCCTGGAGCAAAGCATTCGAATCGAAACAGCCGACTCCATGATCATCGAAAGCCCCGTCATTTCGTGCGGTCGTTCAGCGGCGTTTTTGCACGCGTACCTCAGCACGCCAAGCAACTTGGAGCCCTTGCTTCCAGCCGAACATGTCTCCGACTTTACCGCCGAAGGCGATACGTGTTCCTTCAAGGTGACCGGAGGGTTTGCAGTGGTGCTGAAGCGCGTCGAAGGAGCGGCGGCGGACGGCATCGTTCGGTATGCTTCGCAAAAAGGCACCCCCATCCGATTCACGCTTAATGTGGTCATTGAACCCCAAGGCGACGAGGTCAGCACGGTGCACATTCAATGCGACGCTGATCTCAATCCCTTCATGAAGATGATGGCGGAAAAACCCTTGCAGAGCATTTTTCAAGGCATGGCAGCGGCTGCGGAAAAGGCTTTTCCGGTGGCTTGACGCCCCTTCGAGCCTTATTTTTCCCAAAGCCAATCCCACGATACGGTACCCGATTGGTCAACGGTCAGCGCTTGCACGGTGCCTCCATCAGGTCTCCATCTCATTTCGAGTGCCCCCTTCGCATTGACACCTTCTACGGTGCCCAAGCCCGGTTGACCGCTGATGCTAAAGCGTGCCTCCATGCCCCGCCCGACGAGGTGCTCATTATAATTTTTCAGCGCATCAATTTCTTGAAGGCCCTGAATGACATGTTCCGACATGAGCGCTTGGACGCGATCGATGGACAGATCCTTCAGCAAGCACTCGCGCAAGGAGCAGCGGCGTTGCTCGCCGGCGTGCGCGGAGTTGACATTGACACCGACGCCAACCAACATGCCGTCCCAGGACGTCCCGCGCCATGTGTTTTCAATCAGGATGCCGGCGCATTTGAGCCATTGACCGGCCTGGTTCTGAACCAAGATGTCATTGGGCCATTTGATGCCCACGGTTCGAACACCGTTGGAATCGGCGAGCAAATCCGCGATGACCTGTCGGATGCTGGCGGTGACGGCCTTGTTGCGTGTTACCGGATCGTGGGGTGGAGCATCGGCAGGCCACTTGACGGCGATTGTCAGCGCGAGGTCAAGGCCGGGGGACTGATCCCAAGGATTTCCGCGTTGACCCCGCCCCTGCGTTTGATTGGTCGTCCAGACGGATAGGATTTCCCCCAGCACAGCCGTTTTCAACCATTGGCTCCCAATGTCGTTGGTGCTCTCGGCTTCTTTCAGGTGGATGCGCGTGTGTTGCATGGGGTTTCGAGGTCCGGTGCAAAGTTGGCATGTTTTCGCTTTCCACCGAACCGCCGTACCGTTGCCGCGCCGTATCTTTCGGCTTGAAACAGAGTGAATGAGTAACCTTTCGTTGGCACAACACCCTCCCTTGCTGAATGCCGTGATTCACGGCCTTCAAGAGGTGAAAGGAAAAAACATTACCATCTTGGATTTGCGGGAGATTGCCCATGCTGTGGCCGGGTGGTTTGTGGTGGTCCACGGTACCAGCCGAACCCAGGTTGAAGCCTTGGCGTCCTCCGTGGAAAAGGAGACCAAGTCGCTATTGGATGAAAAACCATGGGGAAAGCAGGGTTTAAGGAATGGCGAATGGGCCATCCTCGATTACAGCGACATCGTGGTGCACGTGTTTCACGAGGAAGCGCGCCAGCGCTATGCCCTTGAAGAATTGTGGGGAGACGCGAACATTGAGACCCTCGAAGAAGTTTGAGTTAGAGCATGGAAGACCAACAAAGACAACCGTCAAGCAGCGGAGGAGGCAACAAGCCCTCGATGAACTTCTATTGGATTTACGGGGTCATTGGCGTCATGCTGTTGGCCATGCTGATGCTGAACACCAGCGAAGGCGGCCGGGAAATCCAGTGGACCGAATTCAAGCAGAAGATTGAGGACGGGCAGGTCAAGCGATTGGTATTTGACGGTCAACGCGCCAGTGTCTTCCTCAAAGATGAGGTGCGCCAATCGATGGAGGACGACCAACGCGAGCAGGGTTTGTTAAAAACGGTGTACCAGGGAGCGGATTATTGGTTGAACGTACCCGCCGGCGATGCGTACCTCGAAGATTTGAAGACCATGTCGGAGTCGTACGACTTCACCTACGTCTATGAACCCGTGAATGAATGGGGACAGCAAATGCTGACCTATGTCGTGTTTTTTGCCCTGATGATTGGGGTGTGGGTGCTGTTGATGCGTCGCCTCGGCGGCGGCGGTGGTGGCGGCGGTCAGATCTTCAACATCGGAAAATCCAAGGCGCAACTGTTCGAGAAAGGGAAAGGCACCGACGTGAACTTCAGTGATGTCGCAGGATTGGATGGCGCTAAGGAAGAATTGGAGGAAATCGTCGCCTTTCTCAAGGCGCCGGAGAAATACACCAACCTCGGGGCGAAGATTCCGAAAGGCGCCTTGCTCGTAGGGCCTCCCGGTACGGGTAAAACCTTGCTCGCGAAGGCTGTAGCTGGCGAAGCGCAGGTGCCGTTCTTCTCATTGAGCGGTTCGGATTTTGTTGAGATGTTCGTCGGTGTGGGCGCCTCCCGTGTCCGCGACCTGTTCAAGCAAGCCAAAGAAAAGGCTCCGGCCATCGTGTTCATCGATGAAATTGATGCCATTGGTCGAGCCCGCGGCAAGAACGCCAGCATGGGCTCCAACGACGAACGCGAAAACACGTTGAACCAGCTCCTCACCGAGATGGACGGCTTCGGTACCAACAGCGGTGTGATCATCCTGGCGGCGACCAACCGTGCGGACATTCTGGACAAAGCGTTGATGCGTGCCGGGCGTTTTGATCGCCAGATCTACG
The DNA here is from genome assembly GCA_029979565.1 of bacterium. Classification (GTDB taxonomy): domain Bacteria; phylum Bacteroidota; class Bacteroidia; order Flavobacteriales_D; family Sanyastnellaceae; genus UA16. The sequence goes on from JAPOHG010000037.1 coordinate 11,729, forward strand.
TGGACATGCCGGATCTGACCGAGCGCAGGGCGATTTTTGACGTGCACTTGCGTCCCATCAAGGTGGACGACAGCATCGACGTGGATTTTCTCTCCCGTCAAACCCCAGGTTTCAGCGGTGCCGACATCGCCAATGTGTGCAATGAGGCTGCGCTTTATGCTGCTCGTAAGGGCCGCGATCAGGTGATTCACCAGGACTTTTTGGATGCCGTGGACCGCATCATCGGCGGCTTGGAGAAGCGCACCAAAATCATCTCCGATGAGGAGAAGCGCACCATTGCGTTCCACGAAGCGGGGCACGCGGTGGTCAGCTGGTTGGTCGAGTTTGCTTCGCCGCTGGTGAAGGTGAGCATCGTGCCAAGGGGCCAATCCCTCGGTGCGGCTTGGTACCTTCCTGAAGAGCGCCAAATCACCACCACGGAGCAAATGCTGGATGAGATGTGTGCGGCCCTCGGTGGACGTGCAGCGGAGGACCTTGTGTTCAACAAGATTTCAACGGGCGCATTGAGTGACCTCGAAAAGGTGACCAAGCAAGCCTATGCCATGGTTTCCATCTACGGCCTCAACGAGCGCATCGGCAACCGCAGTTACTACGATAGCCGCGGCGACCAAATGTTTACCAAACCCTATTCCGAGGAGACCTCGCGCATCATCGATGAAGAGGTGGGCAAAATCATCGACGGCGCTTACAACCGTGCCAAAGAAATTTTGCAATCCAATTTTGACAAGCTCAGCGCCCTCGCGGATTCGTTGCTCACCAACGAGGTCATCTTCCGGGAAGACGTGGAACGCATCCTCGGAGCACGTCCGTTCCAGAAGCCCGAATCCCCGCTGCGAAGCGCGGATGCGCCGGAAACGGAAGAACCGATCGAATCACCCGAAGGAGAAGCTGGAGGCGTCCCCGAAAGCAGCGACGAATGAACGGCTGGACGGTCGTCTATTCGGACGGTTTCCCTCCTGCGGTAGAATTGCGCCGTGCCGTTCTTGAAGAGCACGGCATTCCAGCTGTTGTGTTGAACAAGCGCGACAGCAGTTACTTGTTTGGGTTTGTCGAATTGCTTGTACAGGAGGAAGATGCCGCACGTGCGCAATCCCTGATCGCGGGTCCTTCAATGGATGCGGATTCGTAACATTGTGCCATGAGTGAGACCCTCGTCCGCAGCCTTTCCGGTGCCGTTTTCGGCGTGTTGGTGATTGGTTTGGTGTACTACAGTCCTTGGACCAACGCACTCCTGTGGGCGTCGGCGTCCATCCTGGCGGTGCGCGAATTCAAAGTGGGGACCAAGCGAGCTTCACTGGCCACGGTATGGGGGTTTGCTGCCTTTGTGGCCTTGTGGATGTGCATGGTTATCGGATTGCCATGGCAGAACACTGGAGCGTACGAACCCTCCGTCCTTCTCAGCCTGGTATTCATCATTTGGGCGGCGGATTCAGGTGCGTATTTCGTCGGAAAGCCATTGGGCAAACACAAGCTCATGCCCAGCGTATCACCGGGTAAATCCTGGGAGGGATTGATGGGTGGAGCGGCCAGTGCTGCTGTGGTGGCGTATTTCCTGTGGGGTGCCTCGTTCGTTTGGGTGGGGCCGTTGCTGGCTGTGCTTGGTACCGCTGGAGACCTCATGGAAAGCAGCTGGAAACGGCGCAACGGACTGAAAGATTCCGGGGCCATCATGCCCGGACACGGCGGTGTGTTGGACCGATTTGACGGCTTTGCACTGACCATTCCTGTGTACTTTGTCCTGTTATCTTTGCTGCCTTTCGAATTTGCCTTGAAAGCCATCTTGCCATGACATTTCACCGAGAAGGAGTTGCCACGTTGGCCCTTGTTTTAATCGTTGGTTCAGGCCTTGTGGCTGCTGCCAACGCTTGGTTGCCGGAGTGGGCGTTCTACCTCGTTTGTGCCGGCGTTGCCGTGGTGTTGGCCTTGGTGGTGAATTTCTTCCGCATGCCATCGCGTGAGGTGGGAACGCTGGACCCGACAGAAATACTCGCGCCGAGCGATGGCAAGGTGGTGGTCATCGAACAGGTGCACGAACCGGAGTGGTTCAACGACGAGCGCATTCAAGTGAGCATCTTCATGAGCCCGTTGAACGTTCATGCGCAGTGGTCGCCCATCGCTGGAACGGTGAAGGCCGCACGTTACCATCCCGGCAAGTACCTCGTGGCGTGGCACCCAAAGAGCAGCACGGAAAACGAACGCACCACGCACGTCATCGAAGGGGAGAAAGGAACGGTCTTGTTCCGTCAGATTGCTGGGGCCGTCGCCCGTCGCATTTGCCATTACATGCAGGAGGGGCAAGTCCTCGTTCAAGGCGATGAGGTGGGCTTCATCAAATTCGGTTCCCGGATTGACGTTTTCTTGCCTGTTGGCAGCGAAATATGCGTCGAATTGGAGGATGCGGTAACGGGCCGCGAGACTGTTTTGGCGCGATTCCCGAACCCTTCGGTATAAGTATCTGCTTCAGAATTGGACATTTTGGGTTCTTTGGGGTACTTTTTCCCCTCAAAACCCAACCTAAATGAAGCATTTTACCCTAGTTCTCTTGATGGTGGGGGCCTTGGCTCTCACTGGATTTGCGCAATCCCTCCAATCCGGCGGTCAATCGTTGTTGGAGGATGTGCCGCAGCTCACACCCGCGTTGCGCGTGGCAGCACCGATGCCAACCCATGCGATTGCCGATTTTTCAGATCGCCCGCAGCAGCCGCTGCAAGGCCAGTCGGATACGGACATCGAGCACATTCAAAACCGAGACCTGGTTGTTCAGCGACAAGTCATCGGTTACACCCAATACGACTTGCAGTCGAATGCGGCCATTGATGATCGCATGGCCGGAGGGGCCGAAGCTGTTTCTGCGGCTTGGACGATGAGCCTTGAGTTGACCCCGTTCAGCGACCGTGGCTCGGGCTACAACTTCTACGACGGCACGGCGTGGGGTGAAATTTCCTACGAACGTGTGGAGTCTGTCCGCATCGGATGGCCATCCATCGTGCATACTGCCAGCGGCCGAGAAGTCATTGTGAGCCACCCGGGGATTGATACGCCATTGCACATGGCGTGGCGCGACGCCGGTGCCGGAGCATGGAGCGAAGCCTCCGTACCCAGTGACATCGAAGTCGGAAAACTTTGGCCGCGTATGGCAGCCGGAGGGGAAGACGGCAACAGCCTGCACCTCATCTGCATCACCACTCCAACAGCCAACGGCGGCTTGGTGCACAACGGCCAAGACGGTTGCATGCTGTACTACCGCTCACAGGACGGTGGCGATACGTGGGATGTTGTGGATCACACGTTCGCTGACCTCGACAGCTCCAACTTCGCCAACTTCAGTGGCGACACCTACGCCATTCACGCCCGGGGCAACACGGTAGCGTTTGCCGCTTTCAATGATTTCAGTGACTCGTTTGTGATGATTTCGCAAGACAACGGGGACACGTGGGAAAAGCACTTGCTGATTGACTTCCCAGTGGATTTGTACGTTGCAGACATGGGTTTGCCAGAAGGCGAAGAATTTGCCGAGGACTACAACGGTGACGGGCTGTTCCAAGAATACTTCAACACGGACGGCGCGGGCGATGTCCACGTCGATACGTATGGCCAGGTGCACGTTTCGTACGGCAGCATGTACTACATGGACGCCGACACCATCGACGGCACCACCAGCTACTTCCCGGGCACCAACGGTTTGGCGTATTGGAATGAATCCATGGGCCCCGACAGCGCCCAAATCATTGGCTACTCCTACGATTACGACGAGAGCGGAACGTTGGACTTCGATGAAATCGCGGCGTACTACGTTGGCTGTGCAGGCTTCCCTTCGATCGGTTCCGACGCGGCGGGCAACCTGTACGTGACGTACTCTGCCATCATGGAGAACTTCTCCACCGGCGCACAGAACTACCGCCACCAGTTCTTGGTGCACTCCACAGACGGCGGCATGACCTGGAACGACGATGAAGCGTGCGACTTGACTCCGGACGAGGATTTTGACGGCTACGAAGCCGTATTCGGATCCATTGCTCCCGATGTGGTCAACGGACAACTCGAAATCATCTACCAACGCGACTTCGAGCCCGGACTGCACGTACGTGGGGACCAAGACCCGGCAGACATTAACGACATCGTGCACTTGCGCGTTCCTGCGGACGACTTGGGCGACTGCGCCACGTTGGAGTACGAAGATTGGGTGGGCATCGTTGAGCCGATTGACCTCAACGACATCACGTTGTACCCGAACCCTGCGGATGATCAAGTTGAGTTGGTCATCAACCGTCCAGGCGCGCACCAGATTGATGTCTGGAGCATGACCGGTACGCGCGTGCACTCCATGCAGACCTCTGCACTGGTGGAGCGCATTGAGACCAGCAACTGGGCGCCTGGCATCTACCTGGTGAACATCGCTCAAGGCGATCACCAAGCCGTGGTGCGCTTGGCAATCCAATAAAAGAAAGAGCATTTGAGAGAAAGTCCCTTGCCCAGTGGGTGAGGGACTTTTTTTGTACCCGATTTCGGATGCTATTTTCGCGGCATGTTAGCAGAAGTCATTACGGTGGGAGACGAGTTGTTGTTGGGCCAGACGGTGGACA
>JAPOHG010000038.1 GCA_029979565.1 bacterium
CCTTGGGTATAGAGCTTGATGAGGTTGATTTCCGGAGTTGGCAAGTACTTGCGGTAGATGCGGCTGGCAGCGTATTCCTTGCAGTAGGTCGGATCGAGCCAGGCGTTGGCCAATTTGACCTTGTTGTAACCGAGCAAATCTTGACCTGAAATCCAGTAATTGAAATCGAGGTTGTACGGGACTTTGACGCTTCCTTCGTCGTTGGGCAGGCAAAATGTGGAATTGCCCTTGTACCGCGTCCCAACGCTGTCCAACACCACTCCGTCCAGCTCGACCGTGGCGGGAATCCGAAGTGAGGGGTTGTTGAAAAACGCATCCACCAGGGTTTGGTGGTAATTGGCATCCTCAAACGTGACGTGCATCTCGCGCAAGAGTTCTGCATCGTATAAACTCCCCGCACCATCGTACAGCAACTGCGGGTTGTAGGTGCTGATGTTCTGGGCGTTCACACCAAGGGTTGCCACCGCCAACAAAGTGGCGAGGAAGGGTCCGGAAGTTTTAGGCATGCCCCAAAACTAATGGAATGTCAGCATTTCGTTTGCCTGCACCGGAGTATGTTTGTTGGCATGAGAATAGCCCGCAACATCCTATCGGTGGTTCTTGCATTCGCTGTCGGCAGCACCACCATGTTCCTTTTGCATGACCTGCACATGTCGATTTGGCCTGAAGAGACCATGCCTGCCTCTACTGCTTCGCGTGAAGAATTTCAAGCGTGGATGGCCGGACTCAGCATGACGACCATGCTGGCCGCGACAGTAGTGCACTGGCTGGGAACCGCTGCGGGTGCAGCGACGGGAATGCTTGTGGCTGCGCGTTCCGAAGCCGATGGTAAGTGCGTCATGTGGCCCGCCTGGACGATGGGCATTTGGTTTTTCATCGGTGGCATCCTCAATTCCATTCAATTGGGTACGCCCACGTGGCTATCCGTGGTGGATGCCCTCGGCTACATTCCAGCGGCTTATGCGGTAGGCCGGTTGTTGCGGCGGTGAGGCATTAGCCCTCAAAAGCCGCCACCAGCTGGGGCACGACTTCCGGATTCAGCAGGGTCGAGACATCGCCCAATTCTGAGCTGCGGCCTTCTGCGATTTTGCGCAAGATGCGGCGCATGATTTTGCCCGACCGCGTTTTGGGCAAGCCCGGTACCACCAGGATACGGTCTGGTCGTGCCACACGTCCGATGGCTGAAACAACGGATTCGGAAGCCTCTTCGGCCACGGCAGCATCGATGGCATCCGTACCTACAACAAAGGCGCAGATGCCTTGGCCTTTGATTTCATGTGGAAAACCGACCACGGCGCTTTCGACGACGTTATTTGCCTGGTTGATGGCCTCCTCGATTTCGGCGGTGCCAAACCGGTGACCGGAGACATTGATAACGTCGTCCACGCGGCCGATGACCCGGATCATGCCGTCAGCATCGCGTTTCGCCCCGTCGCCCGTGAAGTAATGCCCGGGGTGGGCAGCGAAGTAGGTTTGTCGGCACCGTTCGTGATCACCGTACGTGGTCCGGATGATGCTGGGCCAGGGGTGCTTGAAGCACAGGTGACCCTCCACGCCGGTTTCGGTGATTTCTTCGCCGTCGGCAGTGAGCAAGACCGGTTGGATCCCCGGAAGGGGAAGTCCGGCGTGCCCGGGTTTCATGGGACTCAGTCCCCCGAGGCCGGAGAGCATGATGCCCCCGGTTTCGGTCTGCCAGAACGTGTCAACCACCGGGCATTGTTCCCGTCCGACTACCCGGTGGTACCAATGCCACGCCTCGTCGTTGATGGGTTCGCCGACGGTGCCGAGCACCTTCAACCGCGACAGGTCGTGGCGTTGAACCGGTTCGTCTCCATGTGCCATGAGCGCCCGGATGGCGGTCGGAGCCGTGTAGAAATGGGTTACCCCGTGGTGGGCGCATGCGGCCCAGAAGCGGTCGACATCCGGATAGGTCGGTACCCCCTCGAACATGACTTGGGTGGCGCCTGCGAGCAACGGACCGTACGAGAGGTAGCTGTGCCCCGTGATCCAACCGATGTCTGCCGTGCACCAAAATACATCGCCCGCGTTGGCGTCGTACTGGAACACATTGACAAACGAATAGGTCGTGTACACCATGTACCCGCCGTGCGAATGGACGACGCCTTTTGGCTTGCCCGTGGAGCCAGAGGTATACAGGATGAACAAGGGATCTTCTGCGGCCATGGCCTCGGCAGGGCAATGGGTCGCCATGCCCTTGATGGCATCGGCCCAGCGTACGTCGCGCCCAGCTGTCCAATCAACAGATGCTCCTGTCGACGGAAACATCCACACCGTCCGTACGCTGTCGCATTGGTGGAGTGCGTCATCGACCACGGACTTGAGGGGAATGCGCTTCGCGCCGCGCCGCACTTCGTCAGCGGTGAGGACGGCTACGGCACCGGCGTCTTGAATGCGATCGGCCAATGCTTGGGCGCTGAACCCTGCAAAAACGACACTGTGGATGGCGCCGATGCGTGCGCACGCCAGCACCGCGAAGAGCAATTCGGGGACCATTGGCATGTACAGCACCACCCGGTCTCCTTTTCCGATGCCCTGGGCTTTGAGGCCATTGGCTACCCGACAAACTTCACCGTGCAGTTCTCGGTAGGTGAAGGATTGCCGTTCATCCGCAGGGTCATTGGGCTCCCACAGAATGGCCGTGCGATTGCCGTTTTCGGCGAGGTGCCGATCCAAGATATTTTCGGTGATGTTCAAGACGCCATCGCTGAACCACTTCACGTCCGGCGTGGTGAAATCCCATTCGCACACCTTCGTGAATGGTTGCTTCCAATGGAACGTCTTTGCGATATCTCCCCAGAATTTTTCAGGGTTGTTGACGCTCTCCGCATAAGCGGCTTCATAGGCGGCGAAGGAATCCAGTCTCATGCACAGAAAGGTAGCATAAAATGCGCGTTGCCTTGGCTGAACTTGGTCCGACTCAGCTTTGTTAGTCAGGTATGGGCCGGAAACGCGATCTGAAAAATGTACACGCCAAGCGCCCCCCGAAGTTCAATCCGGAAGACCCGGAGGATTTGAATGAATGGGGGGAGGAATTGGAGCAGATGACATCGCGTCGCCGCCTGCACAACGAGCGCCACCGACCCGGTAAAGCCGACAATTAAGGAGCGCGGCGCTGCTTGGTCGCGGCTTCATAGGCAGCAGCCAATCCCAAGAGTCGCTCCTCCTCGTGGCTGGGCGCAAAGAAAGTCAAACCTGCAGGTTCACCGCTGGCGTAATACCCCATCGGCACCGTGAGTCCTGGGTAGTACGCCACGGCGGCATAAGCGGCGTGGTAGTTGTTAATGGATAACACAGCATTGAGGCCGTGTTCAGCCATGGGTTCATCAAAAAACTTCTTGCCTTCCGCATGCAGGCCTGCGATGAGGCTGTCCAATCCACCTTCGGTGATGGGGTCCGCCACGATGCCTTCAAAGCGGGCTTGCCCGTAGGGCATGTGCAGGGCACTGTCCTGGCGGTTGAATGCCATGGCACCGGCGACATCCATTCCGGCAAATTCCGGTGCTGCTGCCGTATTGAAGTAGCGCGGCAGGTCGCGGATCATATCGCCATTCAACACCGAAAGGAACCCGTTGAGGCTGACTTCTGGCGGGGTAATTTCAATGACCTCGGCGCCGGAGGCACGCAAGGCTTCCACCGCGGCGGCGTACAAGGAATCGCCTTCCACCAGCGCAGCGATTGCGCCCAAACGTTTTCCTTTCAGCGTAGCCGCGGCGATGGCCTGAAAGAAGGACCGTTGCACGGGTGCCTCGGACGTGATAGCATCAGCATTGTCCGCTCCATCCATAGCATCGAGGACAATGGCGTTGTCGATAACGGTTTTGGTCATGGGGCCGGGCGTGTCCAAGGTGCTGGAAATGGGAACGATGCCGGCACGGCTGGCCAGCCCAATGGTGGGCTTGAGTCCAACCACAGAATTCATGCTCGAAGGAGAGAGGATGGAACCGGAAGTTTCGGTGCCGATGGCTGCTGCTGCGTAGTTGGCGGCGATAGCGGCTCCGCTGCCGGAACTGGAGCCTCCCGTTTCGAAATCCCCACGTCCATACGGATTCAGGGTTTGCCCACCTACCGCGCTGTACCCCAGGGGACAATCGTCGCAGAAGAAGTACGCCCACTCGGAGAGGTTCACCTTGCCCAAAATCAGTGCGCCTTTGGAGGCCAACTGGTCCACGATGAAGGCATTCTCCGGCGGCGTGTGTTCGGCGAGCAAGGCGGCGCCGGCCGTAGTCGGCATGCTCGCCGTATTGATGTTGTCTTTCAACAAAATGGGCATGCCGTAGACAGGGTGCGCAGCTTCTTCCCGCTGGCGATCGCATTCCTTTGCTTCTTCGATGGCGTCAGGGTTCAGCGCAACAACCGCATGCAGGGTGGTGCTGGAGTCGGACTCGAGCTGTCGGATGCGGTAGAGGTAGAAGGTCGTCAGGTCCTCGTACGTCATCCGACCGGCTGCCACGTGGCCTTGCAGGGTGGGGATGTCTTGCTCAAGAATGAGGGGCGCAAGTTCGGCGTACCGGTCCGCACCGAAGGCATTCAGCTCCGCTTCGAACGGCACCCAGAGTGCGTTTTTGTCTTGAAACTTGGATTGAACAAGTTGGTAACGCATCCGCACGTTTTCGTGCTCGGCGTTGGCAGCGAGGGTTGCGGTTTCGTCGTAACGCTTCCAGTGTTCAACCGGTGCTTCAGTTGGGGTGCAGGCTGTTGCGAACAGGACAACGGCGAGGGCGGCATGGAGTTTCATGCCAGCGAAGTTACTGGAAGACCCGCACGTAGTCCACCGCCATAAACTGCGGGAATTCCGTGCTTTCGTCCGGGTAGCCGGGCCACTGACCGCCAACCGCAATGTTCAAAATGAAAAAGAACGGGTTGTCGAACGGGTAGTTCTGGGAGCCCGTGACATTCTGATTGATGCTGTAGAACGGTTCGTCATCGAGCAACCAGGTGATGCCCTGCTCATTCCAATCGATAGAGAAAACGTGGAATTCGTCGGCGAACGTCTGTCCAAAAGGAATGCCTGTGCCTTGGCCTGTGTGTTGGTGCTGCGAGTAATCGTTGCCGAAATGCACCGTACCGTGAACGTAGTTGGGTGCCGATCCGATGAGTTCCATGATGTCAATTTCGCCGCAAGCGGGCCAGCCGGCAGATGGATAATTGGCCCCGAGCATCCAGATGGCCGGCCAGATGCCCTGTCCTTTGGGCAACACCGCCCGCACGTCAATGCGGCCGTATTGGAATTCTTGCAAATCGATGGACTTCATGCGGGCCGACGTGTACATGGGGCCATCGTCCTTGGCCACAATGAGCAAATTGCCTTCGTGCACGTAGGAGTTCTCGCTGCTGCTCGTGTACAGTTGCAGCTCTTGGTTGCCCCACCCGTGCGCGCCCAAGTCGTACGTCCAATTGTTGAGGTCGATTGCATCGCCGTTGAATTCGTCTGACCACACCAGGGTCTTGCCAGCGTAGCTTTCCGCTGAGACGTAGCCTGCTGTGGTGACTTGGATGGCGGTATCGTCGTTGCGAATGGTGCCGATGGCCTGCTGGATGCCGTCCAGGAACAGTCCGTTCTGCGATTCGGTGAGGACGACGCGGAACTGCTCATCCTCCTCGAGGTAGTCATCGATGATGATTTCCACGCTGATGGTGGCTGTGGCTTCGCCCGGAGCGAATGTGATGGTGCCAGCGGTCGGAACGAAGTCCTCACCTTCCGTGGCTGTCAAGGAGCGGGCCTCGTAATGAACAGTGACCTCGCGGTCGGTGGTTCGGTCCAACACAATTGGGAACTCGAAAATGGCATTTTCCTCCGTTTCCAAGGCGCTTATATCGATGGGGAAGTACACGTTGGGAACCACGCTTGGTGCATCATCTTTCCGGCATTGGAAACATACGAGCGTAACGAAAACGAGTACAAACGGCGAGAATTTTGTCATGGTTTTAATCGGGCGTGGAATCAGTGATTCAAGACACTTCTAAGACGTTGTTAGAAGTCAAAAGGTTGTATTTTCCACACGGATAAATTTAGTGAACGAAGTCACATGAAGATGAGATACGCGGTGATTGTTTTGCTTTTGATCGTGGGCTATGTACCGGCTCAGGGCCAGCATTTTTTGAGTGTTGATGGTCAAAACATTGTGAATGAGGCCGGTGAGCCGGTGTTGCTCCGGGGCATGGGCTTGGGAGGTTGGATGGTTCAAGAGGGGTACATGATGCAAACCAGCGGGTTTGCCGGGCCGCAATACGAGATCCGTGCCATGATCGAAGACCTCATCGGGGTCGAAAACACCGATGCGTGGTACGACGCCTGGTTGCACAACCACGTTCAGAAGTCGGACATCGATTCCCTGAAGGCGTGGGGATTCAATTCGGTTCGGCTGCCCATGCACTACAACCTTTGGACACTCCCGATTGAGGACGAGCCTGTCGCAGGTGAGAACACCTGGCTCGATACCGGGTTTGAGTTAACCGACAGCTTGGTGGCCTGGTGCGCAGCCAATGAGATGTACGTCATCTTGGATTTGCACGCTGCCCCGGGAGGTCAAGGTTATGCGCAGGAGATTTCGGACTACAACCCGGCAAAGCCATCGCTTTGGGAAAGTTTGGAGAACAAGAGCAAAATGGTGGCGCTTTGGAAGCGCATTGCCGAACATTACGTGGGCGAACAATGGGTCGCTGGCTACGACTTGCTCAACGAGCCCAACTGGAACCTTCCCAACGGATCCGCTTTGCGCAGTTTGTACATGCAGTGCACGGACAGCATCCGCGCGGTGGACCCCGACCACATCATCTTCATCGAGGGCAACTGGTTTGCCAACGATTTCACCGGCTTGACCCCTCCGTGGGACGATCAACTGGTGTACTCCCCGCACAAGTACTGGAGCAAAAACGAGCCGATTGACATGCAGTTCGTGACCTCCCTGCGCGAAGAACACAACGTGCCGATTTATGTCGGAGAAAGCGGTGAAAACGGCAACGCATGGTTCCGGGATGCCATCCATTTGCTCGAAGACTTGAACATGGGCTGGGCGTGGTGGCCGTTGAAGAAAATCGAGAGCATTTCCTGCCCCATGTCCATTGTGAAGACGGAGGGTTACCAAGACCTCCTCGATTACTGGAACGGCAATGCGCTGCAGCCTTCGGTGGAGGTCGCTACGGCTTCGTTGATGGAGCTGGCCGAAGGGTTGAAGACGGAAAATTGCGTGATTCAAACCAACGTGCCCGATGCCATGTTCCGGCAGGTGGCTACGGACGAGACCAAGCCCTTCCACGGTGCGCCGCATGCCGTTCCCGGTTTGGTATACGCCACGGATTTTGACTTGGGCCGCCAAGGCTATGCCTACAACGACGAACATGTGGCGACGTTTCATGTGACGACCGGTGAATTCACGGCGTGGAACAACGGCTGGCAGTACCGCAACGACGGCGTCGACATCGAATTCTCAACGGACCAGCTGAATTCGAACGGCTACAATGTGGGGTGGATTTCCATGGACGAGTGGATGGACTACACGGTGGACGTGGCGACCTCCGGCCTGTACGATATCGATGTGCGGGTGGCGGCGGACGGCTCGAACGGGATTTTTCACTTGAATGTGGATGGGGTTCAGGTCACCTCGTCTATCAACGTCCAGACAACGGGAAGCACGAGCAACTGGTCCACCCTCACCATCGAGGACGTGCTGCTGATGGAAGGGGTGCAAAAGGTGCGTTTCCATGCCGACCAATCGGGATTTAACGTCGGCAGCTTTGACTTTACGTTCACCGGCATCCCGGCCGATGAGGTCGACATGGCTTACTTGACAGCGCGGACGCTGAATGCCAACCAAATTGCCCTGACGTTGAACAAGCCAATCAGCCAACCGCTCAATGCCCAGTTGTCTGACTTCCAGATTTTCGACAACGGCCAAGCCATTCCATTCAGTGCCTTCGGGATGAGCTTTGAAAACAATCAAACAATCGTGTTCGATATGGATGACATGCTCTTCGCGACCCAGGATCTGACCATTTCGTATTCCGGTTCAGGTGTAACGGCCACCGACGGGAGTGCCTTGGTCCAATTCACCCAAGAACCGGTCGACAATACGTTGGACTTTGTTTACCCGATTCCAGGCTGGATTGAGGTCGAGAATTTTGTGGAGGCCGAAGGGGTGGAGATTGAAACCACTACCGATGTGGGTGGGGGGCTCAATGTGGGGTACCTCGATCCAGGAGACTACATGATCTACGACGTCAACGTGTTGTACAGCGGGGATTACGATGTCTCGTTCCGCACGGCGTCCCAAAGCGCTGGCGGGGTCGAGCTGGTGCTCTTGCACCCTAGCGGCATCAATACGTTCGTGTGCGATGCCGAGTTCCCCGCTACAGGCGGCTGGCAGACCTGGCAAACCACAACCGAGACGGTGACACTCAACGCTGCCGGAGAATACAAGTTGCGCGTACGTGTCACCGCTGCACCGTTCAACTTGAATTGGATTGAGTTCAAATACCTCGGGGATATTGAAGACGATACCGCTTTTGATTTCCCTTTCCAATCGGTCATTGCTTACCCCAATCCAACGGTTGATGAAGTGAATATCGCGTTTGGTTTGTTTTTCCGCCAAGACTTGACATTGAGCATTTACGACAACCGCGGGCGTCCGGTATATGGGGAGGTTTTTCGCGATGTAGCGACCATTCAGGAACGCATCGATGTGAGTGGATTTGCTGCCGGTTTGTATAACGTCTTCATCCTGCGTGAGGACGAGACGGTGGATGTGGGGCGGTTCATCAAGGTCCCCGAATAGATTTCAACGCAAACTTCAGCCAACAAAAAAGGGAACCGGCGCCGTGCCGATTCCCTTTCTTTTTGGAGTGTGACTTGATTATTCAGAAATCAAACGCATGGTCCAGTAGGCTGTTCCGGGTTCCGCACCGTAGTCGATGGTTACGGTTACACGCTCAACGCCGTCGTTGTTGCTGTACTCGTAAACTTCGTAGGTGATTGTAGATACCGGAGTACCTGTGCCCTCGTTTGGCAATTCGCCGCCGTTGTAGGCTTTGTTGAATCCGATGAATGCACCGAGGCCGTTCACCGTGATTTCGGTATCCGTGGCAGTGAAGGCGTGCGTGCCCGTGCCGAAGACATCGAACGGAGCCGCCAACGATTCGTCGGTGAGGCACTCGTTGTTACCGCCCATGTAGCTTTCCGCCCAGACGTCGCCTTGTGTTTCGTAGACGAATGTGCCATCATCGTAGAAGATGAATTCATCGTCCATCTGGCAGTAGCGCTCAACGACACCTGCGGCGTCAAGTCCGCCCCACCATTCGCCGCTGCCTTGCGCAGGACCAACGATGTAAGAGGCTTCGCCGTCCAAACGCCACACCTTGCCTTCCGCACTGGAAAGGTCAGCCGCCGTGAAGACAGCCGAACTGATGGAGATAATGGCTGAAGTTTCGTCGGTGGCGAAGTTGTCGTCACTGACGGTCAACGTTACCGTGTAGTCCCCGTCTGCAGCGTACGTGTGTACAGGGCTGTACTCGGTGCTGAAGTTGCCATCACCGAAGTCCCAGCTTGCAGAAGTTGCGTTGTTGGACGTGTTGGTGAAGGTTACCGTGTTGCCTTCTTTAACGTAGCTAAAGCTCGCTGCAGGACCTGCAACCGGGATGGGAGGCAGGTCGTTGGCATCGTGGTAGTGGACGAGGTAGAATGTCCAGGCGAAGCTTCCGTCCAAACCGACGATTGCGATTTCCATGCGGTCAGCATTTTCGCCTGTTTCCATGTTGAGCACCGTGTAGGTCTTAGATGAAACAGGGATGTAGTTGTCTCCGTTTTCGGTCTTCTGTGCAAGGCCGATGTAAGCGCCGAAGCCCTCGATCGTGAACACGCCTTGAGCGGTGTTGAAGTCGTAGGTGTAGTCTCCGCCGTCGGCATAGGCACTGAGGTCTTCTCCGTTTGGCCCTACCCACAAGTCGGGGGTGTCTTCATCGTAGCAGGTCTCAAAGTCATTGCCGAGCCATCCGCCATTGGCGTCAGCATCGACAAACAATGTTCCTGCGGTGTTCTTTTCCCACGTGCCATCTGGATTGAACGTATACGAGTCATCGAGGATACAAGGACGCTCACCCAATGGCGTTACGCCGCCAAACGACCACCAGGACATGTCACCTGCTGCTGGGCCGATGCCCAAGGCGATGCCTTCGCGCTCGAGGTACCACGTTTTGCCTTCTGTTCCTGAAAGGAACTGTCCGGCCGTGTTGGGGTCAACGATATTGATGGTCTCAGAACGAGAAGCAGAACCGGCCGCACCTGTTGCGGTCAACGTTACTTCGTATGTTCCACCTGCAGCGTAGGTGTGGGTGGGATTCTCATCCGTACTGGTGTTGCCATCGCCAAAGTCCCACGCGTAAGAGCTTGCGTTTTGGGAGTAGTTGGTGAAGGCGACTTCAGCCCAGTTTTCTGCGCTGATTTCATACTGGAAGGTTGCGACGACATCGGCAGGATCTTCCGGCTCGTCTTTTTTGCATCCGGTCATGACAAGCCCTCCCAAGAGGGTAAGCCCGAGACCGTAAATGAATTTGTTAAAGTTCATTGGATTTGGGGTTATGGATTTGTTGTTGATCAGTTAAATAAGGATTCGTCAGGGTAGGTGGTAAGGCCGGTTGCGAGCACCGTTTCTTCCAACGCGATGGGCAACCACAAGTGGTCGGTATTGAAGTTGCCTTCTTTGTCGCCGTCGCCAGCGAATAAACTAGCATCGGCACGGCCCGAGCGGACGAGGTCCGACCAGCGGTCACCTTCGCAAGCAAATTCAGCACGGCGTTCATACCAAATGACGTCAAGTAAGCTCATTCCTTCATCCGCCATCAATTGCGATGCGGTGCGGAATGCACCCGCATTGTCCCCGGGGCCTGCAGCCCGCTCGCGAACCGCATCAATGTGGGCCATCGCAGAGCCATCGTCGCCCGACCCGCGGTGCAACGCCTCAGCCAGCATCAGCAGTACATCGGCATAGCGGATGTAGTGTGTGTTTTGTGCCTTGGTCAGGTGTTCATTGCCGCCGTTGATGTTGGTCCCGGCAAACGCCTTGAAGTTTTGGTACTTGACTTGGAAATAGCCTGTGTAATCCACAGGGTTGTTTTGGGTCGCATCGATGATGGGGTCGCACGAGAGGCCGGCATCAATCATGTCCTGTTCCAAAGTTGCCTCGGATGCAATGGCTACATCGCGACGGTGATGATCGTCGTCCAAGAAGTGGTTGTACAGCCCTTCGGTGACGGCCATGAATCCCCAGCCCGCTTCATAGGTCGGGTGGTCGGAACACAACCCCCGGATGCCGCAGAGTTGCAAGATGCCGTTGCCGTCAATGCCTTCAAACCATCCCCAGTCACTGGTGTAGAGGGGGTTGTGTTGAATTTCGAATACAGCCTCGGTTGTGTTTCTTGAGCCCAACGAATAGAGCGAGCCCATGTCGTCGACCAACTCGTACACGCCCAAGTCGACCACCTCCTGCAACGCAGAAGCTGCAGCATCGAACTTCGTGGCATCATCCCCGCTGAGGTCAGCCCAGTAGAGGTACGCCTTGCCCATCAACGCCAAGGCGGCGCCTTTGGTGGCGCGCCCTTCTTGTCCAGACGCGGGCAAGGTGGGGAGCACGGCCGCTGCTTCTTCGCAGTCGGTGACGATCTGTTGCATAACCTCAGAGAGGGTGTTGCGTTCGAGGCCGACGGCATCGGGTGCCAACTCTTCCGTGATGACCGGAATGGGACCGAAGTGGCGAAACACTTCAAAGTGGTAAAACGCACGCAAAAACTTCGCCTCAGCAAGGTAGACCTGGACCGCGTCAGAGGCCAGATCGGGATTGCTTGTGTCGGTGTTGCTCAACAGGGAGTTGACCCGGTTGATGCCGATGTAACTGCGGCGGTAGAGCGGGTGAATGACCGTATTGGTGTTCGTGTTGGTGAAATCGTCGAACTCCTGCCAACCCGGTTGGTCGTTGTTGGAGGGGTCGCCTCCGGCGTTGGCATTGTCCGACCGGATTTCCCCGAACATAACGGGCGAAATCCACTGCCCGAAGGCCATGGTCCAACCGACCGGGTCGTAGGCGCCAATGAGTGCCTCGGCCACGTGCAATTCGGTCTGGTAGTAGTTGCTTGAGAGGACTTGGTTGACGGGGTCAACGTTCAACCGTTCTTTATTACAGGCTCCAAAGCTCAAAGCGAAGGCGAGAAGGAGCGTTACGTTGCGTAGGTTCTTAATCATGGGTTCTGAGCTTTAGAATGAAACGTTGAGGCCCGCACCGATGGAGCGGTTGTTCGGGTAGAAACCTTTGTCAATACCGGTATCCAAAATCCAACCGCTGGTGCCGATGTCCGGATCGAATCCTCGGTAGTTCGTCAGCGTGAAGAGGTTGTTGCCCGTGATGTACACCTTGGCCTCCTTCATTTTGAACTTCTCCAGCATTTTCTGCGGCACGTTCCAGCCGATTTGCAGGTTGCGCAAACGGAGGAAGTTGCCGTTCTCGAGGTAGAAATCCGAGGGGCGCTGGTTGTTGTTGGGGTCGGTTGACGTCAAACGCGGCAACTCCGTGCTCGGGTTCTCTGGAGTCCAACGGCCCAACCAGAAGCTTTGGTAGTTGGAGAAGGTCACGTCCGACCGTTCGTACGTGCGGTAAATCTCGTGGCCGATCTGCGTGTTGAAGATGGCGCTGGCATAGAAATCCTTGTACGTGACGTTGGCGCTCAAGCCGATGATGTGCTTCGGCCAAGGACTGCCAATGTCGGTGATGTCATCGGAGTTGATGATGCCGTCGCCATTCGAGTCGAGGAACTTGATGTCCCCGGGTGAGGCGTTGGGCTGGAGGAGGTCGCCTTCCGCATTGACGTGGCTGAAGATTTCGCCTTCATTTTGGAAGATGCCGTCGGATTGGTAACCAACAAAGTGCCCGACCGCGTAGCCTTCCGTCATGCGGGTAATAGCGGTATTTCGCACGGGCCAGCCCCATCCATTGAGGTAACCTGTTTCACCCGCCACGCTGATGACTTCGTTTTTGAAGTGCGTGTAAGTGAGTTGGGTGTTCCACTTCAAATCGCCTTCACCGGCGCGGTAGCCGACGACCAGGTCAATCCCTTGGTTGCGGATCTCACCGAGGTTCGAGGTAGGGTTGTTGGTGGCGCCGATGTAGCCTGGAATTTGTTGGGTCATCAGCAAGTCCTTGGTCGTCTTTCGGTAGATGTCCGCTTCCACGGTGAGCTTGTCGTCAAACAGCCCGAGTTCCATACCAATGTCGATTTGCTCGCTCTCTTCCCATTTGACATTGGGGTTGGGTGGTGTGGCGAGCGCTGTACCGGTATTGAGGATCTGATCTTCTGTTCCGAAGGCATAGGTGAACACGCGTTCGATGCGGCTGACGTAGCTCAAAGGCGAGATGCGGTCCGAACCGTTGATACCCCACGAAGCACGAAGCTTGAGGAAGCTGACCGGCTCAACGGTTTCCATGAACCCTTCTTTTGAGGCGACCCAACCGACGGAGGCAGACGGGAAGACCCCGAACTGATTGCCCGGTCCGAAGTTGGAAGAGCCGTCGCGGCGAAGCGTTGCAGAGAAGAGGTACTTCTCGTCGTAATTGTACAGCAGACGACCAAACGTGCTGATTAAAGCGTACTTGACATTGGCCCCACCCCACGTATTGTCCAGGGTGTCTTGCCCAGCATCGAGGTACTGGAAGTTCGGGTCGAACTGGTTGTCCAATGGAATCTGCGAGCTGTAACCACCGACCTGTCGGAATTCATTTGCACGGTAGGATGTGCCCACCAAGAAGTCGAAGTTATGCTTGTCTTGGCTTCGTGTGTAGTGCGCTGTGTTTTCCCACTGGATGCCTTGGAAGTTTCCTGATCCCTGGCTCACATCGTTGGTGAGGTTTTGCGCAGCGGGGTGGAATTCATACGTCGGCGTGAAGCTGCGGTAGTCCCACCAGTTCAAATCAAAACCAATGTCGGTCTTGACACTCAGGCCTTCAATCAAGTCGGCCTCGAGGAAGAAGTTCCCGATCATTTGGTCGGATTTACCATCGCCATTGATCAACCACAAGCGGCTCAACGGGTTGATGTACTCTTTCTGCACCCAAGGGGACTGCGCGAATCCGTACTGCGCAGCGTCATCGTAGACAGGTGTCAAGGGATCGTAGGCGAACGCATCCGATTGCACCCCACCAAAAGCGCTGTTCGTCCCGATGTTGTTGTTGTCGGTCCTATTGAGGTTGAGATTTTGGCCGATGGTGACAAAATCCTTGTACTTCTTGGAGCTGTTGTAGCGCACCGAGTAACGGGTGTAGTTGGATTTTTCCCCACCGATGACCCCCGTCTGGTCCCAGTAGTCGACCGAGAGGTAGGAGTTCTTGGTGGTGGCTGTCAAGCGGTGATTGACCACTGTGGCCGGATTGAAGATTTCTTCCATCCAATTCGTATTTGCCGTCAGCTGGTCGCCCATGTTGGGGAAACCCAGTACGTCGAGTGCAGAGGTCTGGTTGCTGTTGGCGAACTTCTCACGAATCAGCATCACGTAGTCCTCAGCGCCGAGCATCTCTGGCAATTTCCATGGCTGGGAGTTGAGGTAGCTGGTCTGGTAGCTGATGGTTCCCTCGTCCTTGCCGCTGCCGTTCTTGGTCGTGATAATGACAACCCCGTTGGCTGCGCGGGCGCCGTAGATGGCACTGGAAGCAGCGTCCTTCAAAACATCGATGGATTCGATGTCGGCGGGGTTGATGTTGTCGATGTTGCCCAATTGCAGTCCGTCAACGATGAAAAGGGGCGAGTTGTCGCCGTTGGTGCTGATCCCGCGAACGAGGATGGACTTGCCGGCTCCGGGCTGTCCGCTCGATTCATTGACGATCAAACCGGACGTTTGTCCTTCAAGCGTTGAAATGGCATCCGGCACCGGAATGCCTTCGATGTCTTTGGCGGTCACTTTGGCGATTGAGCCCGTGGAGACGCGCTTCTTCTGGCGCCCATATCC
>JAPOHG010000039.1 GCA_029979565.1 bacterium
CAAAGCTTTGGCTGCCAACGAACATTGGGGCAAGGGTGGCCGGATGTTGAGGAGCTACTTCAATCACATGTTTGACAAGGTCATCGAAGATGGCCTGCTGAGCATGCACCCGGATGGCCAATCGGCTGTTTTTCACACCGGCTTGCTGACCCGAAGCGATCAGGATATCTACGCGGTTTTCGTACCCAACGAACGGGACGACGCCCAGGACTGGTTTTTCAGAGGATTCAGCACCCGCGACGGAATCGGGCTGGGTGACATCCTGCAATGTTACGAGGAGTTGCCGGTGCGTCCGCGCTTCATCACGCGTGCCGAGCAGGCGTTCTACGCACCTCAATCCGGGGTGCCCGAATGCGATTGGCCGCGCCTGTTGGAAGAAAACGTGAGCCGCATCCCGCGCCAGTTGATTCATGATGCGACGGACGACCGCATCCTGTTGCCTGATCTGCGTGACGTGGGGAAAGAGGCGTACATGGATTGCTTGGACGAAGCGGCGCGACGGCTCGCCGATGACGAGGGCATGAACCGCCTCGTAGAATGGTTCGAATCGGCCCTGGATCGCACCTTGGACCGCCTCCACATGGATTACAAGCTCGCCGTTCCCGCATGGCATGCCAAGGGCAAATGCGTGGCTTTGGCGTTGCCCTTGCATATCCATCAGCGCGATGCAAACGTGGCCTTGGCAGTCGAATGGGACGCAAAGCAGGGATGTTACGTGGGGCTCAATTTGCTGACCATGGAGATGGCCTACAACAACGCCCGGCTCATCGCGCGTCCCGAAGCAACGTGGTTGGTCGAAGCAAATCAAGCACGTTCCAAGCGCCCTACTGAGGGCCATCGATCCCTTGCACGTATCGATCGATGATGCGCAAGGAGTCGCTGTAGGCGGCGCCTTCAAAGCCGACAAAAGCCGCTTCAGGGCACAAGTCGAGGTAACAGCGGAGAAAGCCCTCTGCCAGCGGCCAATAGGACCAGTGCCATTTTTCTTCTTGGTATCCGGTGCGCCCGTTGCTCATGTCCCCGTACACCTGAACAAACCCGAAGTCGTAAGCGTTGTCGAGGAGCCATGCGTACACCTCAGCACCTGCGCCGCTTTCGAAATGTTCGTTTTCCAGGGCATTGAGATCCACATCTGTGCCCCAATGGTGGCGCGACGATCCCGGCATTGAACTGTAGCGCAGGATTTCCGATGCGCGCGCCGCACCGGTGAAACCCATGAAGCGAGTGCTGCTCCATTTGCCGTTCCAGATGCGTCGTTGATGCGACCAGGTACGCATGGCGGATACCACCTGCAATTCAATCCCATCGACACGAGCGGCGGCCGCCATGTCATCCAACGCCTCCAAGGCTTCAGTACGCAGGTAGATTTCCGACTTGTATGTGAGGTGGTCGGGGACCGGTGCGAAGCCCGGATGCCGGCTCGGGTCAATATCGCCCTTTAACTCCTCCCACGTGATGCCGGCGCATTCCGTCTGCCCGCGCACGGCCGCATGCCCAATCCCCCAAAACCCGAGTGCTACAAAGGTCACTTTCCACAGCGGCATCATGCAGTAAATTTCGCTCAAAATCACCCTGCGCCATGAAAATCGATGCCAACTCTCCCGACGAATACGTGGAAAAGGTTCCTGAGGAACGTAGGGACAGTTTCAAGCGCTTGCGCCAGACGGTCCTCGACCATTTGCCTGCAGGTTTCGAAGAAGTCATGTCGTACGGCATGATCGGCTACGTGGTACCGCACAGCTTGTATCCCGACGGCTATCATTGCACGCCTGCGCTGCCGTTGCCGTTCATGAACATCGCCAACCAAAAGAATTTCATTGCCTTCTACCACATGGGCATTTACGCGGAACCCGAGCTGCTGCATTGGTTCCTCTCGGAGTACGAAGCGCTCAACCTCCGCAAACTGGACATGGGCAAGAGTTGCATGCGCTTCAAGAAGTGGGAAGAAATTCCGTTTGAACTCATCGGTCAACTGGTCGCCAAACGTTCACCGGAGGACTGGATTACGGTTTATGAATCTCAATTCAAAAAGAAGAAGTAACGAGGGGTAACAAAATCTGCTTGAATTGCGTAATGATAACCATGTGCGTCAAGCAGAAAACAGGATGGATGCTTTCAATGCGGCCTTATGTGGTACTGTTGGTTTTGACCTTTGTCGCGGCAAGTTGCACGAAGCGTGAATTCAACTTGTCGGAGGATACCACATTGACGGGAACATTGGACCCGGTCTTTGCCGTCCCGCTCACGCTCGGGACCTGGTCGTTTGGGGAGGTGATGGATGCCATTGAAATCCCGGCTACGTTGGATACAGATGCTTCTGGCGAGATAACGGCTGTTTTCCCGTTCGATGCGTTTGAGACGGCACCCATTCCGTTGGTGCCCTTGTCCGAATCTGCTGATGTGTCGCTGAATTTCGATGCTGAGCAAGCCACCGTCCTTTCACTCTTGCCGGCTGGGGCGGAATTCAATGTGAATTTTTCGAACGATTTGGAATTGCCCATGCCGGACTTGGCTGAAGTGGATTCGGTGTTGCTTGGAGGAGGCGCTTTGGTTGTTCACATCGAATCTGAGTTGCCCCTTGTGATTACGGCATCGGGGACATGTGACAACCTGCTGGTTGACGGGCAACCGCTGGTGGTTGAACTGAGCATGGACCCGGTTGCTGGTGTTTCGGAGGTGTTGATTCCCATGTCGGATGCCACACTCATAGGTTCCGGTGACGATGGCGTGATTTTGGGTTGGGAGTGGAGCGTTGTATTGGCCTCAACCGGCGAGCCCGTCGAGGCGGGCGAAGCCTTGACCCTTCATACCGCATTTGAAGAGGCAACCGTCGTGGGTGCGTTTGGGAAGTTCTCAGCTGAATTATCGCACGACATCGAGGCACGAATGCCCTTGCCAGAGTTGACCAGCTGGGATCCGGCTTTGTTTTACCTGAGTGCGCCGCGGTTGGTTCTCGAGGTGAAGAATTCCTTTGGCGTGGACCTTGGACTGAACATCACGGAACTTGCCTTGCTGACGGGGTTGGAGGCCACTTCTTTGACGGGACCTGCAATCGAAGATTTTCCGGTTATGACCGGAGCCTTGGCATTGGGCGACACGGCATGGACTTCGCATGTGCTGGACAATGAAGGACTCAATCCGGATTTATCGGATGTGCTCAATGCTGCTCCAGACAGCTTGCAACTCCTTGGCTCCGTGGAAGTGCTGCCCGCTTCAGCCGGAGGACAATTCGCTACAGCGACGGATGTGTTGACTTGCACAGGTGCTCTGGAAGTGCCGCTGGCAGGTTGGGCGAGGGGAGTGACGTGGAGAGATACGCTGAATGCACCAATCTCTCAGGACTTACAGGCAGGGGTTGCACCCCCGTTGGACTGGATGGATGTCGCTTCGTTGACCCTTCGTTTCATCGTTGATAACGGGTGGCCATTGGAGTTGAACGGATCCGTGACCTTCATCAATGCCGAAGGCGACTCATTGCTCGCCGGACCGGGATTATCGATACCGGGCGCATCGGATGCCCCTATGGCGGCAACCGTTGATTACATCTTGGAGCGTCCGCTTGCTTTGGAGCTGATGGAAATGGAATGTGCCGGAGTGGCTGTGGCCTGGACGTTGGCAACGACCGATGCTGATGCCGGCCAATCTGTTCAGGTGTACGCTCAAGATGCCCTATCAATGCGCATAGCGGCCAAAGTCGAATGCCAAATTGATCCGACGCCATGAGCATCTCACGTGCACTTTTCATCGCCTTGAGCCTGTCTTTTGCTTTCGTTGCGAATGCGCAGTGGGTTCCCAGTGCGGCGTTCAATTCAATGGCTCCGCAGCATCGGGATTGGAGGATTACTGGACAGCCAGATCATGGCTATTTCTCCTTCCTCAGCAACGGCAGTTTTTGGGCGTCAAATACCCTCGCACATCCAGCGACGTGGTTGGTGACGGTTCCTGGTCAATCGTCTCCACAGATTGATTTGAATGCGATTTTTGAGGATGTCGCAGGCTCCAATGCGCTGGAGGCCAAAGCTTCATTCACCCTGTTCAATGCGGGTGTATTTCTGAGTGAATCTCGAAACACGTTTGTGGATTTTGCAGCTACAGAAAACGTGCAAGCACGTGTCGGTTTGCCGGGCGACGTTTTGCGTTTGCCGTTTACAGGCAACGCCTCCTTCGACGGCGCAACCTCCGCAACCATCGACTTGGCGCCGATGGACGTGAGTCTATTGCATCACCGGTCGTTCAGTTGCGGGGTACAACATGCTTTTAGCGAGCGATTGCGCGCAGGCTTGCGCGTTCATCGATTGCACGGCTTCCATCACTTGGCCATTGAAGAAAACCGGTGGGGATTGACAACACATGCTGCGGACTGGTCGTGGAACCTCAATGGAGGGGGGCGCATCGTCAGCAGCGGATTGAATGCGATTTATCAAGCGCACGTTTCAGGTCAAATGGACTCCTTGGTCGAGGCCTTACCGGATCAATTGTCATCGACTCCAAACAAGGGTTGGGGGGCCGATGCAGGCTTGGAGGTGCAGTGGACTGAAAGGTTTTCAACTTGGTTTCAATACAATCACGGTGGAACGATTCAATGGTCGAACGATGTGCTGGCTTACGAAGTCGAGGCCTTCGATTGGGAATTGGAAGGCTTTGATGCCACCAACAGCGGAAACGGATGGGTCGACGGTGTTGATGCACTGTCCGATTCAGTGGAGCTCTGGGCAGAAAATGAGTTCGCAGCCATTGAAACCTACCATGCGGCTTCCGAATCCAATGCTGCGTATGAAGCGAAACTGCCCAATCGGTTGGTTGCAGGTGCTGAATATTCGATTTTACGCGGAGAACAGGGCAGTCGGATCAGCATCGGTGGCATGGTTGAACGGAACGGCCAGCGTCCAATGAGTTGGAACATAGCCGTCAATGCACGCATGGGCAACGGCCTGCAATCGACCTTGACATATGGCAATCGGTATGGCCTGGTGTCGACGGCAGGGGTGAGTTTGGCGATGCCAGTGGGACCGCTTTTGGTCTTTGCTGCAGCGGAAGGTCACCAAGCCTTGGATTGGTCGCACTTTACTGCATCCTATGACGACCAATTCAAGGAGTGGAGCATGCCCACCGAAGCACCTTATCTAGCCGCCCAGGCGGGTGTGGTGTGGCGACTGAATTGGCGCAACCCGAAGTCAACGCCCGCACCTGAGCCGCTGGCACCGTTTCAAAATTCCACCCGTTCACCGGCGTTGGGATTTGAGGTGCAACTTGACGATGAAGTTCCGGAGGCTCAGCCGTGTGCCCTTCCGGGCGATAACTGATTCGCAATACATTTGCGAGGCATGGCTTCTCCTGAACGAAATGTCCAACTTCGCTACATCATCTTGGATGCATGCATGGCGCAAGCTACCCGCGAAGAATCGGTTGTCTGGACCAAAGAAGCGCTTTTGCAGGAGGTGAACCGGCAATTAAGGGAAGACAACCCGGCCACCAAGCCCATTGCGATGCGAACCCTGGAAAAGGACATCGTGGACATGGAAACCACCTATGGGTTGAACATTGTACGTGGACGAATAGGTGGAAAGGTTCATTTCGCTTACGCCGCGGGCTCTGACGGTATGCACCGGGCGAACTTGACAGACAATGAGGGGGCGCTGGCCCATCGGTTCATGCAGGCCATGGACCGGTTCAAGGGTTCTCCCGCATGGGATTGGTGGTTGCGCTCTAAATCGGCTTTGCAGGGGCAATTGGGCTTGATCGGAAGTCGGTTGCCTGAGGCTGAATGGAAGCCCCGCATCGTTCATCCGCCCTTTTCGAAAGACGCGCGTCGATGGTACGAGGTGCTGGTCAGGGCTGCTTATGAGCGGACGCCGTTGCGCATGGCCTTTGCACCCGGGATGGGCGATCGGCTGGAACGGGTCGCGTTCTTGCCAGACCAACTCATTCATCAAGAAGACGGGGTATTCGCCCTTGGATCCGCTTGGGACGCTGAGATTGAGGCTTTTTTCCACCTCATTGTGCAGCTGGACGAAATCACTTCACTCGATGCCGTAGCTGTGAATTGGCCAGAAGGGTTGGAGACACCTGAATTCCATTGGGAAGGATATGTAGCGGGGCGAATGGCTGTGACACCTGGTGCGGTTTCCGACGAAGAACAGTCGGTTCAGGTGAGGGTGTGGGTGGCAAACCGCTTGGCTCAACGGTTCATGAAGGAACCCATGCACGGCTCGCAAGACATGCGCATTGAACACGCTGCGGAAGGGGTCATTTTTAACCTGTCGCTGGTCCCGGACGCTCAATTTGTACGCTTTGCACTCCAATGGGGCAGCGAATTTCAGGTGCTGGAACCGGACGAATTGCGTCACGAATTGCGTTTGGCCACACGTGCAGCCTCGGATCGGTATGCGCCGATGTTTGGTCCGTGACTTCAGTCCATCGGCATGAAAACGGCGTTGTCAAACAGCCGCTTGCCGTTTTCCCAAAATCCCCGGAAAAGCGGATTGTCCGCGAAGTACACTGCTTGACCGCGTCCGACCGATTGGGCGCCAACAACCAAGGTTCCTGCCAGTTCTCGATTGGCTCGACTGCCCACAAATCCACTGATGCGTCCGCCATAACGTCCAACGGTCCAACCGCTTTCCAGTGGCGCATACCGGCTGCTGGAGGAACGCAGGCTGTAGTAAGGGCGGTCGGGATAGCCCCACGCCAAGGGATGACTTCCGTCCAGAGTGACGGCGTATATCGATCCGTCGCCTATGCCCATGGCGTAATGGCGTTGCCGCTCATCGAATGGCTTTTCGCGGTTGGCGATGCGCTCTTCGCTGTTACGCGCTCGAACGCTTTGCTCCAAAGCGCTATCGTTGTAGCGTTCCAGGCCCCAACCTGACTCGCCGGTAAACAGATTCATGGCGCGTGACAAGGCCAAGACCCGTCCGCCATTGCGAACCCACTCACTCAATTCGCTCATCCACGATTCCGATGCGGATCCATACCACCCGGAGGGCAGCACCACCACGTCAAAATCGCTCCAATCATCGGGAGATGACGACGCTGCACCCAAACGGGTGATGGGGTACTCCAGTTCTCGCTCGAAGTGCCACCACACTTCACCCGATCCCAAGCTGGATGTTTCATCTCCGGTCAGTAGCGCCACGCGTGGAGCCTCCACCAACCAAACATAATCCGAGCCCATATCGGGTCCTTCTACTGCATGTCCGCCTTCCATGGGCACAATGGCCACCTGCGAACGGGTACCGATGGACTGAAGGGTCGTCTCCCATGCGGCATTCGTTTGATCGCCATGCAAAACAAACAACGTACCTCGGGCGAATTTGGCATTGGTGTGCACGATGACTTTGGAGGAAGTGCGAACGCGAATCCCTGATGCGTGAAGTTGAGCGAGTGCGTGGGCGTAACCGTCTTGATGTGGAGCGATGGCGTACCCATATGAAGAGGAAGCCCAGTTGGGCAAAGACTGCGCTTGGTACCAATCACCGCCTTGCACGGGTTTTGACAGGCCAAAGGTTTGCAAGCCGTACGCATAGGGCACGCTCCACGTGGTGATGTCGTAGGTCAGGGAGTCCGTTAAGGCTGGATCGGGATCAAACAGCACATCGAGGATGCGGCTGTGGGTCTGGTAGCTCGAAATGAGCAAATCACCAGGCTTGACCACCACGTTTCGGTTGGTGTTGGCTCCGTATTCCCATGCACTTATCGGGCGAGAGGTGGATGTAGCTCGCTCGCATTCGATTTCGTGTCGCTCGAGGAATTCGACCAAACGGTCGACTCGGGAGGCGTTCGCCGCATCCACGGGGATGTGGTACCCGCCGAATCGTCCTTGGGGCTGGGTGCGGTTGGTTTCGTGGAACGCAGCCATTTCGTCGACAAGTCGGCCGGCGAGCCGCGCACTGGTTTCGATGGCAGAGAGGCTGGATTCGACGTGGTTATCGATGCGTTCCCGCAAGCTCAGCAACGTGCCGTCTGCGCGTTCGACCAACACCCCGGCACGTCCGCTACCGCCTTGCTCATAGGTCATGCCGATGGCACCGTTGTACATGGGATAGGTGTCGCCGTAGCTCGGGTAAAGCAGATCAAACGACTCGCGGGTGTAGTACAGCTCACCTCGCGCATCGAATTTGGCGGCGGCCGCTCGGCCAATCTCTCCTTGGAATTCACGCTGCCAATTGGTGATGGCTTCGTGGTAGGGCTCCGCAGCAGGGGCAAAGTAGTACGGCGAGTTGTAGCCCATCTCGTGGTAATCGCAATGCACGTGGGGCATCCACGCATGGTACAACGCCGATCGTGTTTGCGTCTCCTGCTGTTTTTGCCACGCCCAATCCCGGTTCAAGTCGAACCAATAGTGATTGGGGCGACCGCCGGGCCACGGTTCGTCGTGTTCCATTCCACTGGGGTCCGCATTGGGCGGGTAACTTGCGTGTTGATTGAACCACACGGCGTAGCGATCATGCCCGTCGGGGTTGAGGCAGGGGTCGACCAAGACGACAAGGCGTTTCATCATCGGGTCTCCGGCAGCGCATTTCGCCGCAAGAGCATGCATGACCTCCAACGCTGCCTCGGTGCACACGGCTTCATTGCCATGAACGTTGTAACTCATCCAGACAACAGCCAATTCGTCAAACTCAGCGTCACCCGTGCCGCCATTCACGCGGTCCAGGTGCTGAAGCCGGATGTCCTCCAGCTTTCCGAAGTTGTCCGGGTGTGTGAAGACGACGACCTGCAGAGGACGCTGCTCGTAGGTCGAACCGTATTCGAAATAGGAGGCACCCTTTTGTGCGCCAACGTGTTTTGAGAAGTCCGTGACTTCGTGGTGCAGACTGAAGCGATCGCCCAGGTCGAAACCGAGAAATTCACTCGGGTGCTGCAGGGCTGCTTGGGCATGCAGCGAGCCCAATGCAAAAGCGAGAAAAACGGTCAGGAGGAGCGGTCCGCGAGCGCAGGTGTGAGATGGTTTTGGCATGCCTTAAAAGTACACCAAAACTCCTCCTCGTAAGCGACGGTTTATCGCTTCGCGAAATCCACGATGGTCGCGTCCAGCGGGCTCACGCCACTGCGCAAGGACGCTACCAGTCGACCTTCTTCGTCGACCAAGAATTTGTGGAAGTTCCAAGCCACCTTGTGGTCCTCAACACCATTCCGAGCTTTCTCACTGAGCCATTGGTAAACCGGATGCGCTTCGGGTCCTTTGACGTCGACTTTTTCCATCATTTGGAAGCTCACCCCGTAGTTCTTTTCGCAAAATGTGGCGATTTCACCTGAAGATCCGGGTTCTTGGCGACCGAATTGATTGCAGGGGAAGCCAAGAATGACAAAATTGTCTCCACCGTATTGATTGTTCAACGATTCCAATTCAGCGTATTGGGGAGTGAAACCGCAGCGTGAAGCGGTATTGACAATGAGTATGCGCTTTCCTTTCAATTGGGAAAATGAATAGGCTGCGCCTTCGATGGTATTGGCGTTGAGGTCATAAAAATTTTCCATGGCAGGTTGTGGGAGGTAAGTGGCCGAACTGTTGTACAATTTCCAAGCACTCAGTCCGAAGGCGAGTATGAGGAGCAGGCCAGAGATGGCAATCCATTGCAGGTCGATGCGCATGATTCGTAGAAGTTGTTATTTTCTGTGCAACTTTACGAAAGCGTGAATTGTTCTAACGCTGTACACAAGCTCATGAATTTCAACATTTTGCATTTTTCCTCCAAGCACATGTTTTCCATTGGAGTGATGATTCTGGCGGTTGCTTTGCCACATCTGCTTCGGTCACAATGTGCCACGTTTGGTGCGTTTGACATTGGTGAAGATGCCGAAATCACTTGTGAAGACTCGTGCCTGACCCTCGTTTCTCCGAGCATTGCCACCGTAGCTTCAGGCGGCACGGAATACGAAGTAGAAGAAATTGAATACGCTTTGCCCTATCCCTTTAACCAAGGAAGCGTGGCCATCAACACGGGTGACGATGTGTACAGCTCGATCATTCCACTGGGCTTCACATTCGAGTTCTTTGGCAACAATTACAACCAGTGCCGTATTTCCAGCAATGGATGGTTTTCTTTTGATTTGACGGAAACGGCGGGTTACAACCCCAACGGTACGAATCCGAATCAGAATTTGCCCAACAACAGCGTGATGGGCATCTACAGCGATTTGAATCCCAGTACCTGTGGCAACGTACGCTACAACACCTATGGAACGGCTCCGTGCAGGGAATTTGTGGTAACCTGGAACGCGATCTGTCAGTTCAGCTGCACCAGCCAACAAGTCAGCGGTGAGGTGGTCCTGTACGAGGGCACCAATGTCATTGAAGTGTACCTGGGTAACCGTCCCCAATGCGGATGGGGAAGTGCGGTCATAGGCATCATGAACCAGCCCGGAACGATTGGCATTTCGCCGGAAGGCTTCAACACCGGCAACTGGAGCGCGACCAACGAGGCATGGCGTTTCTCTTCTGGTGAAGTCGTCGAGGGCACAACCCTCTGGTATGAGGGCGATGAATACCTCGGCATGGGCGATACGTTGGATTTTTGCACCACGCAATCCACCACTTTGACGGGTTGGTTTGCGCAGCTGCCTCCCGATGAATTCTGCACGCCTTTCGATGTCGGCGTTTCATCCACCGGCTCTGCATTCACAAACAACCAAATTGATTGGGCCATCCTCTCCGAGAACGGAGCGACGTTGTTGGAAGGCGGGGCACCCTATTCAGATGAAGTGTGCCTTCCCAATGGATGCTACACCTTGGAAATGTTCGATTCAGCCAACAACGGGTGGGGCAGTGCAGACTTGACCATCACCAATGCAGAGGGTGAGGCGATTGGCACGTACACATTGGAAACCGGTAACAACGGTTCCGCCTCGTTCTGCATAGAAGACTACGATGGTCCCGAGCCTACCGTGGACGATTACATTCAGGTTGTATCGGATGATCTCATCATAACGGCGGTCAGTGACGTCGATGCAGGCTTTGATTGGCCGTCGCCCATTTGCAGCGGTGGTGAGCCTTTTGTGCTGATTCCCAATGAGGGCTCGGGGCAGTGGACGGTGGAATGCGACGGATGCTTCGATGAAGAGACCTTGACCATCGATCCAGGTATCGCCGGGGGTGGCTGGTTGCCGGTGACGCATGTCTTGGATGGCACATGCCTCGCGGACGTTGAGGAAACGGAAATTTTCATCAGCACCACGCCAACGCCCCAATTCACCGCTTCCACCGACGCCTTGTGCGACGATGAGACATTCGATTTTAACGCTACGCCGCCTTTCGGCACATGGTCTGCGAGCTGCGGTGAATGCATTGTTGAAAGCACGGGTGTGTTTTTTGCGGACCAAGCGGATGATGGGTTGAATTCGATCACGTTTACCACCTTGGGCGTCTGCCCGGGCGCATCAACTATGGAGGTTGGTGTATCGGAATTGCTTGTCGGTTCCATCACGGGTCCTGCGTTGTTGTGTGAAGACGACTCGGCCTTCTTTGAAGCAGACGTCCCGGGGTACTGGTCTTCGGATTGCATCGGCTGCATTGACTCCTTGACCGGTGCTTTCAGTGCCTTGGGTCAAGATCCGAATACGTGGACTGTGACGTTTACGCCGGATTCCTACTGCCCTGTGGGCGATGAGATTCAGGTAGCGGTGAATGAAAGCGTGGCCATCGGCGCTTCCAACGTACCCGGTTCACTGTGTGAGACGGCTGATGATTTTCAATTGGTCGTCAATGTTGAAGGAGGAACTTGGTCCGCAGATTGTCCGGATTGCTTGTCGGAGTCCGGCTTGCTCAATGTGACCGGCGCACCGGTTGGATTGCTGCCCATTGAGTACGAAATCTCCAATGGAGCGTGTGCGGATACAGCGACATGGACCGTTGACATTCGTCCTGTGTTGGAAGGGACCTTCAATGCCTTGGATCCCCTCTGTATCGGCAGCACTGCGAACCTGACGTTCACGTTCGACGACGACATCCCTGATGCCTACACCACGAGTGCAACCGGGGATTGGAGTTCGAGCGATTGCCCGGGTTGCATCACCAATGAAAACACCGGAGCGTTCTCGGCCAACCAGGTCGGAACCATCAACGTGGAATTCGAATTTGATCATCCCTGCAGTGCGCCGTTCACCGGTGAGGTGACGGTCGCTCCTGAAGTGGATGCCACCATTGACGCCGTGCCTGATCTTTGTGAAAGCGGTGATCTCGAGCCGCTTGCTGCCGCTGAATCGGGTGGGGTGTGGAGTTCCGATTGCGAGGACTGTTTGGTCGGTTCATCATTCGATCCAAGTGTGGGTGCAGGCACGTACACGGTGTCCTACACCATTGATGACGTCTGCGTGGATGCAGACCAGGTTGAAGTGGTCGTCGTTCCGCAAGCTGACGCGTCCGTGAATTTGCCTGATTGGGTTTGTCTGGCTTTGGAAGGGCTGCAGCCCGGAGTGGCTTGGCCCGGTGGGGTTTGGACGGCCAATTGCGATGGTTGCTTGTCCGATGTTGGAACCATTGACTTGATGCAGGCCGGGGTGGGCGTCCTGGAAATCACCTACACCGTTGAAGGGTTGTGCGGAGATGCTCAGTCGGTAGCCATGGAGGTGGTGGGTTGCGATGTTGAAATCGTCAATGTATTCTCACCCAACGGAGACGAACAAAACGATGAACTCGTTTTCAAGTATTTAACGAGTTTTCCAGGAAATCAATTGACCATCTTTGACCGATGGGGTAACCTCGTTTATCAAAAGAGTAACTACGGCAACAATTGGCGTGCGGAAGATGTGGCGGAAGGAACCTACTACTATGTTCTCACCATCCCTGGAAAGGACGACTTGACCGGTTCATTCACCCTCGTGCGCTGATGTGCTTCACGAGTTCGTCAACGTGACGCTGTGCACTGGATGCCAAGGCGTCCTGCTCGGTAGAAGCAGGATTCCATTGGGATGCCACAATGCCTCCCCATTGCATTCCACAATAGTACGCGGTTCGCTTCAAGGGGAGCAACAAGTCTTCCAAGGTGCTGCCATTGGATCCATCCGGTTGAAAGGAGGAAAGGGGTGCACCAGTGGTAACGCTGATGATCAGTGTTTTCCCGCGAAGTTTCGAAGATGATTTTGGAAAGGCCCAACCGGAAGTCAGAATGGAATCCAACCATTGCTTCACCAACGCTGGAGGGCTGTACCAATACAATGGGAAATGCAGCACAATGACCTCCGCACCGGACAACGTTACCTGGAACGATGGGACGTCAAACGCGCCCCTCGAGGCTTCATTTGCCAGGACGACCCACTCCATGCCATGCGCTTGGATCGCGGGTTGAATGGCCGCTATGAAAGTCGAACTTGTGGCGTGGGGATTGCCTGCGATGAATAAGGAAGAAGACATGGACACGCCAAACGAACAACCTTCCGCTCGCTTGGTTCAAAATCCAACGGTCAATCGGCAAGAGAAACTTGCAGGCCGACCGAGAAGCTGTGCATGCTGGGTGAATCTGCCGGGTTCTCGTCAAAAAACGGCAGCAAGGCTGCTTCTCCCAGCAAACTGACCTTGCCGAAGCCCATACCGATGCGTGCGCTTAATTGAATGGGGGCGACCGGGAAATCCTCATCCGTGACCGTACGGGTGCCTCCTATTTTGTATTCACGGTTGTATTTGCCATGTACCAAGTAACCACCGACAAGTCCTGCTTCCGCATGCAGACCGTTGCCTCCGGAGCGAAACAAATGCACAGACGCCAGAACAGGTACACGCAAATACACCGCATTGATGCGGTTGATTTCGACTTCAGTAGAAACAGGCTGCAGGTCATAGGCCACTACCGTCTCACTTTCCTCGTCGTACCCCAGCACGTGGTCTGGACTTATCCCCAACCGAATCCAGTCAAAGCCAATGCCTGTGGTAAGACCAAAAAACTCGCCCAACAGCCGCTGCCGCCGTTCAAACGGATTGATGGAAACCCGGAAAGATTCAACAGCATCGTCTGTAATCAATCCCAAATCCTGACGGCCACCCCACGTGGCGGTGTAGTCTTCGAGGTTTCCTTGAAACTGGGCCATGGAAAGCGCATTGAAAGATAGTCCCCTCCAGTTCCCTTTGGATTCTGCCTTTCGCTCTTGCTTCGTTTCTGTTGAATCGGAAGGGCAGGCAATCGCGGCTGCATCATTCGAAAGGACCAGGGCGGATGCGATCAAGAGGGTAGGAAGAAATGCATTCATCATGTTTGTGCTTATAAATCAAAAACTCGACTCAAATTAAAGCCAAAATAAATTGACCCGTCCTGCCACCTGCCCCCGGTCTCAGTGAGGAATGCTCGTTCGAACATGCCCTGGGAGTTCGTGACGTGCAGCTGGAAGACATGACCTCCTGTCTCAATATCCATGCCAAGTGATAAACTGTTCACGTGATCGGTGGGCAATCCCGCCAGTGCATAATGGTATTCCGCGTTGATGCTGGCCCTTGAGGTGACCTTGAATCGACCGCCTGCCCCCAAAGTCCATTGGTCATGGGCGTCGGAGAGGCTCTCTACGAGGTTTCGGTGGATGAAGGAAGGGATGAGGGCCAGGCTCAGCTTGGATCCCCACTTTTTGGCGATGACGGCTTGATGGACATAACTCAGCCGAGAAGAAAAGAAATTTTCACGCGTTGGGTCACTCCAGCGCAGGCCGTTGGCCATGGCTACGGAGTAGAGCGTGACGCTCACGGGCATGCTGTTGTCAGAGTTTTGCCGCAACGCGCGCCACTTG
>JAPOHG010000003.1 GCA_029979565.1 bacterium
ACTACGAGCGTTACGTAGTCATTCAGCCTGGTATTGCCAAAGGACCTGAGGACAGCGAGCTCGGGGTAAACGATTTCTTGACCGAAGAAGAGTACCTCGATATCCTCGAGACACTTCCTAAGGAAAACCAGTACCTGGACGACAAGGATCCGAACAAATTCGTCGCCAAAATGGGGGCGGAGGCGTTGCACGACATGCTCGCCAACCTCGATTTGGATGAGTTGTCATACAACTTGCGTCACTCGGCCAATACCGAGACTTCTCAGCAGCGCAAGAGCGAGGCGTTGAAGCGATTGCAGGTGGTGGAGAGCTTCCGTGATGCCAACTCGCGCATCACAAACAAGCCGGAGTGGATGATCGTGAAGGTCGTTCCGGTCATTCCGCCAGAATTGCGTCCATTGGTTCCACTTGATGGTGGCCGATTCGCAACGTCTGATTTGAATGATCTGTACCGCCGTGTCATCATCCGTAATAACCGCTTGAAGCGATTGGTGGAGATCAAAGCACCTGAGGTCATCTTGCGCAACGAAAAGCGTATGCTTCAGGAAGCGGTGGACAGCTTGTTCGATAACAGCCGCAAATCCAGCGCTGTGAAGACGGAAAGCAACCGCCCGCTCAAGTCACTCTCTGATAGCTTGAAGGGTAAGCAAGGTCGCTTCCGTCAAAACCTGCTCGGTAAGCGTGTAGACTACTCTGCACGTTCGGTCATCGTCGTAGGCCCGGATTTGAAATTGCACGAATGCGGCTTGCCAAAGAATATGGCGGCTGAACTCTACAAGCCGTTCATCATCCGCAAGATGATTGAGCGTGGCATTGTCAAAACGGTTAAGTCAGCGAAGAAAATCGTAGACGCCAAAGACCCTGTCGTTTGGGACATCCTTGAAAATGTAATGAAGGGACACCCTGTACTACTCAACCGTGCACCAACGCTGCACCGTTTGGGTATCCAGGCGTTCCAGCCCAAGTTGATCGAAGGCAAGGCCATTCAGTTGCACCCGCTCGCTTGTACAGCATTCAACGCTGACTTCGATGGTGACCAAATGGCGGTTCACTTGCCACTCGGCAGCGCGGCCATTTTGGAAGCGCAGTTGCTCATGTTGGCTTCGCACAACATCCTCAACCCTGCGAACGGAGCACCGATTGCGGTACCGTCACAGGACATGGTGTTGGGCTTGTACTACATGACCAAAATCCGCAAGGGCACCAAGGACGAGCCGGTGAAGGGCGAGGGCATGACCTGCTACTCCCCCGAAGAGGTGCGCATTGCATACCAAGAAGGCCAGCTCGACTTGCACGCGGAGATCAAGATGCGTCACGTTGATATCGACGGAAACGTCAACATCATCGAGACCACGTGTGGCCGCGTTCTGTTCAACGACCACGTGCCGTTGGAAGCGGGCTACATCAATGAGCTCTTGACGAAGAAGTCGTTGCGTGGCATCATCTCGCACGTTCTGAACAGCACCAACGTACCACGCACGGCGCAATTCTTGGACGATATCAAGAACTTGGGCTTCTACATGGCCTTCAAAGGCGGCTTGTCGTTCAACTTGAACGACGTTATCATCCCAGGTGAGAAGGAAAAGTTGGTCGATCGTGCGACAGAGCAAGTGGCAGAAGTGATGGAGAACTACAACATGGGCCTCATCACCAACAACGAGCGCTACAACCAGATCATTGACATTTGGACGCACACCAACTCGAAGTTGACCAACATCTTGATGGATCGCATTGAAACCGATAAGCAAGGGTTCAACTCGATCTACATGATGATGCACTCCGGTGCACGTGGTTCGAAGGAGCAGATTCGTCAGCTCTCTGGTATGCGTGGTCTGATGGCCAAGCCGCAAAAGTCTTCAGCGACAGGTGGCCAGGACATCATTGAGAACCCGATCCTCTCCAACTTTAAGGAAGGACTTTCCATCCTCGAGTACTTCATTTCGACGCACGGTGCCCGTAAGGGTCTGGCGGATACGGCCTTGAAGACAGCGGATGCGGGTTACCTGACCCGTCGTCTCGTGGACGTCGCCCAAGACGTCATCATCACAGAACAAGATTGCTTGACCTTGCGCGGTGTGGTAGCTACCCCACTTCGCAAGAACGATGAAATCACCGAAGGCATTGGCGACCGCATCGTCGGCCGTACGGCGCTGAACGATGTCGCGCATCCAAAATCGGGTGAGGTATTGGTTGCGGGCGGTCAAGAAATCGACCACGCAACGGCCATGGCCATCGAAGAGGCGGGCATTGATGAGGTGGAAGTTCGTTCGGTATTGACGTGCGAGTCGATGTCAGGTGTCTGCGTGAAGTGCTATGGTAAAAACCTTGCGACTGCTCGCACCGTACAAGTCGGTGAAGCGGTTGGGGTTATCGCTGCACAGTCCATCGGTGAACCAGGTACCCAGTTGACGCTGCGTACATTCCACGTTGGTGGTACGGCATCGAAGATTTCGGATGAAAACGAGATGAAGGTCAAGTTCGACGGGGTTGTCGAGATCGACGACTTGCGCGAAGTGGCCCGAACCAATGCAGAAGGAGAGAAGGAGACCGTTGTGGTTTCTCGTTCGTCTGAATTCAAGGTGGTCGATCCAAAGACCGGCGTCGCCTTGAGCACGACCATCCTGCCTTACGGATCGATTCTCCAGAAATTCCCTGGTGACAAGATCAAGAAGGGCGAGTCCATTTGCACATGGGACCCTTACAACAACGTGATCATCAACGAGGAAAAAGGTTTGATCAAGTTTGACATGATCGAGGAAGGCGTGACCTACCGCGAGGAGTTGGACGAACAAACCGGTTTCCGTGAGATCGTCATCACCGAGACCAAGGACAAGAAGAAAAACCCTGCAATCCTCATCGTTGACAAGAAGGGTGAGGTGTTGAAGACGTATTCGTTGCCAGTGGGCGCTCACCTTTCTGTTAAAGAAGGGGATGAGGCGAAGGTTGGACAAATCCTGACGAAGATTCCACGAGTGGCCGGTAAGTCCGGCGACATCACAGGGGGTCTGCCACGTGTGACGGAATTGTTCGAAGCGCGTAACCCATCCAACCCAGCGGTTGTATCTGAGGTGGACGGTATCGTCTCTTACGGCAAGATCAAGCGTGGTAACCGCGAGATCATCGTAGAGTCTCGTCGCGGAGATATTTACAAGTACATGGTGCCGCTTTCGAAGCACATCCTCGTTCAGGACAATGATTTTGTCCGAGCCGGTATGCCGCTTTCCGATGGAGCCATCACGCCTGTCGACATCCTCGACGTGATGGGCCCAACCGCGGTTCAAGAGTACATCGTCAATGAAATCCAAGACGTTTATCGCCTGCAGGGGGTAAAGATCAATGACAAGCACTTCGAGGTCATCGTTCGACAGATGATGAAGAAGGTGGTCATCGAAGACGCCGGCGATACACGCTTCCTCGAGAAGCAATTCGCTGAGAAGTCTGACTTTATGCAAGAAAACGATCGCATCTTCGGCATGGTGGTCATCACCGATGCAGGAGACAGCGAGGATTTGCGATTGGGTCAAATGATCACAGCGCGTCAGTTGCGCGATGTGAACAGCTCGCTTCGTCGACGTGACATGGCGGTGGCCGAAGGCCGTGACGCCATCCCAGCAACCGCACGACCGCTGTTGCAAGGCATCACGCGTGCATCGTTGCAGACCAAGTCCTTCATCTCAGCGGCGTCGTTCCAGGAGACCACGAAGGTCTTGAACGAAGCGGCGGTGAGTGGAAAACAGGATTTCTTGAACGGCTTGAAGGAAAATGTGATCGTCGGTCACTTGATTCCGGCCGGAACGGGAACCCGCGCGTTCACCGAGAAAAAGGTGATTACGCGCCGTCCAAACTTGGAGCTTGCTCCAGCAGAGGAGAAGGCGGAAGCTTAATCCAACGTTCCCGTTGCATACGAAAAAGCCCGTCGCGAGACGGGCTTTTTTCGTTTGTGGCCTTCGCGTGGAATGCACACCATAATGGGCTGCTTACTGCTGTTCACCAGAAGAAATTGCCCGCGCGGCCGCTTCAGCGGCATCCTCTTGATCAGGCGCTGCCTTCGGTGCTGCAGCTCCGCTGTATCCGAATAGCCGGTTCTCTTTGATGATGCGGTCCACAAAATCGGGCACCATGTCTTCCCAACCGTCCTGGCCGGTTTTGATGAGTTCCAGAGCCTCTTTGCTGAAAATGCCCAACACATCTTCATCGTATGGGATATCGATGATGCGCTTATTGAAGCGGAGGTAATCAAAAAGGGGTTGCATACGCGGATGCAGGGGCGTATTGTCCACCTTCCACAGTTCCCCCGAGGGCTCATCCATCCAAGGATAGAGGTACATTTTGAGATCTCGGCTGAAGAGAATACCGAACGCTTCCAAAATTCCGCCGTTGAGGTTGCGGTAGTACTTTTCATCAAAGACCATCGACAGCGTATTGGCACCCATGATGATGCCCATGCGTTTATTGCTGTGTTGGGAGAAGAATTCGACGAGTTTGAAGTACTTCTGGTAGTTGGAAATGAGCACGGTTTGGCCAATGGAGCATAGCACGTCGGCTCGATCAAGGAAATCCTGCTCATCAATGTCACCCTCTGCAGAGAGGTTGTTGAGTGTGATTTCGAAGAGTACTTGAATATTGTCTTCATCCACACGGGCCTCTTGCTTGAACTGCTGAAGCCCTTTGGCAATCATGTCGATGCTGACCTTGGTGACCGGACGGAAGGAACCGCGAATGGCCAGGATGTTTTTTTTGTAGAGGACATCCGCCGCTTGTCGGTTTCTCCCGTCGGGAGAGAAGATGACCGCATCGGTCATGCCGTTCTTGACCAATTGAAGGGACAGCAGGCGGTTGTCCACCGCTTCAAAATCCGGCCCGTTCATCTCGACCATGTCAATTTCTACCTGGTCGCGGTCGAGGTTGTCGTAAAGCGATTGAAGGAGTTCCTTGGGCTTCTTGTAAAAGAAGACGCATCCGTAAACAAGATTGACGCCGAGCAGTCCTACGGTTTGGTGTTGCAACAGGGCATCGCTCTCGTGCAATCGAGCGTGGAGGATGACTTCATTGGGTTCTTGGTCGGGAGCGGTCTGGAACTTGAGACCAAACCAGCCGTGACCTTGATTCGTTTTGTGGTAATTGATGGTCGCGACTGTATTCGCAAATGCGAAGAAGTGCTTGGTGGGATGCTCCTCGCGGTCCAACCGATCTACCATCAATTGGTATTCGTGAGCGAGCATTTTGTGCACACGGCTTTCACAAACGTACCGTCCGTTTTTTTCTTCCCCGTAGATGGCATCTGAAAAGTCCTTGTCGTATGCCGACATGGCTTTGGCGATGGTTCCCGAAGCTCCTCCGGCACGGAAAAAGTGCCTGACGACCTCTTGGCCTGCACCGATTTCAGCGAATGTGCCGTACAGGTCCTGATTCAGGTTGATGCGGAGTGCTTTCTGTTTTGCAGAGAGGACGACACGGTTGGAATCCATGGCAATTCTGATTTCAGTGTTGGGCCTGTTTCAACAAATGTACGAGATGAACAGGGCGTACCTTTGGTTCATGCAGGTTGAATTCACATTTCTCGGTACGGGTACCTCTCAAGGAGTGCCCATCATTGGCTGCAGATGTGAAGTTTGTCAGAGTCCTGATGAGCGCGATCAACGTTTGCGTAGCTCCCTGCTGGTAAAAGCTGGGGGAGCAACAGCGGTGATTGATACCGGACCTGATTTTCGGCAACAATGCCTCCGTGCACAGGTGGATGCCCTGGACGCCGTGGTTTTCACGCACGAACACAAGGACCACGTCGCGGGATTGGATGACATCCGTCCGTTTAATTTTCGAAGCCGGAAGGACATGCCGGTTTACGCAACGCCACGCGTGCAGGAAGCCTTGCGACGCGAATTCAAATACATTTTTGAAGCGGACTACCCCGGTGTGCCGAGGGTCCAGCTTATGCAGCTGAATGACGAGCCGTTTGCGGTTGGTGATGCCATGTGGTGGCCCCTGCCGGTCATGCATCATCGGTTACCCGTCATGGGTTTTCGAATCGGCGGATTGGCGTATATAACGGATGCGAATCAACTGTCGGAATTGGCACTGGAACGACTGAATGGGGTGGATGTGCTCGTCTTGAACGCCTTGCGACGGGAAGCACACCTATCGCATTTCACGCTGGAAGAGGCATTGAAATGGGCGTCAATAATTGGTGCCCGACAAACGTACTTTACGCACATCAGTCACCAATTGGGCCTTCACGAATCCGTCAACGCGGAATTGCCGCATGGAGTGGCCTTGGCGCACGACGGTTTGGTCGGCACAACGAATGAAGTCGGGTTGGATTGACCGTATTTTAGCACGACCATGACGTTGCTCCTCCTCCGAATTTTTTCCCGTTTGCCTTTTCGCGCTTTGCACGTGATCAGTGGGTTCGTAGCGCGGTTGGCGTCAGATGTGGTTGGGTATCGCCGACCCGTGATTCGGGGCAACATTGAGCGCAGTTTTCCGGAACGTTCCAAAGCCGAGCACAGGAAGATTGAACGCGCATACTACTTGCATTTTGCGGATATTACCTTGGAATCCATCAAGAATTTCTGCATCACCGATGCGGAGGCCCAGTCGCGTATGTGCCATGTGGGGGTGGAGGCCTTTGAGCCATTTTTTAAGGCTGGTCGGAGCGTGCTCATCGCCGGGGGGCATTACAACAATTGGGAGCTCTATGCCATGACGGCCAATCAAAATCTGCCGCACGATGTCATGGCCGTTTACAAGCGGTTGTCTGACCGCGCGATGGATGAGGCTGTGCGCGATTCGCGCCAACGGTTCGGGTTGGAAATGGTCCGCACCGTAGACGCCCAAGCGTGGATGGATGCCCACGCGCGAGGGGCGCGTCCCAAGGCGGTGGTGATGGGGTTTGATCAAAGTCCTGCTGACCCGGTCAAATCGTGGTGGAATCAATTCCTGAATCAAGAAACGGCATGGTACTTCGGCCTCGAGAAATGGGCGCGGATGTACGATTTACCGGTCCTATACGGACACATCAAGAAGCTCAGCCGCGGCCGCTACGAAACGCATTACGAATTGGTCACCGACGCGCCAAACGACTTACCTGATGGAGCGATCCTGCAACGGTGCATTGATTTATTGGAAGCCGATATTCGTCAAATTCCGCATCAATGGCTCTGGTCCCACAAGCGGTGGAAGCACGAGCGGCCTGAAGCGATGCCATTGAACCCAAGGCCTGAAGCAGAAGCAAAAGATGTTCAGCATGCATGAGGTGCCACTAGCCGAACGAATGCGTCCGAGGACGTTGGAGGACTATTTGGGGCAAGGCCATTTGGTGGGTGAAGACCAGGTGCTGCGCCGCTCGGTCGAAGGGGGGAATGTGCCTTCGATGATTTTATGGGGCCCTCCAGGTGTCGGTAAAACGACACTAGCGAAGATCATCGCGTCTCAATCGAATCGACCATTTCATGAGCTTTCTGCCGTCCAAAGCGGCGTCAAAGAAGTGCGTGAAGTCATCGCAAGTGTGAAACGTTCAGGCATGTTCGCTGGACGGGCCATCCTGTTCATCGATGAGATTCATCGGTTCTCCAAATCGCAGCAAGACAGCCTGCTCGGTGCGGTGGAACAAGGCTTGGTTACCTTGATTGGAGCCACGACGGAGAACCCTTCTTTTGAGGTGATTCCGGCATTAATAAGCAGATGTCAAGTATATGTTTTACAGTCCTTTGAAGAAAGTCAGCTCAAGCAAATTGTGAGCCGAGCAATAGCGGAAGATGAAGTCTTGCGCCTCCACACAATCGAAGTGAAGGAATGGGAGGCGTTGTTTCGCGCGAGCAGCGGTGATGCTCGGCGATTGCTGAATGCGGTGGAGTTGTTGGTGGGTCTATCCACGGAGGATCCGGTGGTGATTGACAACGAATCTGTCAAGGCAGCTCTTCAATCGACCACTGTCCGTTTCGACAAAAAGGGCGACACCCATTACGACATTGCTTCAGCCCTCATCAAAAGCATACGCGGAAGCGATCCGAACGCGGCGGTGTATTATCTAGCCCGTATGTTGGCCGGCGGTGAAGACCCCAAATTCATCGCGCGTCGGTTGGTCATCTCAGCTGCTGAAGATATTGGCTTGGCCAATCCTACGGCTTTGGTCATGGCCAATGAGACCTTTGCTGCGGTAGAGCGAATCGGCCTGCCCGAGGGTAGAATTCCGCTAAGTCAATGCGTGATTTATTTGGCAACGAGCCCGAAGAGCAATGCGGCGTACACTGCCATCAACCAGGCCATGCAGTTCGTCCATCAAACGGGAGATTTGCCCGTTCCACTTCATTTGCGGAATGCCCCCAACCAATTCATGAAAGACCAAGGATTTGGCAAGGGGTATCAATACGACCACGACGCAAACCAAGGGGTCTCAGGGCAGGAGTTTTTGCCCGATGAAATTGCGGGTACCGCTTTCTACGTGCCCGGTAACAATCCCAAAGAAGCCAACATACGCAAGGCCATGCAGGCCATTTGGAAGGAGAAGTATGGATTTTGAGCCGGTCAGCGCATGAGGACCCAGCGCCGACTGACGAGGATCGCATCCGCCCCGGTCAATTGAAAAACATACAATCCATTCGGTAGAGATTCCTCTACGTGAATGTACCCTTGAAAGTCCCCGTCATCTGTTGACCACAGCGGTACGGGTCCTTCCTGCAGCAAATGACCGCCTGAATTGAAAAGCTGCCAATGGTTCGGTTGTGTATTCCCGCGGTACAGCCATCTCAGGGTGCCGTCGTCGCTCGGGTTGGGAAAAATCAGGGATTCCGAATCCCCTTCCGGAGTCCATGAGGCTGCTCCTGCGCTGTCGAGCAATTCATATGCCCGTCGAAAGTCTGGAATGCCATGGCCCATGCTGTCATTGGGTTGAGCATAAAGGTGAGCAGACGCGGTAATGGCGTTCCGGATGTCAAGAGCGGTTG
Source organism: bacterium (assembly GCA_029979565.1). Taxonomy (GTDB): domain Bacteria; phylum Bacteroidota; class Bacteroidia; order Flavobacteriales_D; family Sanyastnellaceae; genus UA16. The sequence continues at coordinate 8,943 of JAPOHG010000003.1, forward strand.
CCGTGGGGAAGGCCTGCCATAAGCACGCCGCTGCTCCGCACAAAATGGGCGAGGAGAAGCTGGTTCCGTTGCCCCGGCGAATGGTGGAATCTGCAAACGGATAGGCGGCTTGCACCCCCAATGCCATGACATCGGGCTTGACCCGACCGTCCGCAGTGGGCCCCCAACCGCTGAACACGGCGTGTTGGCCATCTGCATCCACAGCGCCGACCGTCAATATACCATCCGCATCTGCAGGAGCTGTGATGTAATGCCAGGCTGCTGCTCCACTGTTGCCCGCGCTGGTGGTGCACAGGATGCCTTTTTGCGCGGCCCATTCGGCGGCTTGGCTGATGCGCGTGGTTGTGCCGTTCAGGTCATCGTACACGTGGTTCATGGTGCTGTCGTCAAACAAGCTGTAACCGAGGGAGGTGTTCATGAGATCAACGCCTACACTGTCCGCATGCTCAGCAGCGGCCACCCAGTAGTCCTCTTCGATGAGGTATTCGCTGTACGCGTCTTCGGTTCGGTACAAGACGAAGGTCGCGTCCGGCGCCGTTCCGATCAGCGAATCTTCCAAATGTCCGGCCATGGTACCAAGGACGGCTGTGCCGTGCCGGTGGTGGGCGAACAATCCACCTTGGGAGTACATAGCATCGAGGCCTTCTTGGATTCGTCCCTCGTTCCACGCCCGTTGGAAAATGGGCAGGCTCTCTGTGTTTTCAAATCCGGCATCCAACACTGCGATGGTCATTCCCTCGCCGCGAAAACCGAGTCCGTGCAGCCAGTCGGCATTCATTTGTTCCAGCGGCGCCAGCCCGCCACCGTATGCAGATGGCTCAACAGCCGCTCGAAAAGGCGCGGCTAGGGCGGGTTCCCGGACTTCGCCTTCAACGCATTGTACGCTTTTGACCGATGTGACCATGGGCAACTCGAGCAGCGTGAACGGGTCGAATGCGGAGTCGACCACTGCAACGGTCACGGCATTGAACCACTTGCTTTGCAAAATGACTTTGATGCCTTGCATGGCTCGAAGAGCGTCGACGTAGGAAGGGGGAATCGGCAGGTCATGAGTGGTAATGGCGATGTTTTGGAGGGCCCGTCTGTGGATGGCCTTCGGGCTCAAAAATTCCACAGGAGCGTCCAAAGTGTACGGGGTGGAATACCCCGCAGGCAATTCGTCCGCTACTTTGCCCTCAAATTGAACCCAAAAACGGTCGGGAGCCGTTTGGCCGTGGGCCGTTGGTTGCAGACCGAGGAACGAGGCGGCCGCAAGCGCAGCTCCAAACGCCCGGAACCAATTCATTGCTTTTCGCTGCTTTTTAGCGTCCCATTTTCGTAGGTCTCAATGAGCAACAACCGACCGTTCAGGCCGTAGTTGTAGACATCGCCGTCCAATTTGCCATTCACGTATTCCCCTTCCCGTCGGATGGCTTCGCCGGTGAGGACGCGTTTCCGCAAGGCGTCTCCGGTTTCGGGGTCAATGGACTCTTCAATGGTCCATTCGCCCGCATCGTGCCATTCGCGGAAAGGTCCGGTCTTCAGTTGGTCCACCACCTCAAATTCTTCCTTGGGCCTGCCGTCGGAAAAAGTCAACAAGACGGGTCCGTTCTCATATATTTCCTTCAGCATTTCACCTTTGTCGAACTGCCTCGTGGTTTGCACCGTCCCGTCTTCCATGAAGGATTTCCAGTATCCGTTTTCTTTACCGGTGTCGTACAATCCCACCGTTTGGGGCCTTCCGTTGGCGTAATTGATTTTGCACAGGCCGTGGAACACGCCGTTGCGGTACCCGATTTCTGAAAGCAAGGTTCCGAATTCATCCCACGTCTTCCACGTTCCGTCTCGCTGACCGTCAACGTATGATCCTTCTTCGAGGCGTTTTCCATTTTTACTCAAGGTTACCGAAGGGCCTTGAAGGATATCCATGTTGTAGTTTTCCTTGAGCCGTACTTGACCGCTGGCATCGTAGTACACCCATTCGCCTTGTTTGAGGCGCATCGGCTCGCCTTGTTCGTTGAGTTTTCGGCTGGTCATGTACATGCCTTCCGCCTGCAGCGAGCCGCCTTGCCGGTACAATTTGGTGAATGCCTTGCGCCCGTTTTCGATGTGTGTCACTTCGGACATCAACTCGCCGGATTCGAAGAAAAACTTGAACTGGCCCGATGGTGTGCCGTCTTTGAATTGGCCGACGTAGTAGAGGTTCCCGTTCGGCCAGACACGGATCCACTTGCCTTCTTTGTTGTTCTTGGCGTTGTTGACATTGAAATCAATGCCGGCCTCCCCAACGGGGTAGTTGCCTCCGGAGGGAGTTCCCGGTTGTGCCCACAGGGCTTCACCCATGAACAGGGCAATTGAAAGTAGGAGGGTAGCAGGGGTGACGTTGCGCATCATGGTAGCGAAATTAAACAATTGGCGGGTGGTCCCATGGGTTAGAACGGATGCGTTCGTGCGAATTGTACACGGTCCATGGACACAGGGCTTTCCTTGTGTACTTTTGCCCTCCCAAACACCATTATTTCAGAACCATGAAAGTAACCGTAGTCGGAGCAGGAAATGTCGGTGCAACGTGTGCCAACGTCCTGGCTACCCGCGAAGTAGCGAATGAAGTTGTTTTGTTGGACATCAAGGATGGATTTGCCGAAGGCAAGGCCTTGGACATCTGGGAAACGGCTCCCATCAACTTGTACGATACCCGCACGGTTGGCGCTACCAACGATTACGTCAAAACGGCCGGCTCTGATGTGGTGGTCATCACGAGTGGATTGCCGCGCAAGCCTGGCATGAGCCGCGACGATTTGATCGCGACCAATTCCGGCATTGTGAAGAGCGTGACCAACAGCATTCTCGAACACAGCCCGGAGGCGATCATCATTGTGGTTTCGAACCCGCTCGATGTGATGACCTACTGCGCATACCTCGCTGCGAACAAGCCTTCGAGCAAGGTGATGGGCATGGCGGGCATCCTGGATACAGCGCGCTACCGCGCGTTCTTGGCCGAAGCTTTGGATTGTTCACCGAAGGACATTCAAGCGGTGTTGATGGGTGGCCACGGCGATACCATGGTGCCGCTTCCACGTTACACCACCGTTGGAGGCATTCCTGTGACGGAATTGATCGATGCCGACAAGCTCGATGCCATTGTGGAGCGCACAAAGAAAGGAGGCGGCGAGATAGTCAACCTCCTGGGGACATCTGCTTGGTATGCACCCGGCGCCGCTGCGGCACAAATGGTTGAGGCCATTGTGCGAGATCAGAAGCGCATCTTCCCCGTTTGCGCCTGGCTGACGGGAGAGTATGGCATCAACGATTTGTATTTGGGTGTTCCTGTGAAGCTCGGAAAGAACGGCATCGAAAAGATCATTGAGTTGGACCTCAATGATGAAGAAAAAGCCTTGCTTGCCGAAAGTGAGAAGGCCGTCCGTGGTGTGGCCGAAGTGCTCGACCGCATGAACGCCGAAGCGTAAGCTACCGGAAGCGCCTCCTGGCGCTATTGAACGACAACCCGCACGGTTCGGATCAATCCGCCCGCTGCGGGTTGCGTCGTTAAGAGGTACAGGCCCGGCGTTGCCGGAGCCATCAGCAAGTTGGATCCTGCTCGTCGCATTCCCAAGGCCTCGACCATTCGTCCCTGAGCATCGAACCACGCCACGCGGCTCCGTTGAGGCAACATGATGCGAATCGGACCGCCTGTTCGCGCCGGGTTTGGGGCAATAATCGGGAGAGAAGGCAGCTGGTGGCCGGTGATATCTACAGTCGTACCATTGAACCACCGCAACCCACCGTTTTGAATGCCGACGACCAATTCGGGAATGCCATCGCCAGTGATATCGCCGAGGGTTCCACTGGAACGCAGTCCTCGCATGGCCTCGTTCCAAGACGGGCCCGAGGCCTCGAGCGGTGCAAGAATGTCTTCCGAATCGAGTGTGCCGAAGTATTGGATTTCCCCCAGCTCATTACCAGCAGCAATGTGAAGCCCGCTGCCATCATCGTACAAGCACGGCGTGGAGTACCCGTTGATTCCGAGGGCATTGTTGACTTGGATGCCGCCCCAGTTCGCTTCAGTTTCGGGCGTGGTTTGGAGGCACCAAGCGGGGGTTGAAGCCGAACCGCAATTCAGGTACAGCGACAAGGTGCCGTTCTTTTCTCCGACGACCAGATCCAGCAGCCCGTCACCACTGACATCGATCAATTGCGGGGCGGCGAATTGCCCGACATCAATGGCCTCACCGTCTGCATCTTGAACGGCCAATTGGGATAAGGTCCACGCCGGCCAGCTGCCGGGTTCGGCCTCGTTGCTGTATGCGTGAAGCAAGCCCAGTTCATCTCCGACGATAAGATCGATATCGCCGTCGCCATCCCAATCGCCAAAGGCCGGGTGGCCGCTTTCAATGCCGTTGAACACAAAATCAATGGCATTCCAAGTATGCCATGCAAAGGCGGGTTGGGATGCAGTTCCCGTATTCTCGAAGAGGGCCAGTGCCGTTGGGGTGTTGTTGACGCCTTCGTACCGTTCCTTGTTGCCAACGGCGAGGTCCAAATCGCCGTCCCCATCCAGGTCGTGAAGAACGGGAATGGCCCCACGTCCCACATCAATGGTGCCGTCTTGGATCCAATGGTCGGAGGCCAATGCCCACAGGGGTTCATCGGCAGTTCCTTGGTTTTCCCACAGCTGAACGCACTGGTCGTCATTGATTTCCAAGGCAATGTTGGGGGAGATGATCAAGTCCCAATCGCCGTCTTCATCCGGATCAATCGGATACGCAGCAGGGAACCGTTGGAGCACAATGCTATCGGCTTCACCGGTGTGCGGCACGAGGGCAGGGAAGGCCATATCCACCCAGGCGGTGCTGTCTTGGCCATCGGTGGCATCCTCCAGCATGAGGCCGCTCATGGTCGGGTAGGTGACGTCCGAGATGAGCAGGTCGTGGAAATTTTCTCCGTCGCATTGCAAAGCCGTGATCGCTCCCCCGGCGTGAACGCCGTCTCGCTGGGCTGCTTCCCCTTCGGTGGGAGCTGGTCGACCTTCAGGATCGACCACATTGAAACTGCAGTTGTGATCGGCTCCGATAAATAGCGTGTTGTCCTCCGATCCCTCGGATACCATGCCGTAACACCGGTTCGTGCAGACCAGGTCCAGCCCGCAAGCCGATTGTCCAGAAAACCGGTACAGGGAAGTGCTCGTCTCGGTGAAGCAAATAAAGTCGAGGTCGCCGTCGTTGTCCACGTCGAAAATGGCGGGCTTGTCAATGGTCAAACACACCAGTGGCAGTTCTTGGGCCCCAGTTCCGAAATCCCAACTGGCTGAAAGCGGCAGTGCGTAAGGCTCGAACGCTGGAACTCCCGGTACCGTTGTGGCGTTGCGGTAGACGTGGATGCTGTTTTGGTAGCCGGTGAACAGGTCGGGCAGTCCATCGCAATCAAAATCGCGCAACAAGGCCCAGTGCTTAAGAGCGGGCCATCCGAGGCACCAGTCCGGACGCTCGTGCCAATCGCCGGTCTCTGTTTTTTCAAACACCAAAATTCGGCTACCGTCTCGATCGAAGGCAAACAAATCCATGTCACCGTCCCAATCCATGTCTATTTCTGACCACTGCGGGGCACTCATTCCACCTGTGAAAGGGTGAGGCATTGCCGTCTCATCGATGGTCACTTCGGGCCCCTCGGAAAGGCTCCAGCCCCACGGGGTTTGCCCAACAGCCGAACGGTGTAAAATCAATAGCGCAAACAGGGTGAGGCAGAACTGACGGGGCTTCATGTGGGCAAGTTATCCGATTCCTGTTGATTACTTCGCATGTTTCCTCAAATGTGACCGACCGGGTTGGAAATAAGTTTGGGCCATGCCATCATTCAACCGCGAACAACGCCTTTGGGTTGCTTGGGGATTGCTGTGTGTTGGTGCCTCCGTCCTGCTCGCTGCATACGGTCGCCACGGCATGGCCACGGCAGAACTTCAGACCCGATGGGGCATCGCCGTTGAATATTTTCGGTTCATGGGGTTGGGGCTCGTGACCATGGTGGTCGTCCGCACGCTAAGTGGAGGCATGAACGACCGGATGTGGGCCGAGCGAATGCTGGTGTTGGGTACATTGCTTTTTGCCGGTACCGTGGGGGCCGAGGGTGTCGCACCGGATTCCAAACTTTTGGGTCAATTGGGATGGGTCGCCCCATTGGGTGGTATCCTCATGGCATTGAGCTGGTTCACATTTGTTGTTGAATTTCTTCGAAACAAACGTCCTTTTCCTACCTAGCAATTCACCTATCTTTATCACTGAGGAATGCAATGATCAGTTCTCTCATGAAACACGTTGGAAACACCCCCTTTGACGCGTCGTTGGATGCCGTCAAACTGGAAGGAGTGGCTCGCGCCCACTGGAACCTTCCCCCTGCCAAACTTATTTTACAAACCCTGCTTCGGGGCGAGGGCGTCCTGACGGATGCCGGAGCGCTTGCCGTGTCGACCGGTGCATTCACCGGACGATCGCCCAAGGACCGTTTTCTCGTCAAGGACGAGCTCACCGCGGATCGCGTCGATTGGGGCGACATCAACCAGCCCATGGAGGCCGTCCAATTCGATCGGCTGCATGAAGACATTGCTCGCCATCTTAAAGGCCGGAGTGTGTTTGTCCGAGACGCTGCTGTCGGGGCCGATTCTGCTTCACAGATCAAGACGCGTGTCATTTCCGAAAAAGCATGGGCGAATCTATTCGTTTCCAACATGTTCATTCGGCTGGATGAAGAAGACGTACTGGTGCCATCTCCTGAATGGACCGTCATTTGTGCCCCTTCTTTTCAGGCGAGCCCGGAGGTTCACGGGTGCCGACAGGCAAACGTAACGGCCGTGAGTTTTACGAAGAAGTTGATCCTCATTGCCGGTTCCGCCTACACGGGCGAAATCAAGAAGGGCATGTTCTCTGTGATGAATTTTGTGTTGCCGACGGTGCACAAAGTATTTCCCATGCACTGCTCGTCCAATGTCAATGATGCAGGGGAGACGGCGGTTTTCTTCGGCCTTTCCGGCACGGGCAAAACCACGCTTTCGAGCGATGTGGACCGGACCTTGATTGGTGATGACGAACACGGATGGGGCGAAGACGGTGTGTTCAACATGGAAGGTGGCTGCTACGCCAAAACCATCGACCTCGATGGAGACAGAGAACCCCAGATCTACAATGCCATCAAGTTTGGCGCGATGCTCGAAAACATCGGATTTCAGCAGGACGGGGTGACACCGGATTACTTCGACGCTTCCATCACGCAAAACACCCGGGTTTCTTACCCGATTACGCACATCCCTGGCGCGTCCACAGACGGGACGGGTGCCCACCCCAAAGACATCTTCTTTTTGACCTGCGATGCGTTCGGTGTGTTGCCTCCCATCAGCCGTTTGGATGCGGGACAAGCGATGTACCACTTCCTATCCGGGTACACCGCGAAAGTTGCAGGAACGGAAGTCGGAGTCACGGAACCGCAGGCGACCTTCTCGGCTTGTTTCGGCGCACCGTTCATGCCTTTGCCTCCGACCGACTATGCGGAAATGCTCGCGGAGAAGGTGGAGCGGCACGGCGCGCGCATTTGGCTCGTCAATACCGGCTGGACCGGTGGAGGATACGGGGTAGGAACACGTATGAAGCTCAAGCACACGCGGGCCATGATCCGCGCCGCCATGAACGGAGGACTCGACGGCGCCCCGATGTACAAGGACCCTGTATTCGGACTGCATTCGCCAACGGCTTGTCCCGGTGTCCCAGATGAGGTGCTGATTCCGGCGAAGGTGTGGGAGGACGCCTCAGCATATCAAGCTGCGGTGGCCAAACTAGCCCAGTTGTTCAATTCGAATTTTGCGCAATTCGAACACGCGGCCAATGCCGCCATGCTGGAAGCAGCGCCGGTCTCTGCTTAAAATTCGCCAGCGGCGAATACCTTTGGGCCATGCGATTCTTTTATGCGCCCACGGTTGATGCGGTTCACGCATTGAACCCCGATGAGTCCAAGCATCTGGTCCGCGTGTTGCGAGGGCAGGTGGGGGACTGTGTCGGTTTGGTTGATGGCAAAGGCCACCGGTATGAAGGCGTCTTGACGGAAGCGGATAAACGCCGTTGTGTGCTGTCCACGAAATTGGTGGAAACCCAGCCAGCGCCCGCATTTCCCCTCACGTTGGTCATTGCACCCACGAAAAGCACCGACCGCTTTGAATGGCTCTTGGAGAAGGCCATGGAATACGGGGTTCGTAAAATTCAACCCGTGTGGACGGAACGGAGCGAACGGAAAACCGAAAAGGCAGAGCGCTGGGAAAAGATTTTGGTCAGTGCATTGAAACAATCCCAGCAGCTATGGCTCACCGAGTTGGCGCCGGCGGTATTGTGGCAGGAGTGGCTGAACGCAGGTGAGGCCAGTGCGAATCAAGGCTTTGTCGCCCACTGTGAACCAACTGAAAAACAGCACTTGTTTGATGCGATAGCGACGACGCAACCATGCTGGGTGGCCATCGGGCCTGAAGGCGATTTTACGCCATCAGAGATTGAGGCGGCACGGTCAAAAGGCGCCGTCGCCGTTTCCCTTGGAGAGCAGCGCCTGCGCACGGAAACGGCTGGATTGGCAGCCATTCAAATGCACGCGCTCGCGCACCGCTGATACTTACGTCATGTCCGGTTGGACCGGCATCGGCATCCAATGCGTCACGTCGTCGAAGAAGTGATTGCTGTTGCCTTCTCCCGCCCAGAAGTGACGCCCGTGCTTTTCGCGTTTTTCGGCCTGGTCCGCAAAGTAATCTGCGCAGAATCGAAGCACGATGACTTCCCGAATTTCAAAGGCCTGGTCCTTGCCCGGGAGGAACACCCTGTTCTCAGGGATGAACGCCAAAACGCGTTGGTCGTCTTCCGGCAAACAGTCCGCTACAGCAATCCAGTCACCGGTCATGATCCTTTGAATTGGGGTGCACGCTTTTCGAGGAATGCTGAAACGCCTTCGGCATAGTCTTCGGTTTTCGAAGCTTCCATTTGCAGGTCCCGCTCGGTGGTGAGGTGGTCCGAGAGCGCTGCGTTCCATCCAGCATTGAAGGCACGTTTGGTCAAGCCCAATCCCCGGGTGGGCATCTGGGCAAGGCGTTCGGCCAGCGCAGCCACTTCGGCCTCGAAGTCCTCATCGGCCACAGCTTTGTGGATGAGCCCGATGGCCTGAGCTTCGGAGGCGCTCAACTTGTCTCCAAGGAAAGCCAATGCTGCGGCTCGTTGCATGCCCACCAGGCGCGGTAAGAACCATGTTCCTCCGCTGTCGGGAATGAGGCCGATTTTGGAGAATGCTTGGATGAAGCGAACGGAGTCCCTTGCCACGGTCAAGTCACAGGCCAGTGCGATGTTCGCTCCGGCTCCGGCTGCTACGCCATTGATAGCGCCGATCACGGGCTTTTCCATGGATCGGATGCGGCGGATGCTTTCGTTGTAGGTCTGTTCGACGATTTCAGTGAAATCTGGTGCATCCGGCGCGGTGACTTCCTTGAGGTCTTGTCCCGCGCAGAAGGCCTTACCGTTGCCCGTTATGACCACGCAACGCACGGTGCCATCAGAGGCCGCGTCATCAAGGGCTTCTTGAAACGCTTGTCCCATGTCCTGGTTGAAGCTGTTGAATACCGATGGTCGGTTCAACGTGATGGTGCAGATCCCGTTGTGCGTCGAAGTCAGAATGGTGGGTTCTGTGGTCATGCTCTAAAGTTAACGACGGATGAGGATGTGCGTGCACTTCGAACCCACGCGAAGGAGGTAGACTCCAGTTGGGAGGAAGCTGATGTCAATGCGCGAAGTCGCCGCATCAGCAATCAATTTCTGGGTGGCTACGAGTTGGCCAGTGAGGGTGTGCAAGGTGGCGGTTTCTTCATCCTGGAATCCCGCGACGTACACGGTTTCATAGGCCGGATTGGGCCACACGTGAAACGATTGATTGTGCTCCGTGACAGAAGAAGGGATCCAAGCAAACTGTGTTGCGAATTCGCATCCGGATTGATCCACAACAATGACCTCGATTTCTGCGCCATCCATCAACGCTTCGGCAGCATCGGAGCAGGGGCCTTCCAGGGTTAATTCGTCTCCCGTGCAGACTTCGGAGCCATTCACCATCCAATGGACCGTGTAGGTTCCATTGGCTCCGGCCACATCGACAGAGGCTGCCCCGGGTTCAATGTTCAAGGTGGCCGATAGGGTGCAGGGTTGACAAACCAAAAGGGGAGCAGGGTCCAACTCCCACGCACCCATTGGTGTAAGGTCCACCGAATTGAACACCGGGAATTGTGCCGGGTAACGCGTCGCGCGGAAAAGCAGGTTGTCATTCATACCGAGTTCTGTGCCCTGTGCTATGGTTGTTCCACCTTGAAGAGGCACACGGTAATACCAGGCCGTATCACCCGTCGCTGTGAACTCATAAATTTCTCCGGTGCGTCCGCTCAGGATGAGGTTGTTGCCGTTGGGCAGCCGTTCGAAGTTGGAAAGACCGCTGCTGAAAAAATCGGTTGGGTTCGGTGCCGTCCAGTTCCAATCGAAATCAACCGGGGCATAGGTGGCGGTATCGTTGATTGTGTTCATCATGTAGGCCGTGTAGGCCTCTGTTTCGATGAGTTCTGGCGCAATCAAATGGGCACTGGAATAAGGGCCTGTTGGGCCCGGGTTGCGGTTGTTGAAGACGGCGATTTTGCCAAAATCAGGTGAGCCTTGGTGGTAGGGTGCATCCAACCAGCGGGCGGCATGCTGGTAGTGAAGGAGCTGGTCTTCACTCGTGCCCCGATCATACGCTTCCGGGTTGCCCCAGCGCCAAATCAACCCCCCGTTCGGAGCTCCCTTATCGATGATCCACAATTCATCGAAAGTCGGTACGCTCAGTAAGATGTGATCCAGGGCCGGGTTGTAGTCGATGCTGTTGATGTGGAGCCAATCCGGTGCTGCCGAACTGGGGGAGCCGAAATTGAGGTTCACACGTTGGGGCGCAAATTCAGGGACGCCAAAATTGGCTTTGGTGGAATCGAAATCTTGAACGAGGTGGTCCCACACCCGCCACTCCCAAATGACATCGGCCCCTCCCGATTCGTTGGGCAACAATTCGATGATGCGTTCGCTCCAAAGCTCGCCGTCTTCCAGCAGTTCGGGGTCACGTCCGGCCTCCACTGCTGCAATGGAATCGATGCGCTCCCAAGCGATGGCCAACACAGTTCCTGCGTTGGTCAATGCAAAGTCGTGGTGCAAGCGCCCCGTCGAATCATTCAGGGTATAGTTCCATTGGATGTTGTTGTTCCAGGAACGTCCTTCAATGACGGCACCTCCTCCACCGGCCCAAATCGCGTCGCCCTGGAAATTGGCCGGGCGGTGTGCCCAGATCAAGCTACCCATTGGCGTCAAATAGGCACTGTTGCCCGGGCGGCGAAGCGAGTCATTGGTCCACATGTGCACCACCTCTCCGCAGGCATCAATGAGCCGGGCATGCGGTTGATTGTGGGGGTAAATCAGGGTATAACCGTCTGCGTACAAAGCCGGATCGTAAGCAATCGTTCCAACGGTATTGGATTGACCGCAAACCCAAGCCAAGGGCAGCATACTCAGCAGTGCGGCGATACAGGGTGTGGTTTTCATTCGACTAGGAATTTGTGGGTCACGGGAACTTGAATGGGACCGTCGCCCTTTCCTCGGTGTAAAATTGCGACATACAGTCCCGGTGGCCAAAATTGAATATCAACGGTTGTCTCAAAGGTGGCAGTCCCGGTCCAATGCAATCGCCCCATGGCATTGAAAACAACGATATTGGTTGGCACGATGGGGTCCAAGTTGCTGATGTTTAGAGATTTGTTCGCAGGATTGGGCCACATGCGAATGGATTGGTCGGTCGCGATTTCTTCCACTTCAACGCTGCAATCCAATGGAATGGGGTTCAGTTCTAGTGGGTCACTCGGCTCGAGGTTGCGTCCTTCCAAACCCGGATGAGACGCTGGTACAGATGTAGCTCGGAACACCCCATTTTGGACCGGATTGCTGCCCTGAGTCAGGGGGCCAGTGCCCGTGATGGGGTTGATGTATTCCCACACGAGATTGCCCGCATTGTTCAGTTCGAAAAACCGTCCATCGGCTCCTTGGCAGATGAGGTGGTGGCCATCGGTCAGTTCGGTGTACCCGGAGATGTTGGGAGAGTAAAAGTTGAAGTCGGGGGTCGAGGGATAGGTCCATGCAGCCGTTTCAGGCCCGAAGGCTCCATTGTCGGGATCGCCGAACCCGCCGTTCCCGTCCAACGGGACGTGGATGTGCTGAACCGTGCTGTAATTACCGTCGGGACGCCCCACACCGTTGTTGTACACGCTGATGCTCAACCCGTCTGGGTTGGCCATGAATTGGGCGTCGTGTTGGCCGAAAAACTTTTGGTTGCTTTCATCCCCTTGGCCGTACGCCACCGGATTGCCCCAGCGCCAGAGCAGGTCTCCGCCTCTGCCATGCTGTCCTCCGCTGCTTCCGGCTGCTTCTTCGGTGGTGGTGCTGTGGTCGATGATCCACACTTCGTTCCAATGCCGGCTGCTCAATGCGATTTCATCGCGTTCCGCGTGGTAGTGAATGCTGTTGACATGCATCCAGTCGTATGCCGCTTCTTGCCCGAAGCCCGGTCCTTCTGATTCGGCCACGGCCTCAAAATTGATGTTGAAACGCCTGGGGTGATCCGATGGCTCGCCGAAATCGGGAAGGGCGGGGTCCGTATTTTGAATGAGGTGTTCCCACGGACTCCAAGACCATACGACCTCGCTTCCTGAATTCGGAAGCGGAGCCAATTCGACCACACGTGTGACCCAAACCTCTTCCGATGCGAGTTCAGGCAATTGGCCGCGTGCAATGGCATCTTCAGCCAACCATTTTTCCCACAGGATGGCGAGGATGTTGCCATTGGGCATGACGGCGATGTCGTGGTGCTGGTGCTGGGAAAATGTCGCGAGGGTGTCGGTCCACAACAGATTTCCCTCCCAATCGAATCGTTCAATGATGCCCCCAATTCCACCGCCTTGAAAATGGCCTGTTTGATGGCGTCGCGTTCGAACAAGGTCCCCGTTGTCCATGAAGTAAGCCATCAAGCCGGGACGCCCCTCCGTTTCCCAGTGGTGGACGTGCCTTCCGCATTTGTCAATGATATAGGTGGTTTCGGAGCCGTTTGGACTGAAAAGCACATAATCTTGATTGGCATCGGGCTCCAGGTTCATGGTTCCCACGGTGGCTTGCCCCAGGGTCGTTGAGACGAATGCAAACGCACACCCTGTTAAGAGGAGATTGTGCAAGCGGGACAAACTCATGGCGACGGCCAAACGGCTTTTTTCTTCGCTGCGGGGATGAAGCTGTGTGCGAGCGCCCAATCGACGCATTGCCGAAGCTGTTCCGGGGTAAATCCCATGTGTTCGTGAACGTGCTGAAATTCCCGGTTCAGGTGCGTGACCATGATGCCCGGGTCATCGGTATTGATGGTCGTATGCACTCCGGCTTCGAATAATTCTCTAATGGGGTGGGCATGCAGACCATCGCATGCGCCGGTCAACCAATTGCTCGTAGGGCAGAGCTCAAGCGGGGTTTCGGTGCGCACCAGCAAGTCGACGACTCGAGGGTCTTCAATGGCTTGCAGCCCGTGGCCGATGCGGTCGGCGCCCATGGCTTCGATGGCCGTAGTGATATTTTTGGAAATGCCAGTCACGCGGGGTTCTCCGGCGTGTACGGTGATGCCCAGCCCGCCGGCTTTTGCACGTTGAAACAACGGAATGAAGGGTTCAGGATCGAAGTCTACTTCGTTGTCCGCGAGGTCCAATGCGAGGAACCCATTTTTGTGGTTTAAGGCAAAATCCACCCAATATGCATTGTCCTCAGCGGATTTGGTGCGTTGCAAAATGCAGATGAGGCCGACGGCGATTGGATACATCGCTTCGGCCCGCGTGACACCGCGTTGAATGGCTTCTTGTAAGGCATCGGGCGAGATGTGGGTGTGTTTGTCCAACAAAAAACTCGGAGCATAGCGCAATTCGAGGATGCGCACATTGGAATGGAGGTACATGTCCTCGCACACTTCGAAGGCCACTTGCTCAATGCAGTCGGCAGCATCGAGCACGTCGCGGGTGTTGAGGAATTTATGCAAAACGGAAGGCAACTCTCCCATGGGGGATTGTATGAGAAAGGCCTCGGCGAATTTCACCTCGTCCGCCACGTCGTATCCACGCTCCAAAGCGAACCGCTTCAGGGTTTCTTGCCGAATTGCCAACTCCAAATGGCAGTGGAGTTCCACTTTGGGCATGGCCTGTATGGTCGAATCGATGGGTTTCGCTTCCATGACTCAAAGGTAGGACGGCAGTGGACTCCTTGCTGTACTTTTGTTGCCATGGCCGTTGAGATCAAAAATAAGAAGGCGTCTTACACCTATTTCTTGACGGATGAATTCACGGCCGGAATCCAATTGGTCGGTTCAGAGATCAAGTCCATCCGAGCGGGGAAGGCCAGCATAGGTGAGGCCTATTGCCGTTTTAATGGGGGAGAGTTTTTCGTTTACAACATGTACATCGCCGAATACCCCAATGCCGGTTACATGCCGCACGAGGTTCGGCGTCCCCGAAAGCTCTTGCTGCAAAAAACCGAGCTAAAGAAATTGGAAAAGCGATTGAAGGATGTCGGCGTCACCGTGGTACCCGTGAAAATGTTCATCGCGCAAAGCGGATACGCCAAGGTGAACATTGCAGTGGCGAAGGGGAAGAAGCTGCACGACAAACGCGCATCGCTCAAGGATAAAGACCAGGCTCGGGATTTGGACCGCTTATCCTAGGCGAACGTTACTTGCGGAGACGCGGTAGTTTTCTGTGAAGGCGTCCCAGTCCCAAAGGAAGTGCGCCATCAGTCCTTTGAGCTCGCGTTGAATGTTCGGCTCTGGTGTGTTCATGTCGCGGAAGTACGGCTCTTGAAACTGGTTCAAGTGGTACTTATAAAAGATGGCGCGGGTCATCGCTGTCACGAGGTTCTTGGACGGCCGGTTGATCTGCTTCATGAACGACCGGTAATTCTTCACTTTGGAAGTGAAGGCATCGGGCGTTAAGCTGAATGCCAGGGCAAATTTGGAACATATGTGTTGGATGATTTGCCGGTCGACGCCGCTGTCGAAGTGCTTGGGGATGAGCTGAAGGTTGGCTGAAACAATGATCATCAAGAAACGGCCGTAGTCCTCTTGGTCGAGGTTGGGTCGTTGGATGAAGACAGGCGATTCATTGAGGAAGGCAGCGATTTCCGGCCAGCCTTGCTCCACTGTTTCAAAAGTGGTTTCCACGAAGAGGGCTGCCACCTGTTCTTCGGTGAGTTTCCGCCTCTTCATCCAACTAAAAAGCCCGAGGTTCTTCATCGTTGGGAATCAAATCTATTTCCTGAGCACACGCTTCTGAGGGGTTGTGTTGCCTTCGCTATCAACAGATTTTTCCACAGCCAACACGCGGAATCGCATTATTTTCGCGCCATGTACAAGACGCTAAAGCCACTGATTTTTAAACTGCAGCCCGAAAAGGCCCACGAGTGGACAATGGCGTTGTTGACGTTTGTCTGCGCAATTCCCGGGGTGCGGTCGCTGTTGCGGTCGCTGTATGCTGTGCATTCCGACGAATTGGCGGTGGAAGTCGCCGGACTGAAGTTTCCCAATCCGGTGGGATTGGCAGCGGGTTTTGACAAGGATGCGCGCTGGTTGAAACAGATGCGGGTGTTGGGATTCGGCTTTGTTGAAATCGGTACCGTGACCCCTTTGCCGCAAGAAGGCAATCCCCAACCCCGGCTGTTCCGCTTGCCAAAAGACAAGGGCATCATCAACCGGATGGGCTTCAATAATTCGGGGATGGCAGCGGCAGCAGCCCGTTTGCGGAAGCGTCCATCGGGCTTAATTGTCGGCGGAAACATTGGAAAGAACAAGATCACGCCCAACGAAAAAGCCGAATCGGACTACGTGCAGTGCTTCAACGCACTCTACGACCATGTCGACTATTTCGTGGTCAACGTGAGTTCACCCAACACACCAGGCCTGCGCGAATTGCAGGAGAAAGAACCGCTTCAGCGGCTCCTTGAAACCCTCATGAAGGAGTGTTTGAATCGGCCCGTAGAGCGTCCTATTTTCCTGAAAATCGCACCGGATTTGACCAATGACCAGCTGGACGATATCGTCGAACTCGTTCAGGAAACGGGCATTGCAGGGGTGATTGCGACGAACACCACGATTTCAAGGGCCGGGTTGCGGACTTCGGCCGAGGAAGTTGAGCAGATGGGTGCAGGTGGTTTGAGCGGTGCGCCAGTTCGCGAACGTTCAACCGAAGTCATTCGGTACCTGCACGGGCAGTCCAAAGGTGGGTTCCCGATCATTGGCGTCGGAGGCATCTGTGGCCCCGAAGATGCCCAAGAAAAGCTCGAAGCTGGAGCGAGCCTCGTGCAGGTCTATTCGGGCCTGATTCATGAAGGGCCGGCATTGGTTAAACGCATCAACCGGGGCCTATTAGGGCGTTGATTCCCTTCAGCCCCACGCCTCTTCGAAGCTCGGCGCAAGCCCGGTAGCCCGAATCCCTTTTTCAGTCGCTTCCAATCGGCAACACGCGTTGACGGCGTCATGTTCGAAAAACAGCATCCAATCTTCTCGGTGTGCCTCTTCCAACAACAAGGCCTTTTCTTCCATGGTGAGCAAGGGGCGGGTGTCGTATCCGATGACCCAAGCCATGGGCAAGTGTGCCGCGGCTGGGGTCAAATCCGCCATGTATGCGACCCGCGTTCCTCGGTAAGAGACGACCGGCAGCATTTGGCTATCGGTGTGGCCATCGGCAAAAAAGATGTCCAGACCCGGGAAGCGATCGCCAAAAGGTTCCCGATTCCACCGTCCATCGCGGGCGATGAAACGAAGCTGTCCGCTTTCCTCCAATGGCAATAGGTTCTCGCTCAGGAAACTGGCTTTTTCGCGTGGATTCGGGTTCATGGCCCAGTCCCAATGGCGCTGGCACGTCCAGAACTGCGCGTTGGGGAAAGCCGGTGTGAGCAAGCCGTTGGTGTCGCGTTCAACGGCACCGCCGACGTGATCAAAGTGCAGGTGCGTGAGCAAAACATCGGTAATGTCCGCACGGGAAAAACCGCGCACAGCGAGCGATCGATCAAGTGAGTCGTCGCCGTGCAGGTGGTAGTGGCTGAAGAATTTTTCCGATTGCTTCGACCCAATCCCAGTATCCACCAGCAAGAGGTTGTCACCATGCTCAACGAGCAGGCATCGCATGGCCCACGAACAGAGGTTGTTCGCGTCCGCGGTCATGTGCCGAGACCACAACGACTTCGGGACCACACCGAACATGGCACCGCCGTCCAGCATGAAGTTCCCTGTGTGGATGGTGTGAAGTTGCATGGTGAAAATTTAGGGGATAAGAAGCGCTCCGGCCATTCCGACCATGAGCAAGTCCTCGATGATGGTCACCGTGCTCATGGGCAGGTTGAACACCGTACCCAGGCATGCACATTGAATTTGTTGTCTCCGGCTAACGGCTGCGATGACCCCGATGGCGCTGAAGCCCATCAATGCCACCGTGCTCAAGGCGACGCGAAAGGAGCCGCCTTCAAATGCCCAGGCCAAGCCCAACGCCAATTCGAGGAAAGGGTAGACGAATCCATACGCCGGTACGGCCTTGGCCAACAAATCGTACGACCGATAGCTCTCAGCGAACCCTCGAATATCGAGGAATTTGAAAAACGAAAAAACCAAGAAGAATCCACCCATGAAGTACTCCATCCAAGCGGTCATGGTGCCTGCGGTTTGCCACGTGATTCCGGTTGCCACGACCGAGATGAAGAGGCCGATCAAAATGAGCGGCCAATAGGTTCGCCAATGCACCGGTTTTAGCGCAGCTGCTGTGTCGGTGTTCGAAGCGGTGGGGCCCACCGAATACTTCGGGAATTGCGCCAGTTCGGATGAAACTTCCGACACGTCGATGGGGCGATTGGCTCTGACGGTCGCTTGTCGGGCATCGAGGTCCACTGTCACCTCGGAGACAGAATCGATTTGCTGCAAGGTGTAGGTCACTTTTGCAGCACAACCGCTGCAGGTCATGCCTTCAATTGTGAACGTCGATTTCATAGTGCGAAGTTCGAGGAATTCGAGTGAAACGCGTTGAAATCAGCCGTATTTTTGTCCCTCACACAGGTCCGTATTTATGCAGTTGAACGAACTCACAGCCCTTTCCCCAATCGACGGTCGTTATCGAAGCAAAACAGCTGAGCTTGCACCTTATCTGTCGGAGTGGGGGCTTATGAAATACCGGGTGGAGGTAGAGGTGGAATATTTCATTGCACTGGTGGGAGAACCCGCATTGAAAACACCGAAGTTGGAGCCGAATACCCTGCGTGACCTTCGAGCGATCTACACGCAGTTTTCGGAATCGGATGCCGAAAAAATCAAAGCATTTGAGCGCGTCACCAACCACGATGTCAAAGCGGTAGAGTATTTCATCAAGGAGCGCATGACGGAATTGGGCTGCGGAGCGATCCAGGAGTTTGTGCATTTTGGGTTGACGTCTCAGGACGTAAACAACACCGCCATTCCGCTGTCCCTGAAGCGCGTTACCGAAGAGGTGTTCATTCCGTACCTCGATGAGGTGCGCGCGACGCTTTTGGCCCAAGCACGGGAATGGCGTGAGATTCCCATGTTGGCGCGTACCCATGGCCAGCCGGCCTCCCCGGTGACACTTGGCAAAGAATGGGCCGTGTTCGTGGACCGCTTGAACGTGCAACTCAGGAAATTGAAAGCCCTTGATTACCCGGCCAAATTCGGTGGGGCCACCGGCCAGTTCAATGCCCACCATGTGGCCTATCCCGATTCAGATTGGATGGCCTTTGCCAATCGGTTTGTTGGCGAAGGACTCGGCTTGACGCGCAGCCAGATTACGACGCAAATTGAACATTACGACGGCTTGGCTGAATGGTGCGACACGGTGCGCCGCATACACGTTATTTTGATGGACTTGTGCAAAGACGTCTGGACCTACATCAGCCACGAATACTTCAAGCAAAAAATCAAAGCCGGTGAGGTGGGCAGCAGTGCGATGCCACACAAAGTGAATCCCATAGATTTTGAGAACGCTGAAGGCAATTGGGGGGTGTCCAACGCGCTTTTGCAGCATTTTGCGGAGAAGTTGCCGATGAGTCGGTTGCAGCGGGATCTCACCGATTCAACGGTGTTGCGGAATTTGAGCGTTCCCCTCGGTCACAGTCTGGTCGCCTTGCAATCTTTGCAAAAAGGACTGGGTAAATTGTTGTTGAACGCCGGAGCCATTCAGGCTGACCTCGATGCCAACTGGGCAGTGGTCGCGGAAGGCATTCAGACCATCTTGCGAAGGGAAGGGTACCCTCAACCCTACGAGGCGTTGAAGGCGTTAACACGACAGAACACGGTCATCACGAAGGAGAGCATCCAGGCCTTCATCGAGACCCTGGATGTTTCCGAGGAAATAAAACAGGAGCTCCATCGTTTATCCCCAAGTAATTACATTGGGCTGTCTGTCCAGTTGGTGGACGGGTTGAAGGACCATTGATTTGAAGCGACTTCGCGAGTTGATTGGGTATGTGTTGCCGTACAAGGCCAACTTGTCGGTTAACCTCGTGTGCAACATCCTGAATGCCTTTTTGTCCCTCTTCACGTTTCTGAGTGTCGTTCCTTTTTTGCGCATTCTCTTCGGAGGAGAAGGCGCGGCAGCACCCGTGGAGTTGCCGGCGGATGCTGCCGGAATCGAACAATTGAGCGGTCAATTTGACGCTTTCGTGCACGCCGTTGGACCTGAGGTGGCACTCCTTTACATCTGCTTGGGCATCGTCGGGGTCACGGTGTTGAAGAATGCCGTGGGCTATGCGGCCTTGTTTTCGCTGGCGACGATTCGAACCGGCGTCAGCCGTGACTTGCGGAATGCGATGTACGTCAAGGTGCTGAAATTGCCGATGGCGTGGTACTCCGATGCGCGGAAAGGGGATGCGATTAGCCGCATGACCAATGACCTGATGGAGGTGGAATTCAGCATCATCGGTACGGTTGAAATCCTGTTCAAGGCGCCCATTGCCATCTTGGTGTCCTTGGGCACGTTGTTTTACTTGAGTTGGGAGCTGACCTTGTTTTCCATCTTGTTCTTGCCGCTCAGCGGTTTCGTCATCAGCCGCATTGCGAAGAGCTTGAAATACGCCGCCCGGAAGGGAAAGGAGGAATTGGGTGGACTCGTATCCATCTTGGAGGAGACCCTGGCGGGCATGGCTGTGGTCAAGGCGTTTCATGCTGAAGAACGCTTTCTTCGCCGATTTGACGCATCGAACCAACGCTTCTTCAAATTGATGCGCCGGCTGTACAAGCGCGAATACCTGTCATCGCCGGTCTCGGAAACGGTTTCGCTCACCGTCATGGCGGTGTTGTTGTGGTTTGGAGGCAGGCTCGTTTTGAGTGGAGAAGGCGGGTTGACCGGGGACTGGTTCATCGGGTACTTGGTGGTGTTTTCCCAAATCATTCCGCCTGCTCGTTCCATCAGTGACGGATGGTTCCGCATTCAAAAAGGGGCGGCATCGTTGGATCGCTTGGATGAGGTGTTGGAGGCAGCTGAAGAGGTCAATGCAGGAACCGCTGAGGCCCGGCCATTGGAGTCAGAGATCCGCTTCGAGAACATCACCTTTGCTTACGGGGCTGAACAGGTGTTGAAGGATGTTTCGTTTACGGTCAAAAAAGGCGAAACGGTTGCCCTGGTCGGACCAAGTGGTTCAGGCAAAACCACCTTGATGCACCTCCTGGCCCGTTTCTATGACGTTCAAGCTGGCCACATCGCTTGGGACGGAGCCGATGTCAGCACGTTTGAAATGTCCAGCTTCAGAGCACAATTGGGCCTGGTCACGCAAGAATCTCGGATTTTCAATGCTTCAGTAGCGCAGAATATTGACCTGAATTCGCTGGCCGGAGGGCAGGTGGATGAGCAACGGCTTGAGGCGGCTGCCGAAGCGGCCAATGCGCGAGAATTCATCGAAGCCATGGAGGGACAGTGGAACGCGAATGTTGGAGACGGTGGCGGCAAATTGAGCGGAGGCCAACGCCAGCGCTTGAGCATTGCCCGGGCCGTTTACAAGGACCCGCCGGTGTTGCTATTGGATGAAGCCACATCCGCGTTGGATACAGCTTCCGAACAAAAGGTTCAGGAGGCCATTGGCAGATTGATGCAAGGGCGGACGAGTTTGGTCGTAGCGCACCGATTGAGCACGGTGCGCTACGCCGACAAGATCATCGTGTTGGACAAAGGCTGCATCGTAGAAACCGGTACCCACGAGGAATTGATGGCAGAAGACGGCCTGTACCACCGGCTCGTCACCATGCAAGACTTGAACCAATAAACCCACCGGAATGCGTCAAAAGAAGACCCGTATGGGGGCATTGCTCAACAACCGTTGTCCAAAGTGCTACGAAGGAAAACTCTTTTGTTCAAGCGCGTACAACTTGAAGCGGTTGAGTGACATGCCCCCGACTTGTCCAGTGTGTGGGGAAGATTTTGGGCGCGAGCCAGGATTTTATTTTGGCGCCGCCTACGTTTCTTATGCGCTGACCGTCGCGTTGTGGGTCGCGTTGTTTGTGGCGCTTACCTGTTTGGATCAATGGGGCTGGATAACCTTCACCTTTTTCGAGGATGTTTCTTTTTTCTTGACAACAGGAATCGTGCTCGTGGTCCTCTTAATGCCCATACTTATGCGGTTGAGCCGATCGATTTGGTTGCACATGTTTACACGAAAAACGTGAATCCGGCTGGGCTGAAAAAATCAAAGGGGCCCCTCCGTTGAGGGACCCCTTCTCACCAAATCGCCTGATTCATTTACGCTCAAATTCGAGCGTGGCAAAACCAAAACCTAACTGCTATTACGGGGGCAGCTCTTTTTTGGTTACACTTTTCTGAAAAAAAATCGATATTTCCACATAAACAACTGAAAACCAGTAGTTTATTATTTGGAATTTTTTCGAGACATCTCCTCGTTTTGCACCCGGATGCTCTCTTTGTGAACCTGTTCGAGGTAGGTTTCTATGAATTCCGGACCCAAACCTGCCGCTTCAGCCCATGCACCTCGGGTCTTGAATACTTCTTTCCATCGCTTCATCTGCAGGATGGTCATGCCATGGTTCTTCTTGTATTGGCCGATTTCACGGGCCAAGTTCATGCGGGCTTCAAGCAGCTCAATGACCTGTTCGTCAATGGAGTCCATTTGCAAGCGAAGGGCATCGAGGTTGGCGGGATCTGCTGGCTTGGAATGCACGTCTCGGATGGTTAGCCTTTCGATGATGGCCTTGTATTGAGCAGGGGTGACCTGCTGGTCGGCATCGCTCATCGCCGTTTCCGGCTGGCAGTGGCTTTCCATCATGAGGCCGTGCATGCCTAAATCCATCGCTTTCTGTGCGACGCGCTCGAGCAGCTCACGTTTGCCTGCGATGTGGCTCGGGTCGCAAATGATGCGCAAATCGGGCATGGCCATTTGAAGCGCAATAGCGATTTCCCACATGGGTGCGTTGCGGTATTCTTGCTGGCCGTAGCGGCTAAAACCGCGGTGGATGGCCCAAACCGGTGCATCCGTTGCTTTGCGCACGCGTTCAATGGCTCCCATCCACAAGGACAAGTCAGCGTGCATCGGGTTTTTGACAAAAACCGGAACGTTGGTTCCTTCGAGTGCCGTGGCGATTTCTTGCACGGCGAAAGGGCTGACGGTGGTTCGGGCACCAATCCAAAGCACATCGATGCCCACCTTCAAGCAGGATTCAACGTGTTGGGCATTGGCCACTTCGGTGGCTACGGGAATGCCGGTTTCGTGCCTTGCCGAAATCAACCAATCCAACGCGGGGGCTCCGCGTCCCTCGAATGAATTGGGCCTTGTGCGCGGTTTCCAAACTCCCGCTCGAAACAGGTGGATGCCCATTTGTTGCAATGCCCGCGCTGTTTCCAATACTTGTTGCTCGGATTCAGCGCTGCACGGGCCGCTGATCAAAAACGGCCTTTCGACTCCAGCAATGGACGCACTTTGGAGCGCCCCGATGGGGTTGTTGGTAACCACAGAACAAAGATAAGCCGCAGCGCAGGTCAAATGATGCAAATGCACATCTGAATCCGTGCGTGGGGTTCGAACCAACTTGAGCGGTACAAAAAAAGCCTTGGCTGCGCCAAAGCTTCTTTGAGTACCCGGAACTGGACTCGAACCAGCACGCCCGAAGGCACAGCCGCCTGAAGACTGCGCGTCTACCAATTTCGCCACCCGGGTAGGAGTGAAGTGCCCAGGGCGGGACTCGAACCCGCACGCCCTAACGGACACATGGCCCTCAACCATGCCTGTCTACCAATTTCAGCACCTGGGCGGTGCAAAAAGAAGGGCGCCTCAGACGCCTTCTTTTTGTGACCCCTCTGGGACTCGAACCCAGGACCCTCTCATTAAAAGTGAGATGCTCTAACCAGCTGAGCTAAGAGGTCATAAATCCCCGTTTGGGGGGGCAAAGATAGTCAGATTTTTTATCCGCAACCTTATGCAGCCGAAAAAGTGAGGAATGATGGGCGACTTCGCAATTTGGGCCCAACAGTTCCGTCGTCTGCAACCATCCTAGCCCCGTAGTTGTTTATCTTTCGCGGATGAATGGCAC
The DNA here is from genome assembly GCA_029979565.1 of bacterium. Classification (GTDB taxonomy): domain Bacteria; phylum Bacteroidota; class Bacteroidia; order Flavobacteriales_D; family Sanyastnellaceae; genus UA16. The sequence goes on from JAPOHG010000003.1 coordinate 32,589, forward strand.
AATGAGCTGATGCTCCTGTCTCATCAACATGCAAGCCTGAAATGAAACCATTCTTTATGAATCGATTGATTGCCTTTTTCGCCATGACAGCGCTGCTGTTTTCGGCATCGTCAGCTCAGGAAATCGCCATTTCCAACACGACGCTGGAAACCTGCCAAGGATTCCTTGTGGACACGGGGCTCAGTGCCGGGGATTACGGTGCGAATGAGGACATTACCATGACGGTATGCCCGGAAGCTCCAGAGACGATCATTACGCTGTATTGGGCATTGGCCAACTTGGGTCCCGGGGACATCCTTCAAATATTCGATGGTCCCGATGATACCGCTCCCATCCTTGGTACCTACATTGAATACGAAGCACAAGGATTGGAAATCTTCGCTTCAGAAGACAATCCTACCGGATGCCTTACGCTGCATTTCACTTCGGATGCAGCTGGTGAAGGTAGTTTTGTAGCAGAGATGAGTTGCGGTTACCCGTGCGAACGTCCGTTTGCCATTGTAGACAGTGGCGAACCGATTCCACACTTGGCTTGCCCTGGGGAAGAGATCACATTCGATGCCTCCAATTCAACTGTTGCGGATAATTTTGAAATCGTTTCGTGGGAATGGGATTTTGGGGACGATAACACATCGAGCACGGGTCCCGTCGTTAGCCACTCGTTCGACAATCCAGGTGCCTATAAAGTCCAGCTGTCCATCGCTGACAACAACATCACCGAGGACGATCCTGACGGTTGTTCAAATAACAATCTAGTCGATCACTTGGTCTTAGTGTCCACAGAGCCGGATTGGACTGGAACTTCTTTGGACGCGACCATTTGCTCAGGTCAGCTATTTGATTTGGAAGGCGTGGTCAATGGTGTGACTTACGATTCGGAACCCTCGGGTAATTTTGGGGGCGGGTTGTTCATTCCCGATGATCAATCTCAATGCTTTGAAGCTGAATTGACGTATACGGCATTTGCTCCAGGAGCAGTAATCGAAAATGCCAATTCGGATATCGTTAGTTTGTTCATGAATTTCGAACACAGCTACATGGGAGATTTAACCATCTCATTGATTTGTCCAGATGGTTCGAGCATGACGCTGCACGAGCAAGGAGGGGGCAGTACATACTTGGGAGAGCCTATTGATTTGGATAATCTGCCAAACGATGAAGGAGTGGGATACGATTATTGGTGGTCACCGACTGCAACAAATGGAACATGGGCGGAGGAATCGTGGTCTTACTCTACCCTTCCAAGTGACACATACAGTGCAACCTCGCCTTGGACATTGCTCAATGGTTGTCCGCTGAATGGAACGTGGTCCATCGAGATTTGCGATTCATGGGGCTCGGACAACGGATTTATTTTTGATTGGACTGTCAACTTCAATCCTGAACTTTACCCGGAGCCAATCGTCTTCACACCGGTGTTTGGCATGGATTGCGACAGCACTTCATGGGATGGACCCAACATTTACGATGAGAGTGAAGATTGCAACGACGTGACCATCGTGGCGGTGGAATCAGGTACATACACCTACACGGCAACCAACAATTTTGGATGCACCTATACGACCGATGTGGAAGTCACTGTTGTGGACGGACCCGAAGTCACCGTTGCAGAGCCGGAGGGATATTGTGGTTCACCGGTGGAATTATTTGGGGACGTTTTGAACGAACAACCCGGCTTCAATTACTCTTACGATTGGGAACCCTCGGACTTGGTCAGTGGCAACGGGGCGAACGTCACAGTGGACGGGTTGACGCAGGATACGGTGATGACCTTGACGGTATCGGTCACCGGAGGCGATCTCGATAACTGCGAAGTTTCACAAAACGTCGAAGTTGACTTTTTACCACCTCCTAGTCCGGTCGTAGGCAACGGGCTTGTTTGTCCAGACGACGCCTTGGACTTGGTGGCTTTGAATTTCACGAACGAAGGACTGCTCGATACCGACTATACCTACGAGTGGACTTTCCTCGATGAGGTGGTGGGTTCAGGCGCTGTTTACCAAGCCACCGAAGAGGGGTATTACGAAGTGCTGGTATCGATGGTGGCGCCGTGCACATGGACCACCACAAGCCAATTCACGGTGGAGGAGGACATCTGCGAATTGACCATTCCCAATGTGATTTCGCCCAATGGCGACGGACAATGGGATGCGAAAAACGATGCCTTCATTGTCCAAGGATTGGACAGCGATCGGTACGACGGTAGCACCATCCGCATCTACAACCGATGGGGTCAAATCGTATACAGCAGCGATGACTTCGGTAAAACCTCGGGTTGGAGTCCTGCTCCCGATGAAGCCGCTGAAGGCACCTATTTCTACATTTTGGGCATTGCACGTGTTGATGCGGAATTGGTCATCAACGATGTCAACGGGCAAACCATCGACCAAGGAGAAGGATACAAATACATCAACGGCTCCTTTACGCTGGTGCGTTGAGCATGAACGAGGGGATTGAAGAGCTTGGAAGACTCGCGCAAGCGCTGGTCGAAGAACAGCGTGAAGACGAGCGGAGGTTGGCAGCGGTCCTTGAAAAACAAAGCCTTCGTGTTCGAAAGGCAGAGGGCCTGACTTGGGCACCGGTGACCATTGAGAATCAAGGGTTCACTTTTGGGGGCCGCATCAAACTCACCTTGAAAAAGGGCCAGAACGGCGGATTGGACGATGCTTTTCGCGCAGGTTCACCGGTGCATTTTTACCAAGCCAATGATGCGGGATTGCCCGCGGATGTGGGTGCTATCCGGCGGGGCATTGTGCGGAAAAGTCGAAGCGATACGGCCGAAGTAATCCTTGATGGTGAGCCCCTGGAGCCCGCCTCACTGCATGAGCGTTGGACCTTGGATGAGCGTGCCGATGACCGCACCTACCGGCTCATGGCGGAAGCGCTCAGTCACTGGATCAATACCGAGGATGATTCAGAAGCATCGATGCGCAACGGCCTGATGGGGCGAGGCGCCGAAGGGTTGCTCAAGGAAACGTCCCCCATCGAGCACCCTTCCTTGAACCTTGGCCAACGCACTTGGGTGGCCATGGCGGAGGCGGCAGATCAATTGGCCATCTTGCACGGACCGCCAGGTACAGGCAAAACCACCACCTTACTCGCCTTCGTTCAGCGCGCAGTTGCTCGCGGTGAACGCTTGCTCCTGACCGCTCCGAGCAATGCTGCCGTGGATTTGCTTGTCAAAGGATGCGTTCGTCAGAAGACCACACCCGTTCGCATCGGCCATCCGGTTCGGTTGGATGCGGATGTGGTGGAATACGGTTTGGATGCCCACGTGGAAAAGGACCCGGAATTCAAGCAAGTCAAGGACTTGCGGAAGCGTGCCGAGAAAGCGTGGAAACAGGCCAACACCTACCATCGGAATTTCGGAGCCGAGCAACGTGCTGAACGTCGAACCGCCCGGAGCGAGGCCCGGTCGTTGGAGTCCGAAGCCAATGCCATGGAGGCCTACCTTTCGGAACGCATCGTGCGCACCGGTCAAGTTGTTTGTGCGACGCTCGCAGGCTGTGCTGATGACAACTTAAAGGGTCAATCATTCGATTGGGTCATCATTGACGAAGCCTCTCAGGCGATGCTCCCTGCGGCGTTGATTGCTATGCAGCGTGGACCTCGGCTCATTTTAGCCGGCGATCCGCTCCAGCTGCCGCCTGTGGTGAAGAGCGACGAAGCCCGAGCGGGTGGGTTGGCGGTGAGCGTCTTGGAACGGACCATGCAGGGTGACCACAACGCCACGGTGTCCCACATGTTGACTGACCAATACCGGATGGCCCCGGACATCATGCAGCTCGCCTCGGACTTGTTTTACGACGGAAGGCTGTGCGACGCCCGTTCGTCAGACGTTGTTCATGACGGCCACGCCGTGCAGTTCATCGATACCGCTGGTTGTGGGTTTGACGAGGACAAGGAGCCGATCTCAGGCAGTACCTGCAACCCCGACGAAGCGAAATTTTTGGTTCACCGCTTGGTCGAGCTCACTGCGGAGTTCCCGGAGCATGCGGTGGCTGTGATTGCGCCGTACCGTGCGCAGGTCGATGTCTTGAATCGCTGCATCGATGACGCCTGCAACGGCGATGTGGATCTTCGGCAGCGGATCGAATGCTCCACAGTGGACGCGTTCCAAGGCCAAGAGCGGGACGTGGTATTCATTTCATTGACCCGGAGCAATGCATCGGGTGAAATCGGCTTCTTGAAGGAATACCGGCGCATGAACGTGGCGATGACCCGAGCGAAGCACCGCTTGATTGTCATCGGGGACGGGGCAACCGTCGGACAAGATGCGTTCTATGCCGACTTGTTCGAAGCCGCTGAAGACCGCGGCTTTTATCGCAGTGCCTGGGAGTGGATGAGCCTATAAAGAGCGACTTAAACCGCCTCGGGTTCCGCAACCAGGTCAGGAGCTCCATGCAGTGCATGGCTGCCTCCCTCTTCTTCGAGTGGAAACACCTCGGTGATTTTTTGGAAAATCACGGAAGGAATAACGAATCCCACGCCCACTTTGGACATGTGCTTGCGCACCTTGTCATAGGCATCCCGAACGTCCGTGGCCGACAACAGAATATGCTGGTACGATTCTTTCTCTTTGCCGGCTTTTTCATCCAGGCTGGTGAGGGCGATTTTGACCTTGAACCACTGGTCGGCATCATCGAATCGAATCACCTCAACGAGGTTGGACTTGGTGATTTGTACAATCTCGAAGGGGCGAATGCCTTCTTGTTCGCAAATGCCCGTCATCCGTGCTTCTGCCTCGGTGTAATTGTAGGCATCGAGAACGAAGGATTCGGTAGCCTTCACTTCCGCACCTTCGGCATCGTGGCGGACGTATTTAACCTTGCAAGTGAACCAGTGTTTCGTCATGGAGCAAAAGTACTGCCGGGCTCACGCTGGGCGTCTTTGCTATGCAATTCAACGATGAACAATTCATTCACAACGGGGCAATTCACATTCGATGTTCAATAAAGGCTGAGCAGGTGCCTTTTGTTGGGCAACGATTCGTTGTAGTTTCATCCTTCCATGCGCGATGAGTACAAACACAAAGGCTTACGCCGGCAAATGCTGCAAGAGCTTCGTGAAATGGGCATCGAGAACGAGTCGGTTCTTACGGCCATGGATCGGGTGCCGCGGCATTTTTTCTTGTCGTCCGCATTCGAACAATTCGCGTACCAGAATACGGCGTTCCAGATCGGCGCAGGACAGACCATCAGCAAGCCCCATACGGTAGCCAGGCAAACGGAATTGCTGCAGCTCGAGCCTGGAGCCAAGGTATTGGAGATTGGGACGGGAAGCGGTTACCAGTGTGCCGTACTCTGTGCCATGGGATACAAGGTTTATTCCATTGAGCGCCAGCGGCTCTTATTCGATAAGGCTGGGCCGTTGTTGAAATCAATGGGCTTCAAGCCCGACTTGTTTTACGGAGATGGGTACAAAGGCAAGGCCGTATTCGGTCCTTTCGATGGCATCATCGTGACATGCGGTGCCCCGGAAATTCCGGAGGCGCTGTTGATGCAATTGGCCGTCGGTGGCCGATTGGTGATTCCAGTTGGGGAAGGCGACACCCAGCGCATGTTTACGTTTGAACGGACCGGCGAAAAGGAATTCAGCCGCCAGGAGCACGGTGAATTCGCCTTCGTTCCGATGTTGGCATCGCGAGCGCAGGATGCCTAAAGCAATCCTCCGACCGCACCCAACCCTTCCCGCACCACAACCGCTGATCCTTCCGTGCAATCGATGACGGTTGAGGCATCCACCGAACCGTATCCGCTGTCGATAACGGCTTCTACTTGACCTTCAAACCGTTCGGCAATGAGTTCAGGATCGGTGGTGTATTCAACCACCTCGTCTTCGTCCCGCACAGAACTGACCACGAGCGGTCGGTCCAGGCGCTCAATCAGTGCCAACAGCGTGCCGTTGTCGGGAACCCGGATGCCAATGGTTTTGCGCTTGCCCATAAACCACTTGGGCACATTGTTATTGGCCGGTACAATGAAGGTATAAGGCCCTGGAAGGGCTTTTTTCATCATTTTGAAAATGGCATTGCTCAGCGGCCGGGTGTAACTCGACAAGTGGCTCAAATCAGCACAAGCGATGCTGAAGCGAGCGCTTTTCAACGGGATTCCCTTGAGGGCAGACATGCGCTCTAAGCCTTTCGCAGATCCCAGCAGACAGGCGAAGCTGTATACGGTATCGGTGGGCACGACAATAACGCCGTCCCGTTCAAGGAGTGCAACGGCTTGATCCAAGCGGCGTTCATCCGGGTTGTCCGGGTGAATCCGCAGCAGCATCAACCTTGGGCTTTGGCGTGGTCGGCGAGGAATTGCGCCAACCCGTTATCGGTTAACGGGTGCTTGAGCAATCCTTTGATGGCACTGAGTGGGCCGGTCATGATGTCGGCACCGATTTCAGCGCATTCGATGATGTGCATCGTGTGGCGCACGCTTGCGGCGAGAATTTCCGTCCCGAAATCGTAGTTGTCGTAAATGACACGGATTTTCTCAATCAGCTGCAAACCGTCCGAGCTGATGTCGTCGATGCGTCCTACGAACGGACTGACATAAGAAGCACCCGCTTTGGCGGCGAGAAGGGCCTGACCTGGAGAGAAAATCAAGGTGCAGTTCGTGCGGATCCCATTGTCAGTGAACCAGCGAATGGCGCGGATGCCGTCGGCAATGGCGGGTACCTTGACCACGATGTTGGGGTGGAGGGCAGCAAGGGCTTGACCCTCGGCAATCATCCCTTCAAATTCGGTTGAAATAACTTCGGCACTCACGTCCCCGTCTACGATTTCGCAGATGGCTTTGTAATGAGCCTTAACGGCGTCATCACCTGTGATGCCTTCTTTGGCCATCAGGGATGGATTGGTGGTTACTCCGTCCAGCACGCCGAGGGCTTCGGCTTCGCGGATTTGATCGAGGTTGGCGGTGTCGATGAAAAATTTCATGCCGCGAAATTAGCACATCTCAATGGTTTGCTTGGTGCTTTTGGGGGTTGTATCTTGATAAAAAGCACCGAGATGGCAAACTGGACTGAAGCGGAATTGGCGGAGTTTGAGCGACGCGTGGCGACCAAGCTCGAAATCCTGGACGAGCGCATTGAAGAGTACCGGGAATTGACCAAACCCATTCCGCCGGAAAATGCCATCGGACGGGTCAGCCGCATGGATGCCATCAACAACCGGAGTGTCAATGAGGCGGCACTGCGCACAGCTGAGCAGCAAAAGGCGGATTTGTTGCGGGCCTTGGATCGGTTGAAGGATGACAAATTCGGACTGTGCCACGCATGCGGAGAACGCATCCCCATCGGCCGAATATTGTTGGTGCCTGGGGCGACGAGGTGCGTTAAATGCGCGAGCTGATTCCCGGTGTGGGTAGCGATTGTGTACAAGTCTCAAATTTTGTTTGAAACCTCGCATACGAAAGCCAAGAACGGCGCGTTTTAGGCGGTGAATGGCCGTGTGTCCTGCTATTTTTGTGGCCTTGCTGTTCAAAGCCAAATCCGTGAGAACGATTCACAACTCTGCATTCCGTGTGTTCCCCGCCTGCTTGTTGTTGCCGGGATGTGTTGCCGCGCTGGTCGGGTGCATCGAACCGTGGGACGGCCCGCCTCATTTCTTGCACGTAGAAGACATCGCATTTGTTCCGGATGCGAACCAAGGCGAACCCACAAGCCGCATTGAGGAAGTGTGGGTCTATTCCGAAACGGATGTGCTGGGCGCCTTTCCTTTGCCGGCTGACATTCCTTTGAGTCCTCAAGCCCTTGGCGAAAATACAACGCTGACGCTCAGCGCCGGAATTCGTGCCAACGCCATCAGTTCGACCCGCCAGCCTTACCCTTTTTACGAAGCAGTGGAAGTGCCGATGGCCTTGGAATTTGGTGGGAGGGACACCCTCGAGATGTCCGTGGGCTACACGGATTGGACAGAAGTGGTCATTGCGGAGGACTTTGAAACGGCCAATCGTTTCGAGCCTGCGATTACGAGCACCGCCGACATCGTTCGCACTGAATCGGAGGCGTTGGTGCTCGACGGAACGAGCAGTGGATTGGTTGTGTTGGATTCCGATCACCAAACGCTCATTTCATCCACCAATGAACAGCAGTACAATTTGCGGTCAAACGGACCGGTCTGGCTTGAACTGGATTACGCTTGCACCCAGCCTTTTTGGGTGGGTCTGTACGTGAAAGATGCCGTTAATGCCCAACGCGTCCCAATTCTTGTGCTCAATTCTACGGAGGGTGAACGCAACAAAATTTACTTGGATTTAGACCCCGTGGTGCGCACGACGCCTGACGCTACACATTACGAGCTGACCCTAGATGCTTATTACGATGGCTCCGCAGATTCAACATTTGTGGTTGTCGACAACTTCAAACTTTTGCGTTACCCATGATGCGTAAAGGATTGCTTGCTGCATACATCGTTTCGGACTGGTTGGCCGGTGCCGCCTCGTGGACGGTTTTGTTTGTTTACCGCAAGGTCATGTTTGAACAGGCGGATGCTTTGGACTTTGCACACCTTGTATCCGACGCGAGGTACCAGTTGGGTTTGGCGATGGTTCCCGTGTTCTGGTTGGTCTTACATGCCCTGGCAGGCATGTATTTGAGGCCGATGAAGCGCCACCGCATTTTGGAATTGGGACAAGTTACCCTAACCACACTGGTCGGTGTCTTGGTGCTGTTTTTCGCTCTTTTGCTGGACGATGCCATCGTTTCTTACCGTCAATACTACGCGTCCTTGAGCGTATTGTTTGTGGGCCATGGGTCCCTCACATTGCTCGGTCGCATGGCCATCACCACACGAACAGTGAAGAAGATTCACAGCGGACAGTGGAGCTTCCCGACCCTCGTGATTGGAGGCAATGAGCGCGCGTTGCGGACCATTCAGGAAATGAAATTGCTGCGCAAGAATCCGGGGTTCGATTTCATAGGCTTTATCCAAGCCAATGGATCGGATACGCAATTGGAGGCGTTGATGCCCAACTTGGGAAAAGTAGCCGACCTTGAACGGGTCGTGAAGGCCAAGGGCATCCAAGAAGTCATCATTGCCATCGGCTCTGGCGACCATGCCATTCTGGAATCGGTATTGAACAGTGTGGAGGGCAACTCGGTTGCCGTTCGCATCATCCCTGACATCTATGACATCCTGAGCGGTTCGGTTCGCATGTCGAGTATTTACGGGGCGCCATTGATTGAGATTGATCGGGAAATCATGCCTCAGTGGCAACGGTCACTAAAGCGCATCATGGATTGGGTGGTCAGCATTTTGGCGCTGGTTCTATTGAGTCCGCTGCTGATTGTGATCAGCGCCACGGTCTGGGTCACGAGCAAAGGGCCGGTTTTTTTCTTGCAAGAGCGCATCGGATGGCATGGCCGACCGTTCCGAATCATCAAGTTTCGAACCATGGTGGAGGATGCTGAAAAGGCTGGTCCTCAGTTGAGCAGTGAAAACGATCCCCGCATAACGCCCATCGGACGAATTTTGCGCAAGTCGCGCCTGGATGAATTGCCGCAATTTTTCAATGTCCTCAAAGGGGACATGGCGCTCGTCGGTCCACGTCCTGAGCGGGCCCATTTCATCGCTCAAATTGTGCAGCGTGCCCCGCACTACAATCACCTCCAAAAAGTACGACCCGGCATCACGTCTTGGGGACAGGTGAAATACGGGTATGCGGAAAACGTAGACGAGATGATTCAGCGGCTTCGTTTTGATTTGATTTACATCGAAAACATGTCGATTGCCTTGGACATCAAAATCCTCTTCTACACGGTCCTAACGGTGTTAAAAGGACGCGGAAAGTAGGTTGTTCGACGAATAAATATTGATTTTAAGCGATATTTGAGGGGTGAAACTTTCACGCCCACATCCAATCGCTTGTACGTGGTTTCGCACGGGAATGACGACTGCCATGGCGCTCGCCTGCTGGACGGTCCTTATGGCGCAGACGGAGCCCAACCTGAGTGTCCGGTCTTACCGCACGCAACAGTTGATCATGGCCAACGTGGGGCATTACCTGGAAGGTGCTGTTCAGGTGGACATCGAGGCGGGAACGGTCACATGGAATGCCTCGCTCCGGCAAGTGGAGCAGAATATTTTATCGGTGATTGAGGAGGTGGCTGCCTACCAAGCCATGGATGGAGCTTTGAAGCGGATCGCTTTGTCGTCCGAAACCACAGCGTTGATTGAGCGCGTTTCGAATCTCTCCTTTCGAGATCTCCGCCATTGGCGCATGGCCGAGGGGCTTTCGGAGGTGGAACAGTGGTATGTGATGGTGCAATCGGCTTTGGATGAAGTTCGGATGCAGGTGGCCATTGATCTCAAGGTGCACCTAAATCAAACCTTGATGGATGCGTTGCTTGCTTCACGTACAGCAGAGGTTGAATCCACAGGATGGCTAGAAATTGATGAAGGACAATCCCTCCCTGCGATGGATTGGGAGCAATCGGATGCCACCGCGACGGATTTATCCCTGGATGATGCATCGGTATGGCCAGCAGTCCCTTCGGCAGATGCTGAAATGGCCTTGATCCTGGAGCGTATTCTGCAGTTGATTGAAAACCAAGAAGCGAGGTTGACGCAACTCGAATCGGGTACAGCCGGATCGATGCACACTCCGTCGGGTTCGCCCGGACTGGCTGCCGGGGCATTGCGCCTCCCCGAATTCATCGACGTGTCATTTTACTCCGGTTCAGCGAAGTTGACCTTGGGCGCTCAGTTGCAACTCAACGAAATCATCGAAGTCATGGGACGCCATCCGCAGGTGCGCGTCGTGTGCACGGGTCACGCTGATTTACCAGGAGACCGCCAATCGAACTTGGCCTTGTCGCGGCGTCGAGCCGAGTCGGTGCGCTCGTATTTGCTTCAAAGCGGGATTGAGCCAGCTCGGGCTTTGCTCAATTTCTTTGGGGAGGAGCGGGCCTCAACCACCGGCCCTTCGGATCGCCGGGTAGAGGTTCGGTTTTTCCTGAATTGAGGTTTGCACCCGATTCTTGTTGACCTTTGCAGAAGATTGTGCGAACATGAAGCTCATTTGCATCGGTAGAAATTATGCGGATCACGCGTCCGAGTTGGGCAATGCCGTACCGGCTGAGCCGCTGTTTTTTTTGAAGCCGGACAGCGCAGTTCTTCCGCATCGTCATCCTTTTTACATTCCACCGTGGACCCGTGAGGTGCATCATGAAGTGGAGCTGCTCGTGCGGATTACGCGCAATGGAAAAAGCATCGCACCTGAATTTGCCCACCGGTATTTCGATGAGGTGTCTTTGGGCATCGACTTCACGGCCAGGGATGTCCAGTCTGCGCTGAAAGCCAAGGGACACCCTTGGGAAAAAGCCAAGGGCTTTGACGGTTCAGCGGTATTGAGCAAAACGTGGCTTCCCAAATCAACGTGGAAAAGCGGATGGGAGCGGGTGCCGTTTGCATTGCAGAAGAACGGTCAAGTGGTGCAGAAGGCAACGGCTGAATCCATGCTGTTCCATGTGCATGACCTCATTTCCCATGTTTCTCAGTACATGACGCTGAAGATGGGTGATATCCTTTTCACGGGCACGCCCGCGGGTGTTGGGCCGGTTGCGGACGGGGATGTCCTGGAAGGCTTCCTGGACGAACAACCGATGTTTCGCGTGCAAGTCCATGGCTGAGCAGGTATTTTTAGTCGGATACATGGCGGCGGGGAAGACCTCGGCTGCATTGGCCTTGTCCCAGCAGTCGGGTCTCCCGATGATTGACCTCGATGAAGAGTTTGAACGGCGGGAAGGGCGAACCATTCCAGAAGTCTTTCAGCAAGACGGAGAAGCCGCATTTCGATCCAAGGAAAGCGCCCTGTTGCGAGAGGTTGCCGGACAAACAAAATTCGCCATCGTTGCCTGTGGTGGAGGTGCCATGATCAACCCACAAAATGTCCAAACGATGCGGGACCACGGCTTGATTGTGTGGATTGATCCGCCGCTCGAAACCATTTTAGAGCGGTTGCGCGCGAATCCTGGAGATCGGCCGCTTTTGCAGGCCATGGGATTTCCCTCGAACGAGGACCAACTGCGCGCACACTACGAGGACCGTCGAGCCGGGTATGCGCAAAGTGACGAGCGCATCGAAGACCTTTCCGAGCCGGTGCTAACGGCGTTGGTCGCGCGAATCAGTCGTGAAGGGTAGCGGCGTCGCTTGCACTCTCCGTTGCTTCGATGCTCACTTCAATGTGCTCCTTCAGGTTGGTGCTTAGCGTCAATCCACAAAAGTCCGCACGAACCGGGAAAGAACGATGTTTGCGGTCGATCAAGACCGCTGTAGCGACACGTTTTGGTCCTGCACTGAGAATGTGGTGAACTGCATACATGAGCGTTTTGCCTGAGTTCAATACATCGTCCAGAACGATGACCGATTGACCTGACAAGGTATCCAGCGACTCGCTCAATGTGATGGCTCCTTCAAGGGGATTGGATTTGTTCAGTTCGAGGATAGAGGCCTTTACCTGAAGCTCTCCGATGGCCTCGATGATTTCACCGATGCGTTTTCCTACCGGTTCGCCGTTGCCTGCTATGGTGATGAGGTGTAGCACGTCTTCCGTGTGGAACGCCTCAATGATCTGCCGGGCAATCCGCTGAAGCTTGCGCTCGATTTGATTGGATTCAAGGATGCGGGTGCTGCTCATGGCTCAAAGGTCTGCTGTTTTTTCGAATACTCCAACCGCCTCCACATGCGCCGTATGTGGAAATTGATCCACCAAGGTCAGTTTCGTCAATGCATAGCCAGCTTCGGCCAATGTCGCGATATCGCGCGCTTGGGTGGCCGGGTTGCAGGAGACGTACACCATGCGTTTGGCTCGGATGCGAATGACTTTGCGGAGGGTCTTGGGGGAGATGCCCGCACGCGGTGGATCGAGGACAATGGTGTCAATTTTGCCGACATATTCCGGGTATTCCAGCAGGAATTTGCCCACATCGGCGGCATGGAATTCCACATTTTGAATGCCGTTTTTCTGGGCGCTTCGACGGGCGTCGATAATGGCCTGCTCGACGATGTCCACGCCGATGACTTTCCGGGAGGAGGCGCGTGCGAGCAACTGCCCGATGGTGCCCGTTCCGCAGAATAAGTCCATGACGTAGCCGTCGGATGAGGCGCCGTCCGTCCAATCGGCCGTTGCTTCGGAAACAGTCATTTCATACAACCGCTCGGCGCTTGCCGGATTGGTTTGAAAGAAGCTTGCCATTTCGACATCAAAGTCCAATCCATGCAGGGTTTCCGTAACGAAAGGGTCGCCGTAAATACAGGTGCTAGCACCTGCTCTCGCTTCGACCCGTTCGCCTTTGTCATCGTTCACGGTGTGGAGTACGCCTTGAAGGCGATCTCCGAATAACGCTTTGAACTCGGCGATGCATGCCTCACGGTCGAAATGGGCAATGCCATCGGATGTGGTGACCAGGTTGATGAGCAAGCGCTGGGTGGCGATGCTTTTGCGCACGACGAGGAAGCGAAAAAAGCCTTCGCGACGCGGGGGATGCCATGCGGGCAACCCGGTTGATTCGAACCATTGACGCAATTGGGGCAAGGCGTTTTCGACGTTTGCATCGAAGAGGCCAGAATCTCGGTTGAGGTCTTCCACGGCCCACCAGGTACCCCGCCGCTTGAAGCCCAGCCCAAAGCGGTCCTCTTTCTCACCGGTTTCCGGATTGTGGACGATGGCGGAAAAGCTGTACTCCATCTTGTTGCGGTAGTGCCAGTTCGCCGGCGAACCAATGAGGCCTTGGTATACGCGATCGAGGTGCTCGATATTTCCGATTTTGCGGTACAGCTCCAGAGCGGTTTGTTCCTTCAATGCGTGTTGATCCTCGATGGGCAAGTGTGCATACGGAGCCCCGGGTATTTCTTGGTAGGGAATGGATTCTTCGCGGGGGGACCGTTCCAGCACATCTTCCAATTTGCATTCCGCGTACTTGGATTTGCACTTCACCACGCGGGCATTGACCCGTTGTCCCGGAAGGGCATTCTGCACAAAAATCACGAAAGGTCCTCGCTCTGTTTCTTGCCGAGCAATGCCCTTGCCTCCGAATGCAACGTCTTGAATGTCAAGGGTTAGCACTTGGTTTTTCCGGAAGAGTCGTTCGCGTCTCACGGGGGCAAAAGTACGCTGTTCGGCGCTGTATCTTGCGCCCATGGTCAGGTTGCGATTCAATTTGTTTGGCGTGGGGATGGTGTTGGCCTTTGGAATGGCATGGACGGGAGTTCACGCGCAGTCCAATGCCGAGCTTTCGGTTTGCACGTTCAACGTGCGGTACGACAACCCCAACGATACCATCAAGTGGCACGAGCGGCGAAATGAAGTGGCGCTTGCGATGCGGTATTTTGACATTGTCGGCGTGCAAGAGGCCCTGCCCAATCAGTACGAAGACCTCAATGGCCTGATGCCCAAACACAAGGCGTTTGGAACGGGGCGTAATGCCGACGGATCGGGCGAAGCTTGCCCGGTGTATTGGAACGCAGAGCGCTTTGACTTTTTGCAGGGTGAAACGCGATGGCTGTCGTTGGAGCCCAATCAGCCTGGAAGCGTTGGATGGGACGCAGACCTGCCAAGGATTGCAACGGTGGTGGTGCTGTTCGACCGCAAGCGGCAGCAAACCGTACGGGTTATCAATACACACTGGTCTCATGTAGGGGAGGATGCGCGCTTGAATGCAGCGGCGCTTGTGGCGGGCTGGACCGGTTGGGGTGCTTCTGGATCCGATGAATTGGTTGTGGTGTGCGGGGATTTGAATGCGGAGCCTGTATCGGAACCGGTTCAATCCCTGATGGCATCAGCAGACTTAATCGACACCTACGACACGGCGCGTTACCGGTGCCGAAAATCATTTGGGACGTACACGACGTTTCTGCCCGAGAACCTCGCCAACGCCACTCGGATTGATTACATCTTGTACCGAGGGGCTGCTTCCGTTGATTGGGTCTGCGCCGATGAAGTGCTCAAGTACGGCGTGTACATCTCCGATCACATGCCCTACCACGCCATTCTGAAATGAACAATTCCAAAGCCATTGCCCAAATTGCGGGGCCCATTGCGGCCGCTGTGGTGTGGTGGCTTTCCAGCAGCCAAGGGCTGCCGGACGAGGCGACCCGCGTTTTGGCTGCGGCTGCATGGATGCTCATTTGGTGGATTGCTGAGGCGGTGCCGTTGGGCGTGACGTCCGTATTGCCAATGGTGTTGTTTCCGATCATGGGCATCGCATCGATTGCAGAGACGACGGCACCGTATGGTTCCCATTATGTGTTTTTGTTCATGGGCGGCTTCCTCATTGCGCTTGCATTGGAACGGTGGGATTTGCACAAACGATTTGCACTTTCAGTGTTGGTCTTGGCCGGTGGCAATCCACGCTGGCTCATCGCCGGTTTCATGGTAGCGACAGCTGCGCTCAGTATGTGGATATCCAATACCGCCACCACGCTCATGATGCTGCCCATTGCCCTGTCCGTCTTGCACAAAGTGGATGCGAAAACCCACCCCAATTTTGCGTTGGCTCTGCTGCTTGCAACGGCATATTCGGCGAACCTCGGGGGCATCGCAACCCTCATTGGTACCCCGCCGAATGTGGCCATGGCAGGGGTGCTGGAAGACCAGTTCAACATCGAGGTTCCCTTTTTGGAGTGGACAATGATGGCCTTGCCGTTTTCGGTGTTGATGTTGGTTGTCGTGTACGTTTTGTTGACCCGCGTGTTGACCCCGGTGGCTCCAGGAAGCCTCAGCCAAGGCCACCATGAAATTCGATCCGAGCTCGCTGCATTGGGTTCCTGGAAGCCAGCCGAGCGCCGTGTAGCGGTGGTGTTTGCCTTGACGGGGCTGCTGTGGGTAGGACGCCGGTGGTTGGTCGCATGGACAGGCCTTGAGATGAATGACACCACCATCGCTATGGCTGCAGGCGTTGGCCTTTTTCTCATTCCAAGCGCCGAGCGTGATTCAGCGCGGTTGCTCACGTGGCGCGATACCCGAAACCTGCCATGGGATATCCTTCTCCTTTTCGGCGGTGGATTGACGCTGGCCAAAGCCCTGGGAGATGCCGAAGTGTTGGCCATGGTAGCCGAGGCCATGGCGGCTTGGGATGACATCAGCCTTGGGGCACTGGTGTTGTTGTTTGCAGGGGCCGCCCTGCTGTTGACCGAGGTGATGAGCAACTTGGCGTTGACCGTAGTGATGGTGCCCATCGTGGGGCAAATTGCCTTGGAATGGGGCGTCAATCCCATGCTGCTGGTTATCCCCGTTACGATTGCGAGCAGTTGTGCGTTCATGCTGCCCATGGCCACGCCGCCGAATGCCATCATCTTTGGCAGCCAGCGCATCACCATGAAGGAAATGGCGTCGGTGGGATTGCTGTTGAATGCAATCGCGGCCGTGCTCGCATGGGCCTGGGGGGTGTGGGTTTTGCCGGAGTGGTTGGAGTTGCTCTAACTTTGCTGTGTGAAGCGCATTGCCATTTTGAATGGCCCCAACTTGAATTTATTGGGGACCCGAGAGCCGGAGGTGTATGGCCAACGGTCCCTGAAAGAGCTGGAAGCCGAATGGGTGGCATTTGGGCAAACGCACGGGGTGGAAATCACCTGTGTTCAATCAAATGTTGAAGGCGAACTGATCGATGCCATTCAGGCCCACGGATTCGATGCAGATGCCATCCTGATCAATCCCGGAGGCTACACCCATACCAGTGTTGCCATTCGCGATGCCATCGCTGCAGTGGACGCTCCGGTTTATGAAATTCACATTTCCCATCCGGATGCGCGCGAGGAATTCCGAAAGACTTCGCTGGTGCGTGAAGTCTGTGCAGGAGGGGTAAGTGGCCTCGGTGTTCAGGGGTACATGGCTGTGCTTGAGTCCTTGATTACCGGTTGATCACGAATGCTTTCTGCAAGGTCAATAGACCGTTGTCATAACCGGGATTAGCCGAGGCTCGAAGTTTGAGAAGGTAAAGGGGCGTCACTGAATTACACAACCACACTTGTCAATTCATTAGTGCAGCGTTCAGTAAGAGCCTCATATTAGGCCCATGAACAACATCGAAAGCATCGAAGAGCTAAGATCTTACCACGCACGGCTGAAAGAAGTTGTGACGGCCTTAAACCGATTTCAGAAAAGCACTAATCAAAGTGTCACACCTACACAAGTCTCTAATTCGTCTCGGGGACAACGAACCGAAAGTGCACGTTAGAACTTCCTCAGCCCCTTGTCAATCAACTTGGCCAGCTGCGCGGCTGATTTGTTGTCGAGTTGCTTGCCCAAAACGAAACGCCCGCGGAGGTAAGTGAACTGAAGGGAATCGCCGCCCATGATCCAAAAGCTCTGGTCGAGGTTTTGCATGAATTTGGTGGGATCGCGTTGGACGACTTCCATTTTCTTGATGTTGCCTTTGATGAAGAAACGTGCACGGCCGAGGTCGCTGAAGGCGTTTTTGACACTCATGCCTTCCGCTGTGATGCGGACCATTTCCCGTCCGATTCGCCGCCACAAGATGACCTTGAGCACCCGGAAAGCGAAGAAGGCCCAGAAGGCCATGAAGATGAGAAAGAAGGTGCGGTCGCTGCCTGTGGCACCGACCATTTCCATGGCCGTTGCTCCACCCACAGCCAACCAGGCCAAGAACCAGCCTTCGAGCATCATGCGCTGGGTGCGCGGGATGGATTGCCCGATGATGATGGTGAGGGCATCCTCGTGCCAAGCGTAGGTGATGCGGTCTCCGATGGACTGAACAGTGGACGAAGGCATGCGTCGGTACTTACGGGGTGAGGCGGTGGTAGATGGCTTCGTAATGGGGAAGGATTTTCATGACGTGAAATTCCTGAGCCCGGGCCAGCGCTGCCGCTTTGAACGCGGCACGTTCATTGCGCTCATCAAGCACGGCGTGGGCATACCGGGCCATGGCATCAACGTCTCCAACGGGGGCGAGGTAACCGCAGACCCCGTGTTCGATCACTTCGGGCAACCCGCCGGCATCCGAGGCGATGACGGGCACGCCCGCGGCCAAAGCTTCGAGTGCGGAAAGCCCAAAACTTTCGGTTTCCGAAGGCAACAAGAACAAGTCGCTGACCAGCAGCGGCTCGATTGGGTTCTTGATTTTACCGATGCTGACCACATCCGAACGAACGCCTCGCTCTTCAGCACGCTTTTCCGCTCGAACCCGCTCGGGACCGTCTCCGACCAAGAGCAACTTGGCCGGTTGCTTGGCGCGAACGCCTGCAAACACATCGACAACGTCCTCGACGCGTTTGACCGGCCGAAAATTCGAAATGTGCGTGATGATCGGTTCTCCGTTCGGGGCTACCGCTCGGCGGAATTGTTCATCGGCTTTTCGTTCGAAATGGGACGGGCAGATGAAGTTGTGGATCACTTCAATTTCCCGGTTGACGCCGAACATCTTGAGCGTGTCTGTTTTGAGGCTGTGGGAAACCGCTGTGACTGCATCGGACTCGTTGATTGCGTGGGCGATCACCGGTTCAAATGCCGGGTCCTTCCCGAGCAACGTGATGTCCGTGCCGTGCAGCGTGGTGACAATGGGCAATTGTATGCCTTCTTTGGCGAGGATGTCGCGCGCGGTGATGGCTGCACTCGCGTGCGGGATGGCGTAATGCACGTGCAAGAGATCGAGGTCGTGGGTTTTGGCCACCTCGACCATTTTGGAGGCCAACACCAACTCATAGGGCTGGTAATCAAAGAGCGGATAGTCGCTCACCCGGACTTCGTGGTAAAAAAGGTTTCTTTTCAAGCTTCCCATCCGGGCCGGAGCGCTGTAGGTGATGAAATGGAGCTCGTGGCCCTTTTCTGCGAGCGCCTTGCCCAATTCCGTGGCGACCACGCCAGACCCTCCAAAGGTGGGGTAACACACAAAACCAATGCGCAGGTTCTTCATTCCATTTCGCTGTTGAATCGGGAGGGTATCCCGTAGGCTTTATACACTTGGTGCTGCACTTTGGTTCGCACGTCCCACTCGATCAATTTGCGGTTTTCAGCAGAGGGGTAGGTGCGGTTGCTCAGAAACACGAAGACAATATCGTGGTCTGGATCTGCCCAAGCCAACGTTCCGGTAAACCCGGAATGGCCAAAACTTGATTCGCTCACCTCGTCGCACGTCGGGCCGGCATCCGATTCGTTGGCGGGACGATCAAAACCACATGCTTTCCGGTGGTCCGGATCTGGATCCACGCGCTGGGTCCACGCTTGTATGGTCTCCGGTTCGAAGAAATCCACGCCACCGTAGGTTCCGCCCATGCGGAGCATGTACATCAGCCGGGCCAGGTCGTAAGCATCTCCGAAAAGGCCCGCATGCCCGCAGATTCCCCCCAACATGGCCGCACCCGGGTCATGCACATCGCCCCGCACGGTGCATTTCCGAAACAGGGTGTCTTCTTCCGTTGGAGCGATGGCTGTTCCGCCCTGCGACGCCGGGTTGAAGCCCAGACTGTTCCATTGGGCCGGTGCATAAAACGATTCCCTCACGTAGGCATCAAGCCCTTTGCCGGTGAGGCGTTCGATGATGCGCTGGATGGCGTAATACCCCAAATCGCTATAACGGTGGGTGCCAACGGGGTCGACCTCCGCGCTAACGATGCGATCCCAAATGGAATCGCGCCAGGCGGGGCGCATGTAACACGCATCTGAGATGCGTTCCGAATGCACGTCGGTCCGCACTGGCGAGAACGCGGTACTGTCTTCCAATGCCTCCAGGTAAAAAGGAATCCACGATTGCAGGCCTGCACGATGGGAAAGCACATCCTGGAGTTGTCGGCTGCCCATGTCCGTTTCCAAGAGTTCGGGAAGGTAGGTGTCGAGGCTCGCATTGAGTGCAATCTTGCCCTCTTCTTCTAGCTGCATGAGCGACAGGGTTGAAGCCGCAATTTTGGTGATGCTGGCGAAGTCGTACAGCGCACTCGCTTGCACCGGCTGATCCCCATCCAATGTCCCGTAGATGCCGTCGTGAACAATGGAGCCTTGATGTGCAACCACGACCCGACACCCCGGCATGGCGCCGCCGTCGATGGCGTCATAAACGATGCTATCGATGGCGGATTTGGTCGAAAGGGGAACGGCAGAAAATCCCAGCCGCAATCGGCCCATCCACGGAATGCCAAAACCTTCGGGGAAATGACCCGTAGCGACAGGCAGATGCCCTGCTGCGGGTCCAGCGCCGGCCAAGGCTTGCGTGACGGCATCCACCGTGCGCATGTCGTCTTGGTACGCGATGACCACGGCATCAGCCAGCGCGATGCTGGCATTGAGACGATCCAGCAGGTAGGGGCTTCCGTACACGACCAAGGCCAGGGGTACGTTGCGATCATGAGCGAGGGCGGCGCAGCGTTCAATTTGCTGTATTTCACCGGATGTGATGCCGTGCGAACGAGCCGCGGAATGGGATGTGCCCCCGATGTGCAGGACCGCCCAATCGGGCTCGGCCTGGATCATGGATTTCCAAGAGGCGCTTCCGTTGGCCTCGAATTCTTCGGAATTCAGGCTCAAACTTTTGGAAGAGAACCCCTTGCCCATTATGGCATTGAGTAAGGATGCACTTGCGTCTGCAGCACCTTCTTGAAATCCCGAAAACACCTGCACAACCTGCTTCACGTTGGCACCGAAAGGCAAGGTCGGTCTGTCGTTTTTGATAACCGTCAATGCTTGACCAATCAGTTGCCGATGGAGGGTTTCAGCTTGCGGGGAGTCCCAGTGGCCTGTTGGAGGTTGATCGGCTTGGCTCCAAGATTTGGCGCAGAGCACGCGGTGGCATTTGGCGGCAACAGCCGAGGAGTCCAGTCGGCCCTGGCGCACGGCCGCTTCAATTTCTGCGATGGTGCTGGCGGGTTCTCCGGGGAACAGGAGCACATCATTGCCCGCGAGCAAGGCATCCACATGCGGTGTGGATGTTGCCGTGAAGGATGTAAAGCCTTTCATGGTCATGGCATCGGTGAACACGAGTCCTGCGAACCCCATTTCCTGCCGAAGCAATTGGTTCACGATGGCATGCGAAAGGGTGGAGGGTTGATTGGGGGTAGAATCCAGCGAGGGGATGAAGAGGTGCGCCGCCATCATGGCGCCAACACCATCGGCAATCAATGAACGAAACGGTGCAAGCTCAATGGAGTCCAATCGATTGCGGTCGTGCCGGATCATCGGCAGGGCATAATGCGAGTCGGCATCGGTGTCGCCGTGACCTGGAAAATGTTTGGCCGTGGCGAGAACACCCTCGTCTTGAAGGCCTTTGGCGTAAGCGCCGCCCAAGGAACTTGCCAATGCCGTGGAGCTTCCGAAGGACCGGCTTCCGATGACCGGATTGGCCGGGTTGCTATTGACGTCAACGACCGGGGCAAAGTTGACGTGCATGCCCATGGCCCGGAGGGAGCGTCCAACTTCCCGACCAAAGGCTCGCGTCAACGCCGTGTCATTGGCTGCGCCGAACGTCAATGCTCGTGGCCAGGACCGGGTAGAATCGATGCGCATGCCCAAGCCCCATTCGGCATCCGTGGATACCAGCAGGGGGACATTTGCTCGGTTCTGCAGTCGCTTCAGTCGCTCGGCATAGGGCGATGGAGCGCCTTGCATGGCGATGACACCGCCGAGTTGATGGGTGGTTACCCAGCGCTCCATTTCTTCCCAGTTTTCCCGGGTAGCGTGGGCATAAATGGGCGGCATGAGCAGTTGAGCGATTTGCTCGCGCAACGTCAACGTTGCCAAAACCGAATCGGCATAGGCCGCGTGAGGCTCAGCCAAGAAATCAGGCAGCGACGGTTGTCCTGTGGATTGGGGAGTAAATCGGAATAGGGCGCAGGCCAGCGTTGTGGCGAAGAGGCTCCATCTCATTCGCTTGCCATCGCTTTGCGCGCATGGACCAACAAGAATTGAAACTGTTCTTCGTGGGTCAAATGGCTGTTATCCAGTACGATGGCATCATCGGCTTGACGCAATGGGCTGACCGCTCTGCTCGAGTCGATGCGGTCGCGTTCGAGGAGGTTGTTGAGTACGTCGTCAAATTTTACATCGGCCTGGGTCGTCTTCAATTGGTCGACACGCCGGTCGGCTCGCACCTGAGGGTCGGCCGTGATGAAAAATTTCAATTCGGCCTTGGGCATGACGACGGTACCGATATCCCGACCGTCCATGATGACGCCTCCGGACTCCGCCATGCGCTGTTGCAATTCAACAAGCTTGTGACGAATGCGGGGGATGGCGGCGACCAAGCTGACTTTCTTAGCGACTTCGAGGGAGCGGATTTCCTCTTCGACGTTGGTGCCGCCCAGATGAACTTCAGGTTGCTCGGTCTTGGGGTTGTACTTGAATCCAATGTACATGCGGTCCACTGCTTGGTCGATTTTCTTCGAATCGATTTCATTGCCTTCCACCAAGCGTTCTTTGATGCAGAAAAGCGTTGCAGCCCGGTACATCGCTCCGGTATCGACGTAGACGAAATTCAACTCCTTGGCCAGTGCTTTGGCCATGGTGCTCTTGCCAGCCGAGGAATGGCCGTCGATTGCAATGTTGATTTTTCGCTGTTCCATCGGGGCTGCAATTTAGCGTATCTGATTCGATTATGAACGGGCAAATTGCCGCGGGTTGAATCGGATTCCAATGTGGGTGGAAGCCCCCGCAAAGTGATAGCGCGATCGACCAATGCGCACGTCAAATTTTCCCAATTCAAATTGGGTTCCGATCGAAAGTCCGTTGCCGTTTAATCGGTCCGTGGCCATCAGCTCGGTGCGGCGCCTGTAGTCGAAGCCAAACCAAATTTCCATCGCCTCTCCAGCGGACAAAGCGGTACCGATCGTCACGTGGCGCATCAACTGGTCCCCGAATTTGAAGGTCGAGTTTTCGACGACTTCTTGTGTAATCGGGTCAACTGCATCGTCATACGTACCCGGCGGCGCGAGATCCCACGTTTGCAGATGCTGTGCTTTCAGAAATACGCGAAAAGGCGCGTTGTTGAAGCCTTTGGTCAGGGCAACTTGCAGGTTGTAAGGCAGCGAACCGGTGGGTTGAGACCCCTTGAGGCCCCATTGATAACCAGCGCCGGTGACGGCCAATCCCAAGGCAAGTTGTCTTGCCGTCCAGCGGGCGTGGACGAACGCTTCTGCACCTAACCAGCCGGCGACTTCGCGGTTCAAGTGGCGGCTGCCGATGAACCCTTGTACGCCGAGCGTCCAAACGGAGTCGATGGATCGACTGGAGCCGAAGTAGACCAGTTGATCCCCGCCCCGGAAGTCTTGGGTTGGGTTGCCTGCCGCATCGTAGCCGCTGAACGTTCCGAGGTCCATGAACCGGCTTCCAATCTGCCGTTTCCAATGGCCTTTGGCCGTTAACTGGTAATTAACCGCTGTCATGCCCACACCGGCGAAGTAATCGGTGTAGTCAATTGTGATATCGCCTTGGCGAGCGGTGTCGATGAAACAGGGGTTCAATCCTGCGCTGTGGACATCCGAATGGAGATCGGCCATCACTGCGCCGCCCAATGCCGCCCCTCTGGCATCCGGGGAGAGCTCGAATACGAGGGATTCTTGACCTTGACCGTGGCTTGTGTGCGCCTTCAAAATCGCAGCGAGAATCAAAAACGTTGCACGAATGGATTTCATCCTCGATCTGCTTTGGATTGCAGCACCGCCCGGTCAACCACTTCCATGATGTCCGAGACAAACGTGAAAGTCAGCCCTTTCAAGTAGCGCGCATCAATTTCGTCGATGTCCTGTCGGTTGCGCTCGCAAAGGATGATTTCTTTGATTCCGGCGCGCTTCGCAGCGAGGATTTTTTCTTTGATGCCCCCGACGGGTAGCACCTGTCCGCGCAAGGTGATTTCACCGGTCATGGCAACGGCTTTCCGAATTTTTCGACGGGTAAATGCGGAGACCATGGCGGAGACCATGGTGATGCCGGCACTGGGGCCGTCCTTTGGAATGGCGCCTTGAGGCACGTGCAAGTGTACGTTGCGTTTGTTGAGCTCATCCGCGTCCAATCCGAGCTCCTCGGCATGCGACTTGATGTACTCCAGAGCGATGATCGCACTTTCTTTCATCACGTCTCCCAGGTTGCCGGTCAAGGTCAGTTTGCCATTGCCTTTGGTCAGCGACGTCTCGATGAACAAAATATCACCACCGTGTGGCGTCCAGGCGAGTCCGGTCACAACCCCTGGGGTATCGTTGCCTTGGTAGCGGTCTTTTTCACGGGAAGGACCGAGGACGTCGGGAAGTTGGTCAGTTGTGACTTCAACGGTGAATGCCTCTTCAAGTGCGAGCTCTTTGGCCCGGTTGCGGACGAGTTTTCCAATGCGTTTTTCCAACCCCCGCACACCGCTTTCAGACGTGTACTGCTCTACGACAGCTTCAATGGTTTTGACCGGCAGCTTGAGTTCCTTTGACGTGATGCCCGTCTCGGTCAGGTGCTTGGGCACCAAATGCCGTTTGGCAATTTGCACCTTTTCCTCCACTGTGTATCCGGTCACCTCGATGATCTCCATCCGGTCGCGAAGGGCCGGCTGAATGGAGGCCAGGCTGTTACATGTCGCCAGAAACATGACGTTGCTCAAGTCGTAATCGAGGTCAAGGTAATTGTCGTGGAAAGCGTTGTTCTGTTCCGGATCTAACACTTCAAGCATGGCACTGGATGGGTCGCCGTGGTGGTCCCGACCGAGTTTGTCGATTTCGTCCAACACGAAAAGGGGATTCGATGTGCCGGCCTTTTTTAAGTTTTGCAGGATGCGACCGGGCATGGCTCCGATGTATGTCTTTCGGTGTCCCCGGATTTCGGCCTCATCGCGCAGGCCACCCAAGCTCATCCGCACGTATTCGCGACCAAGGGCTTTGGCAATGCTGCGGCCCAGGGAGGTCTTTCCGACACCGGGAGGGCCATACAGGCAAATTATCGGTGCCTTGAGGTCGCCCTTGATTTTCAGCACAGCCAGGTGTTCAATGATGCGCTCCTTGACTTTCTCGAGGCCATAGTGGTCCTCGTCAAGCACAGCTTGGGCATGATGGAGGTCGAAGTTGTCCAGGGACTTCTTTTCCCACGGCAAGTCCAACATCAAATCGACATAATTCGCTTGAACGCTGTATTCCGCACTCTGGGAATTCATGCGTTCCAGTTTCACAATTTCTTTGTCAAATGCTTCTTTGGCGTGGGCAGGCCATTCCATGGACTCCGCGCGCAATTTGCGTTCTGCCACTTCCTGTGCTTGCGGGTTGTTGCCCAGCTCTTCCTGAATCTGCTTCAGCTGCTGGTTGAGGAAATACTCGCGCTGCTGTTGGTCAAGTTCGCCCTTGACTTTGGTTTGGATGTCGCGCTTCAGGGAAAGCATTTGCTTTTCCTTGTTGAGCAACTCCAATACCCGGCGGGCCCGGGCCTTGATGCCGGCCACTTCCAAGAGTGCCTGCTTTTCTTCCACCGGTGCGTTCATGTTCGAACCGATGAAGTTGACCAAGAAGGTCAAGCTCTCGATGCTTTTGATGGCAAATCCGGCTTCGGATGGGATGTTGGGGCTGAGTTGAATAATTTCGACGGCAAGCTCCTTTAAGCTTTGCATCAGTGCCTCGTGTTCCTCGTCTTTCGGAGGGAGGTTCTCCGCGTCGTATTCGACGACGCGCGCTTTCATGTACGGTTCTTCTTGTACAATCGAAGTCCATTTGAACCGTTTTTGGCCTTGAAGGATGACCGTATTGCTGCCATCCGGCATCCGCAACATCTTGATGACTTTGGCCACCGTTCCGACGTCGTTCAAGTCTTCACCATTCGGGATTTCGATGTCATCGTTTTTCTGGCTCACTACACCAATGCGGTGTTCCAATTTGTGGGCCTCCTTGACCAATCGGATGGATCGGTCTCGACCAACGGTGATGGGTATGACGACGCCTGGAAACAAAACAGTGTTGCGCAGCGATAAGAGAGGGAGGTCTTCCGGCACCTCCTCTTTTTGCATCGCCTCCTCGTCTTCGGCTGAAATGAGCGGAATGAACTCGTGGTCCTGGGCATCACTCAATCCCCATCCTTCTTCGTCGTGTTGGTCTTCAAACATGTGTTGCCTGGTTCTTTCTTAGTGGTGGTTCCTAGGACAAATGCCATGCCACGGCGATTTCGGACAATGTGTCAGCAGGAATTGTCAGGTGTGCTCAATCGAAACGAGTCTGAGCGGCCTGATGTTGTGCACGCCACTGGCTAATTTCTTCCTCGCTTAGTGCAGCTCCTCTGCGTGCCATGACCCGTTCGGCGGTGGCGATGAATTTGTCAAAGTCATGCAGCTGCCAGGTGTCGTTACCTCCCCATGCGAATGGCGGGATGTGCTTGGGTTGAAATCCTCCGCCGTAGATGTTGCAACCGGCACCAACAACGGTTCCAGTGTTGAACATGGTATTGATGCCACATTTGCTGTGGTCGCCCATGAGCACGCCACAAAACCGAAGACCGCTGGCGACGTATTTTCCGGCTGCTTCATCCCAAAGGCGCACATCGCTGTAATTGCTTTTCAGATTGCTCGAATTGGTGTCCGCTCCAAGGTTGCACCATTTGCCAATGACAGAGTTTCCTAAAAATCCATCGTGGCCTTTGTTGCTGTACCCAAGGAAGGCGCAGTTTGAAACTTCTCCGCCGATCCGACAGTTCGGGCCGATGGCAGTAGGACCGTAAATGCGTGACCCCATCTTGATGACGGTTGCTTCAGCCAACGCAATGGGCCCCCGGAGGTGAGATCCTTCTTGGATTTCGACGTCTGGTCCAATAAAAATCGGACCGGTCGTGGCGTTTAAAGTGCATGCCGTGAGTTTGGCGGACGGGTGGATCCAAATCTGATTCGAAGGTCCCAACAGCGTTACATGGCTGGGGACAACTGGTGCAACGAGCTCCCACGCTTGAATCAGGAGCTCAGTCTGGTCGTTCAGCCATCCATTCAACCGACTGAACAATTCCGTGGCATGTGTAACCATTTCGATTCCATCCATTCCAATGGTCAGGTGTTCACTTTGTTTATCTGTGCTGGCTTGAAATAAAGGTGTCTCCTCGGCATAAAGGGATTGACCGGGCTTCAGGTCTGCCAAAACAGAAAATGCATGCCCTGAGGGAATCCAACGGTCATTCAACTTACCGCTTTTCAATAGGTTGAGAACTTTTGCTTTGGTTTCTTGTTCGGATTTTAAGAAGAAGCGGCTTGCTTCGCGGGACCACCATTCACTCAGTTTGAAGGCGCCAACGCGCAATCCACCGAGTGCATGGGAAAAGCCATAAGGATGCAGTGCAGCCCAATGGTCATCCGAGAAGAAGGCGAGGTGCGACATGGTTCGATAAGGTAACACGGTAAAGGTAGTCAGTTAAAACGAGCACAGGGTACAAAGGAGCATGAAGGAGAGAGGAATAGCACAACAATTCTCGATCAAGGACTTGGAGCACTTCACCGGCATCAAGTCCCACACGATTCGTGCGTGGGAACAACGTTACAAACTTCTTGTTCCCAAGCGAACGGTTACCAACATTCGTTACTACAGCGGAGACGATTTGAAGAAGCTGTTGAACGTTGGCTATTTAATTCAGCACGGCGGTAAAATTTCCAAGATTGCCCAGTTGTCCGACGCGGCCTTGATTGAAAAGGTTCGGGACATGCAAATGGAAGAGGGAGGGCTCAGCGCTGTTTTTAGCCAATTGAAGCTGAGCATGCTGAATTACGATGAAGCGCTCTTCAAGCAGGTTGTGGATGAATACACACACGAGCATGGGCTAGATCGCACGGTTTTGGACGTGTTCTTGCCGTTTTTGTCCCAGATTGGCGTACTCTGGCTAACCAACACCATTTGCCCGGCCCAAGAACACTTCATCAGTCATTTGATGCGGCAGGAGTTGCACGCAGCGGTGTCGCATTCGGCCATACCCTTCCGTGAGGACCATCCGCCAATCGTTTTGTTTTTGCCTGAGCGTGAAATCCACGACATCAGCTTGTTGTTCATCCATTTTCTTTGCAGAGCCAACGGATTGAAGAGCATCTTTTTGGGGGCGAGTGTCCCGTTCAATGATTTGGTCACGGTGGGTGATCAATTCCCCAACGCTGTATTTGTGACCTATTGCACCACGCATCCTTCCTCCTCGGAATCGGCGGATTATGTCGAGCTGATTAAAGCTGAATTTGCCGGTACGGAAAATCAGTTCCTACTCGGCGGTAAGGTGTTTGAAGGCGTGGAAGGGAGCAATCGAGTGAAGACCGTTACCGACGGTGCAGCCCTTGCTAGTGCTTTGTTTGCGGAAGCCTGACCGCTTGAATCCTCTGACCGCTGCGCGGGGTTTTGCACGGCTGAACTCTTAAATTGTTTAAAGATTTAGCTGAAAAGTTGAACAAAACCTTGTTTCCAAGGGAATTTTGTTTAATCTTTGGCTCGAATCATTAAACAAAAGGTCATGAGCACACTTGAATTTAATGCCCTACTTGTCGCGAATCGTCAATTCCTCAAGGGCTTTGCCATTGGTTTCACGCGCGACACCCAAGATGCTGAAGACCTGATACAAGATACGATGGTCAAAGCCTTGAGGTACAAGAACAATTTTAAAGAAGGCACGAACATCAAAGGGTGGTTGTACACCATCATGCGCAACATTTTCATCAACAACTACAAGCGCAAGAAATTCCAGAACACCATTC
The DNA here is from genome assembly GCA_029979565.1 of bacterium. GTDB lineage: Bacteria > Bacteroidota > Bacteroidia > Flavobacteriales_D > Sanyastnellaceae > UA16. The sequence continues at coordinate 61,188 of JAPOHG010000003.1, forward strand.
TGGACACTACCGATAATCAATATTACCTCAATTCAGGATCCATGCAATCGGATACGGTAACAACCGTGATCAACGAGCAAGATATCCGAGGTGCCATTGACGACCTGAAACCAGAATTCAAAGTTCCTTTCAATATGTTCATGGAGGGCTTTCATTACGATGAGATTGCCGAAGAGTTGGGCATTCCAATGGGAACGGTCAAGAGCCGGATTTTTCATGCCCGCCGGAAGCTGAGTGCGCAATTGACGGCATTCCGCCACTGAGGAACCCAACGTGCATGAGGTGCTGCATGCAACCTCTTGGGGTTCATGGTGGTTTGCTCTTTTGGTAGTATTATTACAGTGCCTAGAACAATCACCTCATGAACCGATCGTTTCCATCAATTCCAGCGGTACTCCTTGTGGCAGTGTCATTGATTGGATTCGGCCTGCAAACCCAAGCGCAGCTTGAGGTAGAGACAGGCCTTTCACTGGAGGAATATGTCAACGACATCCTTCTGGGCAGCGGCATTCAAGCTTCAAACATTACGTACCAAGGCGGAACCAACCAACTCGGTTACATGACGGGTGGGGATGAGGTCTTTTCGATTAGCTCGGGTCTCGTATTGAGCTGCGACGTCGCTGAGAATCTCGAATGCCCAACGGACTTTTTGACGTGCGATGGATGCCTCGGCACGGGCTTCAGCGACCCTGACCTGTTGGACATCGCAAACTCGGTCCCAGGCATGATTGGGGAGTCGTTTTCTGTGAACTCGGTGAACGACGGCTGCGTCCTTGAATTTGACTTTGTCGCCGCTGGGGATACGATCAGCTTCAATTACGTTTTTGGTTCGGATGAGTACGAGACGTGGATCAACACCCAATACAACGACGTCTTTGCCTTTTTCTTGAGCGGGCCCGGAATCACAGGGCCATACGACAGCCCAGCAGGTTTCCCTGACGGTGCTGTGAACATAGCGGGTGTGCCGTTGACTGATCCCATTCTGCCGATTACGATTTCATCTGTTAATTCCGGGACGAATTCCGAGTATTACATCGATAACCAAGGGGGAACGGATGTGTGCATCAACGGCTACACCGTACCATTCACAGCGGAATACCCTGTGGAATGTGGTGAAACCTATCACATCAAACTGGCCATTGCCGATGGTTCAGACACCGCCTTGGAATCCATTGTGGTGTTGGAAGAAGGTTCGTTCGAATCCAACGCGGTGGTGCAAATCGATTTGTCCATCGACGTCGGGGGACCAGAAGCGAATACCATTTACGAAGATTGCGGTCAAGCAACCTTAACGTTTGAGCGCCCTGTGGAAACCATCCTCGAAATCCAAGAGATGGTGTACATCAATTACGGCAACAGCGAGGCGACCAACGGCGTGGACTACGGACAACCACAACCCGATGGAAGCTTACTTCCACTGCCGGATTCGGTTGTATTCGAGCCCTTTGTGAGCATTGTTGCTTTCGACCTCATTGCTGAAATCGATGGCATCACCGAGGGCCCCGAGCTGGTGGAGATGCAAATTGAAAACGTGGCAGCTTGCAATGGGGGAGGACTGACGACCTATTTCTCGTTCTACATCGCTGAGGACCCACCACCGTTCGAGGTATCTGATTTCTCAACGACGATTTGCCAAGGGGACGAGATTGAGGTTGGTCCTATTGTATCAGGTGGTTACGGCAACTACACTTTTGATTGGGACTGCCCGGAAGGCGATGATGAAGCGTTGTTGCTCATGTCGCCGGATGACGATTGGTCGTGCATTGTGACCGTCGGAGACACGTGCGACTTGGCAATGAATCCCATTGATGTCGAGGTGGCCATCGAGGTGTTGGAATTTCCACCATTGGAAATTGAAATCACCACGCCTTCGCCGGTTGTATTGGAGTGCAATGGCACAGCGACCATTTCTTCCACAGCTTCGGGCGGTGATGGGGTCTATTCGTACCAATGGACCGATCAGGACGGCAGCAATTTGTGGGGTTCATGGTGGGATCCAAGTCAGTTGGATCTGAGCACTTGGGCCGGGGCGGACGAAGTTTTCATCACCCTCACCGATGGGTGTGGATTCGAGGTGATGGACAGCATCGAGGTGGAGTACAATATTCCGCCGATTGAGATCACGGTCGATGAAAGCGTTGATGTCCTGTGCAACGATCCCTTCACCGTCACAGCATCTGCGGACGGCACGGCTCCGTTCTTTTACACGTGGTTCAACGGCAACAATTGGTTGGATTTTGATGCCACCCTGAACTGGCAAACCAGTGCGGATGCTTCGTTGGTTCTTGAAGTATCCGACAACTGCGGCCAAACGGAGACGGCCAACGTTGAAATCATCGTCGAAGCTCCAGACGTTGAGGTGAGCCTCCCGCAAGATTTAGTTGGTCCGTGCACGGAGGTTTTCGACCTCGATGCAAACGTTACCAGTGGCAGTGGTGGCTACCAATACACGTGGTTCCAGAACGGAATCAACATGAATGAATCGGATGCGAGCATTGACGTGCAGTTGGGAGAGAGCGCCACAATTTCGGTCAACGTCAACGACGGCTGTGGCCAAAGCGGCACAGCCAGTGCGCTCATCACAATCGACAATCCGCCATTGGTGGTGGAATTGGGTCCTGATATCTATGCGAGCTGTGTGGATTTCACGAACATTCCCGTCGAAGTCGTCAGCGGAGCAGGCGGTTACGCTTATGACTGGTTTGTCAGCGGCGAACCGTACGATCAAGGCTCGGACATAACCATCCAATCCTACGGAACGGTGCCGGTTTCAGTAGTCGTTACAGACGGCTGTGGCGGTTCAGACAACGACTCCCTGGTCTATCACATTCCGGATATCCCGCTGTCGATGGAGGTGACCCCTTCAACCATCATATGTGCAGGCGATGGCATTTCGCTTGAAGTAGAGGCCATGGGTGGAGAAGAAGGTTTTGTTTATTTCTGGCCAACCTTGGATGCATACGGTCCGGTTCAATACATCACACCGCTCCAGTCGGCTGTTTACCCGGTTGTGGCTACCGACATCTGCGGAGAAGAAATAGACGCTTCAACCAACATCGAAGTGCAATACCTGTTCAGTGATTTCGTAGCGAGCATGTCGGAGACGGATGAGAATATGTACACGTTCCGAGCCACGCCGACGCCGGAAGAACCTTACCCGGGTGCTTATTCTTACGATTGGAACTTCGGTGATGGCAATTCATCCGATGAGGCCATTACATCGCACGTTTTTGATGGTTTGAGTGACTACACCGTGACGCTTGACGTGACAAGCTGGGTTGGATGCACCAACCAGGCATACACGGTTGTTCGTGGTCCGGTGTTGCTTTACGTTCCTACAGCGTTTACCCCGAACAACGATGGCATCAACGATGCATTCAAGGTGGTGGGGTCGCAAATCATGAACTACGAACTCTGGATCATGAACCGCTGGGGTGAAACCGTCTTCCACAGCACCAGTTTGGACGATGTCTGGGTAGGCGATGTCCAAGGCGGAACGCACTATGCCGATAATGGCATCTACAATTGGATCATCCGACTGAAGGGCTACAACACCGATGCTGAGGAGTACACAGGGACACTTCAGTTGATGCGCTAAGTCGCGTGCAGCTCGGGATTATTCCCGTTATTTGCCGGCATGACTTCTAACCCTTCTTCGCTGCGTGGTCCGTTCATCGTCGTCACTACGCTTTTCTTCATGTGGGGCTTCATCACCGTCATGGTGGATGCGTTCGTCCCTCGGCTAAAGGATGTATTCGAACTCAATCTTTTGCAAGCAGGACTGGTCCAATTCGCTTGGTTCGCGGCTTATGGAATTTTGAGCATTCCCGGAGGGAATTTGATTGAACGCATCGGGTACAAAAAGGGGATTTTGGTTGGGCTCGGACTGGCCAGCTTGGGGTGCTTGCTGTTTTATCCCGCTGCGGAGACCCGGATATACGCTTTGTTTCTGCTGGCATTGTTCGTGGTGGCGGGTGGTATCACCATCCTGCAGGTAGCGGCGAACCCTTACATATCCGTACTGGGAGCCCCTGAAAGCGCTTCGAGCCGGCTCAACCTTGCGCAAGCCTTTAATTCACTGGGCACGACGATTGCGCCCATTGTAGCTGCAAGTTTTCTGCTCGGCGATCAAATCCTAACGGCGGATGAGCAGGCCGCGTTGAATGCGGTCGACATGGAGGCCTATCGCCTGGGCGAAGCCGCTGCCGTGCAAGGTCCCTTCGTTTTCTTGGCGATGGGCTTTTTGGTCTTGGCCGTATTGATTGGTGTGAGCAAGCTTCCTCGCATCCTTGGAGGAAACTTGCATGGCGGCATGGCTCAAGTTTGGTCAAATCGAACCTTGCGCTTCGGTGCCTTGGCTATTTTTGTCTATGTCGGCTCGGAGGTGGCGATAGGTTCATACATGGTCGGATACGGCCTGGAGTTGGGCGTTGGGGGAATCATTCGAGAAACACCTTGGTTGGCATCCATGGCGGGCGTAGCAGCAGGCATCAGTGGAAAGACATTGGCTGGAATGGATGCCAAAGGATTGATCGGTGCGCTGCTTACTTTCTATTGGGGTGGTGCGATGATTGGGAGGTTTGTGGGCTCGGCGCTCATGCAAAAAATTGAGCCGAGCCGGTTGCTGGCGATTTTTGCATTGGGAGCAGTGACGCTGATTGCGGTGAGCATTGCGTCGTCCGGAGTCGTGGCGTTGCTTTCGTTGATTGGGGTGGGACTGTTCAACAGCATCATGTTTCCGACCATTTTCACACTGGGAATTGGCGAGCTTGGTGATTTAAAGCCGCTGGGCAGTGGCATCCTTTGTACCGCCATTGTGGGCGGAGCTTTCATTCCTCCGGCAGTGGGAGCGTTGGCCGATGGATTTGGTTTCTCGGTCGCCCTGATCTTGCCCATATTGTGTTACCTCTACATCCAATTTTTCGCGCGCCGTGCAGTTCGTTTGCCAAATGATCGCTGAAATTCCGTCTTTTTGAGCTCTTTTCGTAAAATTCCTTAACACTCGAGCAATCTTTATGCACAAAGGCAACTTTTTGGCCGAATTCTATGTTCATTCGTAGGAGGAAAGAAGGTTTTCTTCAGACGAATCAGCGAAACGATACTGCCATGGCCCGAAAAAAGAGATCGAAAGAATTGCAACCGAACATCAAAGTGCGGTTGGATCGTCGCACGGTCATTACGGTGCGGGACCAAGAGAAGTTGGCTTTCTGGAAAGAGAAGTATCCCAACCTCGAAGTTCTCGAGGAATGATTCATGCGAACCATTGAAAATGAAAAAGGCCGGATATCCGGCCTTTTTCATGCAGTTTTGGTGGAGGATCAAGCCAATTCGTTTTGCTTCCAAGGTGCAAGCGCCAATTGTTCTCGGCCTTTTTTGGTAAGGGTGTATCCGTTTTTGTTTTGCAGCATGCCGTCCAGGTAAAGATTCGTGATTCGTTCTCCAATGCGCGCTTGGCCAACACTCAAATCGGTATCCGCCTCAATTCGCTTCCAGAAGTTTCGTTCAAGCACAGCGAGTCGAATGTGCGCTTGTTGCTCCTGCTTGTAGGTTTGAATGATGTCGAGGATCATGTAATCGTACTTGTCCATAGCGATTGATTTGGTGGTTGTTAGGGTGGCGATTTCGTGTTTGGTCGGCAGTCCGTGTCAACGGTCCTGCACAGGAGCAAATTAGAAGACCACGCGAGCAAAGCGAAAATCAGACCCGAAGAAATATGAACGAATTGTTAACGACTTCGAGAATTCTGTGGATTACTTGTGAATTGTCCATTTACCCCTCCGGGTTTTACCGGCTGCGAGGTACGTGCGAAGGAGTTTGGAATAGGCGTCACGTGAAATGATTTCGGCTCCCAATGAGATGAGGTGTGCATTGCTGATTTGGCAGTCAATCGGCCCGTATCCATTGGCTTTGGCCCATTGTACAAGTTGGATGAAACAAAATTTCGAAGCGTTGCTTTCCACAGAAAACATGCTTTCTCCAAAGAACATTCTGCCGATGGATACTCCGTATAGCCCCCCAACCAGTTGTCCATCGCGCCAGGCTTCGAAGGAATGGGCAAGTCCCAGTTCGTGCAACCGATTGTATGCCTGAATGATGTCCTGCGAAATCCAAGTGCCTTCTGTGTTGCTACGAACATCCGCACACGCCTGAATGACACGGCTAAAAGCCGTATCAATTCTCAGTTCGAATCGTTGGCTGTTCAGCAAACTGCGCATGCTCTTGGCGATGTGCAAGTTCTCCAAGAAAAGGACCGATCGCTCTTCAGGCGCCCACCAAAGGATGGGGTCATTCTCGCCGTACCACGGAAATACGCCGTGCTCGTACGCTGCAATCAGGCGCGCCTCCTGAAGGTCCCCTCCAATGGCCAACAAACCCTCCCACGCCTCCTCAATGGGGGGAAACGATATGGTTTCGTCAAGCAAGGTGACTTTTGGAGCGTTTTGCATGGAGTTTCGTGAATCGGGATGGCAGCGTTCTGACTTTCAATGTAGGGGCAAAATGGAAAAGCCTGACTTTTGTTCAATGGAATCTTCGGCACACGACGTTGCTTCAGCGCTTCGGAAAGCGCTGCGTGAGAAGGGAGGGACCTTCAGCAAGCGGACGGATGAACAGATGCCGTTTAAACGTCCGAGTCCGGATGCGGCCTTGGTAGCCGGAGTGAAATTACGGCATGCCGCGGTCGCGTTGCCGCTGTTTCCCATTGAAGGCAGGTGGCACTTGGCGCTGATGAAGCGCACCGAGTATCCAGGTGTTCACAGCGGCCAGATCTCCATACCCGGGGGAGAAGTGGAGGCAGGGGACGCTGATCGCATGGACACGGCCATGCGGGAATTTGAAGAAGAGATGGGCGTAGACTTGCGGCCATCGGAAGTGGTGGAAGGCCTTTCTGAGCGTTTCATTCCACCCAGTCGATTTGTGGTCACACCATTTGTTGTGTGCCTGGATTGCGAACCGCATTGGCACATCGATGCCAAAGAGGTGGCAGCTGTGCTCACCGTGCCTGTTGATGCATTGGTGGCTCCTGAAGCGCTGCGTCCGCATCCCATAACACTGGAGCCCGGGGTCACCGTCTCCTTACCAGCGTACGAATGGGAGGGAGAGGTCATTTGGGGAGCAACGGCCATCATATTGACCGAATTTGCCCTGGCTTGGAAGGATGCAGTGGAAGGCCGGTGACGTAGTTTTGCCGCATGAGTGGATTCGAAGGTCTTTTTTCTACCAAGCGTGAAGTGGTGCTCAATGCATTAACCCAAGCGCGTGAACGCGGAACGTTGGAATGGGTGCGTCCGTTATTGGAGGCGTTTCGCGATCGGCCTGAGGAGGACATTCGAGCGGAAATTGCTGACATGCTCGGCGCGTTGAAAATTTCCGATGCTGCAGCGGTCTTAGCGGATGCCCTGGATGACCCTGCATTTCAAGCCCAGCAAGCCGATATCATTGGATTCTTATGGAGTTGCGGATTTCAGACAGAGGATGACCTCCGCGTCGTGGTGACGTGTGCAGTGGATGGCGACTTCCGATGTGCGATGGAGGCCCTCACGTGGGTTGAGGAACTGGAGCAGGTCTTGGACGAACAGGTACTGCTGGACGCCCTGCTTGCGGTCCGAGGGGCTGTCGATGACACCTCAAAGGACGACCCGAGAAGCGCGCTTTATGAATCCATGCTGCATGCGCTTCAGCAGTTGGAACGCGCGCAGTGATTTACGTTTGAATGACCCCGGCGTTGAAGGGCGCCATAGGAGCATGATTGGCCGCGCTGATTCCTGTGCTGATCCACTGGCGGGTGTCTTCGGGATCGATGATGGCATCTACCCAAAGCCGTGCCGCTGCGTAGACCGGTGAAGTTTGTTCCTCGTAACGCTCGGCAATGGCTTTGTACAATTCGTCTTGGGTGGCTTGGTCTGGTTTTTCGCCGTTCTTTTTCAGCCGTGCGACTTCAATCTGCTGCAGCACTTTCGCCGCTTGGTCACCGCCCATGACGGCGATTTTCGCCGTTGGCCATGCCACGATGAGGCGGGGATCATAGGCTTTGCCACACATGGCGTAATTGCCTGCGCCGTAGCTGTTGCCAACGACTACCGTGAATTTGGGAACGGTTGAGTTGGCGACGGCGTTGACCATTTTGGCTCCGTCCTTGATGATGCCGCCGTGTTCGCTTCGTGAGCCCACCATGAATCCGGTAACGTCTTGCAAGAACACCAAGGGGACCCCTTTTTGGTTGCAATTCATGACGAACCGTGCGGCTTTGTCTGCACTGTCGGAATAAATGACTCCGCCGAATTGCATGCCGTCCTTCTTGGATTTGACGAGCTGGCGCTGGTTGGCGACGATGCCCACGCTCCACCCGTCAATTTTGGCGTAACCGGTTACGATGGTTTTGCCGTAATCCTTTTTGTACTCTGTAAAGCTCGCTGCGTCGACCAATGCCGCAATCAACTCCCGCGTCTCGTAGGGTTGAGCCCGTTCGGCTGGAAGGACGGAGCAGATATTCGGGCCTTCGGGATCGCTTGCACGGTCTCGGGCAATCCCTGCCGTTTCTGTTGGCTCCTTGAGGTGGCTCACGATGCGCCGGATTTTCTTCAACGCGTCGTCGTCATCGTCACACACGTAGTCGGCCACACCGCTGATGCTGCCGTGGGTGTCCGCACCACCGAGGGTTTCGTTGTCAATGTCCTCTCCAATGGCTGCTTTGACCAGGTAACTGCCGGCAAGGAAGATGGAACCGGTGTTCCGCACAATTAAGGCTTCGTCACTCATGATTGGCAGGTACGCTCCGCCCGCCACACAGGACCCCATGACCGCAGCAATTTGCGGAATGCCCATGGCACTCATGCGTGCATTGTTCCGAAAGATTCGTCCGAAGTGTTCCTTGTCAGGGAAAATTTCGTTTTGCATCGGCAGGAAGACGCCTGCGCTGTCCACCAAGTAAATGATGGGAATGCGGTTTTCCATGGCGATTTCTTGTGCACGCAGGTTTTTCTTGCCAGTGATGGGGAACCAAGCTCCTGCCTTCACCGTGGCATCGTTGGCGACGGCGATGACCAACCGGCCTTCGACGTGCCCCATCTGCACGACGACGCCCCCTCCGGGGCAGCCGCCTTCATTTTCGTACATGCCCTCCCCAGCCAACGCTCCGATTTCGATGGGGCGTGTATTGGCGTCGAAGAGCCTTTCAAGGCGCTCCCGTGCGGTCAATTTGCCTTTAGCGTGTTCCTTTTCAATCCGCTGGCGTCCACCGCCCAAAGCGGCCTTTTCGATTCGATCCCGAATGCTGGACCAGGCGAGGCGCATGGCATCGGCATTTCGATTGGCTTGAAGTTGCTTGTCTTTCATTGAAGTGGGCATAAGGTAAAGTTAATGGGATAGGTACCTTTGTCGTATGCGTCCGGTTGATTCACTTGTTGTGCGGGTGTGTACCTTGGCCTTGCTGGCCATTGCCACAGGGTGTTCCCAACCCGAACAGCCGTTGACGCAGCCGGCTTCCTCGTACGAATTTCCCGATTATGCGCAGCGATTCCGCTGGCGCGCTTTGGACGGAGGAAACTGCCTGGAGGTGATCACGGCCAATCAAGAAGTCCTCGCTACGGTATACCGCGATTCGAGTGATTTTTTGAACGATACCGCCCCCGGTCAGCAACCCGTGATCCTGGGTGCGACGCAGACAGGCCTCGCTACGCTGAGTTCAACCCATGTGGCACTGATGGAGCCCTGGGACTCTACGTTGGTGCATTGGAAAGGAGGAGGGTACTTGGATTACGTGCGGTCAGATGCGGCCATTCAACGGATTGCTGGAAGCGAGGTGTTGGACTTTGGAGGGAATCCGGAATGGAACCACGAGGCCATCCTGGTTTCAGGCTTTCGGGCCTTCTGCATTTATCCCTTCGGAAACCCGCTAGAAGGGGTGACCTGGGCAGAAGACCTGCCCGTGGTTCCCATCTTGGAATACGATGAACCGAGTCCGCTGGGACGGGCGGAATGGATGAAGGCACTGGCGTGGATGGTCGGTGACTCGGCTCTGGAGGATGCCAAACGTGCCTTTGCGGGCGTGGCGATGCGTTATGAGCGTGCCAGCAGCTCGGGGCTGTCGCAAGCCGATTCGCTGGTGGTATTGACAGGCAGTGTGGAACAAGGTGTCTGGTCCGCGCCGAACGCGAGCAGTTTTGTTGCCCAGTTGCTGCGTGACGCAGGTGCTCGCTATGCGCTGGCCGATGAAGCCAGCATTGGCAATGTTGAACTCTCGTTGGAATCCCTGTATGCTATGCGCGGTGAGGTAGATGCCTTAGGGCTGGTGGTCTATGAGCCGGACACGGCCAATTTCACCTTGCCCAATTGGGTCCAGTCCAATCCACACCATGCTCAAATCCTTCCTACCTCCGGTCGGGTGTTCGCCGCCAACGCTATGACATGCGACTACTTTGGTTGGTGGGTCGCCAACCCCGATGCCATGTTGCGGAACCTTCGGCAGGTTTTGTACGGTGAAGGGGAAGAGGCGCAAGGAATGCCAAGTCCATGTTTCAAATGGCTCGCCCCATGACACGATTGCACTGGTTATTGGGCATGGGCGTTTTTTTCGTTCTGGTCTTCAGTCACTTGATCTGGGGGGAGGTGGACATTTCATTGTTCGCTCCGCTGGAGGCGGTGCACCGTGAAATCTTGCTGCACGTTCGCGTGCCGCGAGTTTTGGCTGCGGTGGCCGGCGGTGCCGGTTTGAGCCTATGTGGGCTCGTACTTCAGACGTGGTTTGGCAATCCACTCGCGGGGCCATCGGTGTTGGGGGTAAGCTCCGGAGCGGGACTTGGTGTTGCACTTCTTGTGCTTTTGGGCCTGACGACCAGCTGGTGGGCGACCGCGGCAGCGGCCATGGCGGGAAGTGTATTGGTCCTGATCCTCGTTTTGTTTGTGGCGCACCGCTTCCGAACGGCAACGGCTTTGCTCATTTTCGGCCTCATGCTGAACTACGTTGTCGGCGCGATGATTACGGTGCTGCAGGCGGAGGCACAGCAAGATGCCCTGCAGCAATTCGTGTTTTGGGGAATGGGAACCTTTGGGCATGGTTCCATGGCCACTTCATTGGGGCTGTGCGCAGCGGTGGTCTTCGCGGGGCTGGCGCTGAGCGTGATGCATCGGAATCTGGATACGTGGACGCTGGGCCCATTGACCGCGCAAAGCATGGGGGTCAACAACAGTGTACTGCGTTGGCGTATAGTGGTACTCGCAGGATTGCTCACGGGCGGTATTACGGCCGCATGCGGACCGGTTGCTTTCCTCGGCTTGGCGACCCCACACGTTGTTCGCTTGCTGACCATAGAACGCTCGCATCGGGTGTTGATCCCGCTCACGGCCTTGACCGGCGCGATTCTGGCCCTTGCGGCGGATTGGGGTGTGAAAGGGTTCTGGGGCATGGAACAGGGGTGGCCATTGAACGCTGTGCTTTCGCTCATCGGCGGGCCCATGGTAATCTGGGTGTTGGTATCCAAAACGCATCGATTGCATGACTGAGCCCCAATCCCAGCGAATCGAGGCCATAGACCTGGACATTCGATACGGACCCAAATTCGTCTTGCGGTCGGCGCAGATGTCGATTTCCAACGCAGGGGTTCATCTGCTGATTGGACGCAACGGTGCAGGTAAGAGTTCGTTGCTGCGAAGCATGGCCGGCTTGCAGCCGATTCAAGGGGGTAGCATCGTCTTGAATGATCGGGATGTCCACTCCATGTCCACATCCGAACGTGCGCGGCAAATGGCATTTGTCGCGAGCACTCCCCCGCGTTCCAGCCAGCTTCGGGTGGAGGAAGTACTTAATCTTGCAGCTTCTTCTTCACCGAGCATACCGAGGGTCCTTGCGCAGTTCGGTGAATTGGATTGGGCGCAGCAGCGCATGGATGCCCTCAGCGACGGTCAGGCCCAACGCGTGATGTTTGCGCGGGCCGTCCTGCAAGGAGCACCTTGGATATTCATGGATGAGCCCACTGCATTCTTGGACGTGCCGAGTAGAAAGGCCTTTTGGAAGCACGCCGTTGAAGTTGCTGGGCAGGGTATGAGCATTGTGCTGGCAACGCATGATTATGAGCATCTGGCGGGGTCGATAGCGTTGGCCTCTGTTCACCTCATTGAGGAGCGGGGCGTCCACGCATTGAACCCAGCGGAATCGCCTTTGCGGTGGACCCAACGGATGGAAGGTTGATTTGAAAACATTGGCGGCCTTCGGGAGTGAGGACGGAAAACAGCGGTTAAATTTGCGCTGCGTTCCAATCCCAATCACGTCACACCCATGCCTTCCATCGGCCGAATGATTTTCATGTTTGCTTTCGTGGCTTCAATCTTGTCGGCGATTGAATGGTTGGCCTACCGTTTGGTTGAGCGTCAATGGAGTGATGCTTCGTCGTGGCTTTTGATCAAACGGTCGTGGGTGCTGTTGGCCGTAGCTATATGGCTGGCGTTTATTGTGAACGGCTTCATGTGGCCCACGTGGCGAGTTACCCATCCCAGGCTGCTGTCGGTCCTGTCCATTTCCTTTTTTGTGGTGTTTGTACCCAAATTGATTTTAGCAGGCTTTGAGGTTTTGGAGCTGGTTCGAAGCGGGACGGCTTGGGGCGTGAATCAATTGACCCAATCGTCCAGTCCCATTACCCGAAAGACTTTTCTTACGCAAGCCGGAGTGGCCCTTTCCGGAGCGACTTTTCTGAGTTTTCTCTACGGGGTCACCTGGGGAAAATATGCTTTTCGGACCGAGCGGTTGAGCATCCCAATCAAGGGACTGCCCGAGGGATTGAGCGGAATGAAAATCGTCCAGATTTCCGATGCACACTTGGGAAGTTTTGCTGATACCCCTCAGCCAGCACTTGACGCTTTGGAAGGGATCAACGCACTGGAACCGGATCTCATACTGTTCACTGGTGACCTCGTGAACACGCATGCAGATGAAGCGGAAGCATGGATTCCGGCGTTCAAAGCATTGGAGGCGCGGTATGGAAAGTTCTCCATCATGGGCAACCACGATTATGCGGATTACGGTCCTTTTGAAGATTGGGAGCGCGAGGCAAGTCGAGCACGTTTGAAGGAGATCCACGCTGAAATGGGTTTCCAGCTGATGCTCAACACGCACCAACGAATCGAGCGCAACGGGTCAGAGCTTGTCCTGTTAGGCGTGGAGAATTGGGGCAGTGGATTTCGCAAGAATGGCGATTTACTGCGAGCCATGCAGGACAGTGAATGCGATGACTTGCCGACGGTTTTGATGACCCACGATCCGACGCATTGGGAAGAAAAGGTGATGGACGGCAAAGCGCCCGTGGAATTGACGCTCAGC
>JAPOHG010000040.1 GCA_029979565.1 bacterium
GAGCCTTCAGCACCTCCAGAGGTTGAATGTTTAACGCATCGCGGATGGCATCCGGGAGCCCGGCGGGATGCGGTTCGCGCAAGGGGAGGCGCATGGCGTATTTACCGTCTTTCCGGCTCACCTTCAGCGGACCGCTGACGGAGGAAAATACCACAAAGTCGCTGTCGGGTTCCAGTTCGGTCAGGACGATGTGGCCTGCGGCAAGGGTCGCGTGCCCGCACAGGTCCATCTCGATGTCGGGGGTAAACCAGCGCAATTGGTATTCGCTCCCGGATTTGACCGTATAAGCGGTCTCTGGAACGCCGTTTTCTGCCGCAATGCGCAGCAGTTGGTCGTCGTCCAGCCACTCCGTCAATGGCATGACACATGCCACATTGCCCAAGAAGCCTTTGGCGACGAAAGCGTCTACGCGGAAGACGGGGAAGTGGGATTGGGATTTCATTTTCGCATTTTATCCTGCGCCCCACATGAGCATGCCCGCCAACATCACCGTTCCGGCAATCATCATCAACAGGAGGGTGTAGGGCAAGATGTCTCGGGCTTTCAGTCCGGTGATTCCGAGGAGGGGCAGCGCCCAAAAGGGTTGGAGCATGTTGGTCAATTGGTCGCCGTACGCCATGGCCATGATGCCGCGGGGCAATTCCAGCCCCAAAGCCTGGCAGGACTCCAGTACGAGTGGTCCTTGCACGGCCCACTGGCCGCCACCGCTGGGTACGAAGACGTTGAGTACGCCCGATGAGGTGAACAAGGCAACGGGTAGCCAAGCACGCGAGGTAGCTCCTACCAATCCATCGGCCAACCACGTTCCCAGTTCAGTTCCCGTGACCATGCCCATGATGCCGAAGTAAATCGGGAATTGCACGAGGATGCCTGAAGCGCCGGAGATGGCTTCATCCAAGGCGTTCAAAAACGCGCGCATCGACGGGTGGGCCATCAAGGCGAGGCCCAAAAGCAACAGGTTGATCCAGTCCGGTGTGATGAAGCGGAGTTGGCTCACCGGTGGTCCTTGCTGGGCCCACCAGATGGCCCCAGCGAAACACAATGCGCCCGCCAGCATCGAGAGCCCGCGCCGTTGGTCCAATTGGTCTGCAGGGGATTGAGGGGCGGACTCCGGTGCATCTGGTTTGGGTTCATGTTTGACTGCCTCGTCGGGCGCCGCCTGAACTGTTCGACCCAACCACGCGAATACCGCAACGGTTGCCAAAGCGACGGCTGCCGTTAGCGCAAGGCTCCAACTGCTGAAGACGGTTTCCCGCAATCCGATGGCCTCGGGCAGTGCTGCCGCCCAATCGGCTCCTCCCACCAATTCTTGGAGGTGGCCTGCCTCGGCCACTTTGAGCGGGGCCGAACCGCTGAGTCCGCCGTGCCAGACGAGCATGGAGGCGTAGCCGGCGGCGCCGATGACGCCGAAGTTCACTTCTCCTTGGCGCCCCTGTTGACGCATCATGTCCATGACGCCCCGCACGAGGATCGCCCCGCCTACTAGACCCAGTCCCCAATTCAGCCAACCGAGGGCCATGGCGAGGAGGGCGGTTTTGGCAGCTGCCCATCGCGGGTTAGAGACAACCCAGACGACGGCTTTGTCCAAGCCGCGCCTCACGGGTGGTGCGAGGGCCAGCACGTGGCCCAGTACGAGCATAAACATCGCTTGAAAGCCGAAACGGATCAGCCCCGCGCTCCACATGCCGTTGACCCAAGCGCCCATGACTTCGAGCGGTGTGGCACTACGCATGGCCAAGGCTCCTGCCACCAGTGTAAGGAGCATAGCGATGGACAGCGGGGTGGGCATGTAGCGCTGGAAGCCGCGGGTGTACCGATTGAGCAGCGATTCAAGCATGGGCGAAAAGGTAGTCCACGCCACCGCTGGTCGCAACCTCTCCGTCAAAATCCCCGTACATTGGAACATGTCCCGCTCGCACACCACGCGCACATTCATCTGGAATTTTCTTCGCAACCCCCGGCGGAATGCGAGTTTGATTCCCAGCAGCCGCTGTGCCAGCCGGGCCATGTTTGAAGGCATCAACCTCAGTGAACAGGAATTCATCGTAGAACTTGGACCAGGGACAGGTTGCTTCACGCGCGAACTGCATGCGAATGTTCCGGAGACGTGCAAAGTCATCGTCATCGAATTGAATCCCGATTACATCCCGCACTTGCGTTCGGCATATGGAGACCGGTTTGAAATCATCCAAGGCAGTGCTGCGGATTTGGATTCGTACGTGGAAGAACGCGGTTGGCCGCGCGTTGATTTGATTGTGTCTGGCTTGCCGTTTACCCTGTCCGGTGAGGTGATGCAGCCGTTGATGGCGGCGTTGCAAAAGCACACGGATGCCGGAACGGTGTACCGGTGGTTCACGTACTTCCCCCGAATGATGGAGCGGCATTACCGCCGTTTGGCTTTTCGTCGGGTGCGTTCGGTGTTGCGCAACCTGCCTCCAATGTGGGTTTACACGGTCAATTAATTGACTGAATTGATGCGTCTAAGGGCGGCCATTCCGGCATTGAAGACGTCTTCTTCAAGGGTGTAGTACGCCGACTTTTCACCTGTGCTGTAGCCATCCCAAACCCCGTTTGTCAAGAAAATCACGCCGTCCTTGGACACGGGGTCAAAGTACCAATCGCTGACCAGTCCGTACGCTTCGCCCGGATGTCCCCACATCTGCATTTCCGAGAAAACAAAGTCACCCAAGTCTGCGTTGGTCACGCGTTGTAAGCCCAAGCCCCAGCTGTTGAACAGGTTGTTGTAGTTGTCGCCGTTGCTGCCGTCATAGGTCCAGTGCTCCGTAAGCATGGCCTCCACGGTTTTGGGGGCCAGCACCTCGGTGCCGTTCGAGGCGACCCCGCCGTTGAATAGGACTGCCATCAGTTCGTAAAGTTCTGCTGCACTGGCCCGCAAGCCGCCTTGCGGGGCGAAATACACCCCATTGCTGCCTGGGATGTATGCGCCCAGTTTGGGCGATTCGGGACGCTCTCCATTGCGTTGATCCGCTTGGGCGACCCATCCATCTTGGTTGCGGTACAACGCGGCGAGGTTTTCAATCCCGTTCAATGCGCTGACATCGTAGGAGCACTCCATGCCCATGGGTTGGAAAACCAGTTCGTCCATGAGGACATCAAACCGCAGTCCGGTGACAGCTTCCATGACCGTTGCGACCACGCCAAAATTCAGGTTGCTGTAGGTGAAATACGTCCCCGGCACCTCGGTTCGGTACATGTTCGGCGTGAACCATGTTCCTCCCGATTGAAGCAATTCACCCATCGATGGCACATCATCAGCGCTCTGGTAGGTCGCGCTTAGGAATGGTTCGTAGCCGTCGCCGTCCTGTATGCTGGATGTATGGCTGAGCAGCATCCGAAGCGTGATGGGGACATTCGGATGGTTCGGGTTGTTGAGGTCAAATGACAGGTATTCTGTGATGGCTGCATCCAGGTCAAGCATCCCTGATTCGACCAATTTCATGCACCCCATGGCGGTGATGCTCTTGGAGATGGACGCAATGCGGAAGCGTGTGGCTGCGTCCACGGACCAATTGTGCTCGTAATTCCGTTGCCCACCATAATAGGCTTCCGTGATTTCCCCGTTGCTGATCACAAGGGCCGACATGCCCATCACCCCGTGTGTTTCCATGGCTTCGTCCATGGCCTCGGAAAAGGTCTGCGCGGCGCAGCTGCTGAGCAGGATGGCGGCGAGGAGGCAACATGCCTGGGGAGCTTTCATGGAGCGAGGTCGTTAGCGGACCAGCGTAAAGTGGCCGTGGTAGGTGGCCGTTGTGGGGCCTTCGAGGATTTCAGTGCCTTCAACGGTGGTCACGGTCAATTCTTCGGTTGTGACCGGGATTTGCAAAATGAAGTAATACGTACCCTCGGAGGCGTCCTCGCGCGGATCCCATCCGGCGCTGCCGCCAAAGTCCAGATCTGAGAAAAGCAGGTTGCCCCACCGGTTGAAGATTTGCATCCGCACGCCTTCGATGTTGTGAAGGCCGGACACGCGGAATCGGTCGTTTTTGCCATCGCCGTTCGGGGAGAACACGTTCGGAATGACAATGGCGCAATCCTCGATCTCCACTTCGATGAGGCCCGTTGCGCCGAAGTTGCACGGTGGACCGGTGAAGTAGTCGATTTGGTACAACCCCGGTCCGACGTAAGGCACGGCATTCGTGGGATCCGGAAGCGCGACGGAATCGGCACTCCCCGGCGGGAAGTACGTCCACTGGATTTGGTACAGCGGATCGGCTTGTTCGCCGAACAAGAGCGACCCGGGCGCTGGGCAGTACACCAAGGTGTCGTCCGTGTAGTCCGCCATCATCGGGTCGGGAATGGGCATGATGTCCAGCGTCAATTCCACCAAGCTATCGCACCCCGTGATACTGGTCAATACATCGTTGTAGACCCCGGTCGCCGAATAGGTGACCCCGTTCCATGTGTACTCGCCGCAAGCATTCGCTACGGAGCTGCCGGAGTAGGGCGGATAAAACGTGACCACATGGGTCGACGTATCGGCGCAAAGGTCGCCTTGGACATCGAGGTAAACCGTGTAATCACCGGGGGTTTCTGTCGTGATTTCAAACAAATCCTCTCCGAGATCTTCGGTTTCGAGTTCCCCGAAATCCCAATTCAACACGCCGCCGCCGACGGTATCTCCGACAAACTCTACAAAGGCTTCGTCGCCCCAACATACAGAGGAAGGCGCGTCAAATGCTGCATTGATGTTCAGGGAGAATCCTGAATAGTACCCGGAAAATCCCGCGTCTGCACTGCTGCCGAATAGACCCACGGCGACAGGTCCTGTAGATTCTACGGTAATGTCTCCCGTGAGGTTCAGAATCCGATAGGTTTCCCACCCTGGATACCCGTCAACTTGAACGGCACCGGTCTGGGGTGCGCCGTCAATGGTGAGGTTGGCACCTGCTTCGGTGATGGCGAAAATGCCGCCGGTGTAATTCGTGTTTCCAATCGTCTGGATGCTCGGGATTTCATCGACTTCATTGGGCATGCCGCACGAGATGGGCGGGATGAAGTTCATGCCGGGAGTGGATTGGCTCGAGCTGCCTGCCAAAAATTGGTAGACGTATGCAGGGCGTGAGGTGCGCAAATAGCAATTGCCATGGGGCGTTCCGGTGTAGTCACTGTTTTGAGCCATGAACCAATCGCCGGGTTGAAGTGTGGCCACTGGAGTCGCCGACCCGTTGAGGAAAACTTCTGTATTGGCTTCATGGGCCACGACGAATCCGCGCTCTTGGCTCGGGTCGCCGATGCCTTCCACCAAAATGTGGTCCGTGCCGAGGTATTGGACCGGTACAATTTGGTCCGCGCCGATGTCCTGGTTCGTAGAGGTGGTCCCAACGGAGCCGCACCAATTGCCGACGTTGATGACGATGTTGCCGCTTGATTGGACCAGTGCGCCCAGGACGCCCGCAAGGTTGGCTTCGGAGTTGGCGTATGCCGAATAGACGCGGCATTCCCCTTCATTCAGGGTGAAGGCGAGGAAGTCATCCGAGACCGTGGGCGTTCCGGCGAAAACGACGTTGTTGTCGTAGCCCGAAACCTGCACTTGCACGTTATCCTCGGTTGCCATGACCCCAAAGACAAACGATCGCAATCCCCCTTGGTACGTGATGGGCATGCCGCCCAAGCGGAAGGTTTGGCCTTGCGCTTTGGTGCCTTTGGAGGTCAAGGCCTCAGCCTGCCAAGAGCTGCGGTACCGCGCATTGCAGAAAATGGGTGCACTTGCTTCGACCTTCAGGCCGCGGTTCGTAAGGGTCTCGT
The DNA here is from genome assembly GCA_029979565.1 of bacterium. Taxonomy (GTDB): domain Bacteria; phylum Bacteroidota; class Bacteroidia; order Flavobacteriales_D; family Sanyastnellaceae; genus UA16. The sequence continues at coordinate 5,767 of JAPOHG010000040.1, forward strand.
TCAACTCTCCTTGGCTGATCATCAGCTTGCTTCCCGACGTTTGCCCATTCCCAATTTCAATGGCCAAGGGGCTTCCGTTCTGAATGGTGTACGGCGAATCCCCAAAGGTGGCGCCGCTTCCGTCGTAAAGGTTGACGGTGACAGGCGATGTTTCAGGGGTGGACAGGTAGAGGTAGTGGTCGTTGATCTGTCCATTGTCCCGACTGTGCAGTGGTGGCACCCAATGAACCGTGTCCAACTGGGCCATCGCTACGGAAGCAAGAGACAGCCCGAAGGCCAAGGTCATGAAATGGACAACGCGATGCATGGCATTGAAATCTTCTGACAAGATAGGGTGGAACTGGAATTGACCTTTTCCCAAAAGTCGTACTTTGCCTCATGCCGAGGTTGTGTACCCTGTTGCTTTTGGTCTTAGTTGCCTTCCCACAGGAAGGAGGTGCGAAGCACTGGATCCACGTGGATTCGGACGCGCCGAAATCAGAAAAGACGGCGCTGCTCATCATGAATGGATTTGGCGGGTCGCGCAGTGGATGCAAGGCCCAGATGGCATTTTGGCAAGACGCCGGTATGGACGTTTACATCCCCGACGTATTGCTGCGTGAGTCCCTCGCGGCCAGTTCGGAAGCTCTGGCTGCTTTTGTGGAGGAGCAGTCCCTCGCGGAATATGCGGAAGTCAAAGCCATCTGCTACATCGCCGGCGCCTACCTCTTGCACGCGCAGCTCGAGGCGACCCCCATGCCCAACCTCACGGCCATCGTGTACGACCGGAGCCCTACCCAAGAGCGTGCGCCCAAAGCGGCCATTGCGCGCATTCCCGTGCTTAGCACCTTGATGCTGGGCGGTGTGTTGCGCGAACTCAGCGAGGTTCAGTGGCCACCTGTCCCGTCTGCCGGCTCCGTGCAAAAGGGCCTCGTCATCGAAAACCGCGCTACGGGACTGATGCGCCTTCTGCGCGCAGAGGCCGAAGCAATGGGGCCGCTGGTGTACGACTGGCGCGCCATCGACCCTACGGCACAAGACGCCTTTCACGTGGCCTTGGACCACAACATGATGTACGTGCGATGGGACGTGCTGGGAGAACCGTACAGGCATTTTTTCGAGCACGGTCGATTTCCCGACGGCTTGCCCCGCGAGCGCATCCACAATCGGCCTTTTGACGCCAGCTATCCAGTGCCGGAATGAAAGTGCCGACCACATACGATTTGAAGCCCGCGTTTCAACGGTTGCTGATGCCGCTGCTGACACGGCTGCGCAATGCGGGCGTGACGCCGAATGCACTGACATGGATGGCCATCGCGCTGTCCGGGGGACTGGGCTATGCCTTCGTGCTCGGCCTTGCGAACCGCTATTGGTTTTTTGCGGTGGCCGGTGGGCTGCTGGTGCGGATGGCGTTGAATGCGTTGGACGGGATGATGGCCCGAAATTTCAGCATGACGTCCAAGGGAGGAGCGGTGTTGAATGAATTGGGCGACGTGGTGAGCGATGCCTTGGTGATGTGGCCCTTGGCGCTGGTGCCGGAGGTGGACATCGGCTGGGTGGCTGCATTGCTGTGGCTCGCTGCTGTGAATGAATATGCGGGTGTGCTGGGGGCGTCGGTCTCAGGGGAACGCCGCTACGAAGGACCCATGGGCAAAAGCGACCGCACGTTGGTCTGGGGAATATTCTGCCTTTTATTGGGCGCCGGAGTCGCCGTTGAACCCTTTGCGATGTACGGCGTCTATGCCGTGCTGCTCGGACTCTTGTGGAGTACGGCTCGTCGCGTCCGCACTACCTTAATGCCATGAACAAACTGATTGACGCGTGGGGCATGAATGCCGAAGTGCAATGGGTGATTTTCATCATTCTGTGCATCTTGGTTTTTTCATCGGTGGCCTGGAATACGTGGAATTTCCTCAAACCTGGAAAGCTGGTCAAAGAACTGCTGGTCCGCACCCGCTCGTGGTGGATCATGTGCGCTTGCTTCATCGTCACCACCTTGGCGCATCCGGCCGTGACGCACATCGGGCTCGCCTTTTTGAGTTTTGCCTTGCTGCGAGAGATGTACCCGCTGCTCAAGTTGGACCAACGCGAGCGCAACGTAGTGCTGCTCTGTTATGCGGTTATCCCCGTTCAATACACCTTGGCTTACCTGGGGATGACGACGCTGTTCTTGGCGTTCATCCCGGTGTTCATGTTTGTGGTCATCCCTTTTATGCTGGTGATTCGTGGGGAGACGCAAGGCATTGTGCGGTCAATCGGGCTGATGCCGTACTCACTCGTGGCCTGGGTTTATGGCATGAGCCACCTCGCACTGCTGTTTCATTTGCCGGAAATCCCGGGCTTTACCGCTGGGCCACAAGGCCTTTTGCTGTACTTGATTTTCCTGGTGGGCATCAACGATGTCTTGCAGTTTGGTTGGGGCAAAACAATTGGCCAGCGCGCCGTGCTTCCGAAAGTCAGCCCCAACAAGACGTGGGAGGGGCTCATCGGCGGTGTGCTTTCCGTGACCCTTATCGCCGTGGCGCTGCGGTTCCTCACGCCGCTCGAAGCGTGGGAAGCGGCGTTTACTGGGTTTTGTGTGGCCGTGGCGGGCTTCATGGGAGACGCGATTGCCTCGGGCATTAAACGCGATTTGGGCATCAAAAATTCCGGAAATGCCATCCCTGGACACGGCGGATATTTGGACCGGCTGGATGGGTTTTCAGCGGCTGCGGCCCCGTTTTTTCACCTCATCTATTTCTTTGGAGTGACGGCGGCGGGCTAACTTGCTGACATGCCTGCCAAAAGCATCGATGCTGAATTGTTCAATGCGCGCGTTCCCAGTGGACGCCGCTGGCTGCTTTGGTTCTTGTACAAGGTGCTGTGGCGCACCGTATTTGGGTTGGTCATTGGCCTGCGCTACGTGTGGGGCAAAACGCCCCACCCTGATGGGCCCGTCATCTATATCGCTAACCACAACAGCCACCTCGATGCCATGTCGTTGATGACCATCGTGCCTTCACACCGGATCCATTTGACACACTCGGTCGCGGCCCAGGACTTCTTCGGCCGTTCGGGATTCCGCAGCTGGTCGATGAAGAACCTGGTCAACGCGGTACTTATTTCGCGATCAAAGGAAGACAGGGACGTCGACCCCATTGAATTGCTCGACGCCATGCTTCGCCAAGGACACAGCCTCATCCTTTTCCCCGAAGGCACGCGAGGGGTACCCGGTGTCATGGCCGATTTCAAGCGCGGTGTCGGTCACTTGGCATCGCGACACCCGGACATCCCCGTCATTCCGGTTTACCTGGACGGCTTGTACCGCAACTTGCCCAAAGGTCGGACGTTGATTGTCCCGTTTGGTGGTACCTTGGTCATGGGCGACCCGCTTTCGTTTCCGGCCGGTACGAGTGTGGATGCCATCACCGAAAAAGCTCAGTCGGCCATTGAATCCATGGCTGCAGATTTGAAGAACGAAAACAAACTCCCCCCAACCGACTCTCCATGAAGCACACCCTCCTTGTCCTGATGACCGCTGCGCTGGCGGCCCAACTTCCCGCCCAGACCTGTGTGGACTCCACGCTGATTGACCCCACTGTGATGTGCCCGGCGCTTTGGGCGCCTGTATGCGGATGCGATGGCGAGACCTACAGCAACGATTGCTGGGCAACGTACTACGGAGGCGTCACCTCGTGGGTGGACGGCGAGTGCACCGGAACGGCAGCGGACTGTGTGGATCTGGGTGGAATTGATTTTGGCGCTTGCGATATGGCCATGGGCGTGGTGATGTACAATGGCAGCTGCACGTATTTGTCTGGGTGTGGATGGTTGGTTGACGAGGTGGATTACAGCGTTTATTCGTTCGCAAGCATGGAAGACTGCCAAGCGAGTTGTCCGGAGACGGCTGAATGCATCGATCCGTCGCTCGCCGATCCATTGATCGATTGCAATGTATTCGAACCTGCGCCGGTGTGCGGATGCGACAGCGTCAGCCACTTCAACGATTGCGTGGCAACGTACGTGGATTTTGTGAGCACGTTCGAGCCAGGTGCTTGCCTCGGCGATTGCTACGATGAAGCCCGGGTGCAACCTGAGATGGGGTGTCCGGAAAATGAAGATCCCGTGTGCGGTTGCGACAGCATTACCTATTCCAATCCTTGCCATGCATGGTATTACGGTGGCTTGGCGCAATGGACGCCCGGACCGTGCGAAATCAACCGAGTGGTTGAACGTACCGCCCTGCGGCTGCGCATTGCGCCCAATCCTGCGACCAATCTGCTCAGTGTGAGCGGATGGAACGCCGCCATCCCTGTTCGTTTGCAGGTGATTGCATTAGACGGCCAACTCGCGATGCAGCGTGTGGTTCAAGCAGCCGATGCACGAATTGATGTGGAGGAGTTGGCTCGCGGCATGTACATCCTTCAAGCGCAACAAAACGGTTTCCCTGCTGTTCATCAACTGTTCATTCTCGAATAGACAGCAACATGATCCGAGTGGCGTGGAACGCCGATTACGCGCATGCGTTGCCCGAGGGGCATCGCTTTCCCATGGAGAAATACGAGTTGGTGCCCGAGCAATTGGTGCACGAAGGCACGTTGTCCGAATCCCAGTTTTTTTCACCGACTCCGCTGGGCGATGAAGAGGTACACCGGGTGCACGACCTGCAGTATTGGGCCAAGCTCAAAGCGGGTCAGCTGTCCCGTCAGGAAGAGCGACGCACGGGCTTTCCCTGGTCGGAGGCGCTGGTCCAGCGCGAGGTGATGATCATGGGGGGGACGGTTGAATGTGCGCGGCACGCGTTCGAATCGGGCGTGGCCCTGAACATCGCCGGCGGTACCCACCACGCGTACAGGGACCGCGGCGAAGGCTTTTGCTTGCTGAATGACTTTGCACTGGCCGCGGCTGCTTTGTTGGATGAAGGGCGCATCGACCGCGCATTGGTCGTGGATCTCGACGTGCACCAGGGCAACGGCACGGCGAAGATTTTTGAGAACGATCCGCGGGTGTTCACCTTCTCGATGCACGGGGCGGGGAATTATCCGATGCACAAGGAATCCAGCGACCTTGATGTGGGTTTGCCTGACGGCATCGACGACCGCCATTACCTCCAATTGCTCGACGCGCACTGGCCGCGGTTGCTCGATGAAGTCGAACCGGATGTGGTGTTTTACCAATGCGGTGTGGACATTCTGGAGACGGACAAATTGGGGCGTTTGGGCGTCACATCGGCGGGGTGTGCAGCTCGCGACCGTCGCATCTTGGAGCGCTGCTGCACCGATGAGGTGCCGGTGGTGTGCAGCATGGGCGGCGGCTATTCACCCGACATCTGGAACATCGTGGAGGCTCATTGCAACACCTTCCGCATCGCACACGAGTTGTGGGGTTGAGGCGTTGGGGATTGTGGTAAATTGGTCGGGAAAATCAGAACATGCAGAAACTGAAATTGACCCTTCGGGCGGGCGCATTCGCCCTGCTCGTGGCCGGATGTGCTGCGAGCCAATCCGCTGGCCGAACGAAAGATGGGCCCACCCGCGTTGCGCTGGAGACGCGCTTCGGTACGATGACCATTGAGTTGTTTGACGATACCCCGGCGCACCGGGACAATTTCATCAAACTCGTGGAGGAAGGGTTTTACAACGATTTGCTGTTCCACCGGGTCATCAAAGACTTCATGGTGCAAGGAGGTGACCCTACTAGCCGCGGTGCAGCACCCGGTACCCGATTGGGCACCGGCGGCCCGGGCTACACCATAGAAGCGGAAATGGACTCGACGCATCTTCACCTCAAGGGCGCCTTGAGCGCCGCACGGCAAGGGGACAAAGTCAATCCTGAAAAGCGTTCATCCGGAAGCCAATTTTACCTCGTTCAAGGCAAAACCTATAGCGCCAATCAACTCGGTAATTTTGAGTCGCGCATGCAGAAGAACCATCCCGGTTTTGCGTACACCGAGGAACAAAAAGCGGCGTATGCCGCCAATGGAGGCACGCCGTTTTTGGACATGGAATACACCGTCTTTGGTCAGGTCATCGACCGCCTTGACATCATTGATTCCATCGCTGCCGTCAAAACCGCCCGTGGCGACCGTCCGGTGGAGGACGTCACAATGCGCATGCGGTTGGTCGACTGACCGTTTAGTGCAGAATGACCCGTCGGTGGGTCGTCGTACCGTCTTCCAATCGTCCGATTAACACGAACTGTCCTCGGGGCAAATCCGCGACATTTAAGCTGGATAGGCGCTCGGTTTGGGTCCAATTGGCCACCGTTCGTCCGTGCAAATCGGTAAGCTGCCAAGTGGCATCAAGCGCGTCGGACGCCACGGTGAGCGTGGTGCGGGCTGGGTTGGGGTAGACGCGCAGGCCATCCAACGCCGCTGCCTCGGTTACGTTTGAAGCGACTTCGTTTTCGCTATGGCCGTCAAGTGCGTAATCCGGTCCATCGTAGTCGATGGGTTCATCGTCGTCTGTTTCATCCTCGTCCGTAACCTCGTCTTCGGGCTGCCAGTCGATGGTGCACACGTCGTAATTCGCTCGAAATTCGAGCATGGCATCGGTATTGTCCGTGTTTGCGAAAAAATTCGTGACCCAGTCCGCACGGATGCCAACTGTCCCGTCACAATTGAGGCCAATCAAACCGAATGGCCGCTGAAAAAACGTGTTGTAAAGAGCGTTGTCCGGGTTGTCCGCATACATTGTGAACGGGAAATCATGGATGGGCGATTCCAACCAATTGTGCATGGCCCATCGGCGTTCCGCGTAGACGGAAGGCTGAACCACAGCGGTGTCGGTGTTCACCGTCGGTGGGCAGTTGCTTGGGCAGTTGCCATCCGTAGGGTGGGCTTCGACTCCGTAGATGAAAATCCAGTTGAAATCATCGATGTGATCGTAAATGAATTCTCGAGCCGACCACACTTCCTGCCCGGGAATGGAAGGATCGAATACATTTCGAAACCGGATGCAAGACACGCTTCCACTAACAAGAACAACGGGCTTGGGGCCGGCGAGTTCTTCGTAGAGCTCAACGGGATTGCCGTCGAAATCATAGACGGTGAAGTTGTAGACGGTGTCATTTACGTTGTAACCGCCCGACATGTCCATGTAATCGCCGTAGTAAATGATGTCGTCTACGGACGCGGTGTCAGCCGGTTGTTCGGGCAAACCAAAATCCCCATATTGAGCAATGGAGAAGGTAAAAGTCAGAGCAGTTGAGAGGGCAGCGAGGATGTACTTCGCCAATGTGAATCGGGGCATGGTGTCAGTCTTCTTGCGTTCAAATGACACCGCAACCTCACAAAAGGTTCGCTGGAAATGTTAGAAAATCGTTAAAAGTGGGCGGTTACTTCACGCATGGAGCCACCAAAAGGCGGTGTACTTCGTACCCGGGCATGCCGTTGAGTTCCATTCCGGCCTCGTCTTCGCTGTCCCAGTTGAGCATGATTTGCCGGAGCGAGCAATTGCAATATTCCTTGGCATCGGCCTTGCTCATTCCACGGGCCTGCTTGAGACACGACGCCCTGAAGTTCTTTTTCCAATCGTCTGAAAAGTCCTTATTGGAGAGGTCCACCGCTGGTTCACCACATGCGGCGAGCAGCCCCACTGCAGCCATCAAAATCAATGCACGCTTCATGCCTTAAAAGTAGGGCACAAAAAAACGGGAGACCGAAGCCTCCCGTTTCTCGAATTCAGGTTGAGCCTTAGAAATTCAACTTCAAGGAAGCGTTCCAGGTGCGGCCGAAACCGAACCAAACGAAGTTGCGGGTGTCCACACCGTTCCAGGTGTCGGATCCGTCCTCCGCGTGGATGTTGGTGTTCGATTCTGCGATGTACTCGGTGTCGAGCAAGTTGTTGACGTTGATGCGGAAGCTGGCGTCCGTGCCCAACAGGTCAAAACGTGCCGTTGTACCGAAGTCGATCAAGCTGTATGCTGGCAGCTTCACAGCACCGAGGTTGTCTTCGTTCAAGAAGGCCGAGCTGTTGATGCTGTAGTCAGCGTACAGGTTGTCGACGTAACGTGCACCCAAGTCAACCGAGATCATGGGGTTCACGCGGTAATCCAATCCGAGGTTGGCCACAGTTTGCGCCGCGTCACCCACCTTCGCACCTTCTGTGTAGAGGGTGAACGACTGTCCAGGAACGGCTACGTTGTTGTCGTCGAATACCTCAGCTTCAAAGTTTGACGTGTACTCCCAGTTGCCTAAGGAGAGCATACCGATGACCTTCAACCCGTCCATGGGGTAGTAG
>JAPOHG010000041.1 GCA_029979565.1 bacterium
AGCGACGTTGGATGCCCTTTCGGCGCGATTGCACGCCGAAAACCGTGCCCGCTACAGTCAGCACCTGTACAGCGATGGTACGGACGCTGTGCACGAAGTGCCTGTGCGGCCGGCCGAATTCGCAGGCGAAGAGTGGGTGGACGGCCGTCAAGTGCTGCAGAAAAATTTCGAGGCGCTGTTCGAAGCCTACCCGGAGTTGGTCACGTTTGGAGAAGACACCGGAAAAATTGGCGGGGTCAACCAAGCCATGGAGGGCATGCAGGAGAAGTTCGGTGAGCTGCGCGTCTCCGATACGGGCATCCGTGAATGCACCATCGCAGGGCAGGGCATCGGACTGGCCATGCGCGGATTCCGGCCCATCGCCGAAATCCAGTACCTCGATTACCTGTTTTACGCGCTGCAAATTTTGCGGGACGATGCCGCAACGGTTCGGTACCGTTCTGCCGGGGGCCAAAAGGCACCGGTGATCATCCGCACCCGCGGTCACCGATTGGAAGGCATCTGGCACAGCGGATCCCCCATGGGGACGATCGTGCACGCCCTGCGTGGCATGCACGTGTGTGTACCGCGAAACATGACCCAAGCCGCGGGCATGTACAACACCTTGCTCCGTGCCGAAGAGCCCGCCCTGGTCGTGGAATGCCTCAACGGCTACCGCACCAAGGAGCGCATGCCCACCAACCTGGGCGAATTCACGGTGCCGCTGGGCATCGCAGAAGTGGTGAAGCCCGGAGCCGATTTGACCATTGTGGGGTATGGATCCACGTTCAACCTCGCCATGAAAGCTGCCGAGCGCTTGTCGGCTGCGGGCATCGAGGCGGAACTGGTGGATTTGCAGACCTTGTTGCCGTTGGATACCACGAACGTGGCGGGAGCTTCACTCGCCAAAACCAACCGGTTGCTCGTGGTGGACGAGGACGTTCCTGGCGGAGCGAGTGCTTACATTTTGGAGGACATTTTGACCCGCCAAGGCGGGTGGAAACATTTGGACGGGGCGCCGGTGACATTGGCCGCCCAACCGCACTTGCCGCCATATGGTTCGGATGGCGATTACTACACCAAGCCCAGCGTGGATGATATTTTCGAGGCAGCGTATCGCATCATGTCCGAAGCCGATCCGGGCCGTTTTCCCAATTGAAATGCAGGAAGAAACCTTTGAGCTGCGCTCGGACGTGATTGATTTGCTCCAGTTGCTGAAAGCCTCAGGCTACGCGGCCACAGGAGGGGAGGCCAAAATGATGGTAGAGGACGAATTGATCGCTGTGAATGGCGAGGTGGAGTCCCGGAAACGCCGCAAGCTCAGGGCTGGAGATTCCGTCGAAATCGACGGCCAAGTGCGCATTCAATTGGCCTGAGGTGTTCGTAAGAAATGCCGATGGAAAACCACCGGAGGCGGATTTTTCCTTTATTTGACTTTCCAAATCAAAAAGCCTGTCCGATGAAGCATTGGATTTTTCTTTTCGTTCTAATGGGTGCCTCCGCTTTGGCGGGGATCGCTCATGCTCAGGAAATGCTGCGCGGACGCGTCATTGACGCGGAATTGGGCGATCCCATTTTCTCCGCCAATGTCATCATTGAGGGCACAACGACCGGTGTGACAACCGATTTTGACGGACAGTTTTTGCTCCCCGTTACGACCTTCCCGGTCAAGCTGCAAGTCAGCTTCATCGGCTACAGCATACAGACGGTGACCGTTCAAAATGCCAGCGACAAACTCACCATCAAGCTGGCGCCGGACCAAGTGTTGATCGACGCGGCGGAAGTCGTGGGAGATCGCATCAGCGAAAAACAGAAGCAAGCGCCGCTGACCGTGGAATCGATGGATGTCATTGCCATCAAAGAAGCGCCAAGTGGCTCTTTTTATGAAGGCTTGGGCAACCTCAAAGGTGTGGACGTTACCTCGGCCAGTTTGGGCTTCAAAATCATCAATACCCGCGGGTTTAACTCGACTTCTCCGGTCCGTTCGTTGCAGCTCATAGACGGCATCGACAACCAGAGCCCCGGTTTGAATTTCTCTTTGGGGAATTTTTTGGGAGCGTCGGACTTGGATGTCAAGAGCGTGGACATTGTGGCGGGTGCGTCCTCGGCGTTCTACGGTCCGGGCGCCTTCAACGGGGTGGTGAGTATGGAGACCAAGTCGCCGTTTCAATTCCCGGGCATCACCGTCTCTACGAAAGTGGGCGAGCGTGAGTTGAACGAATTGGCGTTCCGGTATGCGGATTTCACCACCGACGACGATGGCAATCCTGTTTTGGGCTTCAAGGTGAATGCCTTTCGTTTTTCGGCCTATGATTGGGAAGCAACCAATTACAATCCGGTAGATGGCTCTCAGGTTGACGCCGCCAACCCCGGTCGGTTCGACGCCGTGAACATCTACGGCGACGAGTACAAGCCGGTTTTCGACTATTCAGGCGATGGCAGTTCGAATGCCCGGGGCCTCGGCAATTTCTTCCGAACGGGTTACAAAGAAGTAGACCTCGTGGATTACAACACCGAAAACCTCAAGGTCAGCACCGCGCTGCACTGGCGCCTCAATCCAGAAGACACGTACGAAAGTCCTGAGTTGGTGTACGGGTTCAACAGCGGGTTCGGCACCACCGTATACCAAGGCGACAACCGCTTCAGCTTGCGGGACATCGAATTTTACCAGCACAAGTTGGAACTCCGCAAGCCCGGCAAATGGTTTGTCCGCGCCTACCGCACCAGCGAGGATGCGGGCAATTCATACGACCCGTATGCCACGGCTCTTAAGCTGCAGGACGAAACCCGTTCCGACTACCAGTACTCCAAAGTATACTACCGCTACTGGGTGGATAGCATCGTACCGGGCATCAATGAGACGTGGCCGGACCTCGTGCAAATTGGGGTCGATCCCGAATTTGGGTTCCCGATCTACGGATACGAGGACGGCGCCATCCCTGCTTGGTACAATACGTATGGGGATTCCCTCGGGATCTGGCATTCTCAGGTTGAAGCGTGGACCAATGCAGGCTACGCAGGTCTGAACGATGTGGCTGAAAATCCGTTGGGGCACTTGATGCCCGGTACGCCGGAATTCGAGCAGGCTTTCAACGCCTTGGTTTCGGCCAAGAACAACGAAGGGGAGGGTGGCACCCGCTTTTTTGATCAATCGAGTTTGACCCATGTGCACGGCGAATACATCTTTGAACCGGAAGGCTTGGAGGAGGTGCGTGTGGGTGCGAATTACCGAAGGTATACTCCGTGGAGTGACGGGACGATTTTCAGCGATACAGCCTCGAAAATCGTCAACCAGGAAGTCGGCTTTTATGCCGGCGTCAAGCGCCGATTCCTCGAAGACCGCCTCATCGCGACGGGGACCATCCGGGCGGACAAGAACCAGAATTTCGATTGGGTTTATTCTCCGGCGGCCTCGCTTGTGTTCTCACCGCGTGAGTCGGACTATTTACGCATGAGTTTCAGTTCGGCCCTCCGGAACCCGACCTTGGCAGACCAGTACCTCTGGCTCGACGTGGGTCCGGCGACCCTCGTGGGCAACCTTGAAGGAGCGGATAGCCTCATCACCCTGGATAGTTTCATCGATTTCCGAAACAGCGCAGATGCGGCCAATGGCCAATACGGGCTTAACCGGGATACCTTGGTCTACTTCAACATCGACCCCATCCGTCCGGAGCGGGTGCGCACGTTTGAGGTGGGGTACCGCACCACGCTGGGCGAAAAGGTATACGTGGACGGTGGATATTACTTCAGCGTGTACCAGGACTTCATCGGCTACAACATCGGCTTGGATGCGCTCTTCATTGGCAACGAACAATCCCCGCGGGCCGTGGATGTTTATCGCTACGCGGCCAATTCCATCAATGAGGTGCAGACCCAGGGAGCTTCCATCGGATTGAACTACTACATCGACAACCAATTCATGGTTTCAGGCAACTACAGCTGGAACGAGTTGGTCAAGACGGACGAGGACGACCCCATCATCCCAGCCTTCAACACGCCGACACACAAGTTCAACTTGGGCGTCACCGCACGCGACCTCGAGTTGGACGGTAAATCGACCTGGGGCTTTGGCGTCAACTACAAATGGATCGAGGGATTCCTCTTCGAAGGGTCGCCGCAGTTCACGGGATTCGTCCCGACTTATGACCTGCTGGATGCCCAGGTGAATGTGGTGATTGAGCCGTGGAATACGACGATTAAGTTCGGCGGATCGAACCTGCTCGAGAACATTCACATCGAAGCCTACGGAGGCCCATACGTCGGGCGCATGCTGTACGGCAGCCTCATCTATGAATTCAATCACATCAAGGACGAAGATGAACGCCGCCGCAACCGCATTCAGGATTTGACGCCGGTGGCCATGTTCCAGGCACTCAAGCGCGCCGGACGAGGGGTGCGTTAATCGGATGCCATGGCTCGATTGCGGCTATAGCTGAAACCTTCTTTTTAGCCCTTTAAACGCGGTATTTTGTTGATAAATACCGTGTAAGTCATACACGGGTGTCGTTTTTTGCGTATCTTACCCAGGAAAACCAAACCCACCCAGATACCAAATCTGATGAAAAACTTACTCTTCAGCGCACTTGCTGTGTGCTTGGCTGTGCTTCAAGTGAATGCACAGACCCGTTACCTCGATGAGGTATTCGATGAAGTAACCGTGACCACCGACGTGGTGTACGGTCAGAACATCACCGTTATTCCAGCACTGCAAGGCCTGCCTCCGATGATGGAGGATTTGAAGTGCGATATTTATGAGCCCACCGGCGACACCGAAACGGAGCGCCCTTTGTTGCTCATTTTCCACACCGGTAACTTCTTGCCTCCGTTCTTGAACGGTGGACCGCTCGGGACCAAGTCGGACAACTGGGAAGTCGAAATGGCTACACGTTACGCCAAGATGGGCTACGTTGTGGCATCATGCGACTACCGTTTGGGATGGAACCCGCTCGCTGCGACGCAAGAAGAGCGCACGCTGCAGTTGATCCAAGCCGCATACCGCGGTGTTCAAGACAGCCGAACGGCGGTTCGTTTCTTCCGCAAGTCAAATGCAGAGGACGGCAACCCTTACGGTGTTGACACGGAGAAGATCGGTATGATCGGAAACGGAACAGGCGGTTACATCACGCTCGCCTCTTCTACGATTTCCAGCTACAACGATATCATTTTGGATGACATGGGTGCGCCCATCACCAAGTTCTGGTACGATCCAGGCGACGGTTCGTACATCCCCATGGTTATCGAAGGCATCCACGGTGACCCTGACGCGACGACCGATACATACGCTCCTGCCTCAGTAGGTGGATTCCAGTTGTGTGCGGCGAACCACGTTGGCTACAGCTCTGAATTCAACTTCCAGATGAATGCTGGTGGTGCATTGGGTGATTTGAACTGGTTGGACGAAGGTGATATCCCAATGGTGAGCTTCCAGTGCCCACACGATCCTTTTGCTCCGTATGAAACGGCCGTGTTGATTGTTCCAACAACCAACGAACCTGTAGTTGAGGTATCAGGGGCGATGGACATCCATGAAGAAATCAATGGATACGCCACCAACAACAACGCGATCTTCGCCGACGCCGAATTGCCCGACGCAGGCTCACCTGCCAACTTGGGTTACGACGGGTTGTTCCCGGTTTTGAACAGCTACGTTGACGGTGTTCCGACTGAGCCGTTTGACAGCTCACCTTGGCAGTGGTTTGACACAGCGCCTGTCCAGGCGTATGACGATGCCAACGGTACGAACATTCTCGCCACTCAGTTGACCTTGAACCCAACCATGGGTGAGGCTGAAGCGATGGGATGGATCGATCAGATGGTGGATTACAACACCCCTCGTATGGCCTTGGCCTTGGGTGCAGCGACGGAAACCGCCATCGCTGGTGGCGTTCGTTACATCGATGAAATTTTTGATGAAGTGGAAGTCGCTTCAGGTGTGGTTTACGGTGAGAATATCACCGTCATTCCAGCGTTGCAAGGCATGCCTCCAGCGCCGGAAAACCTGTTGATGGATGTCTACACGCCTGCTGGCGATACGGAGACGGATCGTCCCGTAATTCTGTATTTCCACACGGGTAACTTCTTGCCTCAGTACATGAACGGTTCAGCCGTAGGTACAAGAACAGACAGTTCAGCGGTGGAGATTTGCTCGCGCTTTGCGCGCATGGGTTATGTGGTTGCATCGTGCGATTACCGATTGGGTTGGAACCCCTTGGCAGCTACCCAGGAAGAGCGCACCTTGCAGCTGATTCAAGCAGCGTACCGCGGTGTTCAGGACAGCCGCACAGCCGTTCGTTACTTCCGTAAGTCCATCGCTGAAGACGGCAACCCTTGGGGAGCCAACGGCGACAAGATTGCCATGTTCGGTGAAGGCACAGGTGGATACATCTCCCTCGCCTCTTCGACCATTTCGAGCTACAATGACATCATCGTAGACGACTTGGGCAACCCCATCACGAAGTTCTGGTACGATCCAGGCGACGGGTCATTCATTCCCATGGTCATTGAAGGCATTCACGGTGATCCGAATGCGACCACTGACACCTACGCTCCGGCCTCTTCGGGTGGATTCCAGTTGTGCATGGCGAACCACGTAGGTTACTCTAGCGATTTCAACTTCCAGATGAACTTGGGAGGTGCATTGGGTGATTTGAATTGGTTGGACGAGGGCGACATGCCCATGGTCAGCTTCCACGCTCCACACGACCAGTTTGCTCCTTACACCACGGGCGTATTGATCGTTCCTACGACCAACGAGCCTGTTGTCGAAGTATCTGGTGCGTATGACATCCATGATGAAATCAATGGCTACGCCACCAACAACAACGCACCGTTTGCTGAGATTGGTTTGGCTGATCCGGCTGCCGCTTTCGGCAACATGGGGTGGGACGGGTTGTACCCGGTCCTGAATAACTACGTTGACGGTGTGCCTACGGAGCCATATGACGGATCACCATGGCAGTGGTGGGATGTTGCGATTACCCAGGCAGTTGACGCCGCGAACGGCACAAACATCGCCGCCACCCAGCTCACGTTGAACCCGACCATGGGACCTGAAGAAGCCATGTATTGGATTGATCAGATTCAAGATTACACGGCTCCACGTTTGGCAGCAAGCCTCGAGGTTGTTGCCCTCGGCCCTGGTTGCAATGATGAAACTGCCTGTAACTACAACGCTCTAGCAACATCAGATGACGGAAGCTGCATTTATGCGGAGGAAGGCTTCGATTGCGACGGCAACTCATTGACGGTAATGGGATGTACCAACCCCATTGCGTGTAACTACAATGGAGCTGCTACCGATGACGACGGAAGCTGTGACTTCAATGAGTCTTCTACTATCATCACGGGAGCCGAAATGGTTTGGCTCGTCGGTGTCACCTTGACCGGTACGGAGAATGAACTCTTCGCTGCCGACTGTGAGGCTGACGGCGGGGTGAATCCGAACGTGGCCTTGAACGGCGTGTTCTTGGGCGACGGCACGGACGGTCCGATGCAGTTCAGCAACATCACCGACCAAACAGGCGGCTTGTTGGCGGACCTGCAGATGCTCGCCGGCTTTGCCAGCATCTCATTCTGCGGCGACTTGATTCGCTTCGTAGACCCCATCACTGGTGGTACGGTTGTGTTGAGCGAGAATAACGGCATTTGGCAGTCTGCTGTGCCGATTATCGGTCCTAGCTACCTGTGGGCGGCTCCAATCACCTCGTTCAACATGGGCTGTGGTGACCCAATGGCTTGCGGATTCACGGACTTCTGCGATTTGAGCGTTGCTTGTGATTACAGCGACACGGATGGTGACTCAGTATTGGACTGCCAAGAGGTGGTCGGATGCCAAGATCCAAGTGCGGATAACTACAATGAGAGTGCCACCGATGCAGGCGACTGCAACTACAACGGATGCTTGGATCCTGACGCTCAGAACTACGAGCCAGGCGCCAACGTAGACGACGGTTCATGCACCTACCTCGTTTCGTTCCGTGTGAACATGTCGAACGAAACCGTTTCTGCAGCAGGTGTTCACATCGCGGGTAGCTTCCAAGGATGGGAACCCGGCGCGACCGATGTTCCTTACGTGGGCTACGGTGTGCATGAGGTGGTCATCCAGTTGCAGCAGGGTACCTACGAGTACAAGTTCATCAACGGCGACGCTTGGGGAATGGACGAAAGTGTAGGCGACTGCGGCAACGGCGGCAACCGTGTGATCACGGTTTCGGGCAACACCATCACTTCGGGCGCATGCTTCAACAGCTGCGACCAGTGCCCCGGTTGCACGGATCCAACGTACGCCGAGTACAACCCATTCAGCGCTTCAGCTGAGGGATACTGCTTGACACCTGTAGCCTTGGGTTGCACGTACGAGGATGCAGACAACTACGATGCCAGTGCTACGACCGATGACGGTTCATGCGAATTCGGCGCCGGCGGCTCTTGCCCAGGGGATTTGAACGGAGATGGCCAGGTGGGAACGCCTGACTTGTTGTCGTTCCTGTCCAACTTCGGCACAAGCTGCGAATAAGTCGAGAAAATTCTGAAAGAAAGGGGAGGCCATGCGCCTCCCTTTTTTTGGCCCAGTTGTTGCCCTTCACTGGGTGAAACTGTGAAATTCTATCAAAAACAAAAGGCCGTTCGGATGCGAGGTCCTTTGTGTTTATCTTTATGAACGAAAAATTAAAAGGTTATGAAGCAACTTTTGACAGCATGTTTGCTCCTTGTGGGCATGGCGACAGCAGCGGCGCAAGGCCCATCCATCTCTTTGGACAAAGACGTTCACGATTACGGAACCATCACCCAAGGTGCGGATGGTGGATGCCAGTTTACGGTGACCAATGACGGCACAGAGCCTTTGATCATTTCTCGATGCAAAGGATCATGCGGTTGCACGGTACCTAAGTGCGACAAGGATCCCATCATGCCCGGTGCGACCAGCGTCATCAACGTACGCTACGACACCAAGCGCATTGGCCCAATCAACAAGAGCGTGACCATCACCTCGAACGCCTCGAACGAGCCTACCAAGGTGATTCGTATCAAAGGCAAGGTGGAAGCTGCGGACGCAGGAAGCACTGGAGGTGCTCCTGTGAAGCCTGCATCGGTTGGTGCGCCTTTGAACAAGCAATAAGCATTGACGGAGCTGCCGTGCAGTTCCGCATCAGACTTTAAGAAGTCGTTCTTCCTCTTGGCGGAACGGCTTCTTTTTTATCCGAATTTTGCCCTCAGACAAACGGCGCGTTAGAAATGGAGATCCCGACGACCTACGATCCTGGTACCTGCGAAGAGAAGTGGTACGCTTACTGGTTGGAGCACGGCTTTTTCGAAAGCAAGCCCGACGACCGCGAGCCGTACACGGTGGTCATTCCCCCGCCGAATGTCACCGGCGTGCTCCACATGGGGCATATGCTTAACAACACCATCCAGGACGTGTTGGTCCGCCGTGCACGGATGATGGGCAAGAACGCCTGCTGGGTGCCGGGCACCGACCACGCGTCCATCGCCACCGAAGCCAAGGTGGTGCGCAGGTTGCGTGAGAAGGGCATCAAGAAGTCGGACCTGTCGCGGGATGAATTTTTGGAGCACGCATGGGATTGGACCCACGAGCACGGGGGGATCATCCTCGAACAGTTGAAGAAGCTCGGTGCCAGTTGCGACTGGTCGCGCACCCGCTTCACCATGGATGAAAAGTACTACGATGGCGTCATCGACACCTTCATCGACCTGTATGAAAAAGGCCTCATCTACCGGGGCGAGCGCATGGTCCACTGGGACCCCGCTGCGCAAACGGCGTTGAGCGATGAAGAAGTCATCCACACCGAAGAGCACGGAAAGCTCTACTACGTCCGGTATGAAGTCGTGGATGCCCCCGGCGAATACCTGACCATCGCGACCACTCGCCCGGAGACCATCATGGGCGATACGGCGATTTGCATCCACCCCGAAGACGAGCGCTTCACCCACCTCCACGGCAAACGCGCCCGGGTGCCCATGACCGATCGGGAGGTGCCGATCATCCTGGACGAATACGTGGACCGCGAATTTGGAACGGGTTGCTTGAAGGTGACCCCGGCACACGACGTCAACGACTACGATCTCGGCCAAAAGCACAGCCTCGAATCCATCAACATCTTCCACCCCGATGGCACCTTGAATGAGAACGGCGGAGCGTTTGAGGGCAAGGACCGGTTCGATGTCCGAAAAGAAGTGGAAGGGGTGCTCGATGCCTCCGGGCACTTGGTCAAGACCGAAGAATACACCAACAGTGTCGGTCGCTCTGAGCGCACCAATGCCGTCATTGAGCCCCGGTTGTCGTTGCAGTGGTTCCTCTCCATGGAAAAGCTGTCCAAGCCCGCCTTGGATCACGTGATGGACGATACCATTCAGTTCCATCCGCCCAAGTTCAAGAACAGCTACCGCCACTGGATGGAAAATGTCAAGGACTGGTGCGTGAGCCGGCAATTGTGGTGGGGACACCGCATTCCCGCCTGGTTCTACGGCGCCGGCGAAGAGGACTTTGTGGTGGCCAAGACGGCGGAAGCAGCGCTGGAAAAGGCCCGCGCGAAGTCCGGCAATGCTGACCTCATGGCGGACGCCTTGCGCCAGGATGAGGACGTCATGGACACGTGGTTCAGCAGCTGGTTGTGGCCCATCCAAGTGTTTGACGGGCTGAAAACGGAGGAAGAGGTCAGTTACTACTACCCGACTGCCGACCTCGTGACCGCACCCGAGATCATGTTCTTCTGGGTAGCGCGCATGATCATTGCCGGGTATGAGTACCGCGGGCAAGAGCCGTTCAAAAACGTCTACTACACCGGCATCGTTCGCGACAAGCAAGGACGTAAGATGTCCAAGAGCCTCGGGAACAGCCCGGACCCCATCGAGCTCATGAACCAGTTCGGAGCAGACGGGGTGCGCGTAGGCATGTTGTTGACGTCACCGGCGGGCAACGATTTGCCGTTTGATGAGAAGCTGTGTGAGCAAGGCCGCAACTTCGCCAACAAGATCTGGAACGCCTTCCGCTTGACCCAAAGCTGGGAGGTAGACGCGGACCGCGAGCAACCGGAATCCGCAGAAGTCGCGGTGCGCTGGATGAAGGCGCGCGTGCAGCGGGTGTTGGAGGAATTGGAAGGGCAGTTTGCCGAATTCCGTTTGAGCGAAGCCTTGATGAACCTCTACCGCCTCGTATGGGACGACTTCTGCAGCTGGTACTTGGAATTGGTCAAGCCACCCTACGGCGAACCCATCGACGCACAGACCTTGGAACAGACGAAGGCCATTTTCGGCGATCTGCTGAAGATGCTGCATCCGTTTATGCCCTTCCAGACCGAAGAACTTTGGCATTGGATGGAAAAGCGGGAAGGTCCAAAAGACGCCCTGTGCGTCGCGGCATGGCCCGAGCGTGAGGCGTACGATGCGGAATTGCTGACACAGGCGGAGGCCTTTCAGCAAATTGTTTCCGAAGTGCGAAACATCCGCAAGGAGAATCAGATTCCCAACCGTGAACAGCTCGAACTCAGCGTGCAGTTGGCCGACGGCTATCCCGAAGCCTTTGAATCGGCCATCATCAAACTTTCCAACGTGGACGGCGTGTCACGCGTCGCAGAAAAGGTTCCCAACGCGTTTGGTTTCATCGTGGGCATGAGCTCGTTTTTCATCCCCTTTGGTGATCAAGTGGATGTTGAGGCCGAGAAGGTCAAAATCCAAAAAGAAATGGACCACCTCAACGGCTTCTTGAAAGGCGTGCGCGGCAAGCTGTCCAACGAGCGATTCGTGCAGAACGCGCCGCCTCAAGTGGTGGAACTGGAGCGCAAAAAAGAAAGCGACGCCCTGGCCAAGCTGGAAGTGCTCCAAGGCAAAATAGAACAATTGGGCTGATTCCTTCGAACACCGTCGATACCCGCTTGTTGTACGGGTATGTTGGGATTATTCAAAAAAGATCCGGTCAAAAAGCTGCAGCAACAACACGCGAAGCTATTGGCCGAGGCGCACCGCATGAGCACGGTGGACCGCACCAAGTCAGATGCCCTCATGGCCCAGGCGGCCGAGGTTGAGGATGAAATCGCCAAACTGATGAGCGATGCCGGGAACTGATCAGGGCACCTATGCTGTCATCGGCGACTCTGGTGGGATCGGCGAAGCCATCCGCAACCAACTCCTCGAGGCGAGTCATCGCGTCATCGGTGTCTCCCGCAAGGGGGTATCTGAACAGCGCTCGGGCTACCAGAGCTTGGTCTTCGATGCGGTTGCGCACCCGTGCGACTTGTCCAATTTTGCCGACTACCTCGACGGGTTGGTGTATTGCCCGGGGACGATTCGGTTGAAGCCGTTGAAAGGCGTCAAGCGCGAACACGCATTCGAAGATTTTGAAGTGAATGCCTGGGGTGCTGTGCAGACGCTGCAGGCGAATGCAGCATTGCTGCAAAAGGCACCGCATGCATCGGTGGTGCTCTTCAGTACGGTCGCGGTCCAAACGGGCATGCCGTACCACACGAGCATCGCCATGGCGAAAGGTGCCGTTGAAGGGTTGACCCGCACCTTGGCGGCCGAGTGGTCACCGGCCATTCGCGTCAATTGCATCGCGCCCTCCCTCACGGACACGCCCTTGGCTGCGCCGATGCTTTCCAACGATGCGAAACGCGAGGCGGCAGCAGATCGTCACCCGCTGAAGGCGGTTGGAAGCGCCGATGGCGTTGCTTCGCTGGCCACGTGGCTGTTGGCCGGTGGATCGGACTTTGTCACAGGACAGGTCTACACCACCGACGGCGGCATCGGAAGCATTCGCAGATGAGCGCCTTCAAAACCCTCAACGACCTCGACTTGGAATTGATGCCCCGCCGCCAGCGTGGGCGCTTTGTCAACGCGTTGAGTGGGTTCAAAAGCGTTAACC
>JAPOHG010000042.1 GCA_029979565.1 bacterium
GGTCCCCCTTTCATCTGTGAGGTATTCGCGAATGCCACCCACATCGGTTGAGAGCACGGGGATGCCACTCGCCCAGGCTTCAGGGATGACGCAAGGAAAATTCTCGTAGCGGCTGAAGAGCAAGAGGGCATCGGAATGCCGCATGCGTTCCGCGACTTCCTCCAACGGGATTTCACCAGAAATTTCAACTGCGTCGTCGATTCCCAGTTTTCTGGCTTGTACCTTATAGGGTTTGGGGTCCCCGTCTCCAACAATGGCAACCCTTAAGTTGGAACAGAATTCCAAAGCGATGGCGACGGCACGCAACAGGCCGCTGACGTTTTTTTGATCATCATGCAGCGAACTGATGTGCAAGGCTTGGTAGGTCGTGGTTCGGGGGCGCGTTGGCACGGGACGAAACAACTCTGTGTCAACGACGTTGGGTACGACCGTGTATTTGCCGAGCATCCCGAATGCGCGCATGCTGTTGGCCAAGTCCTGAGAAACCGGACACAGCACACGCGCCATTTGTCCGGTTAGTCGCATGGACCATTTTCCCCAAAAGGGGATGGATGAACGTTGATCTGAATGGTAGGCCGTCCAGTGCTCCGTGAGAACGAGTGGGATGCCCCACTTGCGGGCGAGTTTGCGTGCTGCTCGGCCAGCAGGGTAGGCCACATGCAGGTGAATCAAATCGAAACCTGACGAATCCTTCGCTGCCCGCAGTAACGCCCGAGTCACCTGCCGAACCATGGGCTTGCGCGCTCGGAAGTAGAAGATGCGTTCCGTGTAGGTGCCGCAATCGCGCACCGTGTTGGCCGGGACGACCTCGCCGGCCGGCACAGCTGCGGCAAACCAAACTTCGCCTCCGTGCAGGTTGGAGATGGCTTGAACGTGTCGCTCCACGAAGTTGCCCAACGTTCCATGCACCGCACTGGGGTACCAGCTGGCGATGTGCAAAATGCGGGGGGAGGAGGCAGATGCGGCAACCATGGGAGCCAAAGGTCGCAAGGATTTGGTTAAACCATAACGCGCCTTTGTCGTCTTTATTGATGGATTCCTGTAACTTTAGAGCATGCCTCGTATTTCATTGATTTTCATGTTGCTGTTGGGAACAGCGACGGCCACTTGGTCACAAGCCCCCACGTTTCACGCAGACATCGCACCCATCATCTACCAGAATTGCACGGAGTGCCACCGCACAGGTGAGATTGGGCCCATGCCTTTTACCTCGTATCAGGAAGTTAGCGAGTACAGCTCATTCATCTTGTATGTCACCTCAACTGGTTACATGCCACCCTGGACGCCTGACCCGGAGTATTCCACGCTGCGTGGAGAGCGGTTTTTGACGGAGGAGCAAATCGAATTGTTGGCGCAATGGCACGAGGCAGGTGCGCCGGAGGGAGATCCCGCCGACAACCCAGGGCTACCAGACTTCCCAGAGGGCAGTCAGGTGGGCGATCCGGATTTGGTCATTTCCATGCCAGAGCCCTACGTCCACGGTGGTGATATGGGCGAGCAGTACCAGGTGTACGTATTGGAAACCGGCGTGACCGAGGAAACGGAAATTCGGGCAGTAGAGATTCGTCCTGAGAACGGTGCCATTGCGCACCACGCGCTCATTGCCTACACGGACAATCCCAATTCGATTGCCGAGGCGGAGGCGTTGGATGCAGAGACACCTGAAGCGGGGTACGAGAGTTTCGGTGATTACGGTGTCCCGGTTCAAGATTACCTCTTCGGCGGATGGGCGCCGGGCGTGGAGCCAACGGTTTTCCCTTCAACGATTGGGAAGAAGATTGGTCCCGACGGCCGGTTCCTCCTGCAGATGCACTACGGACCCACTCCGGTGGAGGAGTCGGACTTGACCGAGTTCAACCTGTTTTTTGCAGAGGATCCAGTGCAACGTGAGGTGGAATTGGAGATGATGACACCGGTCCACTTGACCGAGCCCTTCTTCATCCAGCCCAACGAAGTCAAAACCTTCCACGGGATCATCACCAATCCGCAGGACATCAGTCTCATCAGCGTGATGCCGCACTGCCACTTGCTCGGGCAGTCTTGGGAGGTGTACGCCGTTTCGGGCGACCTCACGGACACGATTCCTCTGATTTCCATTCCGCAATGGGATTTCAACTGGCAGGGCATCTACGACTTCCCTACGCTGAAACACATTCCGGCGGGTTACAAGGTCCATGCCTGGTGCACGTATGATAACACCGCGGAGAACCCCAACAACCCTAACGATCCGCCGCAGTTTACGGCTTGGGGCGACCTGACGGGTGACGAGATGTATGTACTGTTCTTCCAGTTCGTTGAGTACATGGAAGGCGATGAAAACATCACCTTATCCACAGCGGATGAAGACACGCGCATCGTCTACCAGAGCGATGTGCTGTTCCCAGCGTGGCCGAACCCCGCGCGGGCAGGGCAGGAGGTGACGGTGAGCTGGCACCTGCACGAGCCGATGGAATTAACGCTCGAATTGTTGGATGTGCGCGGCCGCGTGGTGGATACCTGGTTGCCCATGCAGTCGTTCCCGCGCGGGCATCACCAGCAATCCTTTGTGCTGGATGCGTTGCAATCGGGCACATACTTCTACCGGCTGACGACGGCCGACGGTTTGGTGCGCAGCCACACGGTTCAAGTGGTGGATTGATGTGGCAGGTGTGGGTGTTTTTGGCGCCGCTGTGCCCGATTTGCCAAGACTATACGTATTACCTCAACGCGCTGCACGAGCAATGGAGTGCTGACGAAGTACCACAAGTTGAATTGGTCGGTTGGTTTCCGAATCCGACGGTCACCGATGAGGCCATTGCCGAGTTTGCCGATCGCTATGCGGTGGGATGGGAAATGGCGCGCGATACGGTCGGTTGGTCGGATGTTGTGGGGGCCCGGTTTACGCCTGAAGCGGCCTTGGTGAGCCCGGACGGTGAGGTGGTCTATCGGGGCCGCGTCAACGACCTGTACTACGCGTTGGGCAAACACCGCTCGACGCCGCGAAGCTCGGATTTGGCGCTCGCCGTTGAGCAAGCCTTGGATGGTCTGCCGGTGGTGCCAGCAGAGACCGATGCCATCGGATGTCCCATCCAAAATCGCCTCCCGTTTCAGGATTCGCTGGCGCGTCAGGTTTTTGCTGGCGGGGTGCGTGGACTTTAGAAATCTCAATTATCTTTGCGCTCCCTTTTAGGGACAACGGTGGCTATAGCTCAGTTGGTTAGAGCACTGGATTGTGGTTCCAGGGGTCGTGGGTTCAAATCCCATTAGCCACCCATTAGCATCAGAAAAGCCCCGCATTTGCGGGGCTTTTTTATCCTCATTACCAAAATGATGAGTTGGAAAACTATTGCTTGTCCTTCACGATAATTGTCCTAGAACTAACAAATCCAAAAGTAACGCCACTAATAACAAAATCGCCAAAGGTGAATTTGGAGATGACTTCACAGTTGCCATCAGACGGCGCATTAACGTCCGTTCTGCCCAATGGGATCAAACCGAAGCCTAACCATAGTTGACGGCCTTTGGCATATGTATAGGGTTTGCCGGATTCTTCAAGGTAGGTGCCTGTTGTGGTGGACGTTGTCATGCACGAGCTCAATGTGAATACGGCAGCTGCGAGTAGAATGAGAGTGTTTTTCATATGAACTAATTTCAAGGAAGATACATTGATTCCAATTTGGAACGATAAAAAATTGAATTTGCAGGCAATTTAAAATTTATTTGTAAATCAAAATTCTAGTATAAAATGATGAAAAGAATATTACAACTCAGCGTTGCTTTCATGTTTTTGTTGGCGCTCGAAGGCTGTAAAATTGAAGGTTGCACAGATGCAGACGCCGTGAATTATAACATGGATGCCGAAGTGAACGATAATTCATGCGAGTATTCAGGGAGTGTTGTGTTTTGGTATGGGGAGGAAGTTTCGATTGAAAAGCAGCAATGGGCAACAGCCTACACATTTTGGGTTGATGGTCAGGTCGTGGGCTCGCAAGCAGTATCCGTGTATTGGAGCGGAGCGCCTGAATGCGGTCAAGATGGATCCATCACAGTAGAAAGGGATTTGGGTAATGTAAAATCTTTGGCGGCGGAATATGAGGTGATTGACGATGCAGGATTCGTCGTCTGGGAGGGCGTATTGAATTTCCGCGCCAATACGTGTGAGGCGATTGAGCTCACGTTGTAGGTGTCTGTTCTTTCGAATTGAAAAAAAAGCCCAGCACGGAAGTGCGGGGCTTTTTTGTGCGTCAAGGTTGCGCTTGGGGTGGGAGCCAGCCCGGTCCAAATTTTT
The DNA here is from genome assembly GCA_029979565.1 of bacterium. Classification (GTDB taxonomy): domain Bacteria; phylum Bacteroidota; class Bacteroidia; order Flavobacteriales_D; family Sanyastnellaceae; genus UA16. Next base: position 4,268 of record JAPOHG010000042.1, read on the forward strand.
GCCCCCAAGCGCGGGAAGAGGAGAGCAAGGTCCAAGTGCAATCATTGGATTCGACAGCGGCGCGTCCGTCTTCTGTGATTTGGATGAGGTTGCGCGAACGGTGCTGGATGAAGCCGGCGGCGTTCAAATAGAATTTAGCCCAAGCAATGCGGCGCTGGATGAGCGGCACACCGCGTTTGTCCGTTTGAATGTGGAAGATGGAAGGGAGCGCGCTGAAACCTTCTTGCTTCGCCGCCTGCAGCACCGCTTGTTCCACCATCGGCTCACCGCCAGCTGCGAGTACCCGCAACAGAGGCAGGAAGCATTCTTCAACGGTGGGCATGGACAGCGTCATTGGAGTTTCCAACCGTTGGAGGTGTCGAAAAGTTTCATGCCGCCGGCGGGATGCAGCGGGGATGGTCGGTAGTTTACAGGCATGCAGATGAGAGCAGTGATTCTTGTTTCGGCCATTGCCGTGTTGGTGTCGGGATGTTCCATTCAAAAGCGCACGTTGATGCCCGGGTGGCATGTTGAACGCACCACCCAGATGCGGGTCGCCGCCGAAGACGAGGTGACCATGGCCAGCTTGGACGACATCGAGGCAGCAGAGGCGTGGGAACATGAAGTGCTTCAATCCCCATCGGTTTCGCATCGGCCCGTGCCAGTAGCTGCAGCCAGGCCGGCTGGCGTGCAGACCCTAGCGATTGCCCTGCCCCAAGGAATCCAGCAGGTCCCGACAGCGAAGAGCTTGGCCACAAACCAAACCCACGATACCACCATTCAATTGGACCGCGATGCGGAATTGACGTTGACGTTGGTCGGTGCGGCACTCCTCATGTGGGGGTACATGCCGTTCAGCATCATCGGCTTCCTTGTGGTTTTCTTGGCGAGCATCGTGGGCGCACCGCTCGTGCATGCCCTCATCTGGGGGGAGAAGATGGATTGGGGCGAATCCCGCTTGGGACGCATCGCCTTGTCCTTGGTGCTGAGCGGGTTGGTCTTGACGGGCGCAGTGGCCTTGGTCGCCGACATCCTCGGCTTGGTTTTCTGATATAAAATCAGATAAAACCTTGATAATAACTGATTAATAGGCTAAATTAGGTAGACCCTAACCAAAACCTACCTCGATGCTTCGCATTGCCACCCGTGTGGCCTTAGCGGCACTGATAACGTGCAGCGCGGCCTTGTCCCTTCCCTTGTATGCTCAAGTTTCTTCCATCGTTGTCGAAACGGTTGAAGTCCATGACGGCATCGTAGGCAACTCCGATTTGACCGGCATGACGACGTATCGATTGTATGCGCAATTGACCGACTCAGCTGATTTTGTAGGGGCGGTATACGGCAGTGCGTTGGAACCCATCGACATTTCGACCACTACAACTTTTTTCCAGCATCCGGCTGGCGGATCCTTCGGAACGGACCTCAATGCATTTTTCCTGACCATCCTCCCGGATTTGAATTACGACAGTTGGCTGACCATTGGGCTGGACTTGGCGCCGTCAGGTGAGAATGAGGAGGGCATATCGAGTTTGGGAATCATCGAGGAGCAGGCTGCTTTTGAAGCAGGTGAAAATTTTGTGCTGGATTCGGAAATTGGCGGCAGCTGGTTCGTTTTGCCAGGCAGTGTTAATGGGTTGGCAGATGAAAACCTGCAGGTGCTCTTGGCGCAGGTGACGACAAACGGATTGCTTTCGGGCCAACTGAATTTGCAATGCTTCCTCGCGGGAAATCCCTTCGATGAGCAATTGGCTACGTTCGAATTTGGCGCCGGCGCTCCGGGATGTACGGCAGAAGACGCGTGCAACTACGACCCCGAAGCCAATTCCGATGACGGATCCTGCTGGTTTGCGCCTGAAGGGTACAGTTGCGAGTTGGAATGCTTGGAGGATGCAGATGGCGATGGGGTATGTGATCCGTACGAAATTGCTGGGTGCGAAGATCCCGCCAGTTGCAACTACGTGGAAGGCGTGACGGATCCCGTGGAGTGCATCTACCCGGAGCCTGAATACGATTGTGCCGGAGTTTGCCTTACCGATACGGATGGCGATGGCGTGTGCGATGCCTTTGAGGTGGCCGGCTGCACGGACAGCGAGGCATGTAATTTCGATGGCTCAGCGACCGATGAAGACGGCAGTTGCACGTACCCCGCTCCGGCGTACAACTGTGCGGGCGAGTGCAACAACGATACCGACGGCGACGGCATTTGCGACGAACTCGAATTCCCGGGTTGTACGGACGAAAACGCCGACAACTACTTCCCCGCAGCCACGGACGATGACGGTTCCTGCTACATTTCGGGATGCATGGACCCTGCCGCGTGCGATTATGATCCGCTCGCGGATACCCCTACCGAATGCACGTACCCGGAACCCGGATACGACTGCGACGGAGCATGCCTCGAAGACGCGGATGGTGACGGGGTCTGCGATTCATTTGAAGTGTTGGGGTGCACGGATCCACTTGCCGAGAACTACAATTCCGATGCTACGGAGGACAATGGCCTGTGTGTGGTATTGCCGCCCTCGTACTGCGGGGAAGGCACGGTGTGGGATGCCGAGGCCGGTCAATGCGTCAGCAACGGTTCAGGCGATGGGGGCATTGGCGGCTATGGAGGCCCGTGCTTCGGCGACTTTGACGCCGATGGCCAACGCGGGACGTCCGACCTCTTGATGTGGCTCGGCGTCTACGGCTATACCTGTGATTAATGGATGCCTCGGGCGGCCAGGTACCGCTCAGCGTCCAGGGCAGCCATGCAACCGGTTCCGGCAGCAGTGACAGCCTGGCGGTACGTCTTGTCCGCCGCGTCACCGCTTACAAATACGCCTTCTCGGTTGGTCTTGGACGTACCGGGCTCACCGTATTTGATGTAGCCTTGCTCATCAAGGTCGATCCATCCCTTGAAAACGTCCGTATTCGGCTTGTGCCCGATGGCCACGAAGAAACCGGTGCACGGAATGACGTGCTCTTCTCCGGTTTTGTTGTTCTTGACACGTGCGCCTTCGACGCCGTCTTCACCGATGACCTCGACGGTCTCCGTGTTCCACAACACTTCGATGTTTTCCATGCCCAAAACGCGGTTTTGCATGGCGCGTGACGCGCGCATCTCATCGCGGCGAACGAGCATGGTCACCTTGGAACAGAGTTTTGCAAGGTAGCTGGCTTCTTCGCACGCCGTGTCTCCGGCGCCCACGATGACCACTTCCTGTCCGCGGTAGAAAAACCCATCGCACACAGCACACGCACTCACACCGCCACCCGCGTCGCGCAAGCGAATCTCGGACTCGAGGCCCAACCATTTGGCCGAAGCGCCCGTCGAGATGATGACAGAATCGGCATGGATTTCGGTGCGGTCGCCACCTTCGCCAACCCAGATTTTGTGTACGGGCCCGGTGAGGTCCACCTCGGTCACCCACCCGTTGCGCACGTCCGTGTCAAAGCGCTTGGCTTGCGCCTCCAAGTCCATCATCATTTGGGGGCCGTTGATGCCTTCGGGGTAGCCCGGGAAGTTGTCCACTTCGGTGGTTTCCGTGAGCTGACCGCCCGGCTGCATACCCTGGTACAAAACGGGTTTCATGTCCGCGCGTGCGGCGTAAATGGCGGCGGTGTATCCGGCTGGGCCCGATCCAACGATCAGGCACTTGACGTGTTCTGGTTGTGCACTCATGGCGGCAAAGATACAGCGCTCATCAGGCCGTCAAAGTGCATTTTATCACCAATTAACTCACGCCGTGGTCGAGCCGGAGCCAAGCGTTCCAGACGGGGTCGTCGGGCGGCGTAGCGAGGATGCGCATGGGGACGCGTTGCACCGGGTGAACGAATTCAATGCAGCGGGCGTGAAGGTGAATCGAGGCGTTGTCGTTGGTGCGTCGCGAGCCGTACTTGATGTCCCCTTTGATGGGGGCGCCAAGGCTCGCCAAAGTCGTGCGGATCTGGTGGTGTCGCCCTGTTTTGGGTTTGACCTCCACAAAATGGTAGTGGTCCGATCGGCCCACGGTACGGTAGGTCAATTCCGATTCTTTGCGCCCATTCCCCGGCGTGTCGTGGGCAAAGCTTTTGTTCAAGTCCTTGTTCTTGATCAAGTAGTTCACCACATGCCCTTCGGCGGGGGCAGGCGCAGGCTTGGTCACCGCCCAGTACGTCTTCTGCACTTCCCGCAACCGAAACATGTTGGTCAACCGCGAAAGGGCCTTGGAGGTGCGGGCGTACAGGATGACGCCGCTCACTGGCCGGTCGAGGCGGTGCACGGTCCCAATGAACGCGTCACCGGGCTTGTTGTACTTCCGCTTGACGTACTCGCCCACGACGCGGCAGAGGGTGGTGTCGCCGCTGGAGTCGCTCTGGACGATGTCCGACGAGCGCTTGTTGACGGCGAGGATGTGGTTGTCTTCATAGAGCACATCGAGGTTGTCGATGGTGCTCATCACGATGGGCGCCTTCGGCTGCCGAGCCCAGTGGGAGGGATTCGAGACGTCCGGGCGATCCGCCATGCTCAGTACTGTTCGTCCGCGTTGGGAAAATCGCGGCTGCGGACGTCCTTGACGTACTGCTGAATGGCGTCGTTCATCTGCTCGCCCATGTTCAGGTAGCGCCGCAAGAAGCGAGGACTGAATTCCTGGGTGATGCCGAGCATGTCGGGGAGGACGAGAACTTGCCCGTCGCATCCGCTTCCCGCGCCGATGCCGATGGTGGGGCAGTGGATGCTTTTGCTCACTTCCGTTGCGAGCTGTGCGGGAATCTTTTCAAAAACCACCGAGAAGCACCCGATTTCGTCGAGCATCTTGGCGTCTTTGCGGAGCTGTTCCGCTTCCATGTCCTCCTTGGCGCGCACGGTGTAGGTGCCGAATTTGTAAATGGACTGAGGCGTCAACCCGAGGTGGCCCATGACCGGAATGCCGGCGGTGAGGATGCGTTCGATGCTTTCACGGACTTCGCTGCCGCCTTCCAGTTTCACTGCGTGCGCACCGCTTTCTTTCATGATGCGGATGGCTGAATTCAAGGCCTCTTTGGAATTGCCCTGGTAGGTGCCGAATGGCAGGTCTACCACTACGAGCGCCCGTTTCGCCGCGCGCACCACGCTCGATGCATGGTAAATCATGTGGTCCAGGGTGATGGGCAAGGTGGTCTCGTGACCGGCCATCACGTTGGAGGCGCTGTCACCAACGAGGATCACATCCACACCGGCCTGGTCCACGATGGTGGCCATGGTGTAGTCGTATGCGGTGAGCATGGCGATGGGTTCGCCGTTGGCCTTCATTTCCGCAAGCACTTGGGTCGTGATGCGTTTGGCTGATTTGTGAACGGACATGGTTTCAGGTTTTACAGGTGCCGCAGACCAAAGGTATCCAATTCAATTGAATGCATTAGCTGCGAAGCGCTCGGAATGTGAGGTTGATGCGCGGTTCGTGCACCTTCAGTCGCTTGGGCAAGGCGTGGTCAAAATCACGCTGCATGTTTTCCATGACCAAGAGGTCGCCGTGGCCGAGGCAGACCATCCATTTCTTCTTGGTCTCTCGGTGCCGGATGGCGAAATCCCGCGTCGCTCCAAACGAAACGCTGGCGATGCACGCCGGGTCAATTTCATGTTCGTTGTCGCGGTGCCATCCCATCGAGTCCACCCCGTGGCGGTACAGGTTGAAGAGGCAGGCATTGAAGACGGGGGCCGCATCACAAAATCCCTGCACCGCATCGCGGAGCTCCACCACTTCCGGCGTGAGCGGGCGCTCCGGCCAGCGAATGGTGGAATAGGCGTAGGCGGGCCCCATCCACGCCGTCAGCCGGGGTTCTAGGTGTTCTTTGCCGTAGACGGTGATGGCGTTTTGCTGCCAGGGAATGTGTTTGTACCAAGTGTCAAATTGGGATGCGGCAAAAGCCTCGCGAACAACCCAGCACGCAGATGAGCCTTGGTTGATGATGCATTCCTTCTCCATGACGTGGGCATCAAATGGAAGCAACCGCTGCAACGCCCCCGCCAATCCACCCGATGTAGGCGAGGTAAATGAGCAAGAGGAGGGCGCCTTTCCAGCGGTGGATGGTTCCTTTGTGCATCATCATCAATCCGACCAACATGGCAATGCCCGTCATCCACCAAAAATCAAATTCCAGGGCCTGCACATCCACTGGAAGCGGGATGATGCTCGCGCTGATGCCCGCGGCAAGGAACACGTTGAAGATGTTGGAACCGATGAGGTTGCCAAGCGCCAAGTCCGGCTCGCGCTTGTACGCGGCGATGCCCGAGGCCACGAGTTCCGGCACGCTGGTGCCGAAAGCGACAACGGTGAGCCCGATGATGTGGTCGCTGACGCCGTTGTTGATGGCAATGCGCCGCGCACCTTCTACAAACCACTCCGAGCCGTAGAAAAGCCCCAAGCTGGCCACTGCACATCCGCCCAACAACACAGCCAGCGGCCGGTTGGCATCTTCCATTTCTTCGGCGGTGTCCTCTGTGGGCGTTTCTGTTGCGCGCGCACGTTGACTTCTGAAATACAGCATGGCCAGCAAGACGACCGCACCCCCCACGAGGACAAGGCCTTCGCCTTGCGTAATCGCCCTATCCCAGGCAAACCACCAGATGCCAACCGAGGCGGCCATCATCACGGGCCAATCGCTGCGCATCAACGAGCGGTCGACGCGGACTGGGAAGATCAGCGCGGTCACGCCGAGGATGAGGGCCAGGTTGGCGATGTTGGAACCGATGACGTTGCCCACCGTGATGCCGGGGTTGCCTTCCAAGGCTGCCCGGGCCGACGCCATGATTTCCGGTGCCGAAGTGCCGATGGACACGATGGTCAACCCCACAATGACAGGGGGAATGCGCATCTTGATGGCGAGCCCAGAGGCGAATTTGACGAGGTAGTCACCGCTCAGCACCAAGACAACCAGACCGGCGATCAG
>JAPOHG010000043.1 GCA_029979565.1 bacterium
GACATTTTGTGGCTTATGCCCATTCACCCCATTGGCGAAGTCAACCGCAAAGGAGGGGAAAACAAAAACAACTACATGGTGCAACCGGGCTCGTCGAGCATGGGAAGCCCTTACAGTGTGCAAGATTACTACAAAATCAATCCTGACTTTGGTACCGAAGCGGACCTGCGCGCATTGACCGATGCTGCGCATGCCTTGGGAATGAAAGTCATCATTGACTGGGTGGCCAACCACACCGCATTCGATAGCGAATGGACGGAGTCGCACCTGGAATATTTCCTGTTGGATGAGGCGGGCAACCTGCAGCCGCCATCCGGAACCGACTGGTGGGACGTGACCCAACTCGACTGGGAAAACGGCCGTGAGTCCGGTTTATACGATGCCATGGCTGATGCGTTGGAGTACTGGGTACGGGAGTTTGGAATCGACGGATACCGCTGTGACGTGGCGGAAAAAGTGCCGACAGATTTTTGGGAGAAGGCACGACGCCAGCTTGAGGGAGTGAATCCGGAGGTGTTCATGCTGGCGGAGGCCGAAGTGCCGGAGCACCATCACCGTGCCTTCGATATGTCCTATGGATGGGAAATGCATCACATCATGAACCAGGTGGGCAAGGGTGAATGGTCAGTGGATTCGTTGATTCAAGCAGTTCCGCGTCAAACAGAGCGATTTGGTGCGGATGCTTACCGCATGATGTTCGTGACCAACCACGATGAAAATGCCTGGAACGGAACCATTGAAGAGCGACTTGGTGCGAACGGAGATGCCATGGCCATCCTATCCGGTACCTTGATGGGCATGCCGCTGGTGTACTCAGGTCAAGAAGCCGGAAACACCAAGCGATTGCGCTTTTTCGAAAAGGATACAGTCAAGTGGGGCGAGTACCCTAAATCCGATCTGTACCAGACCATCAACGCCTTGAATCATGAGAACGAAGCATTGTGGAACGGGGCGAGCGGAGGGCAGCCTGAATTTTATGCAGTTGATTCCGACGTAGCGCTTGCTTGGAAGCGAACAGCAGGATCCAATGCTGTCGTGGTTGCGGTCAATTTGGGTGATGCGGATGCCGCCATGTCGTTGGACATGGATGATAGCTATACCTCGGCATGGGGTGGCTTGGCACCTGCTGCTGAGGTGGTGGTGCCAGCGCACACTGCAGCCGTTTGGACACGCACTTCGACGAAATGAGCCAAGCACAAACCATTGCCCTGATCGCGCACGATGGTAAGAAAGAGGCGCTCGTAGCGTTTGTCCGCGCCAACCGAGCCTGGTTTGAGCGCTTTGCTTTGGTCGGGACCGGAACAACGGGAGGAAGAATTGCTGAACTGGGCGTCGGCATTGAATGCTTGGCCAGCGGTCCGCTCGGCGGCGATGCACAGATCGCGGCCCGCATCACAGAAGGATCCGTGCACGCGGTCATATTTTTCAGAGACCCCATGGGGAAGCACCCCCATGAACCTGATATCAACATGCTCTTGCGGCAATGCGATGTTCACAACATTCCTCTGGCCACCAATAAGGCGACAGCGAGTTTGCTCATCGGCAGCCACGCCTTCGGAAGTTGATGCCAAATCGAGAAGTACAGAGGGGTGCTGGCCCGTGGCCGTCAAGCAATGATTTGCGTTCCGTTCGGACTTGGTTTCTCCTCCGGGCGGGTTTGGATGGTGGACGTGAATCAGAATCAGTGGCTCGACTTGTTTTTGATGGTGTTAGCGGCATGTCGAGAATGGAACGCGTGACCACGCCATGGCTGGCATCCGAATCTGAATTGGAACGATTGGTTTTGATGGCCGATCGCCTGCAATCGGGCGAGCCTGTTCAATACGTATTGGGCGAAACAGCGTTTGCTGGATTGACTTTTCAATGCGATCGACGTGCACTGATTCCACGGCCAGAAACGGAGGAATTGTTGATGGAAGCACTGGACAGGGTGAACCGCACTGCAGGGGATCAATCATTGCGGGTGTTGGATATTGGAACGGGCAGCGGGATCCTGCCCATTGCTTGGAAGGCGCATCGACCCAACGATGAAGTCCACGGGCTCGATGTAGAATCGGATGCTTTGGACTTAGCTGTGGCCAATGCCGAGCGGTTGAATCGAGCCGTGAGTTTCCATAAAGGAGACATTCTTCAGCAGCCGGGAGATTCCATTTTCTCAGTTCCGTTCGATGTCATCCTTTCGAACCCACCGTACATTCCAAAGTCAGAGCGTTCAGCCATGCGGCCTAACGTGTTGAATTGGGAACCATCGACGGCTTTGTTCGTAGAGGATGAAAACCCACTGGTGTTTTACAAGCGCATCATCGAGGGATGCGAAAACGAGGCGTGGTTAGCTCCTAAAGGACTGCTGGCGTTGGAATGCCATGTCGACGCTACGGAGCGGGTGATTGAATTGATTCCTGATACTTGGGCGTCAAAGCAACGGTTGAAGGACCTTCAGGGCAAATGGCGAATGGTTATCGCGTGCCGATCCACTCTTATTGGCTGAATTCAATCTTCAAAGCTTCCGGAATGACGTGAACAGGAATGGCGAATCCGATGCCTTCCACGCCCATCCCCAAGATTTTCTCATTGACAATCCCAATGAGGGTTCCGGTTTCGTCAATCAGGGCTCCACCGCTGTTTCCAGGACTGATGCTGACATCGGTTTGGATCAAAGTTCGACTGGCATCCTTGCGTTTGCCGGAGATGATGCCCTTGGTGACCGAGGCGCCGAGATCCACGTCATAGGGCGTACCCAGGGCATAGGCCGCCTCTCCCACATCGATGGCTTCAGACAGATTCAAGTGAAAAGGGAGCAGCCCCTGGGCATCAACTTTCAACAAGGCAAGGTCATGAACCGGGTGGTAACGGACCACGCGGGCGCTTCGTTCCACCCCGTCTTGAAAATGAACCGTGTACGCTTGTTCTCCATCGGCGATGACGTGATAGTTGGTAACGATGTAACCGTCAGTGCTGACAATGCAGCCGCTGCCATGCCCATCGGTGGCTTCCACAGTTACCACCGATTGCAACGCGGAGGATACGCGGCCGGCAGGAAGTTCAGCTGACGACAAAGCAATGGATTCCCATTCTTTTGTCCATTCGGACTCGAGGTTTTCAATGCGATTGAGCTTGCCTCGAAATGCTTTCGACTCCAACGATTGGAACATGGAATGCACGACCGTCTCCGAAATGAGTTCTCGATCGAATCCAGGGTTTGAAAAGTTGTACAATGCCCAATTGGAGGATGTGGTTACATGCGCCGTGTCGCTGGCGATGCCGAACGCATTGTACAGCCACCAGGCAGTTTCCAATTCATAGCGTACGATGTTTTGGACGCGGTGTTCCCGAACGCTTGTCAGCTGCCCCGTGATTTCAATGGCCGTTCCTCGCTGAAACATGCCGTCGTTGGGCTGGGCTTGGAACCCTTGAGCAACCAAGACCTGATTCAGTTCTTCGTCCAAGTTGGAGTATTCAATCTCGATGGATTCATCCGAGGCACTGACAAATTCGACACGGTTATTGTGGTAACGATCCATGTTTTGGAAATAATGCCACGAGTGTTGCCCTTCAGGAATGCGCATGTGGAAGCCCTCGATGTGCAAGTCGGGATTGCTGGGGTTGCCGACGGGTAGGCGTTCGAGCTCGTCGAAGTAATAGCCCTTATCGTATACTTTTCGGGGCTTGCTCAATGCGCCGAGTCCATTGACCAGTGCACCAGCAAATGCTGCCCAGGCGATGCCTTTTGGCTGGTCGGATGCCAAGAGGACCGTGCCCCCTGCAGTGCATGCCAAAACACCACCAAGATCCAACGCCTTCATCGGGTTGCGGTTCAATGGAAAGAGGGGGTGTACTTTGGAATACGTACCCGGTTGTTCCAGTCGGATTAAATGGACCGGTTCGTTATTGTTCAGCTGAACCAGCGCCATGCCCTCGCCTTGGTGCGCATAATGAAACCCCTGGTCCCAATTCCATGCGTCTTTCAGGATGCGGACGTCGGATCCGTTTCCCGGGTCAACGGCCACTTGAGAGGAGGTAAATTTGTTCAAGCTGGAGCACCCGACTGTCCCCACCATCAGGAGCAGCAAAGGCGTAGAATATGCTAGCGCAAACCGCATGGTCTAAAGTAAACGCTGCCTCGGTGCATGCAGTGAGCCTGACCGTGTGGGTTATCCGGAGGAATTGTGGATTAATTGCGCTGGATTGCACGCATTTTGACATGGCCCATGCTGGGGGCATTTTTACCTTTAAGCCATGAGTTGGGACCCCAGTCGAGTGCCGGAAACACAAGCGGAGTTGGAACAGCTCCGCAAGGAGCTCCACCTGCACAATAGGCGGTACTATGTGGAGGTCCAGCCGACTGTTTCGGACCGTCATTTTGACCGGTTGATGGGGTGCTTATTGGAAGCTGAAGCCCGGCATCCACAATGGAGGGATGCCAACTCGCCTTCGCAACGGGTAGGCGGTGACATCACCGATCGGTTTGAGAAAGTCCCACACAGCAACCCCATGCTTTCATTGACCAACTCATACAATGCGGAGGACATCGTGGATTGGGCGGAACGTGCGGACAAAATCCTTGAAGGCGAAAAGGTAGAATTCGTCATGGAACTCAAATACGACGGAGTGGCCATTGCCTTGCATTACGAGAGAGGGAAGCTCGAACGGGCACTAACCCGAGGCGACGGTGCGGTTGGAGAGGACATCACCGCCAATGTTCGAACCATCAACAGCATCCCTCTTCAGTTGAGCGAAACAGCTCCGGATGCCCTCGAAATCCGAGGGGAGATCTTCTTTCCTTGGGCAGGATTTGAGGCGTTGAATGCAGCACAAATTGCTGCCGGCAAACCAACATTTGCCAACCCGCGCAACACGGCCGCTGGAACGCTCAAAAGCCAGGACAGCCGCGTCGTGGCCAGTCGGCCATTGGATTGCATGCTGTACAGCGTGGTGACAGCCAATTCGGCCATCGCTAGCCATATGGACTCCATTCACTGTGCTCAGGAGTGGGGATTCCCGACGCCGTCTCCAGCCAAGCGCATGGTAGAAGTAGCCACTTCCATTGAAGGCATCATGGACTTCATTGCGCATTGGGATGTAGCCCGGCATGACCTGCCTTTTGCCATCGACGGAATCGTGATCAAGGTCAATGATTACAGCCAGCAAACGGAATTGGGTATGACTGCAAAGAGCCCGCGTTGGGCCATTGCTTACAAGTTTGAATCGGAGCAGCAGGCCACAACGTTGAATGCTGTGACGTACCAAGTGGGTCGCACTGGAGCGATTACACCGGTCGCCGAATTGGAACCGGTATTGATTGCCGGTACAACGGTCAAACGAGCTTCTCTGCACAACGCGGATCAGGTTGCGGCCATGGACATTCGAATCGGTGATGAGGTATGGGTTGAAAAGGGCGGTGAAATCATCCCCAAAGTCGTGGGGGTCAATTTGGATGCACGCAGCGCTTCCTCTGAGCCATTGGTCTACATCACCGCATGTCCGGAATGCAGCACCGAACTGATTCGAAAGGAGGGTGAAGCCAAGCATTATTGTCCGAACGATACCACGTGTCCGCCGCAAGTACTGGGGCGCATCGAGCATTTTGTGAGCCGAAAGGCCATGAACATCGACGGACTCGGGCCTGAAATCATCGAATTATTGGTAGAAAAGGGCGGAGTCCGACATGCAGGCGACTTGTATGCACTCGCAAGAAGTGCAACGGAGGAATGGCGCGAATCCACGGTCCTGTACAAGACGACCGCGTCCATTGGTGACCAAGACCTCTACCTCCAGCGCATCCACGCTTTGGCGCTTTGGCGCTATCGAAACAAAAAAGGCGAGCGTTCGAATGTCACGGCAACACCGGTTTCCAAAAAAGCAGTGCAGAAGGCCGTGGAACGAGGAAATGCCCAGGAATTTTCGCCATTCCCCGAGCCCACAGCACCGTGGCAGTCGTTTTTGGAATTGGCCATTGGAGCTTCCGTACCCATGGCGGCGGACATCTTGGAGAAAGCGCGGCCGCTGGAATATGCGGATGAATTGATCGTTGGCAACCAGGCCATTGCATGGGACCGTGAAGGTTGGGGCATGGACCGAAACGAATGGGAACACCTCATGTTGTTTTTACACCGGCTCACCGAGCGTACCCGTCAGCGCTTGGGCCAAAAGGAATTGGAAAAGTTGTTGCACGCCATCGAGACCTCTAAAGACCAGCCGTTTGAAAAGGTGCTTTATGCCATTGGTATCCGGCACGTGGGCTCGGAGACGGCAATCCTCCTTGCCAACCACTTCCACAACCTCGACAACTTGGCCCAGGCCGATGAGGAATCCGTTAGTGCCATTCACGGTGTTGGCGGAGAGATTGCGCGCAGCGTCAACGCATTCTTTCTGGATCCCCACGCCAAGGAGGTCATCAATGCATTGCGTGAAGCTGGGGTGAAATTGGAGCACGATGCCTCTGCTTTGTCCAATTTGGGAGGGAATGCGTTCACCGGCAAAACGTTTGTCATTACGGGAACACATCCGGTTCCTCGGGAAGAATTGGCCGACTTGATTCGAGCGAATGGTGGGAAAGTGAGCGGTTCCGTGAGCAAGAAGACCTCCGTGCTTGTGGCCGGCGAAAAGGCCGGATCCAAGTTGACCAAAGCAGAGGAACTGGGCATCACCGTCTGGGGGTATAGTCAGTTGATGAACGAATTGGAAAAATAGGAACCATGAGGTTTGCAGCATTGGATTTGGAGTGTGCCACGAGTGATACGGGCAACATCTGTGAAGTTGGGGTTGTGCTTATTGACAACGGGGAAGAAGTGGGGCGGTTTCGTTCGTTGGTCCGTCCCGTTGTGGAGTCTTTCGGAGATTGGCAACGGTGGAACTTCGATTACGGATTGAAGGATGCATTGAAAGCACCGGACTTCCCAACAGTTTGGGAGGAGGTGGAGCACATGATTGGTGATGCACCGGTGGTGGCACATAACGCCGGGGTGGTGGAATGCAAACACCTCGGACACGCTTTTTCCTTCCACCATTTGGACGCTTCTTCAGGTCCGGTCTTTTATTGCACTTTGGAATTGGCCAAAGGCCATTGGAACGATATGCCCAAGCACGGCATCAAGCACGTGGCACGGCACTTTAAGTGGAAGCTTGATCACCACAATCCGGAGAGCGACGCGCGTATTTGTGCGGCCATCGTTCGGGAAGTGTCCAAAGAGCAGGGAATCAAAGAATGGGCCCCATTGGTCAAAGCGAATCGTTGGACCGAGCACTGCATCCCGCATTACCACAGCCAAATCAAGATTGCCGCCAAGCCCGCCGGTCCACGCAAGCGTGCGGATTATACCCACGAGTTGGTTGCCTGGAAACCTACGGTGCAGCTGGCGCAGATTGAGCCCGGTCAACGGTTCATCTTGAGTGGGTTTGATCATTCCGCGAAATCAAAACTTCGCGAAGCCGGCATTCAAAAGGGCCTGCACTACAAGCGCTACATCAAGGGCGGAATTGATTTCTTGGTCGCGGATGCCAAAATGGGCGTGTCCAAGTATGCTACGTGCGTGGAGAAACAAATCCCCATTCTTTCTGAAGCGGAATTCAAGGCCGCACTGAGCGCATTGAAAAACGAGCGAACCTAGCCTCGACTCAGCGCAGCACTTCAAAGGCCCCGAACAATTCCCCTCGTTGCTCTTCACCGCACACGATGAGGTAGTTCAGGCGGTAGTAGTAGGTGCCCTCAGCAACAGGCTCGTTCTGGATTCGTCCGTCCCATTCGACGGGAGCGCCAGTGGTTCGAAAGACTTCGCCTCCCCATCGATTGAACACCACCAGGTCGTACTGTTCGACGATGGACAATAGAGGAAACTCGGGATCGTCAGCCAGGTAAAGCGTAAGCCGTTCGTTCATGCCGTCCTTGTTGGGGGTGATGACATTGGGCAGTTGAGCGGAACTGGCGTCCACTGTGGCTTCAGGATCCTGGTACACCACCAACGAATCCGAGTTGGTGCATCCATTCTCTCCAAACGTCACGGTGAGGTAGTAGGTTCCGGGCAACAGCACTTGCGGGGCTTCAGGCGACCACGGCAAGAAGGAGTTCATCGCACCGTTATCCCAGCTCCATTCCAATACCGGCGAATACCCGGCGGGTCCGACACTCACTCCCTGAACCACAGCTGTGGGTGCGGCGCACGTCAAGGTGTCAGCAAAGCCGGCGAAAACTTCAGGTAGGGTGAAATCACTGCCGAGTTCGATGACCGAAGTGCTTGGACATCCGTTTGCGGGGTTGGTCGTTGTAAGTTCCCACGTTCCCGGGGTTTCGACGAGGATGGAAAAAGGTGTTTGAACCCAGTCGAATTCCGCGCCACCCGGCCCGGACCACTCGAATTCGGCGTTAGCATCTGCGTCCGCGCTCAGTACAATGGAATCCACCGCACAGGTGAACGCTTCTGCACTCGCCGAAAGCACATTGTCAAACGTTTCCAAGTCCGCTGTGACCTCAATTTGGATGTTGTCGGTGCAGCTTCCATCGGCATTGCTCAGGCTGAGCGTGTAAATGCCAGCAGCGTCGACGGTGGCGTTGGGGCCGAGCGCATTGGCAATGTTGCCGTCCACGGTTTCCCAGACGAAGTCAATGCCATTGGGGAAATTACTCGACCCTTCCAGTTCAATGGATTCAACCAAACAGGTGAGTACGTTCGTCGGGTTGGCGACAGCTGCGCCCTCCAATTCTGCCACTTCGACGTGGATGGTGTCGCTGATTTGCGCCTCGCAGAAGCCTTCATACGTGACGACGTATGTCATGCTGGAATCCGGAGTGCAGATGACCGTAGCTCCTATTGAATCCGACAAAAAAGTCGCCGGCTCCCAGAGGTAATCGCTATCGGGCGCGCCGATGACGTTGAGCTCGACCGAACCGCCGGGACAGATCCAGGCCTCAGGACCGGTGGCAATGATGTTGGGCGCCAAGCACACACTTTGGTTGTTGTAGGAACCTCCAGTCGATCCGGTGAAGCCCCAATAGACAAATTCCTGCCCCGAGAAGATTGCGTTGACGAGGTCGACCTCATTGGCCAACCGCAATTCACAGTCGAAGTACACGGCAATGATTTGCGTGTTGGGATCCCAGGTGATGCGGACCGGGTGGTCTTCGCCGTCTTCGATGTTGGTCCCGTTGATAGTGGCCGTGACCGGACCGCCGAGACCAGTTGGTGGCGCGTGATCGACGGTACCATCCGAAACGAACCCAATGTGGTCCTGCACCAAGTCACCGTACTGTCCGTTTTGCCACGTGTCAAATTCTATCCCAAAACTTGGGTTGAAGCCATTGAACCCCAAAGCACCGCCGGATTGGCCAAGGGCATCCGTCCCCACGTCCTGCAGTACGAAAACCATGCCGTCTGCACCGGAAGCATCCAGTGTGCCGAAATTCATGGTGAAGTTCAAGTCAAATGGCTGTGTTAAATCGATGAGGTCGGAGTACCACACAGCGCCGTTTTGATTGCCCTGCGTCGTCGTGAGTTGGTAGCAGTCGCCTCCGAGCGATTGCGCGGTACCGTTTAAGAAATACGACTGTGCAGCCAGGTCTCCTCTTGAGAGGAGGCACGCCATGAAGAGCAGTCCAACACAAAACGAGGCATGGGATGGTCTGCGCAGCATGCCACGAAGTTAGAAGTTCAATCCGATTTTCAAATTCACCCTGCGGTTGGTCAGGTAATTCGGAATGGCATAGAGCCGTCCATTGACGTCAATATTTATTGGTTTGGCCTCACTTACATTTCCGCATATATTGCTTGAATATCT
>JAPOHG010000044.1 GCA_029979565.1 bacterium
CGCGTGGGTCGGAGCATTTGCAGCCCTTGCTAAAAGCCATCCAGGGGCGACGCGTGGTGTCCTTGCGCTACCGCAAATTCAAATCGGATGGGGCCGATGCGCTGCTCGTTCACCCCTACCTGCTCAAGGAATACCGCAACCGCTGGTACCTCATTGCGTGGAACAACGACCGCAGCGATTACCGCACGTACGGCCTGGACCGCATGCAGTCCGTGGAGGAACAGAACGAGACGTTTCCCTTGCGCAGCGACTTCGATGCCGACCACTTTTTCAAGCACAGCTTTGGCATTTCCAAGTCCACCGAAGCCCCGCAAGATGTGCAGGTACGCTGCAACCAATTGGAGTACGAATACCTCTCCGCTCAACCCGTGCACCCCTCGCAGCAATTGATTCGCGTTGAAGAGGACGTCTACGAATTGCGCTTGCACGTGCTGATCACGTTCGAACTGGTCCACTTTCTCCTGGGCTTGGGTGCTGCCGTTGAAGTCATCGCTCCGGAGAGCTTGCGCCAACGCATGGAAGCAGTGCACCGTGCGGCGTTGGCTCGGTACCAATAAATCTTTTTTTCAGCACCGTAAATCCTTTACGGAGTGCCTGGCGTGGTTTGTTTGGTCAAACCATCAAAACAGGCTGCCATGTCCATTCCATTGAACCCCACAGCGTTTCAGAACAACCCGCAAATCACCACCTTAGCCGAGGCCCAAGGTTGGATCGATTCGTTCGCTCGCCCCAACCAATTCAATCAACACGCGTGGCAAACAACCAAGCGCCTCGCCCTTCTCGTGTGGAAATGCCACCTCGAACAACGTCCTTTCCACCGGACGTTGAACTTCTTGCACCCCACCTTTTACGAGATGATCAAGACCCCAGCAGGCGTGAGCCTCCTCGCTGAATCGCGCCTGCGCAAATTCGCCTCATGAGGGTCGAATTGGCCGCGAAATGAGCATTAACTAACTGAGGATGAGCACGTACGATATGAACAAATTGCTCTTTGTGGTGAATAACATTCAACCGCTTAAAGCAGGCATTCGCCGAGGAATTCCTACATTTCAAATGTTAAATTAGCTGTTTTATCGACTAAACACTTTGATTCGTCGACTATTTAGCTACTTTAGTAGATGAATCATGGATACGACACGACCACAACACCTGTTCTCCACGCTGCAAGCCACCTTGCACGAGCGAACAGACAGTGGTGAAGGAGGTGTCCTCCTCAGTTTTTCGGGACAACTGACCCCAGAGGTCCACGATTCCCTCATGATGCTCGCCGAAAACAGCCTCAAAGGCAAAGGCGTCAAACGCAAACTCGTTAACCGCATATGCAGCACCTTGATCGAATGCCTGCAAAACGTCAGCCGCCACGGCTGGGTAGACGACGAAGGCGAAATCCAGTTGTACCTCACGCTGGAACACACCCCACTCGGATACCAAATCCGCATCGGCAACTTGGTCGACTTTGACATGGCCGCTGGCTTGCGAGAGAACTTGGCAGATGTCAACGGCATGTCGCATGAAGAATTGCGCGTTCAGTATGTCGAACGCTTGTGCAACAACGATTGGTCCGAAAAAGGAGGCGCAGGCCTCGGGCTCATCAGCATGGCCAAAAAGTCCAACGGCCCCCTCGACTACCAATTCAACGAACTGGATTCAGGCATGTTCCTGTTCACCTTGGCCGTGATGGTCAAATCCTAGGTTTTACGTTCCTTCTTCCGCGCCGCCGGAAACAAGATGTTGTTCAGGATGAGGCGGTATCCCGCTGAGTTCGGATGCAAATTCAAATCCGTTGGTGGGTCGTTGACCAGGTGCCGGTAGTCTTCGGGATCGTGCCCGCCATAGTAGGTCCACTGGCCTTGGCCCAACGTACCGTGAATGTACTTGGCCGATCGCGTGCTCTTCGTTTCCCCCATGATGGTCACATCAGATCGGATGAATTGCTTACGGAATGCCGTGGTCTGTCCCATGAAACCCGGTATGACGCGTTCGTGGCTCTGGGTCAGCATGGTGGGGATGATGTCCCACTTGGCGCTGAAGTCAAACAGGGTAAAAAAGTCGTTGAGCTGCTTGGTCTTGGTGTGTTCTTCCGTGGCGTCAATCTCTGAAAATTCATAGACCATGGGATCGGTGATGATCTGGTAATCGTGAAACGCCAAGCCCCGGTCGTAATCCAATTTCTGCGCAGCTCGGGGCTCCGCGGGATCGCCGTCAAACGGCGCTTGGCAAATGTCCACCTCTTCGGCAGCCAAGGCGATGTCAAACGAGTCCGTGCCTGAGCACATGGTAAACAGAAAGCCCCCACCAAGCACAAAGTCCCGGATATTCAAGGCGACGTTGCGCTTCATGACACTGACCTTGTTGAACCCCAGCGTACGGGCCATGCCCTCCTGGCGAGCTACTTCGTCTTGGTACCACGCCGCACTTCGGTACGAGCGGTAAAACTTGCCGTATTGCCCGGTAAAATCTTCGTGGTGCAGGTGCAACCAATCATAGACCGGCAACACGCCGGACATGATCTCTGCATCGTAAATGACGTCATACGGGATCTCTGCATACGTCAGAACCAGGGTGACCGCATCGTCCCATGGCTGCTTGCCGTCGGGGCTGTACACGGCTATTTTGGGGGCGACTTCGAGCTTTACCCGTTCGGTGTTCGACTCCGGATGGGCGATTTCGGTCAGGATTTGGCTCGCCTGCACGTCGGCGATGACCTGGTGGCTGATCCCACGGATGACACATTCTTGTTGCACCGCGACCAAATTAGGCACCAAGAAACTGCCCCCCCGGTAGTTCAGCAGCCATTCTATTTCAACCTCTTGCTCGAGCAACCAATAGGCCAAGCCGTAGGCCTTCAAGTGGTTGGACTGGGTGTCGTCCATCGGAATGAGGAGCTGAGCGGAATGGCTGACGGAAATCGAAAAAAAACCCAAAGCCAAAGCTGCCACCAGTCCGTTGCGCAACGCGCACAAAGCCTTCCTTACCATGCTGCAATTTACGGCGAAAGCCACCTCGAATTAGAACGGGGATGCCTCCTCGGTGCCCGGCTCATCCGATGGGCCTTCGTTCATTTTGGATTGAACCGTCACGGTGGGTTGGTTCATGAAATCCGCATTCGGCCGCAGGCCGTCTTGAAACTCGCCCCGATCAAACACCGGATTGGCAAAGGTGTCGTAATTCGCAAACTTGGCGAGGCGCTGGATGAAACGCAACTTAACTGTGCCCAACGCCCCGTGCCGGTGCTTGGCGAGGATCAACTCCCCCAGTCCGGCCGTATCGATGCCATCGGGATGCTCGGTCAATCCGTAATACTCTGCCCGGTAGATGAATGCGACCATGTCGGCGTCTTGCTCAATCGCACCCGACTCCCTCAAATCGGACAGGATGGGCCGCTTGTCTCCGCCACGGGTCTCGACCATTCGAGACAGCTGGGACAGCGCGATGATCGGAATGTCCAATTCCTTGGCAATGCTCTTGATTGATCGGGAGATGGTGGAAATTTCCTGTTCGCGGTTGCCGTTGTTGTTGCCTGCCGTCATCAATTGCAAGTAGTCAATCACCACCATCTCAATGCCTGCGGTTGACTTGAGACGTCGGCATTTTGCCCGCAACTCGAACACACTCAAGGCCGGGGTATCGTCGATGTAAAGCGGAGCATCCGACAGGCGGCCGATGCGCTCGTGCAATTGGGTGTACTCATGCGGCTGCAACGTTCCTTTTCGGAATTTGTCTGAGCTGATCTCGGTCTCGGCCGAAATCAATCGCTGAACCAGCTGCACTGCCGACATCTCCAACGAGAACACCGCGACAGGCACGTTGTACTCCACCGTGATGTTCCGCGCCATGGTCAACACAAACGCCGTCTTGCCCATACCGGGGCGGGCGGCGAGAACAATCATGTCGGACTTTTGGAAGCCGCCTGTGATGCGATCCAAATCCACAAATCCTGTCGAGACGCCGCTGACGCCGCCCTCTTGATTGCGCGCATTGTCAATGTCTTCAAGCGCTTGGCGCATGATGCTGCTCATGGATTCATAGCTCTTGCGGATGTTGCCTTGGGCAACTTCGAACAATTGCGATTCTGCCTCGTCCAGCAAATCGAGCACGTCCGTGGTCTCCTCGAACGCCTTCTGCGTGATGATGCTCGAAACGCGAATCAACTCGCGCTGGATGTACTTCTGCGCAATGATGCGAGCGTGCGCCTCGATGTTGGCGGAGCTGGCCACGCGGGCGGTCAACGCTGCTACGGCCTGTGCCCCCCCAACCTGCTGGAGGTCGCCCAACTTGCGCAAGGCCTCTGTGACCGTGAGGATGTCAATCGGCTCGGACGCGTGAAACAAGTCCACGATCGCCGCATAAATGCGGCGGTGCGCATCACGGTAAAAGCTCTCAGGTTTGAGCACATCAATGACCGAATTGACCGCTGCTTGCTCCATCATCATGGCGCCTAGTACCGCTTCCTCCAACTCCAACGCTTGTGGTTGCAACTTGCCTAAGACCTCGGGCGAAAGGGCTTGATTCGGGTTGCCACGTGGTCGAACGCGGGCAACAGAACCGTCGGATGGATAAGATTCGTTCATGGCTGGGGTGGTCGAAGGTAGGGCTTGCTTTTGACCTGAACAGCATGGATAATTCACAACGCATTGACAAGGTTCTCAACAACTCGCTGCACCCGCTACTTTTGGGGCAATTCGAACGTCCATTATGCGCATTTCCACCCTCCTCATTTGCAGCGCATTGCTGCTGGTTTTCAGCAGTTGCAACCGCGATACAATCCCACCAGCTGTCACCGTTACCGAGCCAGCATACGACGGGAAAAACATCCAGTTTGGCGATGTGTTTTTTGTGGAGTTCGAGGCCGTAGATGATGCCGAGGACGGCGGATTGTGGCGCGTCGAGTTGCGGGGTGCGGACGGCATCACCCCCAAAACAGCCCAAGCCGGGCTTTGGGCCGGAGCTTCGACCGGAAACCTGATCGTTGCCTTTGCGCTCGATGCAAGCTCATGGCCAACAGGACCCATGACCCTTGCGGTTGTGGCCGATGACGCGGCTGGTAACCGCGCTGCGGTGTTTCGGGACTTGAACTACACCGCCGCAGCGGACCTGCCCGAAGTCATCGTCGCGTTGACTTCTGAGGCAGACGGCTCCGGCACTTTGGTGCGAACCGATGCCAATGGAGGTGAACTGGAAGATTGGACGGGGTTGCCCGGCAGCACCAAATTGACCTATTCCGATGGTGTCATCGCATTGGCGGATGATGCAGAAGCCGCGGTTCATTTGGTCGATTGGGAAACCGGTGAAGTGGCCAACGCCTGGTCAGACCCCACGGTCGCTGGCGTACCTCCCCACATCAAAGCGCTGCACCCACTGGGAGTTCAGGCCGGGTTCATCGTCGCCCACAGCGGCGGCGTGGTCGCCATCAATCCAACGGGGAATTTGCTTTTTGAACGGTTTTCAGAAGCTCCTTGGGTGCCCATCGATGTGCGCTTCGACGGCACGATCTGCATCGTTTGGGAGCGAAATGAAGCCACTGACAACCACAGGCTCCGGTCCTGGGATTTCCAGACGGGCGGCACGGGCCCCATCGTGGCGTTGGCCAACGCCCCTGAAGGATGGGCCGTAGTCGGACAACAAGATGGAGGCACACTCGGCAACATCTGTATGCTGGACGAAACCGATGGATTGACCCTCGTGAACACCACCACGGGTGGGCTTTCCGACTTGTGCCCGCTCCTCGGGTCGGGCTCGATGGACTTGGCGCCTTACGGCTCGGTAGGAATCGACGGCAGCGAGGCTTTGTTCTTGCGCGGAGACAACCTGTGCCGGCAATCAATGGCTCCCGTATCGTCCGGAAGCCAGTGGCCTGTGGAAGGCCAAGTCCACTCCATGCGTGCCCTCGCCTCGGGCGGGGTTGAATTCACCCGGGTGGTTTCAGGAGGGCTTGAATTGTGGCGTTGGGATGCAGCAGGAACCACACCTGAATTGGTTTTCAGCGGCATTGGATTGAACACTTTAGATGTCGTTATTGTTAACGAATAACAAGGCGTCAGAATGGTTCCGGTAGAATCGTAATTTTGCGCCTTTCCCCGGCAATGCTCCGGGCTCAACTTCCCTTCTCCAGCGTTTCGATGTTAGCCTATCCCCAAGAAGAACCCGATTTTGGTGTTGCTCTGTCAACGAGCCTTGTGCTCTTCGGATTTGACGGCACAAATTTGCAAATCTTGCTCGCCCGCAGCAACCGCCCGCCTTACCAAGGGGCGTTGTTCCTACCAAGCCGTTACCTCAACAAGGAGGACGAGCTCATGCTTTCAGCGCGCAAGATGTTTGAACAACTCTTCGGATACGAAGACCCCACCATGATCGAGCAACTGCAGGCATTTGGCAAGGTCTTTCGCCATCCGGGAGGGCGCGTCATCAACATTTCCCACTACGCGTTGGTGCGCAAGGAAGACTTCCTGGCGGAAAACTGGGACAAACACGACATGCAGTGGGTACCCTTTGACCAGGTACCCGACCTGGCCTTCGACCACAACGAGATTGTCCAATACGCCAAGGAGCGCCTGAAGCGCCGCGTCAAGCGCCGACCGGTCGGCTTCCGCCTTTTGCCCGATGAATTCACCTTGGGCCAGCTGCAGAACCTCTATGAAACGGCCTTACGCAAATCCTTTGACAAGCGAAACTTCCGCAAAAAGCTCTTCAAGACCACGCTGCTCATCGACCTCGAAAAGAAAGCCGACGGCAAAGCCCCCGGTCAGCACAAAGGCTCACAGCTCTTCTCCTTCAACAAGGACAAGTACCAGAAGATGAAGATCCAAGGCTACGACTTTTTGTTCTGAGGATTACCCCAGCGCCGCCTTCACCCGCTCCACTGCATCGAGCTTCTCCCACGGGAACAACTCAACTGTGACCGTCACTTCCGTGCCCTCTGGGCTGACGAAATGCTTCGTCTTCGTCTCGGGCTGTCGCCCCATGTGGCCATAGGCTGCCGACTCTTCGTAAATGGGCGTGCGGAGCTTGAAATGCTGCTCGATGTCGTACGGCTTAGTCGGGAACAACGGCTGGATCTTCGCAGCAAGTTCGCCGTCTGAAATTCCGGCGCGGCTCGTTCCGTACGTATTGACATAAAAGCCAACAGGTTCTGCAACACCAATCGCATAAGCCAACTGCACCAGCACCTCGTCGCAGACGTCTGCTGCCACCAGGTTTTTGGCGATGTAACGAGCAGCGTACGCAGCCGAACGGTCCACCTTCGACGGGTCCTTGCCGCTGAACGCACCGCCGCCGTGGGCGCCGCGACCGCCATAGGTATCGACGATGATTTTGCGTCCAGTAAGGCCGGTGTCTCCGTGCGGGCCGCCGATCACGAACTTGCCCGTGGGGTTCACGTGCAGCTTGATGTCATCACCGAACAAGGTCTGCACGTCCGTGCTCATCTGCGCTTTGACACGGGGAATGAGGATGTCCTGAACGTCCTGCTTGATTTTGGCCAGCATCGCTGCTTCTTCGTCGAAGTCGTCGTGCTGTGTGCTTACAACAATGGCCTCGATGCGCTCGGGCGTGTTGTCGTCGGCGTATTGGATGGTCACCTGGGATTTCGAGTCCGGACGCAGGTAAGGCATGGGGCTGGGCGACTCGCGGCGGATGGCGGCGAGCTCCAGCAGCAGGCGGTGCGAAAGGTCGAGTGGAAGCGGCATGTAGTTGGCCGTTTCCTTGCACGCGTATCCGAACATCATGCCTTGGTCCCCCGCGCCTTGTTCCTCGAGCTGGGTGCGTTCTACGCCTTGGTTGATGTCGCTCGACTGCTCGTGGATGGCGCTCAGCACCCCGCACGATTGGGCGTCAAACATGTACTCGCTCTTCGTGTAACCGATGCGGGAAATCACATCGCGGGCGATGGTCTGAACGTCCAAGTAAGCTTGGCTTTTTACCTCCCCCGCCAAGATGACTTGCCCAGTGGTCACGAGCGTTTCACACGCGACCTTGGAGCTGGGATCAAAGGCCAAAAATTGGTCAATCAAGGCATCGCTGATCTGATCAGCGACCTTGTCGGGATGTCCTTCGGATACGGACTCGGAGGTAAAAAAGTAACTCATATCGGTGGCGACAAAAGTAAGCACGCAAATTTCCAAACATCAAAACATCGCCCTACCTTTACAGTGCTTATCGTGAAAGACGGAGGGAAAAGGCCCTGTGAAGTCTTGGCAACCCGGTGAGGCCGGGTGCCACATCCTACCAGCGTTCTCGTTGGAAAGATGAGCAACCGGCGACCGGACTTTCGGTTTTCGCGTGAGCAACTTGAATTGAATCACGCACATGCCAACGGAATACCCTTCGATCCATTACGACCTCGAGCGCTCTGCCCTCCTGCGTCAAGCCGCCGCCGACCGCATCTTGGTATTGGATGGCGCCATGGGAACCATGATCCAACGCCACGGACTTCAGGAAGCCGACTTTCAGGGGGAAGCTTTCCGCAATCACCCCTCACCGCTCAAGGGCAACAACGATGCGTTATCCATCACCCGCCCGGATGTGATTGAGGGCATCCACCGTGCCTACCTCGAGGCCGGTGCCGACATCGTCGAAACCAACACCTTCAGCTCCACCACCATTGCCCAAGCCGACTACGGGCTCGAAGCTGCCGCCTTTGAGATGAACCGATGCGCAGCAGCACTGGCGCGCAAGGCAGCGGACGCGCAGACCCTTCTCACGCCCGACAAGCCACGGTTTGTCGCCGGTGCCCTCGGTCCCACCAACAAGACCGCGTCCCTCTCTCCCGACGTCAACAACCCCGGCTTCCGCGCCATTACGTTTGACGAACTCGTTGCGGCGTACAAAGAGCAAGCGCTCGGATTGATGGCGGGCGGCGCGGACATCCTGCTCATCGAAACCATTTTCGATACGCTCAATGCCAAGGCCGCGCTCTTCGCCGTTCAAGAAGCATACGACGCAGCGGGCTTCGAATTGCCCATCATGATTTCCGGCACCATCACCGATGCCTCGGGCCGCACCCTGAGCGGGCAAACCACCGAGGCGTTTTTAATCTCGATGAGCCACATGCCGCTGTTCAGCATCGGGCTGAATTGCGCGCTGGGCGCCGAGCAATTGACGCCGTACCTCGAAGTGCTGGCGAACCGCGCCACGTGCCGGGTCAGCGCTTACCCCAATGCCGGATTACCCAACGAGATGGGCGAATACGACCAAGGGCCCGAGGCCATGGCCGAAGCCGTTCGCCCGTTCCTGGAGCGCGGCTGGATCAACGTCATCGGTGGATGCTGCGGCACCACCCCCGACCACATCGGCGCCATCGCTCGCGTCGCTGCTGAATACGCGCCGCGTCCCCTTCCCGTCAACGCCCTTGCCTCATGAGCAGCAGTCCCGCCACGTTGCAATTGGCTGGCCTCGAGCCGCTCATCGTCACCGCCGAAACCAATTTCGTCAACATCGGTGAGCGCACGAACGTGACCGGCAGCCGCAAGTTTGCCCGCCTCATCCGGGAAGAAAACTACGAGGCGGCGCTGGCCATAGCCCGCGAGCAAGTCGAAGGCGGCGCCCAAATCATCGACGTCAACATGGACGAAGGCCTGATCGATGGGGAACACGCCATGACGACGTTCCTCAATTTGATTGCGGCCGAACCCGACATCGCCCGGGTGCCCATCA
>JAPOHG010000045.1 GCA_029979565.1 bacterium
GTACCGCCAAACACTTCCTTCGCAATGATGACTGCAAAGGCTACAGCCAATGCCACCATCCACAGCGGACAATCAACCGGCATGATCAACGGGATCAACATGCCCGACACGAGGTAGCCCTCGTTGATGCTGTGACCGCGCATTCCGGCGAAGAGGAATTCAATGCCCAGACCAACGCCATAGCTCACGACCACCAGCGGCAGGACTTTGACTGCTCCAATGAAGAGCTTGTCCCACAGGGCGGTCATCAAAGGATCGTTGAGGGTGATTTCGCCGATGGACAACAAGTACTGGTGCCCTTGGTTCCATGTACCAAACAACAACGCGGGAATCAACGCCACAATCACCATGAACATCGTGCGCTTCAAATCCACCCCATCACGGATGTGCACGCCGTTTTTGGTCGCGTGTCCCGGAGTGAAGGCAAACGTTTCCAACGAATCGTAGACCACCCAAAACTTGCTCAGCTTGCCGCCCTCCTCGAAATGAGGGCGAACCGAATCCAATAAGTTGTGTAATGCTTTCATCTTATCCCAATTCTTTCTTCAGCATATCCAATCCGTTGCGGACAATTGATTGCACGGCGATCTTGGACGTGCAAGCGTATTCACAAAGCGCGAAATCTTCCGGAGCCACCTCGTAGATGCCGAGTTTCTCCATCGCATCGATGTCGTTGGCCAAAATGCTCTTGAGCAATTGCACCGGATAAATATCAAATGGGAACACCGGCTCGTATTGACCGGTCACCACAAAGGCCCGCTCTTCACCGTTGTTGCACGTGTCCATCACGAATTCCTTCGACTTTGGCATCAGCCACGTCGGGTAGCTCTTGGACAAAGAGAACTTGTCAAAGCCAAGTCCCAACCAACCATCGGCCAGCAGGAACTTCGGCTTATTGCCTTCTGGCAGCAAGCACAACTGGTGGTGCATTCCACCGAGGAAACCATCGTTACCCGTGCAATCACCCGTAAGCGGATTCCCTGAAATGATGCGCACCTCTTCTTCATTCACGCTACCAACCAATGCTGAAATAGCGCTACCCAAGGTTGTTTTGAGGTGGCGTGGTGCGTCGCATTCGGAACCAGCGACAGCAATGACGCGCGTGGCGCAGTACGTGCCGCTTGAGAGAGTCTCTCCCAAGTTTGCAACGTCTTCCGCATGCATCGTCCAGACGACCTCGCCTTTATTGATCGGGCGCGTGTGGTGGATCTGCACACCGGCGTTTCCGGTGGGATGCGGTCCATCAAATGTGTACGTGTCAACACCTTCAATACCAGCGTAGAACGATTGACCCACTTTGGTTCCCAATTGCACATTCGAACCGCCTGCAAGCACGCGCAGCGCATTGATGCCTGTTTGGAACGCCTCCGCTCGTCCGTCGAGAACGACTTCCATGTCTGCTGCGAGCGGAGCACTGTCGAAGCCGCTTACGTGGATGCTCCGTGGAACGTCCGTCGGATTCGCAACTGTTGCGAACGGTCGTTGTTCCAAGAAGGCGAAAAAGCCACGCTCAGCCACGGCCGCTACCAACGCCTGGCGGTCGGTCGATGCGGGGTCGAACGGAGCAAATGCACGCTGTTCGTTTTTGCCGTCGGCCTCAACGATCACCGCAAGGATCCGACGCTTTTCACCGCGAAGCACTTGCTTGACGGTGCCGCTCACAGGCGACAAGAATTTAACTGTTGGATTTTCCTTGCTGTGAAAAAGAGGTGAACCGGCTTTCACCGCAGCGCCTTCTTTGACTTCAAGTTTGGGAACAATGCCCTGGTAATTGGGCGGCTGTACGGCGTACAGTGGAGCGGATGATGCTTGTTCAACCTGGGTTGATGGGCGGCCTTTCAGCCGAATATCAGCTCCTTTTTTGATTCGTATAGTGCGGGTCATCACTGACGAAGGTTTACTTTTCGGGGCGCAAAGTTAGCTCTCGAGAGCGTTGCGATGGCCATTTCAGTCAAAAATCTCAAAGGATGTTTTCCAACAACTTGACCTGTACAACCTTTCGTCTTCAGAAGTCCATCAGTGGCATGTTTTTGACCTTCATCTGCATGGCGTTCCTGCATTCTTCGTGCGTATCCGCGTTCGGCCAAGATGCCCCCTATCCCATCCACCTATCGGCGGGCACCATTCACACTGTGCAGTTGCACCCCATTGGGCAGCCCACGGCGCACCCTTTCGTTCCACTAGAGGGCGGGCGATTGACCTTGACCTTCGATGATTTTTCTCCGGAATACCGCACGCTCGAAGTACGATTGAAGCATTGCACATTCGACTGGTATGATTCGCCGGACTTGATGCCTTCCGATTTTCTCGCTGGATTTCCCTCCGTTGCCTTCGAAACTGTCGAAACGAGCTTCAATACCAAGGCCCCCTTTACACACTATTCGACCACCTTTCCCAACGACATGGTGCAGTTTACCAAAAGCGGAAACTACATCGCGGAGGTCTACGACACGTCTAATCCTGAACGAGCCCTGGTCCAAGAACGCTTTGTAGTGTATGAGTCACTCGTCGATGTGGAGATGCAGGTTGGCCCCTCCTCCATCATCCGCAACAAACGCACGCATCAGGAGGTGGACTTGGCCGTGCTGCACAGCTCCGACCGCTATCCGATTTACGACGCTTACGACGCCTTGCAGGTGGTATTGATGCAAAACGGTCGGTGGGAAACAGCCGTCCAAGGCATGGAACCCCAATTCGTTCGTGGCGAAGAGGTCACGTTCAACCCAACCGGTCCCGAATCGTTTGCCGGTGGCAACACCTGGCGTTTTGCCGATTTGAAAAGCCTCCGGTTTGCCAGCCTCGGGATCGAACGCATCGTTGATGAGGGCACGCATTGGCACGCCTACTTGGATGAGGACGAACCGCGCACGTACGCCTTTCTGAAGGCCCAACAGGATTTGGACGGTCACTTTGTGATTTCCAATGAGTTGCAAGACGACGCCACCGGCGGCGATTACGTGTGGACCCATTTTTCCCTTCAAGCCTTTGAGGAGCGACTGCAAGAAGACATCTACGTCTATGGCGCATTGTCCAACTGGTCCTATCCAGAAAGCCACCGCCTCATATGGAACCCCGAGACCCGGCATTACGAAGCCTCACTCCTGTTGAAACAGGGCTACTACAACTACGAATACCGGGTACGTCCATCGCTGGATCGTGGCAAATTGGATTACGCAAGCCTTCAAGCGCAGCCATCCAACATCGCGGCCATAGAGGGGTCGCACGCTTTGGCCGACACGCCGTACATGTGCTTGGTGTACTACTGGGATTTGAACGGTTTTGACCGGATCATCGGATTCGCGTCGGTCAAACCCAACAATTGACTACACCGCTCGCCGTACATTCGACCCGTGAAATCGCTCCGCATTCTTATTACAGGTGGCTCCAGCGGAATTGGTGCCGCCACCGCTGAACTGCTCGCTGCCAAAGGACACCGCATCTTCTTAATGGCGAGAAACACCGAAGCCATGCAACGGCTTGCTGACGAGCACCCCGATGGCGCCATTGAATGCGCTGCGGTGGACGTCCGTGATCACGATTCCGTAAAGGCGGCTGTGGACCGCATGGTGGACGCATGGGGCGGCATCGATGTATGCATTCCCAATGCCGGACTTGGGATTTTCTCGCCGCTCACCGAAGCGCGGTTTGAAGATTGGAAAACCATGGTCGATGTCAACGTCACTGGCGTGCTCGCTACCCTGCACGCTGCGCTGCCGTCGCTCGTGGCCAACAAAGGCCACGTCATCCAAATTGGCTCCATCGCCGCGCGCAATGTGTTTCCCAACAGCGGTGTCTACTGCGCAACGAAACACGCGGTACTCGCCTTGAGCGAATCGCTCCGCATCGAGTTTCGAGAAGACCTCGCGGTCACCACTATCAATCCTGGTGCGGTCAACACGGCTTTCATCGACCAGACCAACAACACCGACCTCCGCGAGTCCTACCGCCCCCAATTTGAAGCGGGCATGGACGCCGGGTTCATTGCTGAAGCCATTGCGCAGGCCATTGAATCCGCAGGCCGAGGCGTGTACAGCGAAATCACCGTTCGTCCCGACCGTCGATGAGAATTTCCTTCCTATCCAGTTCGACAGGTTGGGGTGGATTGGAACGCAACCTCATCCGGTATGCCACCTGGATGACCGAACTCGGACACGTCGTAGAAATCAATTGCGTCAAAGGCTCACCGCTGGAGAAAACGGCTTCAACAACGGAATTGCTCGTGAGGATTGTTTCACGTCAGCACCGGCACCTCCCCTTTGCGGCAGCAAGGAGGTTGAAGCGGCACCTCCAATCGACCCGTACCGACATCCTGTGGGTCCGCGACCCGCGGGACTTGCCGTTGTGCAGCCTTGCCATTCACAACAGCGGTGCCGACCTGGTGTTCCACCAAGGGATGCAAATTTCGCAGCCCAAATCCAAACCGTGGCATCGGGCGCGGTACAAGCGCGTTTCGCGTTGGATTGCTCCCTTGCAACACTTGCGGAATGAAACCCTGGCAAACACCCCGTTGACTCCAGATCAAGTCGAGGTGATTCCACTCGCACTGGAGGCCAACTGGTTCTCGGCTCCCAAGTCCACGGAAGCCAGAGCGAAGTGGAAACTCCCTGTGGACGCCAAAATCGTCGGACTCTTTGGGCGCATCGACCCCTTGAAAGGCCACGATACTTTGATTCGAGCGTTGGCCGAAACCGACGCGGCATGGCACGCATTGATCATCGGAGAAAACACCCGAAACGCCGACCGAGACGGCCGCACTGAATTTCAAGAATTGGCCGAATCGCTCGGGGTCGCTAACCGCGTGCATTGGCACCCACCAACCGAAGCGCTGCTCTCCGCTTATGATGCTTGTGACGCGTATGCCATGTGCAGCAAGTCCGAGACCATCGGCATGGTCACCATCGAAGCCCTTGCTCGCCAGGTCCCCGTGGTGGGAACCAACGCCGGCGGAACCCCGGAATTGCTCGGACACGGAAAGCAAGGCACCCTGTTCGAACCGGGCGATCATCACGCGCTCGCTCGAGCCTTGCAAGCCATCGAAACGCTGCCCATTTCCGATGATGCACATGCACTGCAATTCACGAAGGAGCGCGCCGTCAAGCGGTGGTCAGAAACCCTAGCGGCAATTCGCGCTTCTGCATCGTAAATTCGCGCCTCCATGGGCGCAATTCAAGACGAAATCCAGCGGCGAAGAACCTTCGCCATCATCAGCCACCCGGATGCAGGTAAAACCACCTTGACCGAAAAATTCTTGCTGTTCGGTGGGGCGATTCAAACGGCCGGCGCAGTCAAGAACAACAAGATTACCAAAACCGCAGCATCGGATTTCATGGAAATCGAGCGCCAAAGGGGGATTTCGGTGGCTACCTCGGTCATGGCCTTTCATTACAAAGACCGCCTCATCAACCTGCTGGACACACCCGGCCACAAAGATTTTGCGGAAGACACGTACCGCACCCTGACCGCTGTCGACAGCGTGATCCTCGTCGTGGACTGTGTTAAAGGTGTGGAGGCCCAGACTGAACGTTTGATGGAGGTGTGCCGCATGCGCAACACGCCCGTCATCATCTTCATCAACAAGATGGACCTCGAAGGGCAAGACCCGTTCGACCTGTTGGACGAACTCGAGGAAAAGCTGCAAATCCAAGTGCGCCCCTTGAGCTGGCCCATCAGCGGAGGCCATTCCTTCAAAGGCGTATACAGCCTGTACGAAAAGGAACTGCGCTTGTTCAATCCGGACAAAACCAAAATCGCCAAAGAAGTGGTGTCCATTGCTGACATCGCAGACCCCGATTTGGATGAGTTGGTGACCTCCGAGCATGCCGCTCAGTTGCGCAATGACGTCGAGCTCATTGAAGGTGTATACGAACCCTGGGATGCTGCACCCTACCTCGAAGGCCAACTGGCTCCTGTGTTCTTTGGCAGCGCGGTGAACAATTTTGGCATCCAAGAGATGCTCGACACGTTCATCGACATCGCGCCCGACCCGCGGCCGCGCTCCACGGACGTGCGTGAGGTGGCTCCCACAGAACCGCAATTCACCGGGTTCATTTTCAAGATCCACGCCAACATCGATCCGCGGCACCGGGACCGGATTGCTTTCATGCGCATCTGCAGCGGGAAGTTCCAGCGCAACACGTTTTACCAGCACACCCGGCTCGATAAGAAGATGAAATTTGCCAATCCGGCCACCTTCCTCGCCCAGGATAAAAACGTCGTGGATGAGGCGTGGCCGGGCGATGTGGTCGGCCTGTACGATACCGGCACCTTCAAAATTGGCGACACGCTCACAGAAGGCGAAGACATGGTCTTTCGCGGCATCCCCAGTTTCTCTCCGGAAATTTTCAAGGAGCTGGTCAACAAGGACCCGATGAAGAGCAAGCAACTGGAGAAGGGCATCCAACAATTGACCGACGAAGGGGTTGCCCAGCTGTTTATTCGATCGCTCGGCAACCGCAAAATTGTGGGCACCGTGGGCGAACTTCAGTTCGAAGTCATCCAGTACCGATTGGAACACGAGTACGGAGCCAAGTGCGAATTCCAATCCAAACCATACTACAAAGCGTGTTGGATCGTTAGTGAGAACGAAGCGAAGCTGGACGAATTCAAACGCATCAAGGGAACCGACATGGTGACCGACAAAGACGGCAATGACGTCTTCCTAGCACCTTCCAAGTTTTTGCTCGATATGGAAATCGCGAATTACCCTGAATTGGAATTTCACTTTACTTCTGAATTCAAAACTGCTCAGGCATCGTAATTTGCTCCTCATGAAGTGGTTCACCGCCATCGGCCTCCTCCTTACCTCCGTCATGCATGTCACAGCTCAGGACAGCACAGAGGTGGTCCCGGCTGTTGAGGTCGTTCAAATCAGCGGCATGGTGGTGACCGGTGACTCCCTCGCTCCGTTGGCCTATGCCACGGTTTTTCGATCGCGGGACCTGCGTGGGACCATGACCGACGTCAATGGATTTTTCAGCATCCCCGCATTGGCAGGTGACACCATTACCGTGTCGTCTATAGGGTACCTTACTCAAGCTTTTGCGGTCCCAACCGATTTGGAATTGCCGCGCATGAACGTGGTTCAGCCCTTGGGACGGGATACCGTGGCCCTCGAGGAAGCATTCATTTACCCCTGGCCCACCCGCGAGCGGTTTCGGGAAGAATTCCTGCAACTTCAACTCTCGCCGGATGCCTACATGATCGGCCAAGAGCGGTTGGATCCAGCGGCCCTCTATGATCGACTCATGGAGGTTGGTCGCGACGGCAGCGAAGTGTACAGTTACACCGTTCAACAACAAGCGCAGCAGAACTACTACGCTGGGCAATTGCCGCCCATCAATGTGTTCAACCCGGTCGCTTGGGCGAAATTCATCGACGCGGTCCGAAACGGTTCCCTGAAACGATGAACCGATTGACGCAAAGACGGGTCTTGCGAACGGCATGGGTGATCCTCCTCGGTTGGGTGTTCGCACCAGTTGTCATGGCGCAGGGAGAAACCATCACCATCCAAGGCACGGTCACCAACGAGCGGGGAGCAGCCTTGCCGGGTGCCACCGTCATTCCACTCGAGCAGCAACGCGCAGCCGTGGTCACGGACAACGATGGTTCGTACACACTGAAATTGCGCCAAGGCACCGCATGGACATTGCGCTTCGGTTTTGTCGGTTACAAATCCCAAGAGCGCACCGTGCCGGCCGCAGCCGCTGGCACCCAACGCATCAATGTGCGATTGGCCGCTGGGGTCGCACTGAATGCCTCCGAGGTGGTGGCCGATGGAGAACGTACCAAACCCGTTCAGCGCATCAACCCAAAGGTTGCGGCACGCATTCCTTCCCCCCGCGGCACCATTGAAGACCTGCTCATCCAAGCCCCGGTCAATTTCAACAGCGAATTGTCCAGCGGCTACAACGTTCGAGGCGGCAGTTTTGACGAGAACCTCGTCTACGTGAATGACATCGAAGTGTACCGTCCGTTTCTTGTTCGCTCGGGGCAGCAGGAAGGCCTTTCCTTTCCCAACCCCGACATGGTGGAATCCATCGAGTTTTCCGCCGGTGGGTTTGAGGCGAAGTACGGAGACAAAATGAGTTCAGTCCTCGACATCCGCTACCGCAAACCGAATGCTGCCAAAACGCGCATCACGGCCAGCATGCTCGGGGCACAGCTGCAGCAAGACTGGGCCACCGCTGCCGGACCCGACGGGCACAAAAAGTTCACGCTCAACACGGGCATTCGCTACCGGGATAATTCCTACGTCCTCGGCACCCTCGATGAAGGCGGCGAATACCAGCCCCGCTATGTCGATGTCCAGGGGTACGCCACATGGGACCCCGACGGATACGGCCCATGGGAATTTGAAGCCCTCGGTATTTACGGTCAAAACCAATACCGCTTCTTACCCGTTCGCCGCGAATCCAACGTGGGCAACATCAACGAGGCCCTGCGGCTGACCATTTATTTTGACGGTCAAGAAAAAACCGCGTACCAAACGGGTTTCGGAGCCTTCGGTGCGAATTACAAGACGGAGAACCACCGCATTCGTTGGATTACCTCAGCCTTCCAAACAGCAGAGTCCGAGACGTTTGATATCCTCGGGGCCTATTGGCTCGATGAATTGGAACGCGACCTCGGCTCCGATGAACTTGGTGAAGCTGCCATCAACCGCGGCGTAGGCGCATTTTTGAATCACGCCCGGAATCGCTTGTACGCTTCCGTCATCAGCAGCGCTCTCAAAGGATCGACCGCGTGGGGACAGGACAAAGGATTTTTGGAATGGGGTGTCAAATGGCAGGCCGAAAGCATCGAAGACCACCTTTCCGAATGGTCACTCGTGGATTCTGCCGGGTTCATCACTCCCCACCCCCAAGACAGCATTGGCTACACCGATGAAGGTCCGGAACAGGTCATTGAACTCGATGATGTCATCCGCGCGACGAACCGGGTCGAAACTCAACGCGTTCAAGCCTACGTACAAAACGCTTGGCGCTGGACCGATGCACGGCAAGGCGAATGGGAAGTCAATGCCGGACTTCGCGGCCACC
>JAPOHG010000046.1 GCA_029979565.1 bacterium
GAATACGGTCCGTTGCAAGCGTTCCAGACTTGGCAGCAGATTCCTTGACCGCAATTATAGTTTTCGTCTCCATCGGCAACATAGGTCCCACAATCACTGTGCGATTGGCTAAAAGCTGCTACTGACATGAAAAGTGCCAGCACAACAAATCCAAATTTCATAGGAATTTTCATCATTTCAATTATTCGCAGATGTTACCAAATTGAGGTAAGAACATTAGCAAGTCCAAAGTCGTCATCGCTCCGTCGCAGTCGCAATCGGTTTCAGGGAAAGTACCTTCAAAGTTTTCAACAGGCTGAATGCCTACAAGGAGAATCAACAAATCTGTAATGTCCCGTTCGCCGTTCAAGTTGAAGTCGCCCATGCATACGGAAGGAATGGTGATGTTGCTCATGGTAAAGCATTGATTCAACGGGTTGGAAGCTTCAAAAATGTATTCCCCCGCATCAAGTCCAGTAACACAACCTGTACCATCAATAAAACCCTCCGCATCGGACCACTCGATATCCCACAGTCCCGCGTCCGTTCCATTGAAGTGGACTACCCCACCTTCACAATGCGACGCCGTAGCTTCGAATTCAGGAGCGCTCATGACTACCAACTGGAAACGATTCGTGTAGACTGAAAACGGTTCGAGCTCCACTACAAGCGGCTCACCTCCAAGTCCGGCCTTGTCACCCGTCTCCGTATCTTCAATCAACATGCACAATCCACTTGGAAGAGCAAAATCCTCATCCAACAACAAGCTTACCGTTCCTTCTGCACCAGCTTCAACTACAATGGGAATGATTTCAGTGTCGGCAATGGCTCCAGGAGAGTTGATGGCCAATTGGTGGCCGTTGTCCAATTGCGAATACACCTCAGGGTTTGAGTTATCTCCAGAGTTTTTGAACGTCACGTCGTGTTCCCACTCGTAAGCTGTTGTTCCTTCTTCGTGGAATCGGATGAACGTTTGACCAAACTTTCCATCTGGTTGCTCAATTCGCAAACCAATCAAAGCCTCTTCCAGTGGGTCTTCTTCACGTACGAAAGAGTTCGTACCATGCGTCAACTGATCCAATGTGAAAGAAACCGTTCCTGCAGAGCCAACCTGAACCCAGAAGGATTGTCCAATGTCAATGGTTCCAGGCGCTGTAGCCCCACTGATCGTAAATACATCTGTGGTATTGTTGTAAAGCTGATACGCTGAGACCCGTGTGCTGTTGTCCGTTAAAAACTGAGCTCCATCAATTGGGCATGGGAATGGGTTTGTCAAAAGGTGCCAACCTCCATTTTCAAATGCCCCTGCAGACAGGGTAAGGGTCAAATTGATTTGACCTGTGTTATATCCTCCCGATGCAGTTAATGTTGGATTGCTGTTCGGCATAGTTAAGATATAATAACCGTATTCCGAATCTTCGAGTACTGTCGCGTCCCCAGAAAGCGTTGACCACCAGCTGGCACCATTTGAACTTTCACTGTTATTCAGGATGTGCGTTTCGTCCCACTGGAAAGTCAAGAAGAAGTCCGAACCAAAGGAAGAGGACCAATCACCCAACGTTGCGCCTACTACGTAATTTCCAGAAGACAACCAAGTCACACCATCATCAGCCGGAATATACCGCTCAAACGTAATTTCAGCATCAGTGGGTACGCCAGTGGGTAGGTGGACATCGGAGATCGCGCCAGCGTCAGCAAGGGTTGCGATGCGGGCGGTGCCAGTTGCATCCGAGTTCATCGTGAAAGTGACGCCTGGATCAATTCTAGTGGTACCATCAACTGGATTGAAGACGCCACCGGGCGTGATGTCCACGTCGGCCTGGAAATCAACGTCCGTGTCGTCCGTCGCCGTGTTTTGCGTGTTGGCCACAACGAGGGAGTCAACAGTGATCTTGTTGCCCGTGATGTCTTGGTCGGCATTGCCCGCGAACTTCAGCAAACCGAAGGCCGTCGATGGAGTCGTAATGTTATTGGCAAGGTTGCCACGGATGACCACGTTGCCTTCATCTCCAGACCAAGTGGTGTTTGCATTGAGGGTCATGTTGCCACCTACCGTGAGCGTGCCTTTTCCTTCTACAGAAGGCATAGTTACGGTAACAGCGCTGTTTGTACCGGAAGTGAAATTGCCATCGATGGTCAAATCGCCCAACATGCCCGAGAGATCCAGAGAGCCCGAAGCATCATCAATGGTAAAATCCCCTGTGCAGGTATAGTTGCTTGACGTGGTGCCAAATGAAAGCGAACCACTGCCTCCGACTGTTACGTGGTGAGGCACACCCTTTCCAGAAGAAGCACCTGCCGTCCATTCTGTGCTAACCGTGGCGTACGTCGCATCGTACAGTAGCGTTGATGATCCTCCATAATTTGGCGGGTTGACTACGACAGAACCACCGCCCATTTTCAATTGATTCTCCACGTATGTTTCGGTGTTGAGAGCTCCACCCGAGTCAAAATCCACCACTGAACCGTTTGCCACTTCGATGTTCCAGAAGGTGGCGTCATTATCACCACCAATCGTCACAAAACCAGAGCCCCCGGACGCAACCGTTGACTTTAATATCAACGTGCTTGAGCCGCCGTCATCGAATACGCCGTTTTCATTATTGACCAAAAACTGGTCCATGATCGTTACGGTTGCTGATCCCATGGTCACATATCCGCCTGAAGCAATCGTAAGCGTACTTAACACCTTATCCACGTCCATCAGGACCCAGCAGTTCGAGATGGTCACCGAAGCTGAATCCGGCGGAACCACGCCTCCAGACCACGTGGAGGCATCACTGAAGTTGAGTTGAGATCCTCCACCATTTACTGTAACGTAAGTCACAGGGGGGAGTGCCACGGACACGGATGCCAAGGCTAAAGTCAAAAACAGCAGGGACAAAACACGCATCGAGGCCGACGCGAGTCGATTGAAGGGGGTAATGATTTGACGCATCATCAAGTGATAAGACTCGGATGGTTAGACCGATAGTTAAGCACTCGAAAATACTACAAATTGCTGAATTTTAAAAATGAATGGCCCTTATTATTAGATGAAATTGGGTCGGCATGTGTTGAAAACCTCTGCGATTACAGCATCGAAAATCACGCATTCCCAGGCAGGACAAGGATTTCCGGCTCAAACCCTCTAATAGGGTTATGAACAACGTCATGTTCATTCCCATTTGTATTTCTGCTCGAGAAACACGCGAAATGGAGAAAAATAGGGCTGTTGTTAGTTTTTCATGAAGCGTTTGGATACAATTCGAACGGCACATCCTGGATCAAACAACTCAATGGTATAAACTCCTGGACTTAAGACGGATAGGTCCATTGGATTCCCCAGAAGCGAAGATTGGGTTTCCAAAACCACCGAACCGGTCGAATTCAAAATACGAATGAAAAAGGCCGCTGTTTCCCTGTGTCCATTCGACACCTTCAAGTGCATCACATCCCCCACGGGATTAGGGAAAATCAACCATTGGGGCTCGAATTCATCAACAGTGCTCAGCGCAACCACATCAATGTCGCCCACGTGAAGGACGTATTCTTCAGCCATTTGATGGGACGCCCCGTAAATCAAGTAGACATCCCCCGGCGTGGGCCCGTCTGGATCCTCATTGCCACTGGGGTCGAAGGTGTCCACGCCCCAACATGTCACCTCGCCGTCCTCCAAGGCCACCGTCCAATACCCTTCGGCATCCGGTGCAGTGACCACGGTTGCGTTTTCCAAGCGAATCCGCGTACCCTCGTATTGTTCGTCTTGGGTTTCAACTGCTGTAGTCCAAATGCCTGCAGGTGTCGCATTCCAAAAGTCAACAAACTCCACGAGCTCAACGTCCACGAGTTGGGTATTGCCGTCTTCTTCGACGACCATGCCCGTCAACTCCAACACATCGCCCACCTCCGGCTGGCGGTCGCTGTTCCAGTACGGAACGTTGGCAGGAATGACCACGTCTGGCCCGATCACATACAGGCCGTTCCACGCGCCGTAATCGTCCTGCAAATACCACGTGTCGCCGAACGCTTCTGTTACCTTTCCGGAAACGATAACGACCTGG
The DNA here is from genome assembly GCA_029979565.1 of bacterium. Classification (GTDB taxonomy): domain Bacteria; phylum Bacteroidota; class Bacteroidia; order Flavobacteriales_D; family Sanyastnellaceae; genus UA16. The sequence goes on from JAPOHG010000046.1 coordinate 4,023, forward strand.
TTTTCATAAGGCGAACTGTCCTGTTGTCCCTGCACCTCAATCAGAGGAATAATCTGGGTCAGCGCATTCGCTGTAACGGCGAGAAAAAGGCCGGAAAGGAAGGCTTTTGGCTGCATCGATTCGAATTTTGGGAAAAGGTAATACATTGTACGTGATGATGTTCGAACGACCCGTGCGCTGCGCTTTGGCGTATGTTGTGCTGCTGGTGGCGCCATACGCCGCCTTCAGTCAATGCACCGCGTGCACCGCCGATCCGTCGTGCTCGTCGGACAACGGCTTCCCAACCATTTGCCCCGCCTCATTGCCCGCAGCGATGGTCGGTAGCTTTTACGAAGAGACCATCACCTTTTTCCTTCCTGCGGAAGTGGTTGATCCGGGTTCCGGCGTCACGGCCGACTTGAACAGCGTGACCATTACAGCCATCACCGGCGTGCCACTCGGGATGCAAGTGGAATTGGACGATGACGATGCGGTGTATTATCCCACCAACGGCCAAACGCTCGGATGCGCGAACATCTGCGGCAGTCCGCTGCTGGCCGGCACGTATGACATGGTCATCAGCATCTCCGCTGTTGCGTCCGCTTTTGGCATCGAACAGGTCGTTACCGATTCGTTCCCCTACCAATTGGTCGTCGAAGCCGGAGAAGGGGGCAATGCCTCGTTTACTTATTCTCCACCTTCGGGGTGCGACTCATTGTTGGCAAGCTTTGAAGCTTCCCTCAGCGGCATCGGCAGCCAAATCACCAACTACAGCTGGGATTTTGGCAACGGAACATTTGCGACCATGGCAACGGTCGACAGCGTCCTGTTCTCGGAAACCGGGAGCTACGACGTGACCCTTACCACGACGATTTCGGACCAAGTGTTGTCGCAAATCACCCTGAGCACCACGGCAGGAGGAGGCTGGGACGACGGGTGGTCTCCTTCGCCCGATCCGTATTTCGTCATCAGCGACGCTGCCGGTGGCAACGTCTACACGTCGAGCGTAGCCAACGAGACGTATTCCAACACATGGTCGAACATCAACCTCATCCTGACCAACCCTCCTTACACGGTAACGTTCTGGGATGACGACCTGTTTCCCGAAGACGACTACCTCGGCGCCATGACCTTCTCGCCCGAAGGCGCCGGCACCATCGACATCAACGCCGACCCCAGTTACGGATCATTGACTGTCCTGCTCCAAACCGCTGTCAGTGCGAGCGACACATCCCAGGTGGTGGTCAACGGCAGCCCTGAGGTCGGGATTGCCTGGAACGTGACAGGCGACTCACTCTTGGCTGTGGGCCAGGACCTCATCGATTATGCGTGGTACTGGGGCGACAGCTTGGTGGCCGTTGGGGCGGATTCGATGTTTGTCCCGCAAGAAAACGGCTGGTACGCCGTGCTCGCCACATCGAGCGCGGGGTGCAGCGCGCTCAGCGACAGCCTGCTCTACTGTTCTCCGGATGCCACGTTCGCGCTCAACCTCAGTTTGGGCGAGCTTCCTGAAGTAGTGGCCGTCGATTTTGAATTTGACGTATCGGACTGGGATTTTGTGTGGACCTTCAACGGCGAATCGTCCGATTCGTCGACTGGTGTATCCAATTGGCCCACCGACGCGAGCGGTTGGTATGCTGCCGAGGCCTGGGATCCGTATGGTTGCCCTTGGACAAGCGACTCCGTGCTGGTGTGCTGGCCCCTCGACACCCCTTGGATTGAGGAAGATGAAAACGGCCTTCTGTCGGTGGCTCAGCCCTACACAATTTACCAATGGTGGGTGGACGGGGAGCCCATCCCCGGTGCGACGGATGCGGTGTACCAGACCACCGGACCGGGCTTGTATGCGGTGACCGCAACGGATTTTGCAGATTGCCCGGGAGTCATCAGCGAGGATTGGCTCGTTGTTGAAGTGTTGGAAACAACCGCTGATGCGGTGGACCGATGGACCGTTCACCCCAACCCCACTGCGGCTCAGTTGACCTTTGACTTACCAATCAATGCCGGCGGCTATACGGTCCATGTGGTTGCGATGAATGGCCGATTGGTGGAGACGGCTGCGGTGCATTCGGGTACGACAATTGACGTGAGCCATTGGGCGCCGGGGACGTACATCCTCCGCGTCGAGTCGCGGACCGACGGCGAGTGGCTCCCGGCAATGAGGGTGATCAAGCAGTAGTGCTTACTTCCGGTCGATGCTCCATTTTCCAGGTCCCATGAGCACCAATGCCAGGGCTGGAAAGAAAAACAGCAACGCGTGTTCCTTGTCGGACAGCGGGTCTTCCCAATGCACCATGAATGCGGCTACTCCCATGGTAATGGCCATCAGCGCTGCGCCCCAGCGGCTTTTCCAACCGATAAGCACCAAAATGGGCGCGACCAATTCGCCAATCACCGTCAAGATGAGGGACGGCGTTTCGCCGATGCCGAGCCAATTGTAAAACTCAACTCCGCCGCCAGTGAGGCCTTCTACGAGCCGATTGGCCTTTTGCCACCCATGCGGCAGCATCAGCCCAGCCGTTCCAATGCGCAGGGCCAACAAGCCCCAATCGTTCAGTGCTTTCATGCTAGAAAAATACCCCTGCGACGGCCATAAAGCGCAGGCACGCTGGAGCGGTTTCCCTCAGGAAGGTGTTGATTGGCGCCACATTTTGGCGTATCTTATAGTTATGGTCCAAGACAAACTCCCCAACGATTGGCTCACAAGCGGGCTGCTCGATGCCGAGTACAAGCAGTACATTTTACTGGCTTGGCTCAAGCGTTGGGAGCGCGAGTTTCGGGATGTCAAAATCTACCCGGCATTGGGGCATTTGACCGATGCTCACCGAGACCTCAAAACCTTTCAAAAGGAACAGCGCAACTGGCGCAAAGCATTGCAGGGCCCACTGCAAGGGCTGGACTTCGCGAGCCGCCGGATGATCTACAAGCATTTCAATGCTCACCCAGAGTTGCAAACGTACCTGGATGAGTTGCTGGCGTTTTCGCTGCCGCAAATTGAAAAATCGCTCGCCACCGGAAGGAACCTCTACGACATTGTTGAAGAGCACCTCGAACTCGAACCCATCGGCATCCAACCGCTCTACCGCGATGAGGGGTATTTGTTCGTCTACGACGAAGACCAAAAAAAGGTCAACAACTACCGGTACGCCAAGTCCCGCATCCTACTAAACGGTGAACAGCACGTCCAGCTCGCTTTGAAACCGGTTGAACAGCTCAAAAAGTCCTGGACGGAAACTTTTGAGCAAATGAAGGTCCGCTTGGCAAGGCAATTCCCCGAATGGCCCAACCCGGCGGTCTTCCTCGCCCGGGTCAGCTATAGCTTTCCGCTCCACCAGACGACACTGCCGGTGGCCAAGCGACGCCTGATTCGGTTGCTGATGGCTTAACGCTTTATTCGTCGAGGTAGGCGTAGCCCGCCACGAGGTTCCCGTATACTTGCGTGTACATGATTTCGCCCTCGGGGTTGAAGTCAAAGGATTCATACACCTTCACGCGTACGGATTTGGCTTCCGTTGAGTCGGTGGCCGGCTTGCTGATGTTCCACTCGAAATACCCGCGCACTGAGCCGTCGACGGCCTTGGTCTGGGGGTTGACGCCGGGCAAGAAATTGGTGGGTGAAATCAGTTCGTAATCGTACTTGGCCCACGCCGCTTTGTACTTGGCCGTCACTTGCTCCAAGGTAACGGTGTCGGGGGCGTTCAGTCCCGTTCCGCGCCAGATCGCTTCGGCGTTGAAATGCGTGAAAAACTCGTCGCTCTCGGCCTCAAAATCTGCGAAGACTTGGGCGATGGTTGCGGCGTTGGCTTCGAACGTGGCCGTGGCCTCCGATGCAGGAGGAGTGCACGAGAAAAAGAGAACCGCCGCCGTAAGGGCAGCGAATGACAAAGCAAGGGGGTGGTGTTTCATGCCCCCAAGGTAACCAACGTTAAATGAAAGGTTTAAGTGCTGTTTCCATTTGCGTTGCGGTTTGGAAACCGCTTTGCTTCCACACCAATTTTCCGGCTTTGAAAATCATCAGCGTGGGGACGCTGCGGATGCCATACGCCTCGGCCAGCGGTTGGTTGCGGTCGAGGTTAACCTTGAGCACTTTGGCCTGGCCATCGACTTTTGCCGTCAGCTTTTCGAGCTCGGGACCCATGGCCTGGCACGGGCCGCACCAATCCGCATACACATCCACCAATACCGGCACCTCGCCATTCACCAATTCCTTAAAACTTGCCATGTGTTCACTTTTAGCAAAGGTCGGCGAACACCGCCCGGGCTTCAGTAACCCAAGGCACAAATGAACCAACAGGTGGTGATGCAAATCACAATTCAATGTTAACAGCGCGGGTGTCGACATTGATTCCTCATGGCATACCGCAGTAATTTGAGACCACTAACCCCGCCGCAAGGCACAAAACTTACTTCATGGAAAATGAAATGTTGATCCCGGTGGTCCTCGCCGGAATTTTCACGTTGCTCGCCGTTGTTGGTGTAGCGATGAAAAAAGGCCTGTATGTCCGCTTGGGCTACTTCCTTTTTGGAGGCATGGTCATGACCTTCAACCTCCTCGGAATGGGAGCCGGCGAAGGCGGCGCACTGGAGATTATCTCCATCGGCATGTTCGCTTGCCAAACCATCCTCATGTACCCGGTCGTTCCGGATGAGGTGAATTTCTCAGACGAAGCGGTCAAGACACTCGCCTTACGGGTGACCACCGCCGTGTTGCTCATCAACGCGACAGCGGTTTGGCTCGTGCTCGCTGTGGAAGGCCTGCCGCAAATCCTGGCCATATTCCACGGCATTTTGGCGGTCATCATGCTCATGCGCATTGGCATGATCACCAAGGGCGGCTTAACGAAGACATAAAATTCAAAAACCCTACTTCATATGAAAACAAAACTCGCACTCACCATCCTTGGTGCCTACAA
>JAPOHG010000047.1 GCA_029979565.1 bacterium
GGTCACCGGGTCTTGGATCATGCCGCTTTCCGATCGCTTTACGCGGCGCACCTCAGCGGCCTGCTCGGCGATGGTCATGTTCTTGTGGATGACGCCAATTCCACCTTGGCGGGCCATGGCGATGGCCATGGCACTGCCCGTCACCGTGTCCATGGCCGCGGAGATAACCGGGGTCTTCAGGGTGATGTTCCGAGAAAAATTGCTCGCGAGCTGTACGTCGCGTGGGAGCACTTCGCTGTATGCTGGGATGAGGAGGACATCGTCGTAGGTCAAGCCTTCGCCGACGATTTTTGGTTTTTGTGAATTGGTGGCCATTGTGGTCAAATGAATCGGGGGCCGAAACCTTTCAATCGCATGGATTTACGGGTTACGATTCGCGCAAAATTAGGAAAAATACAGGCTCGTGCCGAGCCCGATTTGCCAACTTATTCTCCGTTGAGCACGTGCACCAATCCCTGCCGGTCGTAGTAGCGTCCGGACCCGTCCTGGATGGTGATGAAATACCCGTAGGTACCCTCCGGGACGATCTGGTCTTTGTAGGTGCCGTCCCAGCCTGTTTCAAAATCTTCCGTGGAGAACAGCACATCGCCCCATCGGTTGTGGATTTCCATGCGGTAGTTGGCAAAATCCGCAAAGCTCACCACGGGTTGGAAGGTGTTGTTGACCCCGCCGATGAGGATGGCATTGGGAATCCACACCACCGGTTCTTGCTGCAGGCACAGTTCGTTCGAAAACGCATAATTGATGCTGCCTGCCGGCCCGGGGAGGGCATCCGTGGCTTCGATCAGGTAGCAAAAATCGCCTGGGCTGTACAGCAGATTGCTCACGTCGTCTTCCCACGTAAAGACCGTGTTGGGCAGGGTGGTCAACAGTTCAGTGGCGTTGCCCAAATTGTACTTGCGGTATATGCGGTAACCGGCCGTGGCCCCAGGGAATTCAGCGTACGGCGTCCAGTGCAGCGTATTTTTCAAAAGCTGAAAATCAGAGATGCCCCGCAACCACACCGTCTCGGCCGTATTCGACATGCCGACGGAATCGCTGCAGAAATTCTCGACGCGAACGCGGTAGCTGTAGCTGGATTCATCGGTTTGGGCGGTGTAGTCCGTGTAGATGAGCGTCATACCGCCAACCCCTTCCTGGGTCTCGAGGTCGGTGAATTCTGCTTCGTTGGAGCGTTTGCGCTGCAGTGTATAGGCGTGTGCGTCGTTGGAGTTGGGGTCAAGGTCGACGATGATGTTGACCGCCCCGCTGTCCGAGACGGATGCACGGCGCAGCGAAGTGTAGCTCGGGGCTCCAGGGTAGCTGAACTCGAGGGTCCGTGCGTTGGAGAGGATTTCGAGGCCTGACGCCATTTCCGCGACGATGTGGTACTTGTACGTCGCTCCGAACGTCGCTCCTTCATGGAGAAAGGAGTTCGTGTTGGCATCGACCACACCTGCTTCCTGCAGGCCTGACCAATTGCCGCTGCCCGTGGGCAATTCTTCGTCAATCCAGATGTGGTAGCTCGCGACCTCCGAGTCCAAGTTGTAAGCACCCGCCCATGACAGCGTGGCCTCGTCGGAGCAGAGCGTCGTTGAGGCATTCAGGAACAGGCTCGACGCACAGTAGGGACTGGCGGCTCCAGGGTCCGGTTCACCGTTGATGAAGCAATCGTCAAAGGCCGCGACGTTGTACGACTCGATGTACGACTGCACATTGGAGTTCATGTCGATGTACCACGTGGTGCCGGGATCGTAAATGGTGTCGATGGCCATTTGGAACCCGCCGTTGCAGATGTAGATGATGTACCCTGCGAGGTCGTCCGCGTCGCTCGGCTCCCACGTTACCAGGGCTTCCTGCAGGGCGTAATCCACCTGAACCGCTGTGATCAGCGGCGGATCCGGATCCAATTCGTCGGATAGCTGGGATCCGGCCGTATTGGAAATGTGGGTACAATCGTCGTCTGTGTTGGGTTGGGTCACGCGAAAGGCCAAGTCGCCTTCGCATTCTTGCAAGGCGTATTGCGCGAACATCATTCCGCCGTTGTCCACTACGGAGCTGATTTGCAGCCAATCGCCATCAGCGGTGAGGAATTCCACAGCGAGCTGCTCATTGGAAAGCGGTCCGCTCGTACCGATCCTCGGGCTGTTGAAATTGAGGTCGACGAGGCCGGGTGTCAACGAGGGATCGGCCGTGAGGTGGATGCTGCAGAGCGTGTCGGAGGATCCGCCAAAGAAGCCTGCTGGCCCCTCGGTGACGACAAAGTAGCACAACTCGGTGGTCTCGGCGCTGTACGTGGTGTTGACGAAAGCGGGTGCTGCAGGGTCGGTGGGGTCCGGAATGCTATACGTCTCCAATACGAGGCCAGCGGAAGGTTCGTACACGTGCAAGACGTACTGCTGGAAGTCGCCATTGGGGTCAGCGGCTTGTTGCCAAGTTACCGTCGCATACCCCTGGTCGTTGACCTGGACGCACGACATGTCCACCGACAGTTGGCCCGCACCAACCGTGGACACCAAGGTGCCCAATGCCAGCAAGATCAATTGCCAACTCGGTGTCGGTGTGTGGTTTACCATTGAAACAAAAATACAAAGCGAACCGGATGTCCCCGTTCGTATCCAAGACGTTACGAACAGCCTATTTGTTGCATCCGAAAGCGCCTTAAGGGCAATCGCTAGGCTTGCGTTTCGGGCTCATCGCCGTACTTGGCCCCGCCGTATCCGCCGTATCCGCCATATCCGTAGCCGTACCCATACCCGTATCCATACTTGTAGGCATACTTGGCGTAATACATGCGTACGCGGGAGGTTTGGATGTTGTTCATCACCAGCGATGCATGGCTCAAGCTGTTTTGGTTCAGCAAGTCCTCGAGGTGTTCGATGCCGCGCTTGGTAGCCTTCTGGGTGTTGGAGACCAACAGCCCGGTATCCACCTTGCTCATGAGCAACAGCGCATCGGTGATGAGCAGCATCGGCGGCGTGTCAAGGATGACAAAATCATAGTCTGCTCGCAGCGTTTGTAGGAACGGATCGAGGCGGTCGTTCATCACCAATTCGGATGCGTTCGGGGGAACCGGCCCGGCTGTGATAACCGTTAACGTGTCCACAGGCCCAGTTTGCTTCATTTCCTCAATTTCGCAGCGACCGATGAGGTGTGTGCTGAGGCCGATTTGATTCGAAAATTTGAAGTTCTTGTGCACCTTGGGTTTGTGCATGTCAAAGTCGACCAAAACGACTTTTTTTCCCGTTTTGGCCAGAACCGTCGCGAGGTTGGAGGAGACGAACGATTTGCCTTCCCCCGGGTGGAGGGAACTCACCAGGATGGTGTTGGCCCCCTCTTGTGCAAGAAGGTATTGCAAATTGGTTCGTAAGCTCCGGAAGGCCTCGGTGATTTGCGCCCGTGAGTCCGCAAGGATGGCCAGCGGATGTTCTGCGATTTCGGCGTAATGCGGCAGTCCCGCGACAACCGGCAGCTGCGTGATTTCGCGCAACTCTTGCGTCGATTCCAGCCGGTCGAACAACAACATGCGCAAGAACGCAATCGCCAAAGCAATGATGGCGCCGTACAATGTGTAGTTGCGGATGGTCTGCCGCTTGTTCGGACCAACAATGCCGCTGTTACGCGCGATTTCAATGATGGACGCCTGCGGCGCAATGCCGGCACGGGAGATGACGTTTTGGGCGCGTGCCTCCAAAAGGAAGACATACAACTTCTCGTTGACTTGCAGCTTGCGCTCCATGACGACGATGTCTCGTTGCGTGGCGGGGATGCCGCTCAGTCGGTCTTCGAGGCCGTTGATTTGTCCGCGGACATTGGAACGCTGATCGACGATGGCCTCCCGCGTGTCTTCGATGTACTTGGTGATGGTGAAGCGCGCATTGCTGATGGCGCTGTCGAGCCGGCGAATCTGGTAACTGTCCTCGGTCACGTCGAGCAATGCGCTGGTCCGCTCGCTGCGCATGGTGAAAAGCTGACTGACCTGTTCAATGAGCAACGGGTCTTCTTCAATGAGGTATGAGGTGGGCGGCAAGCTGTTGTCTTCGAGTCCAGCGCTGAGGTATTTGCGCAAAGACGTAAGGGCTTCCATTCGGAATTCCAATTCCCGCTCTTGGGTTTCCAGTTGCACAAGGGCATTGAAGAATTCGGTCTGCTCGCGGCTGAGGTCGAGGATCTCGTTTCGCTCTTTAAAGCCGTCCACCTGCATCTCCAAGCTGTCCATGATGGTGACCAGCTCCTCCAGTTGGATGTTGATGAATTTCTCGGTTTTGAGGCTCGACTCCAGACGCGCTTCTTTGGTGAACTCAATGTATTCTTCACTGAGGATGCGCAGGAATTCTTGTGCGCGGCCTGCGAGTGTGCTGCTCGATTGGAGCGTCAAAATATTGGTCCCTACGACATTGTTTACCCGAAGTGAGCCCCGCATTTGCCCGATGCGTTGCCCCCGGTTGTAAACGCGGAATTGAAAATGCTGCTTTCGGGCCTGTTCCAATGCTGCGGTATTGACCTGCGGTCCGGCGGGATTGTTGAAGTTGATCAGCCGGGAATCCGCATAAGCGATGGTCAACGCCAGCTCGGGCCCCTCAAGCGGTACCCCAAACGGGTGCACCAATTCCTTCACTTCTCCGTTGTTCAGCGTATAACGCAACCGAAAATGCGCTGCATCTTCGATGAAGAGGTCAATGTTGCGCCCGAGGTAGGAGGGATTGAACAGCTCTGGCGATGCATCGATGGCGATGTTGCTGAATCCGCCGACTTGGCTGGTCTTCAAGCGCCCCACCAAAAAGTAGTCGACGTCCAAGGCCATGCGGTCCACGGCACGCCCGACCAAATCGAATGAGCGCAGGATGCGCTGCTGGTCTTTGGCGTCAGTGTTATTGTAGTTGAACACGTTGGCCGCGCCGGAGAGCCGCTTTTGGTAATCCAATTCCTTGCCGCCTTGGTCCAAGAGAATTTCTGCTGTTGCCGCATAAATGTCCAGCTGGCGGTGGGTAATGAGGCGAGCGGCGGCGTAGCCTGTTCCGGACAGCACCGCGATCAACCACCAGTTTTTCAGGAGGAGTTTGAGGTAGGGCCGTATTTGGCTCATCGAGATGAGCTCGTTGGAACGCTTTTGTGAATCAGCCATGCGGCGGCAATTTCGCACTTTTACGCCGAGAAATTCAAATAAAGACGCGAAACGTAATTTTGAAGCATGGAAGCACCACAACCCCAGATTGACGCGGCTGTCTGGCTGGAAGGAGATCGCATGGAGGGGGAAGCATGGGCGTCCCTGCCTGAGGACTCACGCTCGTGGTTATACACGGCAGATCGCCTTTTGACAACCCAGGAGCAGGAGGAGTTGCGCATGGCCATTGATTTGTTCTTATCGGATTGGGTTGCGCACGGTCAGTCGCTTCAGGCGAGCTGGCGTCTGGAAGGAGGACGTTGCTTGGTTATCGCACTGGATGAGCGCAGTCCAAGTGCCTCCGGGTGCTCCATCGACGCCAAGGTCCATTGGCTTCAGGCGTTTGGGGAGCAAATAGGGGTGGATTGGATGACGCGCAACACCGTTATATATTATGATGTTGATGCATCCAGGTGGAAAGACCTTTCCCTTTCGTCATTTTGGGCCGCACGGAAGGCGGGTCGAATCACCAGCGAAACTTTGCTCGTTAACGCTGTCATTTCTAAAAAGATGGAGTGTGAACCCACGCTGGTGTGCCCTTTCCAAGCCAGTTGGCACGAAGCAATGTGGCGTTGAAACCCGTTTTTCGCTTAATTTGTTCATTCTCATAGAGTTCGGCTTTGCCACTCATTTACACATTTCGGTCAACGCGGCTGAAATTCAGGTAAGAACAAGGAATTAACCGACCAATTCAGGATTTTTCGACAAAATTTCTTTTGTGAAATATTGGATTTCAGAAAAGGCTCGACTACATTTATCGCGATATCGTGACTTCTCGTCTTCGAGAACACCGTTAATCCGTTCGGTTTTGCGAGCTCCTTGAGCCGCGAGCTGATTGCCTTAAAAGCCCTCGAAACGTCGGGGCATCCAAATTGTCTGAGAATTCTAACCAAAACCAAATCAAATGTTTAACACGTTTAAAAAGTGTTGTGGCATCGTAGCGATGTTCGCGCTTTATCTTTATTCGGCTCCCGCGGCTTTTGCGCAGTGCGATGGAGTGGAATTGTCCATAACCATTGACTATGATGCTTATCCAGAGGAGTCGTCTTGGTCTCTTACTTCTGATGGTGTAGAAGTCGCTTCCGGCGACGCATACACTGGCGGTGTACTGGCGGATGATTATTCCTCTGAGACCGTGGTTGCTTGTGTGGCCAACGATGCATGCTACACCTTCACCATGGATGACTCCTGGGGTGACGGTGGTGCAGACTACACCATCAGTGATGCTGACGGCAACGTGTTGGGCAGCGCAGTAGGTTGGTATGGTTCAAGCGCTTCTTCTGATTTCTGCTTGGGAACTGTTACAGTTGCCGGTTGCACGGACGAAACGGCCTGCAACTATAACCCGGACGCAACAGAAGATGACGGCTCTTGTGCCACCATCTTGATGAATGTCAACGTATCGAACAACTACTGGTCTTCTGAGACTGGTTTCAACATGTACAACGCTGATACTGGCGAAGTGGTTGGATCGTTGTCTGCAGGCACCTACACCAACTCTTCTACAATTAACGAAGAAGTTTGCGTAATGGACAACGCTTGCTACTACATTGAAATGACTGACTCGTTCGGTGATGGTATCGGTTCAAGCGGTGTTTGGACTGTTTCTTGGAACGGTGTAACCATCGCTAGCGGCGGCGGTTCAGGCTGGTCTGTACAGACTTCTGACACGTGGTGCTTCGGCCCTGGCTGCCAGGATAGCAACGCGTCTAACTTCAATCCAACAGCTACATCTGATTCAGGTGAATGTGAGTACTTGGGTTGCACGGATATGACGGCTTGTAACTATGACGAATTCGCCACAGCTGACGACGGCTCATGCGCATTTGAAGCATTGACCATTGACATTGATCCGGACAACTATCCTTCTGAGATTTCTTGGGACTTGGTTGATTCAACAGGTGCTGTGATTGCCAGCGGTAACTTCAACGGCACGGAATTGTGCTTGAACGAAGCATGTTTCACTTTCACCATGTACGATTCATTCGGTGACGGTATCTGCTGTTCTTACGGACAAGGAAGCTACTCGGTTTACGATGGCAACGGAACGGTTGTAGCATCAGGTGGTGACTACGGCTCGTCCGAATCAACTTCATTCTGCTTGCCTGCAGTTCCTGGCTGTACGGATGAATTTGCATGTAACTTCACGCCAGGCGCCAACATTGACGATGGCTCTTGCGATTACTCATGCATCGGTTGCATGGACCAGGCGGCTGCGAACTATGACCCAACCGCTACACAGGAGAACGAAG
>JAPOHG010000048.1 GCA_029979565.1 bacterium
CTTGGATTGGCCAAGTTGAACTTGGTTCAATTGCTCCAACTGCCCGCGTCAGAAGCCGATAGATTCGAACTGGTTCGGCCTTCGGATGAAGACCTCGAGCGTGCGGATTTGCCACCTTCTCCAGAGGCAGCAGTGGCGTATGCCCTCGGTTCTTTCCCAGAAATTCGCCAAGCGGATCTGCAGGTGGAAGACGCCTTGCTCGGATTGGACATTGCCAAATCAGGACGGTACCCGCGCATCTTCGCCAGCTACAACTTCGGAACCGGTTACTCTGGCGCTTCTCGCAGCATCGAGGGCGAGCCGCTGACGGAGCTCATCCCCATCACGCTGTATGCGGAGGACGGAGCCCCGTTCACCATCTACACCGAGCAGACCTCATACAACTTCGTGACCACGTCGTTCAACGACCAGCTCAGCCAGAACTTCAACCAGAGCGTGTTCTTCTCCATGAGCGTGCCCATCTTCAACAACTTCAGCGTGAAGTCCTCCATCGAGCAGGCTGAAGTCGGTGCGCTACGGGCGCAATACCAGTTGGAGCAGACCAAGCAAACATTGACCACCAGCATCGAATCGGCGTGGGCAGATGCTCGGGCTGCCTCCGAACAATCCGTGGCGCAGGAAGCCTCGCTGATTGCGGCAGAGCGCGCCTTCCTGAATACGGAGAAACGCTACGAAGCTGGGGCATCAACCGCCATCGACTACGCCGACGCGCGCACCCTGTATGACAACGCCCGTGTCAACGCCCTTCGAGCCAAATACGATTTGGCCTTCAAGAGCCGCATCCTCGACTTTTACATGGGCAAAGCCATGACCTTCCGATAACCCCTCGCCATGAAATTCACGAAAAAATTCTGGATCATCAGCGCTGTTGCCATTGTGGTGCTCGGCATCGCTGGCAAGTGGCACGGCGGCCGAGAGACCTTGGACGAGGTGGACGCAGAACAAGCAGCCGTTCGGGACATTGTCGAGCGCGTCTCTGCCTCAGGCAAGATTCAACCGGAGACCGAAGTCAACATCACCGCCGAGGTGAGCGGTCAAATCCTCGCCTTGCCCGTGAAGGAGGGCGATCGGGTCGAGAAGGGCGACTTGCTCGTCCAGATCAACCCCGATTTGTATGAGGCGGCGCTGAACCGGGCGCAAGCCGCGGCCAACAGTGCGCGGTCCAATCTGGCTTCAGCCAAAGCCCAGCATGCCCAAGCCAACGCCCAGTTTTTCGCCGCTGAAAAGAACTGGCAGCGCACCCAACAACTGTTCCGCGATAAGGTGGTTTCGCAAGCGGATTATGATGCCGGCGAAGCCAACTTCATCAGCGCCGAAGCGACCCTGACCGCTGCTTCGGAGTCCATCCGCAGCGCAGAATTTGCGATATCAAGTGCCGAGGCCTCGGTGCAAGAAGCCCGGGACAACTTGAGCCGAACTACATTACTCGCCCCCCAGTCGGGCACGGTCACAGCCTTGGTTAAAGAGGTAGGTGAAAGCGTGCAAGGGAACGGCTTCACCGCGGGTGAGGTCGTCATGAAGGTCTCCGATCTATCCATCATGGAAGTGGACGTCGAAGTGAACGAGAGCGACATCGTCCGCGTCGGCATGAACGATGAAGCCGAAGTGGAGGTGGATGCGTACCTGGACGAAACGTTCCTCGGGACCGTCACCGAAATCGGCAATACGGCATTGAATGCGGGGCTCAACGGATTCGCCATGGACCAGGTGACGAATTTCTCCGTCAAGGTTCGGCTTCAACCGGAGAGCTATGCTGAATTGCTCACCACGTTGGAAGACGCTGTCTCACCGTTCCGGCCGGGCATGAGTGCCAAGGTGGACGTTCTGACCCGGAGTGCAGACGCGGTGATATCGGTGCCCATCCAATCGGTCACCACCCGTGAATCGGAAGAAGACGAAGAAGAAGACGAGTTGGGAGTGTTTGTATTGGAGCCAAGTGGAGAAGTCCGTTGGCAACGCGTGGAAACTGGCATCCAAGACAACCGCTACATCGAAATCAAATCGGGCCTTGATACCGCGCTCACCGTTGTGACTGGCCCGTATCAAAGCGTGTCGCGCACCCTCAAGGACGGCGATGAAGTCGAAATCAAAGCCACCGAAAAGCCGGAAGCGGAACGATGAGCGAGCGCATCCTAGCCATTGAAACCTCGACCCTGTCCTGCTCCGTCGCGCTGTTTGACGGCGATGCCTGCATACACGCCGAGCAGCGCTGCGAGGAACAGCACGTGCATGCCTCCAACTTGTTGCCCATGATCGATGCCGCCCTGGCTTCGGTAGGATGGCAGGCTTCAGATCTGGAAGCAGTGGCGGTGTGCGCAGGACCCGGGAGTTACACGGGATTGCGCATTGGCACCTCCACGGCCAAAGGCATCTGCCACGCTCAAGGCATCCCACTCATTGCCATCAACAGCCTCGAAATTCAAGCATACCATGCCGTGGCAGACGGGGCCCTCGAAGCGGGTTCAACGGTGGTTGCCGTCATGGATGCCCGTCGGGATGAAGTGTACACGCAGACGTTCCGTTGGTCAGGTGAGCGTTTTGACGCGCTGGACGAAACGCGGGCGCTGGTCATCGAATCCGATGCCGGTGTGGACGCGCTGTTCCCCCATGCCACCGATGGCACCATTGTAGTGGGCGATGCCGCTGGCAAAACGCAGCGCCTGCTCGCCGACAAAGGCCTGAATTGGAACTTCATTGTAGCTCATCCCACGGCGGAGTGCGCCCGCATACCAGCGCGCAACGCCTGGGCAGCACAGCGCTTCGAAGACGTCGCTTACTTCACCCCGGCCTACCTCAAGGACTTTCAGGCCGGCAAACCCAAGGACCCACTCGGGTTACGCAAATCCGCATCGGCATGAAGGCTTCCTTTCGCGGTGCGGCCATTGCCATGGGGGCGCTCGTGCTCTTGCAAGCGCGGTGCAACGATCCGCAGCAATTCATCCCGTACGTGCCGGTCGATTTCTCGGTCAACGTCAACCTGCCTGCCTACATCGATTTGTCTGTGCCTAGCGGCCACGTGGTGGTCAACGGGGGGTCACAGGGCATCATTCTGTACCGGTACACCCTGGATCAATTCGTCGCCCTGGATCGACACAGCACGTTTGACATCCCCGCCAATTGCCAGGTCGAAGTGGCCGAGGACGGCTTGCTCATCACCGACCCGTGCAGCAATTCCGAATGGCTCATCATCGACGGTTCAGTGATATCCGGCGATGCCATTTACCCCCTGCATCGGTATGCGACGCAGTGGAACGACCCGGTCTTGCGCGTGTTCAATCAGTAGGCCCGTCGGTTCGCATCCGTTCAAACAAGGACGGCACCAACACGATCAGCAACGACGGCAAGGGCGACTGCAAGAATGCGAGGAATTCGTGGGCTACACTGTACCCCGCTTTGCCCGGTACCAGTACCAAAAACGCCGCCATGATGGTTCCGGCGATGGCATACATGACAATGAGCCAGGGCCAGCGTTCGAAGTGACCGGTAGTCCGCAGAAACAGAGCGTCCAGTGCAAAAAACACCAAGAGGATGCCAATACTCAACGCCCATTTCATGCGCGCCAACTCCGGTAGCGAATACCGGTGAAACCCATTCCACGTACGCTCCATGACGTAGTAATGAATCCGCTTGGGCTGCGGGTTGACGTCGAACCATTTTTCACGCAACTCAGCGGGCATTTCTGCTACGCCCGGGTTTTCCTGCAGTACGTGGGTGTAGTGGTTCAATTGAACCTTGGCCCGCTCCTGGTAAAATCCAAAAACGAGCATGCCCGCGAGCACCACGATCCAAAGCGGCCGTCGGCGGGGCAGGATGGGTTTGTACGCTGGAGCGGTCATGCAGCGGGCGATTGAGGGCGCTTCAAACCAAACCCAGCTCCCACCGCATACCCGTACCACAGCGCAAAGATGATGCTGTAGACGAAGACGGTGAAGGTGTAGTCGTGGTTGAACTTGAGCGCTTCTTCGCCAAAGTACAATTGAATCATCAACAGGCTGATGATGCGCAAAATGTTCGCCGCATGAATGGCAGCGATGCCAGCCGGGATGTACCACGCTTTGCGCAACCACCGCCCGGGGAAAGACAGGATGAAAATGGCAAAAAGTGCGAAGAGCACCACCCCATCGCATGAAGGCCCTACCAACACCCCCTGGGCGCCGCGGATGCCCACACGGTAGCGGAATTCCCCATCGTTTTCCTGAAAGAAGGCCAGCGGCTCATATCCGAGGACCTCGACTACCGTTTCGGTTACCACAATGAGGTTCTGGGTGATGTACTCGTCCAGCAACGTGGCGGGTTTCAGGTAGGTCTCGTAGGCCAGGTGCCACACGATGTACCCGCCAAAACCTAGGACCAGAAAACGGAAAACGTCCGGTTGAGACCGGACGAATTCGCGCAATTTCTGTATCCAATCCATCGTGGGATCAGTAGCGGTAGAGATCGGATTTGAACGGACCGTTGACAGGAACGCCGATGTAGTCGGCTTGTTCTTGCGTCAGCGTTTCCAGCTCGACGTTGATCTTGTCCAAGTGCAAGCGTGCCACCTCTTCGTCCAAGTGCTTAGGCAAGGTGATCACCTCGTTTTTGTATGCCGCCGCATTCTTCCACAGCTCGAGCTGAGCGATGGTCTGGTTGGTGAATGAGTTCGACATGACGAAGCTAGGGTGGCCGGTCGCACAGCCCAAATTCACCAAGCGGCCCTCGGCCAACAAGATGATGTCGTTGCCGTTGACGTTGTACAAGTCAACCTGCGGCTTGATGGTGTCTTTGGTGTCGCCGTGGTTGGCGTTCAACCAAGCGACGTCGATTTCGTTGTCGAAGTGCCCAATGTTGCACACAATCGCTTTATCCTTCATCGCTTCGAAGTGCTCGCCGCGGATGATGTCTTTGTTGCCCGTCGCCGTGCAGATGATATCGGATTCGACAACCGCATCGGCCATGCGTTTTACTTCGTAACCGTCCATGGCGGCCTGCAATGCACAGATGGGATCGATTTCGGTCACGATTACACGGCAACCGGCGTTGCGCAGGGATTCTGCGGTGCCCTTACCGACGTCGCCGTATCCTGCAACAACGGCCACTTTTCCGGCCATCATCACGTCGGTGGCCCGGCGAATCGCATCCACTGCGGACTCGCGGCAACCGTATTTGTTGTCAAACTTTGACTTGGTCACGGAGTCGTTGACGTTGATCGCAGGCATCGGCAGCGTGCCGGCCTTCATGCGGTCATACAAACGGAGCACGCCCGTGGTGGTTTCCTCAGACAAGCCTTTGATGCCATCAGCAAGCTGTGGGAACTCGTCCAACACCATGTTGGTCAAGTCACCACCGTCGTCCAAAATCAAGTTCAACGGCTGACGCTCCTCACCAAAGAACAGCGTCTGACGGATGCACCAGTCAAATTCGTCTTCGTTCATGCCCTTCCACGCGTAGACCGGAATGCCCGCTGCGGCAATGGCTGCTGCGGCGTGGTCTTGCGTTGAGAAGATGTTGCATGAGGACCAGGTCACGTCTGCACCCAGCTCCACGAGCGTCTCAATCAACACGGCCGTTTGAATGGTCATGTGGAGGCATCCGGCGATGCGGGCACCCTTCAGCGGCTTTTCCTCACCGTATTTGGCGCGCAGCGCCATCAAACCCGGCATTTCGGCCTCCGCCAAACGGATTTCCTTCCGGCCCCATTCAGCAAGGCTGATGTCCTTTACTTTGTAGGGCAAGTATTCTGTCGTCATTACTGTACTCATGCGTCGTTGTATTCGAGTGCAAAATTACTACAAACAAAATTACCCTTGCACCCCCTGAATGCACGTCAATGGCCGATTTCACAGTGATTTTCAAAAGTTTGGCACCGCTGGCAACGGCGGGATTCGGCGAATGTGACAAATCGGGAATGGCGGAATGGGCCGCTGCACAGGATCGATTTCCCCATCGAGATGTCGCTGCCTTGCCCCCCGCTCGGCAGCTGGAACATTGGTGCGTTGACCAGGCCTTTCACGCGATTGGCCAGCCCGATTTGCGCATTGCGCACAATGCAGACGGCAAGCCGAAAGCCGTTGGTCGGCCTGAAATTCACGTGAGCATCGCCCACCACAGCACATCGGACGGATGCTGGGCAGCAGTGGCCTGCAGCGACAGCGCCATCGGCATCGACGTGGAAGCCGAGCGGGACCAGTTGCAGCGAATCGCCCCGCGGTTCCTCAGCGAAACGGAACGGGCAGCGTTGGGCGCATCACCTGCCGCATTGGCTGCCGCTTGGGCCGTGAAGGAATGCATGTTCAAAGCCTTCGGCCCAGCGCTGGATTTCCGAGCGGATTTGAAAGTGGAATGGTCCGGGATGGAAACGGCTGAGGCAGCGGTGATCACGGGGTCCGTGCGAGGCCAAGCGGGGCGTTACCGTTTGGCTCAGTTGCGGATGGCTGATGGTCATGCCCCGGTCTGGCTGGCTCTTGGCCCCGTCAACCAATAAGCAGGGCGCAAAAAAAGGAGCTCTGAGGCTCCTTTTCTATGGGGTCTCCGCTCAGCGGAGTGAAATGCAT
>JAPOHG010000049.1 GCA_029979565.1 bacterium
AGAAGCGGTCTACGAGAGTGGAGACCTATACAACGGGCAGAATTTGCCGTCGTACAACAATTCAGGCATCGTGAACATCACCCTTGATGACGAGGGAATCGAGGCCAACACCGCCCCCATCATCCAAGCCGACATGCTGGCGTACAACGGCGTGGTGCATTCCTTGGGCGAAGTGATGCCCTATGACTTCCCCGACCCAGAAGGCACCTGCGGCGCGTGGACCATCACCATGACCTGCAGCAACGGCGGCCCCACCGGATGGGAGGGCTCTTCGCTTCATGTATTCGCCAACGGAAGTCAAATTGCGGCCGAAACCATGATGACCGTCGGCAGCGAGTCGTTCTCCATCCCCGTGGATGAAGGAAGTCGCATCGACGTCGTTTACAACGACCAAGGCTGGGGCGAATACCACGGCTACAGCGTCATCGATCAAAGCGGCACCATTGTATTCAGCAGCTCAGGAACGCAAACGTGGAACGGAGGAGAACCGCCGATCAGCGTATACGGCCTCAATCCCTGCGGAGAGGAACCCAGCTGCGGCCTCATCGAAATCACCTTCACCGACAATTCCTACGACGGGTGGTACGGAGGCAACATGGGCGTCTTCTCAGAATCCGGCCTCGAAGCCAACATTTTCTTCAACCCCGATTTTGACGGTGATGGGTATGCCGACTACCAGTCGTTCGAGACACGAACCGTCATGGTCACGGTCAACGAAGGAGAAGTGGACTTCCTCGTCAGTTCACCCGTGGTATACCCGACGCAATGCGGCTACACGGTGAAGAATCCAGAAGGCGACGTCGTCATTGATGAAACGAGCACAAGCGAAGCCCCACCAAGCACGCTCAATTTCGTCATCTGTGAAAGCACAGCTTCTGATTTGTCGGAGGAAGAAGTTGCAGGTGGTTCCATTTCCATCTTCCCCAATCCGGTGAACACCACCGCCCAATTGCAGGGACTCGGCGCCAGTGAGGCATGGGAGATTGACGTTCTCAGCATCGATGGCAAATTGATTCATCGCCTAAACGGAGTGGGCAATGGGGTGTTGGATGTCTCGAACATACCCGCCGGTTTCTATGCCGTGCAGGTAAGTCGGTCCAACGGAACGACCAGCGTGCTTCGATTTCTAAAACATTAGAGGAAACGAAATCGTATTTGGCATTGCCTCAGTCATTGTATGCCCGTTCCTTTTTCATCAATGGTTTGGCTTTTATAGGGGAAACTCGAACGTGCGGAAAAAATAATTAACTGATTATCAGTAAATTAAGTATTGGTTGTTAACAATTATTTCGTGTCTTTAGTACACGAAATGAATATTTCCTCTACTTGCTAGTGCATTACTAAAACCCTTACAATATGGATAATGTATTCAAGTTTATGGGAGGATTCTTCCAAGGCCTTACTCAATTATTAATTGGTTTTGCAGCGCTGGCTGTTGTAACCGAAGTCGTATTTGGCGCAGCAATGTTTCCCGGAATGACTGTTGTCGACAACCTCACCGGACTCATTTCGCAGCTCGGTAATGGCGGATTCGTCGGGTTGGTTGCTTTGCTGATACTCTGGAGTATTCTGACGAAGAAATGATGCAAGAATAAAAGAATGGGGGTGGTTCATGTGAGTCACCCCTCATTTTTTACATCTAATGGAGCGCAACTTAACAATTGCTTGTCTGGTTTTGAGTGCAGCCGGTTTGGCTTACCTCAAAACCAATCAGCTGGAAAGAATGGAAGCCGATCGTTTGGCTGCTGCTGAAGCGGACTCTATTACTGCCGCAGAAGCAGCAATGGCTGAAGCGGAGGCGGCGAAATTTCATTTTATGATTCCTCATGATAGCGACGCTGCTTCCAATTCTCTTCGCATCATCATGACGGGTGAACAATCCAGTGATCCCGACGATGATGGAATTAAATTCAATTGGGAACAAGTGAGTGGCGATTACTTGATGTTGGATTCCGACACCAACTCCGCAACTTCCTTCTCCGCTGTAAACGGAGAATATGCATTCCGGCTGACCGTGACTGATTCCTATGGATCTTCCGCTTCTGATGAGGCTACTGTGAAGATTCATGCAGAATCCAATGCTCCTCCTCAAGCAGTTATCAACGTAACCGCACGAGAATAGCGCGCATTCTTGCACTGAATTGAAAAAACCAATGACCTCATTGGTTTTTTTTTGCTCCAAACCTCGTTTCACGAGGGTTCGTGCTCAAACCAGGAAGAACAAGCCGTTCTATCTTGCACACATGAGCAACTTCCGCCCCGTTCTGGCTTTTCTTCTGTGGATAGGAGTGATTCCGTGTTGGGGGCAGCACACCATGCCTATCGAGGAATTTACTCACGAGGGAACTTGGCTCCAATGGCCACACAACTTCACCTACGGCTCCGGCGCTGAAGACGTGGAATCAAGTTGGGTCCAAATGACCGCCGCATTGACTCCCGGGGAACGCGTTCACATCATTGCCTACAACGAATACGAAGCAGCTCACATTACGGAGCTCCTCGAAATCGCCCAGATCGATCTCGGTCAAGTCGATTTTCTGCTGTGCCCAACCGATGATTTCTGGGTTCGGGACAACGGCCCAATTTTCGTCCAGAGTGACGATGATGAGTGGGTTATCCTGGATTGGGGATTCAACGGCTGGGGCGAAGACGCGCCCTATGCCCTAGACGATGTCGTACCACTCGCGGTTGCGGTGGACTTGGACGTTCCGGTGATTGACCTCAGCGCCGTAGTCCTGGAAGGCGGTGCCATTGAAGTGGATGGACAAGGCACCCTGATGGCCACCCGCTCCTCCATCACAGGAGATGACCGGAACCCAGGGCTCAGCGAGGGTGAAATTGAGTCCTACTTCAACACCTATCTCGGCATTGAACAGGTCATCTGGCTGGATGGCCAATACGGCGGAAACGAGGACATCACGGATCAACACATCGACGGCTTTGTCAAGTTTGCAGGAGGCAACACCCTGGTCACCATGGACGATGCCGACCTGGCCTACTGGTACGTCAGCCCTGCCGACCGCGACATCATCGACCAAGCTTCCAATGCCACCGGCATTCCTTACACCCGGGTGAATTTGCCGCTGACCCAGTTTCCCGTCCAGACCACTTGGGGACAGAGCATTGGCTTCAGAAGCACGTATGTCAATTACTACGTAGGCAACTCGGTAGTTCTAGTCCCTGAGTACGACGACCCAAAGGACACCGTCGCTCTCGACATCGTTCAAGGGCTCTATCCCGAGCGAACTGCGGTAGGCATCAACTGCCAAAACATGCTGCAATGGGGTGGCATGGTGCATTGCGTCACCCAACAACAACCTTTGGGCGCCACAAGCCTTTCCCTCCAACGTCCGGAACGTTTTCAGGCGCGAGGGAATACTTCGGGCACCTTCGACCTCATGGGGCGCGCGGTTCAGACGCTCGAAGTTGGACACCTTTACATCCAGCGCTACGAAAACGGCACAAGCAAGAAGGTGTTCATTTGGGAATAGCCTCGAGGTGGACTTCTGCAGACGCCTTTTGGAAGGGTGCGCGTCAGAATTTGCTTAGTATCGAACGCGCACATTTTTATTTTTACATTGTATTTGATTTGTTTCCTTTCTGAATGACGGAGTCCGCCCCAAACCAAGCCATCCTAAATGGTTCGAAAACGCTTGCACAAGTGCGCATGGGATTCATCATGCTTACCCTGTTCGTCTTGGTCCTCCTCAGCTTGCTGTTAAGGTTGGTGTTCATCCTTTTTCCAAGGGACCTCTTCCTTCGGTTTAACGTTCGATTCATCATTTACCCATTCTCTCGGTTGCTCATGTGGCTTGTGGGGGTGAAACTGGTGGTTGAAGGTAAAATGCCTTCTTCCCAGCACCTCGTAGTAAGCAACCACCAGGGGATTTTAGACTCATTGCTCCACATGGCCATTAGTCCTTGCATGGTGATCTCGAACATGCTCATTCGCAACATGAAGGTCATTGGCTCGGTTATGGAACTTCTAGGCTTCGTATTTGTGGACAGGAGCAGACGCATGTCGATTGTGGAACTGCTGGCGCCTGCTACCAACATGATTGCGCAATCGAAGGTCAATTTGAGTTTCTTCCCCGAGGGCAAGTCAAACGATGGCGTCGAACTGCTTCCCTTTCATGCTCCTTTCTTCAAAATCGCCATTGACTCGGGTTCAGGAGTTCAGCCGATTGCATTCAGATGGACACACGCCAATGGCCATGAACTTGGCAAGGAGCAGCGGATTACATTCACCTACCTCGTGAAGCATGGATCCATCGTGCAGCACCTGTCCAATCTATTGGGTTTGCGAAAAAAGCGGCTTGTGGTAAAAGTGCTCGCGCCCATCTCTGCCGCGGAAATAGCTGAAAAGAATTGGACCCGAAAAGAAGTTTCTCAGCAGTCCGAAGACATGATCCGGAGAACGCTTGAAGACGACACCATCTGGTAAAATGCCGTGTCCGCATTCACCGGACTCGCAAGGTTTTCTGTCACAAAAAATCCCCGCCACCGTTGTTGGAGCGAGGATTTTGAAAGTAGCCCGTAGGGGAATCGAACCCCTGTTTCCAGGATGAAAACCTGGCGTCCTAACCCCTGGACGAACGGGCCAAATGGGGCGCAAATATACTGCAGAGATTGCAATCGGCAAACCCCCGCAAACTTTTTAGCCCAAATACGCGCGGTACATCCAGACGGTCTTTTCCTGCTCGCGGATGTAGTCGCTCATCAGCGCATTGGTGCCTTCGTCGCCGGCCTCGCCGGTGAGCTGGAGCAACGCCCGCTCACGCAGCAACAAAACACTGAATGCAGCCACACAGTGCTTCAACGCTTCAGGACCGTTCGAGATATCCTTCACCGCATGCACATCGGTCGCAGCCAGGTAAGCCTCGTAGGAATGCAACGGACGGCCACCGAGGGTAAGGATGCGTTCGGCAACCTCATCGATCTTGAGTTGGAGGTCCGTGTAGAGCTCCTCGAATTTGGCATGCAACTCGAAGAATTCGGCGCCGCGGATGTTCCAATGGAAGCCGCGGACGTTTTGGTAAAAAATCTGCAAGTCCGCCAACAGGCTGTTCAAACCTTCAACCGTCTCAGCGGTCACTTGGGGATTGAGTCCGATCGGGGTGTTCTCCATAGTCGTTCAATTAGTAAGCTCTTGCAAAGACCACGCGGCGCTCCGAGGGCGCTCCGGTGCGGATGCAGGTGCCGGCTTCGCCGTCGTCTTCCAACGGAATGCAACGGATGGTGGCCTTGGTTTCTTGCTTGATGAGGTCTTCGGTTTCGGATGAGCCGTCCCAATGCGCCTCAACAAATCCACCGGCGTCGAGCGCCGCTTTGAATTCGTCCCATGTATCCACGCGGGTTGTCGTTTCTTTCGCGCGCTTCGCGGCGCGGTCGAACAAGGCCGTTTGGATTTCCTCTAGCAATCCCTGCACATGGTCCACGATGCCTGCTGCTTCCACAATTTCCTTGGACTGGGTGTCGCGCCGCGCCACTTCAATGGTTCCTCCGGCGAGGTCGCGGGGGCCCATGGCCAAACGCACCGGCACACCTTTCAATTCATACTCAGCGAATTTCCAACCGCTGCGCTTCGTGTCGTCGTCGTCGACCTTTACGCGTACCCCGGCTGCCTTCAATTCGTCGGCGATGCCATTGAGCGCTCCGACGATTTCCGCCATTTGGTCCTCACCCTTGTAAATGGGCACGAGTACCACTTCGATAGGAGCCAGCTTCGGAGGAAGAACGAGTCCGGCATCGTCCGAGTGCGTCATGATCAAGGCGCCCATCAAGCGGGTGGACACCCCCCATGAGGTGGCCCACACCAATTCCTGCTTGCCGTCGCGCGTCGCGAACTTCACATCGAATGCGCGGGCGAAGTTTTGGCCGAGGAAATGCGAGGTACCTGCTTGCAACGCCTTGCCGTCCTGCATCATCGCTTCGATGCAGTAGGTGTCGACTGCGCCGGCAAACCGTTCGTTCGCTGTTTTGATGCCTTTGAGCACCGGCATGGCCATCCAGCCTTCCGCAAAGTCGGCGTAAACGTCGAGCATCTTGCGCGCTTCGGCCACCGCTTCTTCAGAAGTCTCGTGGGCGGTGTGCCCCTCTTGCCAGAGGAACTCCGCTGTGCGAAGGAACAGCCGCGTGCGCATTTCCCAACG
>JAPOHG010000004.1:0-11857 GCA_029979565.1 bacterium
AATAGAAGCCAACGCAACGCGTTTATGGGGTACGAAACCTCAAAAACAAGTGCCCATGGCCCATTGTACCCTTGACGATTTGACGTCGGATTGGTTTGAAGCTTCTGTCGAGTCCAACTTGAAAATGCCCCGCGCCAAGAGTGTGCGCAACATCCTCCAGTATTCCGCTGGATTGAGCGCGCAGTCAACCAAGCGCTTCGGCACCTTCACCGGACTCATGAACTGAGCCACTGACGTACAAACGAAGAAAAGACCGCCCCGAGCGGTCTTTTTTTGTGCCCAGTCAGGACGCGGGCTCGAGGATTTCAAACCGGATCTTGCCCAACTCGCGCTCGTGCAGGGCATGCTGCACGATGGCGTCCGCCGTGGCGGAGCCGGTTTTCAGTTCGACGAGCTCGGGAATCTCGTCAAACCGGCTGACGGTCGCGTCGGTGAAGCACCAGCCTTTGACGTGTTCGTTTTCCATCAACACGATGGCGCGCTCCTCGGCGGTGCGGCCGCGGTCCAGAATGGCCCATGCCTCGCGGGTTTGAGCGGCGTCGATGAGGGCGTTCATGGCTTCGTTGTGTGCTTCGCGTTGATTGTCCTCAATCGATTGGCCACGGCCGTCGCTGCCGAGGCCGAGCAATTCGGAATGCAGCCCGTGGAGAACGGCTTGAGCATGGAGCCAAGCGCGCGCTTCATCCTCCCGTCGAAACCAGCGAATGGCGTGCTTGACGTGGCGCTGCCGTTGGAGATGCAGCCGCGTGAATCCGCGTTGGTCGGTGTAACTCACGATGGCCGTGCGGATCGGAATGGATTTCTGCGCCCGGTTGTGGATGGGCCAGTGTGTTCGGATCAGCTCGTCTTCAATGAGGCGGGCCATGAGCACCGAGCCGGTGCTTTCGGCTTCGATGCGGTGGATGTCACGCAAGAAGGCTTGGCGCCGGGCAGACTTCATGGAGCCGTTGAAGTGGGTGCGAACGCGGTGACGCACGTTGTGGGACATGCCGATGTAGATGGGCGTGCCTTTTTGGTTCAAAAACCGGTAGACCCCCGGCTCGGTGGGCAGCCCCTCGAAATCGCTGGCCGGGACATGCTGCGGCAGCCACGATTCGCGTTCCCCACGCTTGAGCATGCCGGCCACCACGTCAGCGGCCCGCTCGGTTGCCATCATGCGGTGGAATAGTTCCACGGTGGCCGCGCAGTCACCCATGGCGCGGTGCCGGGCATCGTTTCCGATGCCGAGATCTTCGCAGATGCGGCCGAGGCTGTAGCTGGCGTGACCGGGGAGGAGTTTGCGGGCCATGCGCACGGTGCACAGTTTGGGGCTGCGCCACACGCGCCCCATCGCCTCGTAATGGCCGCGGATGAACGCATAGTCAAAGCCTACGTTGTGTGCCACAAAGACGCAGCCGCTCAAGAATGCTTCCAGTTCATCCGCAATGGCCTCAAACGTCGGTGCCGCTTCGACCATGTCGTTGGTGATTCCCGTGAGCTGTGTGATGTGCAATGGAATGGGCAAGCCGGGGTCAACGAGTGTTTCCCACCGTTCGAGTTCTGCGGTGCCGTCGGTGATGATCGCGGCAATCTCGGTGATGCCGTGGCCCTTGGCATGGGAGCCGGTGGTTTCGATGTCGACGATGGCGTAACGCGTCATGGTACAAAGTTCGGGGTTCAAGGCACGAATCAAGCGGGGTACTCCGCAGCCTATGTACGTTGTCTGTGCCTTTGTTCTCGGGAGCTACCTTTGCTGCATGCAACGAGCGCTGTTCATGGGATGGTTGGCCCTTGTGGCCGTGGGGTGTGGTGAAACGGCCCCGGCGCCCGTGGAGGAGGCGCCCGCAACCCCGGTGGCTGCTGAAGTGAACGAGGCCGCCGTGGCCGCCAAGGCCAAAATCTTGGCCTATCCGCCCTTGACCGACACGAATTGCGAAGCCTTTCTCACGGAGTGGCATGCAGAGCACCAAGGGAGCAGGATGGAAGTCGAAACCAAATACGGTACGATGACGCTCGAGTTGTTTGACGACGTGCCATTGCACGCGGCCAACTTCCGCTACAAGGTGGAGCGCGGGTATTACCGGCCCAGTGAGTTTGTGCGGGTGGTGCCGGAGTTTGTGGTTCAAGGGGGGAATTCGGAAGACCCGCGGGCGCAGGAAATGCGCTGGCTGATCGGAAAGCACACGCTACCCAGTGAGTTTGACGACCGCTACAGGCACGTTCGGGGCGCCGTGGCCATGGGACGCACCTACAAAGGTAATCCCGATAAGCGCTCCGCTTCCTATGATTTCTACATCGTCGTGGGCCGCAAGGTATCTGCTGTGGAATTGCAGCAGATTGAACGAGAGAAAGGCTTCACGTACACGGAGTCCCAAAAACAGCGTTACTATGCAGAAGGCGGCACGCCGCATTTGGACGACGAACACACGGTGTTTGGTCGGCTGGTGGACGGGTGGGAGGTGCTGGACCGGTTGTCACAGGTGCCTACCGATGACAGCGACTGGCCATTGCAGCGGCTGGAAATGCGGGTTTCGGCCGTAAATTAGAGGAGATGGAACAGACACGATTCTTCTGGCTTTTGTGCTTTTGTGTTGCGAGCAGTTCGCTTGCCATCGCTCAAGACTGGGACGATTGGGATGACTATGAATCGGCGTATGTTCCGGCGCGCAAGGGCATTGAGTTTGCACTCAATTTTGGCGTTTACCAGGGTCACCACAAGGCGGCCAATGAATTTTTCAGCGGCATTTCGGGGGAGGTGTACGAATTGTCCGATCCCACAGCCAACTTGATGACCATCGAGGAACGCTTGGGCGTAAACAACGTGAACAGCTTGGTTTGGAGCCAAGTCATGAACAGCATCGGGTTGGAGGCCGGAGAATTTGAATACATCGAGTACCCGTTGTACAGCGAATCGCTTCGATTGTATGGGATGCGGTACACCCCGGGTACACTGATGGGCTTGCAGACCCTGTTTTTCTTTAACCCTGAGAGTGCATTTGTGTTGCACATTGATGCCATCAACGGATTGAAGTCAGAAGGTGCCTGGAACATGGTGACCAACGAAATTGTACAAGGAGCAGGCTCGGAGAATCGCCGAACGTTTGGCATTTTCTCCGAGGAAGATCGGTTCCAACTTTCACTCGGGTACCGCACGGCCGCTTACATTGTGGACGAAGCCAGTTGGACATTTGAGCTGGGCGGGAACATGCTGGCAACGCAACTCAAACAGAATTACGTTCGCATTCAGAACCAGAATTACCAACTGCTCGCAGCGCCCATGGGCAATGGACTGTTCAGTAATCCGACTTCAAGCTTGACGTCCACGGGTTTTGGGTTTTACGGATCGGTGGGCGTTGAGCTCTTTTTCGAAGAAGGGGGCAATTTGATGCTCACTGCACGCGTAAGCCGCGACCGGGTGGTTATGGGCTCGTACGAGGACAACCTGTTCCAAGGCGCGCTCTACCTCACGTGGGTCATTCCCCCTCAGCTAGGCGATTTCGTTCGCGCGAGTTTCTGACGGAAGGAGATGTGCTACCTTGGGATTCGAAACCAAGAAATCAGGAAGGATGAACGTAAAGACCCCATTGTTTGCGCTGGCCTTGGCTTGTGCTGTCACTGCAAGCGCCCAAGGCCCGGAGGTTGAAATTGATTTGACGGCGACCGATGTGATCAGCCAAGGCCGAACGGGCACGTGCTGGAGCTTTAGCACGACGAGTTTTCTTGAGTCTGAAGCGTTTCGCATCACGGGTGAATTGCACGACTTCAGCGAAATGGCCAGTGTGCGGGTAATTTATCCCGAAAAAGTCGAGCGCTACGTGCGCTACCACGGTAAGCACCAGATGGGGCCGGGTGGCCTATCGCACGACGTGACACATGCTGCAGCCAAATACGGCATCGTACCGCAAGCTGTATACAACGGTGGGCAAGTTGCTGGCTCTTACGACCACGGGGCGCTCGATGGCATGATGGAAACCATGGCTAAAGCACTGGTAGAACAGTCGGGGGGTGCAGCAGCAGCAGGCATGGAAGCCGTGGAAGCAACGCTTGACGCCTACCTTGGTGCATTGCCCGCTTCCTTCGATTACAATGGAACGGCGCACACGCCTGCATCTTTTCGTGATGCGATGGGCATCGAACCCGATGCGTACGCGACACTCACCAGCTTTACACACCATGCATTCGGTCAGGAGTTTGTATTGGAAGTGCCGGACAACCATGCTCACGGTACGTTTTACAATGTCGAACTGGACGATTTGGAAGAAGCGGTGCACCACGCGCTGGAAAACGGTTATACAGTCGCATGGGACGCGGATGTAAGCAACAAAGGCTTTTCCTTCCGGGACGGCTGGGCCATCATGCCGGAGGCTGCAGCAAACAAGGAGGAGTGGGGAACCCTGGACGCCATGCCGAATGAACCCACCGTGGATCAAGCCATGCGTCAATTGGCCTTCGATTCACAGGAGAACACCGATGATCACCTGATGCACATTGTGGGTCGGGCTGCTGACACCAAGGGTAGGGAGTACTTCATCATCAAAAATTCTTGGGGACAGGGCAATGCATACGGAGGAAAACAGTTCGTTTCGATGCCGTATTTCCGCCACCACACCATCGGGTTGATGGTTCACGAAGACGGATTACCGAAGGAATTGAAGAAGGCCATGGGCCGCTGATGAAATTAGATGCTGAGAAAATGCATGAACCGTTTGGCGGTTCAAAGTGAGTTGGTATCTTTGCCCCCCGTTTCGGCGGAATCCACGGCTCTGTAGCTCAACTGGATAGAGCATCGCACTACGGATGCGAAGGTTTGGGGTTCGAATCCCTACAGGGTCACGAAGAAGCCTGGTTGCCATTGGCAACTGGGCTTTTTTGTTCGCCCCTTTTTGCGTTGTTTTTATCGCTTTTAGGCGAGGATTTCAGTCTTGTATTCATTCGATTGAGAGTTTTTACACCCGTCGACCTTTTGTATATAAAATAAGATAAAAATACTTTTTTTACAGTTTAAAGGTCAATTGTTGTATTTTAGTGCAAATCGCTGAATTATCACCATGCGCCTTTTTACCAAATCCCTGAGCGCGGGTGTGAAGTGCCGTATCCGCATCTCACTGCTCGCCAGTCTATTTTTTCTCAATCCCAGTATGCACACCGAGGCCCTGGGAACAGCGCCTGCATCTGCTGTTGTGAACGACCAATACAAGTTCACCCAGCTCACGTTCACGCCGTTCGTTTATGATCAATTCTCGGGTTTCGACTACACGGGGTATCAAACCCATCGTGTTTACGTGCATACCGTGAATGAAACGGATTATGTGAAGCGCATTTTCGGTAACGCGGCCCATCCGGCAGGGATACATGCACCTGCTGGGGTTTACAACAACAATTTTTGCACGGGACCTACCTCCGGCGGAGTGCCACCCACTGGATTTTTCGTCAGCGGCTACAATGCGTATGAGTTCGATTCGTGGGTGGGAATCGGATTATCCAACTGGCCGGATGAGTTCATCGGTGAAGAGGACGTCGTGATTGACTCGACAGCCTTGAACCCATGGTCGGATAATTTTGTGCTGGAATCGATGTCCAGCGGCAATTACGGTCCAGTCGACATTGTCATGGACGATGAGGACACCCAAGGAGGATGGTACCTAGACAGCGACGATGCACTGAATGGATACGCAGGCGACGACTACAAAGCCATTGTCATGCAGTTGATGACAGACAGTGCCTTCACGTGGACGTTGAATGCAGAAATTTGGATCGAAGGAGACTCGACCAACAAGGTTATCGTAACACAGACCTACAACGGTACTTCACTCGAATCGCCGGTGATTGAAGGATGTACGGATCCTACAGCGTGTAACTACTACGCCTTGGCCAATACCGACAACGGCACGTGCGAATTCCCAGAACCGTATTACGACTGCGATGACGTGTGCTTGAACGACACAGACGGCGACGGGGTATGCAATGAATTGGAAATTCTAGGTTGTACCTCCAGCCTCGCATGCAACTACAATTCATCCGCTACGGATGACGATGCGTCTTGTGTGTTCGCGGAAGGATGTGAATCGTGCTCAGGCGAAACCGATGGTACAGGGACCATTGTGGCCAATGATGATGACGGGGACGGCGTTTGCAACGCTGACGAAATTGTAGGGTGTCAAGACCCGACAGCTTGCAACTTCAATGCCGCAGCGACCGATGCAGGAACATGCGCTGTGTTGGATGGAGTCTGCGAAACCTGTTCCGGGGAAACCGATGGAACCGGCACCATCATCGACAACGACAGCGATGACGACGGGGTGTGTGACCTCGATGAGATCGTTGGATGCCAAGACAGCACGGCGTGCAATTACGATGAGGACGCGACCGATGCGGGAGCGTGTACCTACGCCTCAGGCTGCGATTTCTGCTCAGGCGAGACGGATGGCACAGGAACGGTTGAAGTGGGTGATACGGACGGCGATAGCGTCTGCGACGTGGACGAAGTGGCGGGCTGTCAGGACGCCACAGCGTGCAACTACAATGCGTTGGCGACCGATTCAGATGGCTCTTGCGATTACTGTTCTTGCGGCCAATTGACAGGGTTGTCACCCTACAGCTTGACCGTAGAAGAATATGCGGTGGACGGCATTCCGGGTCACACGACGTACCGGTTGTACGTGAACCTTGAACATCCGAATGACTATTTGAACAGTGTTTACGGGGAGTCTCCTGGAAGCGTTTCGGAGCCCTTCGTCCTCACGTCAACGTCAACGCCTAACTGGTATCAAAACGATTCTGCCGGAGTTGACCTTGCGTGGGAAATCTTGCCCATTCATTTGGCCTTTATCCCGGAACTGGCTTACGACAGCTGGATGACCATTGGATTGGAGTTTGGGCCGTGGAATGATTTCTACACGGTCGCAGGCTCTGTTGGTGACGGCTTCTGGCCTGCATTTAACTCCGGCGATGACATCAACATCACTTCCGAATCGGGCTTCTCGATTTATAACAGCCCCAATTGCGATTTGCCGCCGGGTGAACCCGTTGGCTCGTGCAACCCCAACCACCCAGCCGTGGCAGGGGACGATGGCCGAGTATTGGTCGGTCAAATCACGACAACGGGCACCGTATCAGGCGAATTCTCTGTCTCGATACTGCAAAACGGCAACTACGGTTCGGGTGTTTTCCATACGGAGCATTTCCAATTCAATGGCGAAGGCACGTTCTCAGCCGATAGCTGGACCGGAGCCATGGCATCCAATTACCAAGATTGCGGTTGCACGGATGCGACGGCATTGAATTACAATGAAGAAGCTCTGCATGACGATGGCGGCTGCATTCCATTGGTTGAAGGGTGCATGGATTCCGATGCTTGCAATTACATGGATACGGCTACGGTGGACGATGGGGGCTGTGTTCTCCCTGTTGGTTGTGACACGTGCAGCGGTGAAACCGATGGTACAGGAACCGTCGTGGATAACGATGCTGATGACGATACCGTCTGCGATGCAGATGAAGTGGTCGGTTGCCAGGATTCAACGGCGTGCAACTACAACGAAGCCGCCACCGATGCCGGTTCGTGCGTGTACACGATGGATGCATGCGATACCTGCAGCGGTTCAACCGATGGAACAGGAACTGTTGTGGACAACGATGCGGATGATGATGGCGTTTGCGATGCGGATGAGGTTGAAGGCTGCCAAGATGCTGCGGCATGCAATTACAATGAAAACGCAACCGATTCAGGAACCGCGTGTGTTTATGCGAGTGGTTGTGACACCTGCTCGGGCGCTACGGACGGCACCGGAACGGTGGTTGACAATGATGCGGACGACGATGGGGTGTGCGATGCCGATGAAATTCAAGGTTGCCAGGATGACACGGCCTGCAACTTCAACGCAGCCGCCACCGATCCGGGTGTTGCCTGCGTATATCCAACAGGGTGTGAGTCGTGCTCCGGCGCAACCGATGGAACCGGTACAGTACTCGCGAACGACGACGATGGCGACAGCATCTGCAATGCCGATGAAATCGTTGGTTGCCAGGACAGCACAGCGTGCAATTACAACGCATCCGCCACCGATGCTGGGACATGCGTTTATACCTCCGATCCTTGCGATAGCTGTTCGGGTGCCACCGACGGTACGGGAACAGTTGTGACCAATGACGCCGATGGCGACAACGTTTGCGATGCAGACGAAGTGCCCGGATGCCAGAACGAGCTCGCGTGCAACTACAACGCCAGTGCCACCGATGAAGACGGCAGCTGCGTGTACGCATTGGGTTGCGATGAGTGTGCAGGAAATACTGACGACGGCACGGGTTATGTAAATGATTTGGATGCCGACGACGATGGAGTCTGTGACATCGACGAAATCGCGGGCTGCCAAGATGCTGCAGCATGCAATTTCAATTGGCTGGCCACAGACAGTGACGGCAGTTGCGTTTACGCTGCGGGCTGCGAAACGTGTTCAGGCGAAAATGACGGTTCAGGCACGGTAGTCGCCAATGACGATGACGGCGATGGGGTGTGCAATGCCGATGAAATCGCGGGTTGCCAAGATGCTGCTGCTTGCAATTACCACGCAACTGCTACCGATCCAGCAACATGTTTATATCCCGAAGGATGCGACACGTGTTCAGGAGAAACTGACGGTACAGGCACAATCGTGGACAATGACGCCGACGCCGATGGCGTTTGTGACGCCGATGAGGTTGCAGGGTGCCAGAACCCGGATGCCTGCAACTACGATGCTGCAGCAACGGACCCTGGGACGTGCTACATCGCCGGTCCATACTATGATTGCTCTGGTGAATGCCTAAATGATGCCGATGAAAATGGCATCTGCGACGAGATCGATGACCTGCTGTTCAATGAGTATTCAGACGGCTACACCGATGGTTTTGACGACGGGTATGTTCTAGCATTGTCCCAGTGCACCGGCGGACCGGAATACTGTGGTGAGGGCACCGTTTGGAGTGAAGAATTCCAATTGTGTGTGGAAGACAGTTCATGCCCCGGTGATCTCGACGGCGATGGGGTTGTTGGAACCAACGACTTGCTCTTGGTGCTGATGGATTATGGATTCCCGTGCGATTGATAAATTAAAACGACGAAACGCTTTTTTATAAAGACGAAAGTTGGATTTATTAGAAGAAATTTTGTAACTTAAGGTTTCGCCGCAAGGACTAACGAAGTGCCACTCCGAAAATTTATGGCACTTAATCGTTGGAATCCTGCGTCGAATCTCCCCTTTCAAAGGTCTGCCGCTCTGGGTGGACCTTTTTTTTTGCCGAAGTTTTCGAACCTTCCGCTTTTGCTTCTTGGCGCATCGGCAGATTTTGGCACGAAGGGCTCATTCTTTCGATGAATGCGGAATGATAAAATCACGGATCCCTATTCCTTCGTGCTGCCTCAGCTTATTTGTTGGATGGTTTAGAACAACCGAACGGACCTTGAGCAGGTGCAATCGTCGGTCCACCTTGCCACCCGAACAAAAGCCAAGCCATCCAGCAAACGAATTTCTCTCACCAGGACGGGGTGCTGTATCGTAAATGTTCTTGTGAAATGGGTTCAAACAAGGCAAAATGAGCCGAAATGAGGGTTTACAAGTGCGCTAGAATGCATTATTTGCGTACCGCACGCCCCCTTGGTTGATTTGGCTCAAAATAACGGCCGCATACTCAACGATTATCACCGCTAATGACCAAAGAAAAAGCGCCCTTGCATGAGCAAGAGCGCTTTCGCTTTCATTCCGTTCCAGGGGAGGGGCATTGATTATTCGGGGCAAGCCGTTCCGTAATAGAGCAAGAAGTCCATAAGGTCTTGCAACTGGACCAGTCCGTCACCGTTCAAGTCGTATGGGCAGTCATCAGCGAGGGCAACGCATGTTCCCGAAGCGGGATCCCAAATGGTACCTTCACCGCAAATGGCTGCGTAGCTTTCTTCGAGTTGGTCGCAAATGCCGTTTTCGTTGATGTCGACTTGGCAGTTGCCAGCGCAATCGAAGACAGCTGTTGCGTAGAAGCATGATTCGTCGTCTGCTTCTGTGGCGGTAGAATCATAGTTGCACGCATATTCAATGGTACACCCAATGATTTCTTCCACGTCGCACACGCCGTCGCCATCGACATCTTCTAGGCAGTTGCCGTCACAGTCGTAACCGGTCTCGGCGTAGGTGCATGATCCGTCGTCGTCGGTGGCGGCTGCGTTGTAGTTGCACGCAGCAGCGTCTTGACAGCCTGCAACTTCGAACTCGTCGCATACGCCGTCACCGTCGGTATCTGCAAGGCAGTTGTTGTCGCAGTCGTAGCCTTCTTCAGCGTAGGCACACGAACCATCGTCATCGGTAGCTGCTGCGTTGTAGTTGCACGCTTCAGCGTCTTGGCACCCTGCGACTTCAAACTCGTCGCACACGCCGTCACCGTCGGTATCGCTCAAGCAGTTGCCATCGCAGTCGTATCCGGCTTCGGGTCCGTTTCCTTCGCAGTCGCACGCGCCTTCGGCGATGCCGTCACCGCCGCACACGCCG
The DNA here is from genome assembly GCA_029979565.1 of bacterium. GTDB lineage: Bacteria > Bacteroidota > Bacteroidia > Flavobacteriales_D > Sanyastnellaceae > UA16. The sequence goes on from JAPOHG010000004.1 coordinate 10,494, forward strand.
CACTCGTCGAGCTGGAGGCATGAGCCGTCATCGTCGGTTGCGTCCGCGTCGTAGTTGCACGCGGAAGCGTCGGTACATCCTGCGACTTCAAACTCGTCGCATACGCCGTCGCCGTCTGCATCGTTGAGGCAGTTGCCATCGCAGTCGTATCCTGTTTCTGGGAACTCACACACTTCGGGTCCGCCCGGCGCTACGCATGCGTCCTCGAGGTCGAGGAGGATGCGGTTGTCGGTGTTGGGATCTCCGTTGGTGAAGACCTGCACGTAGAGGGATCCTGAGAGCATGCCATTGGTGGTGACTTGCGCGAGGAGCACCTGCTCATCGTCGCCTGCCACCCCGTTGGTGTTTCCGTTGAAGATGAACCACCCACCGCCGATGGCGTCATCGATGAGGAGGTCTTGTCCGTTTTCGAAGGCATCGCCCCACGGGTTGAGGGCGGATTCAATGGTGTTGATGTTTCCTTCACCGGGTCCTGCTGATTCCGTGAGGCCAATGGTGATGTACGAGTCATACGCTGCATCAGGGAAGAAGGCGAAGAGGGCAGGGTTTTGATCAGAACCGAGGAGTCCACCGACACTGCTTTGGTAGAAGTCACCAGAAGACTGGATGCGTGTGGGGAACTCAGCGTCACCGGTCACACTCGAGATGAAGTCGTCGCTGTTCTGCGTCTTGATGTAGATGCGGTAGGTAACGAACCCGTCGAGGTCGCCGCTGTCGTGCACCTGGTAGGGCTGCATGATGAGGCAGTAGTCGTTACCGGTCCACTCGGTGTAGTTGCACGCGTCGGGATCGATGCAGATGGGCTCGAGGCACGAAGCATCGTCGTCGGTGGCGAACGGATCGTAGTTGGCTGCCGTGGGGTCGGTGCATCCTGCGATTTCAAATTCGTCGCAGATGCCGTCGCCGTCGGTATCGCTCAAGCAAGCACCGTCGCAGTCGTATCCGGCATCGGCATAGTCACATGAACCATCGTCGTCGGTTGCGTCAGCGTCGTAGTTGCAAGCTGCAGCGTCGGTACACCCTGCAACTTCAAACTCGTCGCATACGCCGTCACCGTCGGCATCGTTGAGGCAGTTGCCGTCACAGTCGTATCCGGCTTCGGGTCCGTTTCCTTCGCAGTCGCACGCGCCTTCGGCGATGCCTTCACCGCCGCACACGCCGCATTCGTCAAGCTGGAGGCATGAGCCGTCGTCGTCGGTGGCAGCGGCGTCGTAGTTGCACGCTGAGGCATCGGTGCATCCTGCGACTTCGAACTCGTCGCAAACGCCGTCACCGTCGGCATCGTTGAGGCAGTTGCCGTCACAGTCGTAACCGGTCTCGGCGTAGGTGCATGATCCGTCGTCGTCGGTGGCGGCTGCGTTGTA
>JAPOHG010000004.1:11957-72994 GCA_029979565.1 bacterium
GTTGCACGCAGCAGCGTCTTGACAGCCTGCGACTTCGAACTCGTCGCATACGCCGTCACCGTCGGTATCTGCAAGGCAGTTGCCTTCGCAGTCAAAACCTGTTTCCGGGTAAGAACAACTTCCATCGTCTGTATTGGCCGCAGCATCGAAATTGCAGGCAGCGGCATCGGTGCATCCTTCTGCAATCGAGACGCATGAACCATCATCATATTCCGCAGATTCGTCGTAGTTGAAAGCTGTCGGATCCGTGCAACCGCAGGCATTTCCACCCGTTCCTTCGTTGTCGGTTCCAACCGGATTGTATTCACCGACCCCGTCAAATTCATACGTGAACCGCAGGTCGTTTTCACCCACCCCGTTTCCGAAGACCTGTACGTTCATCAGTCCAGATGGTGCAGAATCTGCAGTAAGTTGCATGAAGAGCACACGGCCGTTGGCATCAGGGAGTCCATTGGGTGTGCCATTCAGCACGTACCAAGCGCCCCCTGCGAAGTCGTCCATAACGATGTTTTGTCCGCTTATTGCGTTGCCGGTGTGGAATGCTCCAACCCAGGGTTGGGTGGCACTTTCAACCGTAGAGATGGCAGATTCGGCGCCTGAGTTTTGGCTTTCGATGCCAATGGTTACCCAGCTGTCAGCACCCAATTCTGGGAAGAAGACTAAGAAAGCGGGATTGATGTCGCTGGCGACTGAGCCGCCGAATGTAGAATTCCAGAAGCCATTGGCGGTCGACAACTCGAAGACATCATCATTGTTCCCAAATACCGAACTCATGAAATCGTCATCGTTCAGCATGTTGACATAAAACCGGTAGGTGGTCATGCCCGGTTGCAGGTCTTCCCCGTGCACTTCAACCGAAAGGGTGTACGTATTAATAGGCAGGAGGCCACTCGGGCTGCAAGAGCAATAGTCGCATGTGCCATCCTCGTCGGTAGCTGAAGCATCATAATTGCATGCATTTTCCGCTGTACACCCGGCGATCTCAAACTCGTCGCATACGCCATCACCGTCGGCGTCGCTCAGGCAATTGCCTGCGCAGTCGTAGCCAGCCTCAGCATACGTGCAGCTGCCATCGTTGTCCGTTGCCGTCGTGTCGTAATTGCAGGCCGCGGCATCGGTGCATCCGGCCATTTCCAATTCATCGCATACCCCATCACCATCCGCGTCGTTGAGGCAATTGCCATCGCAGTCATAGTTGGCTTCTGGGTACGTGCACGAGCCGTCATCGTCCGTGGCTGCTGCGTCGTAGTTGCACGCGGCAGCATCAGTACATCCAGCGACTTCAAACGCGTCGCACACGCCGTCGCCGTCTGCGTCGTTGATGCAGTTGCCGTCACAGTCGTATCCGTCCGCTGGGTACGTGCACGAACCATCATTGTCCGTGGCTTCGGCTTGGAAATTACAGGCCGATGCATCGTCGCACCCGGGGATTTCCAATTCGTCGCAAATACCATCTCCATCGGCATCATTCAGGCAGTCGCCGTTGCAATCGAGCAGCGGATCAGGGTATTCGCATGCGGCCAATTCTTCAGGACCGTAGCACGCCTGTTGGAAATCAATGAGTACACGGTTGTCGCTCGCTGGGGAGCCGTTCTCGAAGAACTGGACGTACATCGAGCCCGACAGATCGCCGTCGGTCGTGACCTGGGCCAACAACACGCGGAAATCGTCTCCGGCAATGCCGTTTGTATTCCCGTTGAAGATGAACCAGCTGCCACCGATGGCGTCATCGATGAGCAGGTCATTTCCGTCTTCGAACGCATCGCCCCACACATTGTCCGGGTTGTCGATGGTGTTGATGTTGCCTTCGCCGTCACCCGCCGATTCTGTGAGACCAATCGTGATGTACGAATCAAACGCAGCACTTGGGAAAAAGGCAAATAGAGAACTGTTTTGATTGGAGCCCGTCAGTCCACCGAAGGAACTTTGGAAAAACGATGTGCTCGATTGGATACGGGTTGGGAACAGCGCATCTCCGGAAACGGAGCTCACAAAATCGTCTGCATTTTCGCACAAGGCGTAGATGCGGTAGGTAGTGTAACCGGTGAGGTCCGCGGTCCCGACCATTCCATCGTGTGAAGCAAATTCTTCGATTTGCAAGCAGTAGGCCGGTCCAGCGAAGGGTTGGTAGTTGCAGGCCGCTTCATCGGCGCAATTCAGATCCTCGGCATAAGCACAGAACCCATTCTCATCGGTTGCCTCAGGGTTGTAATTCAATGCGGAAGCATCGGTGCAACCCGATACTTCAAACGGATCACAAATTCCATCCATATCACTGTCTAACAGGCAGTTGCCTTCACAGTCGTACCCTTCTTCGGGGTATGTACAGTCAGCATCGGAGCCCGGATAGCTCGGTGCGTCTGGATTGTAGTTGCACGCGGTTTCATCGCCACATCCGATGGGACCGCACTCGGTGCAATTGAACTGCTGTCCCAAAATGAATGCGGGTGAGCCGTCCGCAGGGAGAATCAAAGCATGCAGCACGCCGTTCAGGCAGTCTTCGCTGGTGAATTGCGCGATCAAAACACGCATGTCATCACCGGCAATGGCATTGGTCGCGCCGGGCATAGCGAACCAAGATCCGCCGGTTTCGGTGTTCATGTAAATGCTTTCGCCTGACGTTGCAGAAGGGTAGAAAAGGTTCGAAACCCATTGTTGCTCCAAATCCTCATTGACAATGATGAACGATTCCCCTGCACCCAAATCCGGTTCATGTTCCAACCCGATGGTCACGTAGCTGTCGTAGGACAACGACGGGTAGAGAGCCAAACCTTCCGTCGAGATCCCGGCAGCGGTGGGGCCGGATGCGTACAAACTGTTGAAGTAACCTGCTGGGGCCACGATTTCCGTGGGGGTCTCATTGTTGCCAAATACCGTGAGTACTTGGTCCGCAGGGTCAGCGAGGTTGAGAGAGAACTGGTAGGTGGTGTGACCCGTGAGGTCAACTTCTCCGACCATACCTGTATGTTCGCCGGTGATTTCAATGGACATTGAATAGTCCTGGGCGTGGGTCGTATGCAGGGCTGCACACAACGCAGCAACCGCCCAGAAAGACCGGGTTAGGCAATTTTGGCTCATGTCAGACAATTTGGGACTTCTAATATAAGAACTAGAGGCTTATATTATACCATTCGTCGAAGGAAAATATTTGTCCCCGGAATAAAAGAACCCAATGGTCGAATTAATTCCAGTCAGATGAGCTCCGAAATTCCAATAAAATCCATGCTTAATTATTGATAAAAAACGGTCAATCAGGACATGTTGCGCCGAAATCAGTCAGGAGCAATAGCAAATCTGCCACCGTTACGATGCCGTCCGCATTGATGTCCGTGGCGCAGCTGTTTTCAGCATTTCCAAACAAACATGTGCCGTCATCTACGGTTGCTAAATCATTGAAATTCAGTGCTGAAGAATAAGTGCAACCAAAAGTCTCACAACTCGTGAAGTCACAAGATCCATCGTCATCGGTAGCGGCAATGTTGTAATTGCATGCGTTGGCATAGGTGCAGCCAGCCACGGCATCGTCTCCTCCTCCGCCTTCGCCACTCGTATCGCATTGACCATCTGCGGTGTGCTCACCGAAATTGGACCAATCGTCAATTTCGAGTACAATCCACTCGCTGTTTTCCGCGTTGCTCCCTGCCGAAGTGTTCCAGTCGCCTCCATTTCCGCTCAAAACGTCAGGTTTGCGGACAAGCGTGTGGTTTTGAGTGGCATTGGCAATGCCCGCCACGTCCCATCCGCTTCCGGGGTCGCCATTCCAGTCACCGATGATGTCCAAAATGACGAAATCCGTTGGGCTCCCTTCCACCAAAGCAAATCCGTCATCTCCATTGGAAAGGTTGCCATAGATGAAGTCCGCTGCATTCAGCAAAGCAGGCGCGGCGGATGAATGCACGACGCGGTAGACGCTGCCCGGAGCGACATTGGAATTGGCCGGGAATTCTACCCAGGTCTCGTAGCTGCCCGGAGTGGCAGGTTCGTTCACGGTATGGGCTAGGGCCATGCCTTCAAGGCTGATTTCGGTCAATCCGGGATTGTAGATTTCGAGGTATTTGTTATTCGAGCTGCCCTCGGCGTATTCAGAGAAGAATGCCGTGCAGCTTTCCAATGGGTTCCCCGAGCAATCCAAACCCGTTTCTGCGTAGGTGCACGAGCCGTCGTCCTCGTTGGCTGCTGCGTCGTAGTTGCATGCCACGGGATCGGTGCATCCTGGTACAGCGACTCCGCTCCAAAACCAAGCCGTTTCCACCCATTCTGGATGGCTGATGTAGGGGTTGAAATTTCCTTGAACCTCCGCCACACGGGCATTGCGAGTGGATTCGAAGTCGTCCACAGGATCAGCGAGGTGCCAATCGTAAAACATGTCCGCGTCACCCAAAACACTCAATTCACCGGCTTGTGTCGGGTACATCGTGTAGAAGTAGAAGACCTTGCGCGCAATGTCGCCTTTTTGTTCTGCAGGGGGCTCCCAGGCATCACCCGAACGCTTGGACCAGAGTTCCGGGTCCGGTGGGATGTTCCCTTGTGTGATGTACTCGCCATTGGCGTCCACACCGTACCACTGTGCTGATTCGTTGGCGACCAAGCCGTACGGTGTATTTCCTCGTGCTGAATTGGCACTGCCGTGGGTGGGGCGAATGTTGAACAAATCGGATTTCATAGGGGACAGGCTTCCGAAAAAACTCTGTGGAACGATGTGTTCGGTATTGATGGGATCGAGGTACGTAACGAATGCCGAAGGCTGCTGATATCCAGTATAGATGCCTGAGATGAGTCCGTCTTCCTCATCAGTATAGCCAAACATCTGGGTGCGCGCGCCATTGTATCCTAAATCATCAAAATAGGGATCGTACCACTCCGCTTTCAGCCAGGTTCGCAACGCTTCAGAATTCAACCCTTCAGGCGCATCCGGTTGGCCCCAACTTGGGAATGCCCAGAGCATCAAAAACCCTGCAAAAATCGGCAGTTTTATGGTTAAATTAAGATTCATTCAAATATAGATTATAAACTGTATATGAGTTATTTAAATCAATTCAATTTGACAAATTGCAATTCTGTAAAATCGAAATCAGGATTGGGAACATCGATGTCCAAACGATCCACCGCACCGGATGCATCCAGGCTGAAGTGAGCGGTGCCGCTTGGCAACATCATTTGGGTATCCCAATGCAAACGGAATGTATCGAAATGCCAGTGCTCAAAGTGCCCTTTGAACAGTGGCGTCGGCTCGAATTCAAAAAGCAATTGCCCTGCATCCAACCGAACGAACAGGTTCCCATACATGGCATCGCTGTAGGTGCCTGCATAGGCTTCTAGCCCCAAGGATGGGGTCGTATCCGACACCCGTGCGCTCAGCAGTTCTTCAGCTGCTGCGGCTTTTTCGGCCGGTTCAGCAGCCCGTCGCTCCCGCAGGAAATCCAGCAAGGGTGTCGCTTTGTCGTTGTTCAGGAGGATGCCCAAGGCGTCAAAGCCCAATGCCCAAGGAACAGAACTGTTGGTGTTTGTGGCGATGAAAACCCCGAGTTTCTCCTCGGGTACGAGCATTTGCCGGGAAATCATGCCATCGTATCCCCCCGAATGCCCAACGGTCTTTCGCCCGTAAAGGGTGCCCAATTCCCAACCGAGACCGTACCCCCTGAAATGCATTGAAGGCAGACGTTTCGCATAAAAACCAGATACCGGAATCGGCGTGTGCATGGTCCACATCGCGCGTGTTTGGGCTTTCGACCAAAGCTGTTCTTCCGCTACGCGACCGCTGTCCAATTGGGCAATCATCCATCGCGCCATGTCATTCACACTGGTGATGAGGGCGCCGGCTGGGGCCATGTTGTCCCAGTTGACCCAATCGATGGGGGTCAGTTCCCCGCCTTCCAATTCGTTGTGAGGCAGGGCGATGTTTTCAAGGCCTGTGAGGCTGGATGTTGACAGTACCGCACGTTTCATGCCGACCGGAATGAGCAGGGAATCGCGCACGGTATCGGTCCAGGGTTCACCGGTGACCTGTTCGATGACCTTACCCGCAGCAATGAACAGGATGTTTTGGTAGCCAAACTTGGTGCGAAACGGACTTGTTGGTTGCAGGTAGCGCGCACGCCTCAGAACTTCATCGGCACTCCAGGTGGATCCGTACCACAGCAAGTCTCCAGAGAACGTCTCCAAACCGCTGCGGTGACAGAGCAAGTCGGCAATGCGCAGTTCAGATGTGACGTACGGATCATAGAGTTCAAAATCGGGCAGGTGGTCTTGCACGCGGTCGTTCCAGTCCAATTTGCCCGCATCCACCAATTGAGCCAAAGCGGCACTGGTAATGGCTTTCGTGTTGGAGGCTACCGCGTAGAGTGATTCCGGAGTGGCCTCTTGGGTACCTCGGGCATCGAGTTTCCCGTGGGATTTGGACCAAACCAACTCGCCATCGAGCACGACAGCGACTGACAGCGAGGGCAAATTCAATGAAGCTTGTGCTTCCTGCATGGCCGCATCGAGTCGGTTCCATTGGGACTTGGAAATTTTTAATTGGCCGATGCCGGTTGCCGGCGCCAAGGACAAGGCCGCAAATGCAAGCAGCAATGCACCAGCAACTCGCACGGGGTGTTTGGTTTTGAAGGAAATTTGGGCAATCATAGCAGCTAATTTCGGTCAGATGGCTTCGAATGCATTCAAAATAGGCGACAAAGTGCGTTTCCTCAACGACGTAGGGGAAGGGAGGGTCACGGGAGTGCAGGCAGACGGACACGTCCTCGTCGAGGACGAGAATGGGTTTGAATTTGCACATTCACCCAAAGATTTGATTCCCATGGCATCACGGGTGGAAATGGAACAGGCTTATGAGCGGGCGGTTCCGTCTGTCTTGGAAATCCTCCAACAAGAAATGGATCCGGCGCGTCAGCGAAAGCTCGAAAGGGACTTCAAAACCAAGTATCAAGAGGCACAAGCCCGTCCGACCGGCGGAGCGGTGGAGGAGGTCGATTTGCACCTGCACGCCATTGTCGACTCGCAGGCGGGGCTGAGTCCCGGCGTGATGCTCGAACTCCAAATCGCGCATTTTGAGCGCATGCTTCAGATTGGCATCCGACAACGCACCAAGAAAATGATTTTCATCCACGGCATCGGGCAAGGCGTGTTGCGCCACCAGATTTGGTCCCGCGTTGAGCAGTATTATCCGGACTGCTCGTGCCGGTCAGCTGATCCGAGGCAATATGGCAACGGTGCCACAGAAGTGTGGATCGGTGAAGGGGCTTTTCGGAATTGAGCGGTGCTTCAGTCGTGGCCTGACTTGGCCTTCTTTTCGGCAGCCCATTCCCTTGCGATGGTTTGGAGGTCCCGTTCGGGATCTTTAATCGAAAGTTGGCCAGCATCCAATTCAATCGGTTCATCCAGCTCCTTCCAGTCGGTTGCTTCAAACTTGAATGCGGTTCCTTTCTCATCGGTGCGTTCAAGGGCCAGGATGGGGTACTTCTGTGCAGCATGCGGCAAACCGACACTTTCCAACGGCTGCAGCCGCATCCATTCGAACACCGCCCGTGCTTGGTCCTCGTCCTTGTTGGTACTCAAGGTAAGTTGGAGGTTTTCGGAATCAACAGTCGTGACCCATACGGTGGTTGAATCCGAGGACGCGTATACGGTCCAGGCGTTTGACTTCTTGGAAAGGAAATGCGTTTGGTTACCGGTAAATCCGGCCTTCGCCGCAATGCTGGCTGGAATGAAGCTTCCTTGCAGCGAGTTCAGGTTGATGGTGGCCGCTCGGCTCTGTTCGGTATCGAGGTAGAAGACATCTTCCGACGGGCCATTGACCACTTGCCAAAGGTGTGGCGTATCGGTGGCCTTCGGATTGTTCCAAAATACCTGCACTTGTTGGCGCCCTGCGCGTTCCAAATTGAAGTGGCCTTCGTGGGTCCAAATGAGCTGCTCGGAGCCGAGGGTGGTTCTCGATAACGCAGCTACTTCGCGCGACAGTTCGGCTTGAACAGCTTTTTGTGCAAGGCGCGCCGAGTCTACTGCAGCGGTATCCTGCGCGTCAACGGCGTCCACCGCAACGGAATCGGCCACCGCTATCGGGCTTGAGGCGGTGTCTCTTTCACTTACCTGCCCTGCAGCGTCCGTGGAGATGAATCCTACGAAAATTCCAAAAACCAACGGAGCGAATGCGGTTCGTTTCATTACCCGAAGATACGATGCAGAGCGGATTGTTGTAATCAGTTGCGGTACCGACGGCGCAAGCGTTTGGGATTGTTCCAAGGCGCTTGCAAATTCGGATCACGCACGTCGACGTCTTCTTCCAATACCCAGTGATTTTTCTTCCATACGAAGCCGTCGTACGACATGTCCGGTCCATAGAAAGCTGTCTGCCCTTCGAGGTCGGGACTTGGGGGGCTGAGGTGATCCATCACAATCATGTCCAAGTCTTCTCGCCATTGGAGGGTGGCCGATACTTGATCTGAATATTCCAAAATGTACCGTTTGGTGGAGCCGCGTCCAGCTGAGATGATGGGCACGCCGAACTTGAGTTTCGAGCCACTGATCGATAGGGTCTCAACGACTTTTCGCGTGCGGATGTTATCCGCACCATCCCAACCAAGTAAGGTGTAAACAGGACGGCTGCCTTGGTGTTGCAGGAGGACTTCATAGTATACGGCTCCCGGCCATTCTTTCGCCGTGTACCGGGATTTTTCGTCCAAGGTGGGGCGCAGGGTGGTGGAGCGCTTGAAGCGCAACGCTTGCACCGCTTGTTCATTCTTTTTGCCGCTGAATACGACCACCGCACCGTAAGCGTTGGTTTGGTTGTTCAGTTCCACATTCCACGACACAACGGTGAGGCGTTCTTTGCCATCGCCTGCCGAGGCAAATCCCATCACGCTCCCCAAAATTTCCCCTGCCTCATCCTCCAAAGGATGGTTGCTCCAATGGTCGACAAGGGCTGAGGACAGTTGGTCGCTCAGGGCCAGTCGCTTGGCATCAGATGGGGCTTGTTGGATTTCGGCGTAGCGCTCGACAAATGCTCCCAATTCGCCTTGTGCAATCGATGCGGTACCCCATCCCAACATACAGAGAAGCCCGATGCTCAAGCGCAGGGCACGTTGCTTCATTGGATTGGGTGGAAGGGTTCGCAGCATGGAATACAAACGCCAGAACGGCGCGTCGAATTGCCTTTAGAGGTGCATGAAGGCTTTCTTCGCCAGCAAGAGTTCCTCCGATTCAACGTGGTCCGGATCGTCGACGCAGCAGTCAACCGGGCACACTGCAGCGCACTGGGGTTCGTCGTGGAACCCAACGCACTCGGTGCACTTCTCATGGGCGATGTAATACACGTCCATGTTCCGTGGATCATTTTCCAGTTCGGCGCTGACCATACCCGCCGTCGGGTGTTCACCTTCACCTTTGAACCCTGTTCCATCCGAAAACTGCCAGCCGGCTCCGCCTTCGTATATGGCATTGTTGGGACACTCGGGTTCACAGGCACCGCAATTGATGCAGTCGTCGGTAATCATGATGGCCATGCGCGTGGTTGGTCTTGGGTTGCAGCGTTAAATTTGAGGCGAAGATACGCACCAAAATGACCAACACATTCCTTTCCGGCCTTGTTCAATTGGGCGCATGGTTCCGCGGTGAAGTGGCGAATGAGGGCCCCGAGGACGAAGGGCTGTTGCGTTTGGCCGAGGCGCAGAATCGTTGGTTCACGCCGGCTTTCGTCAAATCGGCAATGAACGCCAATGGAGCGATGTTGCGTGCTGAAGTGTTGGAGCGTTGGCTCGCCGAATATTCCCAGCTGAACGATGCACGTTCGCCCCAGCACGTAGGCCTTGTCCTGGCCGGTAACTTGCCCATGGTAGGGTGGCACGATGTGCTGTGTGTGCTGCTCAGTGGACACCGAGCCTTGGTTAAGTGCAGTTCTGAAGACAAGGTCCTCATCCCGGCTGCAGTAGCTGCCTTGGATTCGTATTGCGACGAGGACATGGCGTCCCGTGTTGAATTTGTCAAGGGGACATTGGAAGGCGCGGACGCCGTCATCGCTACGGGCAGTGCGAACACGAACCGATACTTTGAATACTACTTCCGCGACGTGCCTCGGGTATTGCGCAGCCAGCGAACAAGCGTCGCCGTCCTGAGCGGTTCGGAAACCCACGAACAGCTGCAAGCTTTGGGTTCTGACGGGTTTCAATATTACGGACTCGGTTGCCGCAGCATCACCAAATTGATGCTGCCCAAAGGGTTTGATCTGGACCGATTGTTCGCAGCGTGGGTGGAGTGGGGACATGTTGCCCAAAACAACAAGTACGCCAACAACTATGACTACCACAAAGCGGTGTGGTTATTGAATCGAGAGGATTTGATTGAAAACGGGTTCTTGCTCGTCAAGGAGGACGCTGGATGGGTGAGTCCAGTGGGAACCCTTTTTTATGCATGGTACGATGCATTGGACGATGTTCGCATTGAGCTCGAATCCGCTGCGGACAGTTTGCAGTGCATTGCGACTGAAATTCCGGAGGCGCTTAACGTCACCACCACACCCACGGTGGCATTGGGACAGTCCCAAAAACCCAAGCCGTGGGATTATGCCGATGGAGTGGATACGCTGAACTTTCTATTGGCCTTATCTTCGTGACCAACCGCGAGAAATTCCGAATGAATCGATTAAACCGTTGGGCCTTGAGCGCCGCTGGATGCACCGTTTTGCTGTGTGGGTGTTCGACGGACATTGAGCTGAATGCACCGTATGACCGCACCCCAGTGGTATTCAGCTTATTGGATGCGGCGCAAGACACCCAATGGGTGCGGATCAACCGCACTTGGTTGGGCGACGGCAATCAGTTTGATGCGGCATTGACTGCCGATAGCAGTGAGTATCCGGCGGAAGAACTGACGGTTCACGTGCAGGAGCGCATGGGGAATGCAGTAGCGTCAGAATGGGCGTTGGTGGATACGGTGATCGAAAACAAATCGGAGGACGGAATTTTTTACGCTCCTGAACATCAGATGTGGTATTTCGTTCCTCAAGGGGGACTTAATACCGATGCAGAATACGATTTGTCCATTTCAATTGCTTCTGAACCAGAAGCGGTGAGCTCAACGACCAACATGATTGCGGAGCAAATTGGGAACATCACCCAGCCGCCTCCCGGTGTGAACAATTTCAAACTCGGCTTTGCAAGCCCTGGATTCTCAACGACGTACCCAGACATCACGTTCAAATGGTCATCGACTGCAGGCGCCAGCCGCTATGACATCACCGTGTACATTCACGTCATTGAACGCATTTGGAACGATTTGGATCATACCGACTTGCTCGAAGAACGTGAGCGGCTTGTGGAATGGAACATCGGCACGCTCAACACCGACGACGACGAAGGCGGCGAGGTGCTTCAAAAGGAAGTGAGCGGATCACGTTTCTACTCTACGCTGGCCACTCAGCTCGAAGTCGACCCGTACATCACTCGGGTGCTGGGAACATGGGATGAGGAAATTCAAATTGCGCGAGCGGTGGATTTTGTCCTTACGGTAGCGAATGAGGAGCTGTCGACTTACTTGGAGGTGAATGCACCGGTGACCGGTGTCATCCAAGAACGCCCGGAGTATACCAACATCAATGGAGGGCTGGGATTGTTTGCCGCGCGAGCTACCCAAGGCGTTTACGGCATTGGTTACACGACGGCATCGGTTGCTCATCTCATTGAGGGCGACGAGACAGCTGCGTTGAACTTCTGCACGCCCAATCCTTTCTCTGATTTCTACTGCGATTGATGGAACATACCCTCTCTACCCAAATCCATGACGCCCGCATCGAACTTTCGATGGGGCTGTACACCATCCAATTCGCGGATGAGGCTGTGCTCGATGTGAACCAGATGAAACGCGTGGAAGCCGCGCGCCGACAATTGGTGGAAGGCGGTGTGGGGCCGGTTTTGGTTCTCATTCCACGCAATGCGGCGCTAGTTGAACAGGAGGCTTTGGCTTGGTTGGGTTCTGAAGAGGCGATGTTGGACGTTCCTGCACGAGCGGTCGTCGTGCCATCATCCATCCAAGTTTTGCGCGATCGGATTCGGTGGGCCTTGTTCAAACCAACGGTTCCGTTCCGGGTTTTCCGGAACCCACAAGTCGCGAAAGGCTGGGTGCTCGATCAATGGTACGACTCCCAGATTGGAAAGGAGATCGACGCCTTCGAATCGGAAGGCCTCATTTGATTCATTGAACCACAATGCGGGCTGATTGGCCTTCTGCTGTGCGGAGGGTGTACACTCCGGGGGAGGCGTCATCTGAAATCTTCAATGCCTTGGAGCGACCGGATAAAACTGCGCGACCGGTTCCATCGAATAGTGTCCAAGCCGATTGTTTTGTCCATTGCAAGAGCTGTCCCTGACGAATCGGATTGGGGAATGGTGTGAACGCTTCGGCTTTATTCGCCTCGCTCACATTGGTGGATTCACCCAAATCTTGGAAAGTCGCCGTCAACGGAAGTCCAAAAATTTCCGTGATTTCCAGCAAGGGGAATCCCATCCCAGCACCCCACCATTGGTACGTAACCTGTTCTCGATCAATGGTGAACGGTTCGCCCAACTGCTCAATGAATACGTCATCCGTCGCGACCAGCTCCGTCCTGGTTCGGAGCACTTCGTAAGAACCGCTCGGCAATACGAGCGTGCCCCAGCCATCCACTTCGACGTCACGCGATTGGGTCAACCCGTATGTCAACACACCGGTTACGTCCAACTCGAATGCGGCTGTGCTGCTCATGGTTTCGCCATATTCCAGTGGAAGTGGAATCATTTCATCGATATCATCGTAGGTGACAGGCAGGTCAAAGCCCATGGCACTCAGTCCAATGCCGGCAATCGCGTAGGCGTCTCCATTTGTTTGGTAGAAGTTGTTGAAACCGTCGAGCGGAATGCCCAAGTCGACGCCGAGGTCAGGGAATTCAGTGGGCAAGAAAAAGTCGCATTGGTAGGTGGAATTGAAAGGGCTGTTGAAAACCAAGGCGGCGCTGATGCTTGCGTCGTCAATGTCGACCGGCGTCAATGGAGCTTCCATCAGCGGGATCAAATCGCTGGCATCCCAGGTCGCATCTGCACCGTTGAGTTCGCCGAGGCTGATGTCTGTGATCGCTGCATTGACAAGCGGATAGGTAACATCCGGCTGGGGCATGTCATCTCCTGTGATGGTAATTTGCCCAAAAGCTGAAATGAATAAGCACAAAGAGGGAAGAAGGAGGGTTACGTTTCTCATGGACTTTCTTTGCCCCGAAAATACGGCGGTTTGTCGCTTATCTATTCTTCCATTCTGCCCACTCGTCGAACGCCCACTTGAACCGGATGCCAACTCCTTGAACGGCATCGCCTTCGATGGCGTTGGTAAGGGAGGCGTTTTGGCGCGAGTGGCCGGTCAATTGAATACCACCGTCATCTGTCAAATCGAAACTGACGGTTAGGTCCTGAATCTGGAAGTCTTCGGCCTGCACGTTTCCAAAGGTTTGAGCGCCCACCTCGCCTTCGATGTGCAATCGATCGTTGAGCAGCTGGGTGCTCAGCGCCAGGCCCACCTCCTGTTCGCCGCTCAACGCGTCCTGAGCGTAATCCAGCCCTACGTCCATGGAAGGGGCAATCTGCGAAATCCAGTGTCCAAGTTGATTCGCCAAGAACTGGGTGCTTTGCGCAGGCTGGATGAATCCGCCAACGGCCGCGGTTGTGGGGTCGGTGGGAATGAATTGGCTAAGGGTGAGGAGACCTAAAGCTTGTCGCTGCACGGCTTCCTCATTCACAAGGGCACCTTCGACAAGGGCTTGAATTCGGGAATCGGCGGTGGGTACCGCCACATTGAAATCCAATCCAGGCCGGAGCATAGAACCTTTCAGTTGCAATTGCAGCTCCACCGGAATGCGTCCAGGGAGGTCGTTAATTTCAGGGAGTAGCGGGTCGAGTGACGTACGCGTTGTGTACGTTGTGGCGACATTCAGTTGGGCATCGTATGGATCTCCTTCCCACGAAACCGTACTTCCCGACTGGATGTCAAACCGCTTGTTGAACCAGTTTTGCAAGGTGAAGTGGTAGGCTCCTTCGGTGATTTCCAGATTGCCCGTCATGTCCAGTTGCTCGAAATCTTTCACCTCCAAATCGAGGTGGCCAACCGCGTTGCCAACGATTTCGTCGCCGACCTTTCGGTTGAAAACAATGCGTGCTTGGGCGCCTTCATTGACGTCGATGCCGAGATTGAGCCGTGTGTCAGAAAAGGTGCCGCGCGGAGCGGCGGTGATTTCGGATTCAACTTGGGCCATTTTGAACCGAACGAAATCCGCGTAGTCCACATCA
This sequence comes from bacterium, assembly GCA_029979565.1. Taxonomy (GTDB): domain Bacteria; phylum Bacteroidota; class Bacteroidia; order Flavobacteriales_D; family Sanyastnellaceae; genus UA16. Next base: position 26,255 of record JAPOHG010000004.1, read on the forward strand.
TTGCGGCTGTCCATGGGCAGCGCAAAATCAGTTCCTCGACCCGTTTCGAGCAGGGCATCAATCTCCAGCACCGGACCATATCCGGATACGTTGATGTCGCCCGTCCCTTTCGCGGTTCCGTAGAACAACGCATCATCGGTGATGGGAATGTCCATGAGTGCGATGGGCCGATCACGGATCTCTATGCCGAAGTCCAAATCCCACTCCTTGAATGCGGTATGCAGGACCGTTCCGTTGAAACGTGCTTCGGTACTGTCTCTATCGAAAAGTGCCCACTGGTCCATGAAAAATCCATCGGGTTGGACCTTGACGGTTCCCTCGGCTCTGTACCGCGTGCCGAGGTAAGGCACGGCCAGGGTAACTTCTTGGGGCACCACCTCTCCGTCAATACGAGGAAATCCATCCAACCCATGGACCGTCAATTCGCCAGATACCTGGCCATTCAATTCAATGCTTTCGGGTGGCAGCAGTCCATTTACAGGAGCGAGGTCGAGATCAGTAAACGCGACATCTGCGTGTCCCGTTGGAAGATCATTCCACGGAAGGTCTATGGCCGCGCGAATGGATCCAGATGGAAGTGCATTCGCTTCAAAAGTCAGTTGAGGTGCGCTGGTGGTTCCTGCTATGGCTGCCTGAACATCCACAACCGCAAAATCACCCCACTGCGCGTTTTCGCAGGTGAATGAGCCTGCCATTGTAGGTTCACCTGGGCCGGCACGAAGGGTGAGGGTGCCATCGATTCCGCTGACGTTGTGCGCAGCGCTTCCCCAGCCAAAGCCACGGTGGGCCATGTGAGCTTGAAGGTTCCAATCGCTGGCATGGTTGAAGCCGCCGGAAAATTCGACGGCTCCTCCCGATGAAAGGAAGCGCATGGTGGACATGGAACAGGCCGACGTTTCAGCATCAATGAATACCGATGCCGGTTCTTGCAACGTGAAGGCCTCGTTGCCTGCTTCACCGATGCAGCTTTCAATCGCCAATTCCAGTCCTGCTGCTCCTGCTGTCAATTGGCCCAATGCTTCATCAAAGACGGGGGTGTCGTTGAATGCGAAGCCATGTGCTTCCCAATTCAACAGCGAAGGTTCTTCGGATTGGAGTGTCCCATTGACCGAGACATTGCTTACGGTGACCCCCCCAAAGAATAGGGAAGAAATGTTGGTGTGAAGCATGCCCTTGGTTCCGTTCCAGCCTGCGTGGATGGAGAAGGGCTCGGACGTGGTGAAGGGCAAATCGGCGAGGAGTGCGATGGGTTTCAGGTTGGCCACTTGGATTTGAACGTCCAACTGTGGAGGTATGGAGGCGTTTTGGGTACGCGGCTCAAATGCCAACCGGGTGGGATTGAATGAGCAGTCAGTCAACAGTGCAGAGTTGCATTGTGCCTTACCAGATGTTATCCCGGAGGCCCATTCCACTGACCACGCGTCTAAATTGCGTTTTTGGATGGCATCGAACCGATCGAAAGACCGAGGGATGTTATTCTCCAACAACACGATGTCCCGCACTTCAAGCACCTGTGTCCAGTTTTTCTCGTCGGTTCCAGACCCTCGCCATCCAATGCGGGCGTAAAGTTCCCATGGCGAATCGGAATCGGTATGGCGGACCAACTGCTCGATTCGCGTATCGGTCGAGAATGACCAATCGGATGGTCCCCATTCGGCATTCCACGCCGTGGTGACCGCATCGCCATCGGGATGGGAAGCGATGAGGTTGCCGTGCCACCCTGTTTCGCCGGCCCGTCCATTCCCATTCAACTGCCAGCCCCCTGGGCGAAGGTCTTGCCTCTGCCAATCCAAGGCGAAGCCAATCAATGATGCCGTGAATTCCGATTGGTCTGCGCGGCGGTCCCAAGACAATGACAGGTATTGGCTCGAACCGGTTGATGGCGTCAACTGCGCTCGAGCGACAGCCCCGTCGTATTCCCCTTCCAAATTCCAGTGAGGGTGCATGCTGAAATAGGAAGGAAAGGGCATGCCGGCAAGGGTGGTAAAGAATTCGAGTTGAGTGGTATCCATCTTGATCGGGCCGATTTTCCAGGTCGAACCGCTGTATGCCAACGGGACCTCCACGCCCAATTGGGAGAAAGAACCGATTCCACCGGATTCGGGATGCCACGATAACGCACCGGAAATGACGGAATCGGAGACCACTTGAGGCAATTTGTTTAACCAATGCTCTGGATGAATCGGCCATTTCTGGATGTTTGGCGTGGCTTGAAAAGCAATGGTGTGTGTTTCATTAATCACCCTCCATTCGGTGGACAGAACTCCCCAGTTGGATCCAGTTTGCATTGCGATATGGCGCATAGAATCGTTGGATTGAATTTGCACATCCATTCCTTCCAAGGCCATGGGGTCTGTCCATGCGCCTGACCATGGATTGTCGTTCAGGGGAAGGGGGGATGCCATCGCTTGTGGCACCTGAAAGGTGCCGTTGAGGTAGGTTCCGTCCCAGTTCATCTCGGCAAGGGTCAACAGTTCCCATTCCAAGAGCACCGCAGATTTAGTGGTTCGGAATTCGACGTGCACGTCCCGCACGCTTGCTGCATCTACGACCAAGGAAAACGGTTGAGGAGCAGTGGTTGGCTTGGTTGAAGTTGCGTCATTCTTAGGATTGACAGCCACTCCTTCAACGCCTTCCACAAGTAGCTGCGCCACGTGCCACGATGGGCTGCCGAGGCCTTCTAGACTCACAGCCACGTGATTGAAACGCAGGTTCGTACCGTACGCATTGGTGAGGGTAGCATTGTCCAACTCAATGGCGAGAGGGAACAGCCGAATTGAAGCCTGTTCAACCGACCAGTTCAAGCCTTGGTTTCCGGTTGCTTTGTTTAACACCAGGCGACATGCCCACGTTTGAAAAGCTGGAGTGAGGCCAATGCCAACGAATAAGCTCAAGGACGCGACGAAGAGGTAGCGTTTGCGGCGGCGTTGATTTGTGATAAGGGCCCTCATCTATTGTTTGTGAAAGTATACTTTTGCGTTCAGAAATCATGCCAAGTCCTCCAGTAATCCTTGCCATTGAATCCTCCTGTGATGACACGGGGGTAGCGGTCATCCGAGGTAACGAGGTATTGTCCAACGCCATCGCAAACCAATCGGTGCACGAGCAATACGGTGGGGTTGTTCCCGAATTGGCAAGCCGGGCCCATGCGCAGAACATCGTCCCAACGCTGGAATCCGCCATGCAGACGGCCGGAATCCAGGTAGCTGACATCGATGCCGTGGCGTACACACGCGGTCCCGGATTGATGGGCAGCCTGCATGTTGGAACAGCTTTCGCCAAATCATGGGCGTGGGCGCATGGCATCCCTATGGTGCCCGTAAATCATATGCAAGCGCACATCTTGGCCCACTTCTTGGCACCAGAGCCATTTCCGGCGTTTCCTTTTTTGTGCTTGACGGTGAGTGGAGGACACACCCAATTGGTCCGGGTGGATGCTCCACTGGAAATGACCATTCTGGGCGAGACGAAGGACGATGCAGCAGGGGAGGCCTTCGATAAAGTGGCCAAGCTCATGGGGCTCCCGTACCCTGGTGGCCCGGTGCTCGATCGCATGGCCGCGGAAGGTGATGGCTCAGTATTTGCTTTTACCAAGCCGAAAGTGCCGGATTTGGATATGAGTTTCAGCGGATTGAAAACCCAGATTTGGCAATTTCTGCAAAAGCATGTTCAGCGCGATTCTTCGTTCATTGAAGCCCGCAAAAACGACATCGCCGCCAGTGTTCAAAATGCTATTCTTGACATCCTGATGGAAAAAGTGGAGGCGGCCGTAGAGCAAACAGGCATCCTTCGCGTAGCCATTGCCGGTGGCGTTTCTGCAAACCGTGGATTGCGCGCTCGATTGAACCACAAACAAGCGGATGCCGGCTGGGAGGTCTTCATCCCACCAATGGCCTATTGCACAGACAATGCTGCGATGATTGCTATGGCCGGGAGCATGTTGTACCAGGCTGGTTCCCGTGGCTCCCTGAGTGATGAACCGGTTCCGCGCTGGGCTTTTTAACTCGCCTTTCGCTCTTCGTTTGAGTGCCATGCAGGCTCCAACGCCCACAACGGCAAGATCATGCGTGCCATGACCCCGCGTTCAAACGGATGACCATCCGGACAATCCAAAATCTCCAGTTGCCCGCGATGGCGGAGCAATGCGAGGCGTTCTTTGACAATGGCCGTACCCCGGGATTTGTGGGCGCTTTTTTGGTCAACTTTGGGGCGCATGCCTGCTCCATTATCGCAAACGGCGATGATGAGGTCCTGGTCCCTCCAGTGCACGTTGATTGCGAGCGACGGCCGGGCAACACCTGTGCCGGATAACCCGTGCCAAATGGCATTTTCTACAAGCGGTTGAAGGATGAAAAGCGGGAAAGGGATGACCGATGGAATGACGTCCGGTGCAATGTTCCATTGAAATCGAACGGATTCAGACAGCCGGGTTCGTTCCAACTCGAGGTACTGGTCCACGTGATTCATTTCTTGAGCCAACGGGCCCAGGACACGGTCCTGCGACATGAATCCGAGCATGAGCAACCGGCGAAAACGACTGAACACTGTTCCTGCTTTCTGGCTATTTCCTTCTTGCAGTAAGTTTTGGATCCCGGTAAGAACATTGAAAATGAAATGGGGATTCATTTGGGATTTGAGGTGGCGCCGCTTGGTTTCTCGCACCTGTTCCTTCAGCAATACGTTTTGTTGAGCTTGTGACACGCTTTGCATCAAGAGCTGTTTTTGAATCAATTGTTCCCGGGTGTTCTCGGAATGCCCGAGAAGTGAACGGAGGCTGATGCCGTACCAAATGCCATTGATGCTGGCAACTGCGATGGAGCTCCAATTCATTGGGTCCCAATCCCATGTTTCGAGGGCTTGGCTCGGGAAGACGGCTGCATACCCGAGGAACCCGACCGATGTTGCGAGCAGGCCTACAGCAAAGGCTGCAAACCACCGTTGCACGGGTAGAACGAGTTGCGGAAACCGTTTGGCCATACCGTTCAAGTTGTGCCAAATTCCGGTGCTCAATGCAAGCAAGATGGCGAGGCCCAAGAGGTAGGGCCAATGGGGAACGGTTTCTGTTGCTGGCATGCCACCGAAAATAACGCATGCAACGGTAAAGAAACGCAGCGCTTCATAAGCGTCGCTAATCGATTTACAGCTGCATGTGCCGCTTGCCTATACTTCTTGGTCGTCCGTGACGTAGGCTTTTCGAAGGGCGCTCTGGAGCTTTCTAGAATACTCGTCTTTCAACCAATTTTTGTAATTCTCGGTGGTCTTAGCGATGCACTTCGAGTACAAACGGATGCGGTAAGCAATGTCACCTTCCAATTCTTTGGCCAAGTCGAACGCATCCCAGAGGTCTTCACTGACATACCGAATGATTTCGACGTGGTGAGCAATACTCAGTTCGATGGCTTCCTTTGGGCGACCGCCATTGCGCGTCACGCTTACATATGCCTCGGCCATGTTGAAATCAGGGTCAGGACCACCTTGGAGTTTTTCCATCAATTCATCCGAGTACTCGAAAACGAACTCGTCCTCAATCTCTTCATCCGTGTACAATCCTTCGATGTAGGAGTTGGGGGATTTGAATATTTCCGCCCAATTGATGTGGGATTCCCACAGTCCAAATCGGCGCGCGTTGTTGCCCAAGTCAATGACATTGAAATCTCGCTTTTTTGGAAGGATACGAGAGCCTCGACCAATCATTTGGTGATAGAGCGTCAACGACTTCGTGGCTCGGTTGAGGATGATTGTTTGGACCGATGGAGAGTCGAATCCTGTGGTGAGAATGGAAACAGAACTCAGAATGGCATCGGGCTTTTTCTCAAACCATTCCAAGATGTCCTGCCGCTCTTTTTCGCTGTGGGTGTTGTCCAAGTGCATGCACTCGTAGCCCTCCTCAATGAACATGGCTTGAACTTGCTTGGACGTGTTGATGCCGTTGTTGAAGATCAGGGTTTTCGTGCCTTTGGCCTTCTCCTCATAGGCGTACAACAATTTTTCCTGCATGAGGTAGTTTCCATAGAGCCGCTCGGAACTGCTCACCGTATAATCGCCGTTGATGCCAATCTTTAAGGAGCGCAGATTGACGTCGTAGCTGTAAGTCACGGCCTTGGCAAGGAATTCTTGTTCGACCAACGAAGAAATGGATTCGCCGACAATGAGTTCGTTGTAGTTGTCTTTTAAAGGCAACTTTACATTCGAGCTCAGTGGAGTGGCCGTTACGCCGAGTATGATCTGGTTGGCAAAGTATCCAAAGAGCTTTCGGAAACTGTTGTAGTGGGCCTCGTCGATGACGACAAGCCCTAAATTTTCGAATTCGATGCGCTCATCGTTCAACCGATTGTTCAGCGTTTCAACCATGGCAACAAAGCACCAGTGGTCATCTTCTTCATCGAGCTCTTTGACCTTGCTGTTGATAATCTTATTGGGAATACCGATATCCGTCAGCATTCGACTCGTCTGTCCACACAACTCGATGCGGTGCGTCAAAATCAACACGCGCTTTCCTGTTTTCAGGATGTAGCGCTTGGCCAGCTCGGAGAAAATGACTGTCTTTCCGCCCCCTGTTGGCAGCTGGAACAACAAGTTATAGCGGTCCGGAAATTTCTCCATCCGCGACATGAGCGTGTTGATGGCATTTTCCTGGTATCCGTAGAGATTTTTCCCTTTGTTGGCTTCCAGTTGTTTCTTCAGCTCGAGGTCGGTCAATGACAAGGCAACGGATGATTTGTGCGGCTAAAACGCCTTAGGCAACATTTGCGAAAGGGCAAAAGTACCGTGTAGATTCCTTACCTGAAAGGAATTGACCGAATAGGTTTTCAACGAAAAGAGGTGAAGCGTTGGAAAACCGAATTGAACCCTTCATTTTTGATCATGCTTTTTGACCAGCTTCCGCCGGAGTGGGGCGCCCAATTGGATTTGCCAGATGGACTTCTGAAGGAGATTGATGCAGCGGTCGAAAAGGAGCGAAACGCGGGGGGTGTTTATCCGCCTTGTGGCCATGAACTTGAGGCCTTGAAAGCAGTTCAACCCGATGCGGTCAAGGTGATCATTTGCGGTCAAGATCCCTACCACGGCCCTGGCCAAGCCCACGGGTTGGCCTTCTCAGTGGCACCGGGCATTCCGCACCCACCCTCACTTCGGAACATCCTCAAGGAAGCCGCGACCGATTTGAGTCAACCCTGGCCGTTAGAACGGTCATTTGATGGGAGCGGCTGCTTGGGTTCATGGGCCCGTGCAGGGGTGCTACTTCTCAACGATGTGTTGACGGTTCAAGCAGGTAAACCGGGTTCTCATTCCCACCTGAGATGGCAGGAATTCACCGGGGCTGTTCTTGATCTAATGGCGGACCAGGAACAACCGCTGGTGGTTCTTCTCTGGGGTAAACCCGCTCAAGCGCACGCAAATCGTTTTGCCAACCCCAATCACCTGGTGTTGCAGTCTCCCCACCCGAGTCCATTGTCGGCCTTCCGCGGCTTTATAGGCTCACGTCCGTTCTCAAAAGCGAATGCATGGCTCGAGGAACATGGGGTAGACCCGGTGGATTGGATGGGTCAGTAAGTCAGAAGCCTTCCAATGCGGTCATCGCCGCCATATAAAAGTGCATTCGACGTGGGGGAGGATCCTTCGGCACGACAGGCGAGTGCATTGATGGAACGGGCGCTCCCACCATCGCGGTGGGTGATTTTACGGATAAAAGTCAAGTCGTTTGCTTTCCACGCTTTGAGGGTTTTGTCTCGACTGGCCGTCCAGAGGATGGTGCCGTCACTGGCCATCCGGTAAATTGCACCTTCGTGAGCAGGGATGGAGAGGATTTCCTCGCCGGTTGGGGTCCAGGCCCTGATGTGACCATCTCGCCCCGTTGAAAGCCATGCTTTTTTTTGAGGCAACCAAACAGCTGCATAACAGCCTCCTTCATGCCCATTGATTTCAACGGCATTCTGGATGCTGCGCCCTGGCTCCAAATGCTCACAGAGGTAAGCTTTGCCCGATGTCGTGCCGATGAAAAGCGAAGTTGGACTGTGCACGAGGCACCGGATTTTCTGAGCGCCGGGCAGTCGCCATTCGAATTGGTGTTCAGCATCGATCCACATGGCAATACGTTCGTCACCGCCGCCCGTGAGCAAACAGGAAGAAGGTGACCATGCCAAGGCAAAGAGTCCATTGCTGTGAGCTTCCATCCGAGTGACCGATTCCGGTTCATTCCCTGTCCAGGTGAAGAGTTCCCCATTCTCGGCCCCGGCGGCGCGCATGTTGGAAAGGCATCCAATGGAGAAAAATGCTTTATCGTGGTGCAGAAGTGCCCGCCCTTCACCGGAGCCATCGGCGTTCCATTCGGCTACAATTCCGTCACCTCCCGCGGTTAGCCACGTTTGAGTTGAAGGATCCCATGCAGCGTCGTAAATGGCGCCTTGGTGGCCGGAAAGATGCGCAGTTGTTTCATTCGTTCCCATGGATTGCCGAATTTAGTACCCTCAAAGCACTTACCAGCATGCAATATGTATTCCTCGGCATGGCCATTCTCACCGTTGTGGCCTTCATTCAGTACCGCCGCCAGAACAAGCGATAATCCCAAGGAATGAGCAAACCATCCATTCCAAAAGGAACGCGGGATTTTGGTCCACGCGTCATGGCCCGTCGAAACTGGATGTTTGGCGTAATGCGCAAGGCCTTTGAGCGGTACGGTTTTCAGCCGATCGAAACCCCTGCCATGGAAAACCTCCAGACCCTTACCGGTAAGTACGGGGAAGAAGGAGACCAATTGATTTTCAAAATCCTCAACAACGGAGATTACCTGAATAAAGCCAATTCCGATGCACTCGCAGCGGGGGATTCGAAAGCGTTGACCGCGAGCATTTCGAAGAAAGCGCTGCGTTACGATTTGACGGTGCCATTCGCCAGGTTTGTGGTCATGTCTCGCAACGACTTGACGTTCCCATTTCGACGGTACCAGATGCAGACAGTATGGAGAGGCGACCGACCAGGAAAGGGGCGTTACCAGGAATTCACCCAATGCGATGCGGACATCATCGGTTCCGACAGCGTGTTGTGTGAGCTGGACCTCATTACCCTTTTTCACGAGGTGCTTTCGGAATTGGGCGTGCCCGGCTACGAGATCGTATTGAACGATCGACGGCTGTTGAATGGCCTCGCCCGAGCGTGGGGCATTGAAGAGCGGTTTCAGGATTTCACAGTGGCCTTGGACAAATGGGACAAAATCGGCAATGACGGTGTCCGTAAAGAACTGGGTGAGCGCGGATTCGAGGTAGGCACGATCGACCGGGTAATGCAACTTTTCGACTTGCTCGCCAGAACCGAATCCTCGGAGCGACTTGCTGGGATGAGAGCCTTGTTTGCTGCCGGCGATGAGCAGGCCAGTGCGGCGTACGAAGAAGTGAAGGAATTGATGAGCATGGCCCATGCGGCAGGTGTTGAAGCGGAGCAGTTGGTTTTTGACCCTACGTTGGCCCGTGGGTTGAATTACTACACCGGTGCCATTTTTGAAGTGCGCGTGCCGGATGCCCCCATCGGCAGTATTTGTGGCGGAGGCCGCTATGCCGATTTGACCGGAATCTTCGGATGGGAAGGCATGAGCGGTGTTGGCATCAGTTTTGGTGCCGATCGCATCTACGACGTTCTCGAGCATTACGATGCTTTTCCTGAAGAGGCCATGGCCGAGCCTGAAGTATTGGTCCTTCAGCTCGATGAGGAAGGAAAGCCACAAGCCCTAGAGGCCATGCGGCAATTGAGATTAGCGTCGGTGCGGACTGTGCTGTACCCGGACGTGGTCAAGTTGAAAAAGCAGTTGAAGCACGCTTCAGATCTCCATGTCCGTTTCGTTTTCATGGCCGGTGCAGATGAACGGTCCAAAGGGGTGTGGACTGTGCGTAACATGCAGACTGGAGAGCAAATGGAGCAGCCTCTCAAAGAAGCTGTGGCCTTGGTAACCAAGTAATCGAGTCCTTTCCTTCGGCGCCTATGCATAAAGCGCCTCCGCGAGGTGGTTGGAAATGCCCACTTTCGCTGCACTGGGATCTCCGAGCACTTTGAATCGCTTTTCGATGCGTTGGTTGTGGGTGCCTTCGGGCAGGTACATCGAATCCGGCGGAGTGTATCCAACGATGAGTTCATCGCCGGCAATGTCCATTGTCAGAACGGATTCACCCATGGGTTCAATGCTCCGCTCTGCCAGTTGGAAATAGGGCCAAAGCGTGCGCTGCGCCCAGTCGCTGACAAGAAAGGTCACCGTATGCCGAGACCGGGTAAGCTCGTCCAGCATACCATCGTCGACGTCACAAGCAAGACGTTTTCCGGTCAGCAGGTGCATCAAGTCAAAATGGGTTTGAATGTGTTCAATGGATTCGGACAAAGGGAGAAAAGGCATGGAACCTTCGTACAAGGTCTGACGCAAGTGCCGCGCAAACACCGTGATGATGCGTTCAGCGTGTCCGTGGTCCCCTATGAGCAGGTGGTTCTCAATGGTGGCGAGAATTAATTCGAACCGGTCGGTGATTTTTCCCAGCGCGTATTCGGAGTGCGATACGCGGTTCAGCACTGAATCGAGACGAGACCGTTCCTCCAGTCGGTCCAATTGGCTTTTGAGGAAACCCAAACGATGGCGCAAATGTTGGGATGATTCGGCGTACGTCAAATTTTGAATCTCGCGCTCGGGAGCAACGAGTGCTAGAATTCCGGCTAAACTTGCTGCCCACGCACCAAGGGCTATATCATCAGCACCCACCATGGTCATGCAAAGTGCACATCCGGTAAGTGCCAAGATGCCGATTGATTTCTTCGTGCTGTGTTTCGGCAAAGTATGTCCGGATGTTTTATGGTACAATTGCCAATAGCTGCGTTGGTGAATCCAGGCAATTCCACCGATGCAAAGCGCTATCGCGAACAAGGGCATCATGGTTCCTGTGCTGTTTGGAGTTTCGACCAAGCCTGCGCAGCTTCTAGCGGATGGCGCTGATCGTCGACTACTTCTTGTTGAAGATGTATCCACGACGATTCAGCAGAAGTCGTGGCGTTCAACCGTGCAATGCGAGCCAGTGCATGCACATGCGCATCGAGCTGGCGAAGTCGTTGTTTCTGACGTTGGGATCCAAACCATCCGTTCTCCGACCATTGATTGACCATACCATCTACGGCATCGACCACCGCGTCAATACCGTGCTTTTCAAGGGCACTCGTTGTATGGACCTGTACCGTGTGACCGCCAAGGGTGGGTGGGAACAACCTCAATGCCTGTTCGTACTGGCTTGCGGTTTCACGGGCAAGCGGACGGTTGCCGCCATCGTCCTTGTTGATCACAAGTAAATCGGCCATTTCCATGATGCCTCGTTTGATGCCTTGCAATTCATCACCTCCACCCGGAAGCATGAGGAGAATGAAGGCATCAGTCAAATCGCGCACTGCGGTTTCCGACTGCCCCACGCCGACGGTTTCGACCAAGATGCGGTCGAAACCTGCTGCCTCGCACAGCAAGATGGCTTCATACGTTCCCCGTGCGACACCGCCTAAGTTGGTAGAGGTTGGGCTCGGTCGAACAAAGGCTAATGCCTCATTGGACAATCCGTTCATTCGGGTCTTATCGCCCATCAGGCTACCACCTGAGCGCGAACTTGACGGGTCAATCGCCAGCACCGCTACCCGATGCCCTCGGTCCAAAAGCTCGTGTCCAAACGCTTCAATGAATGTACTTTTTCCAACCCCCGGTACGCCCGTAATTCCAATGCGATTGGAAGGTGTGCCTTTGGTTGTTATTGGCTTTAACGCGTTGAATATGGTGGTCAGAATCCGAAGGTCTTCAAGGCGATTGCTTTCAGAAAGGGTAATGGCTTGGCTGAGCGCATCGCGGTCACCTTGTTGAATGGCCGCTGCCCACGCTTCCGGACTGCGCCGCGTTAATTGGGCGGAACGAATGCGGTGGAGGGCATCTTTCCTCGCTGCTTCACTGGCCAGCTTGGATTGGCCTTTTTTATGGAAGCTTGACTCGCTCATGTGTCGAAGTTAACGCGAACATCCACCTATCTTGCGGTCGTGCATTGGTCTTTTTTACAACTGAGGCAGTTGGGTTTTCGCACGGCGTTTGTTCTCATGCTATCGGGGCAAGTCGCAGCACAGTCGAACGCTCCTGTAGCGCGCTGCGATTCCATGCAGTTCCTCACGGGTCGTGTGATGGATGCTTCCAGTCACCTGATTCCTGCTGCGATGGTGGTCAACAGAGCACAGGACGGCGGGGGTCAATTTGTCGACCACCACGGGCAGTTTCTGATGGCGGTTTGCCCCGGAGATACCATAGCTTTTGGAGCGATTGGCTTTCATACCTTGGAACGGGTAGCTCCGCTTTCTGGCAGGCAGTGGGATTGGGAAGTGCGCTTGCAGCGGCTTAAAGTGGAGGTTGGTGTGGCCGAGGTAGTGGCCCCCCGCGATTTGCGAGAAATTGTTCGGGACATCGAGGCCTTGGGATACGACGAAGAAGATTTCAGACTGACCCGCGTGGACGCGCTGAGCAGCCCGATAACGTTTTTGTACCAGATGCTCAGTCGGGAAGAGAAGAGCAAGCGATTGGTTGCACAGTTGGAAAACCGTGACCGCCGCCATGACCTGTTGCGGGAATTGTTTGTCAAGTACGTCAATTATGAAATCATCCTTTTGGCTCCAGATGATTTCGACGCGTTTATCGCTTTCAGCGATCCCGGGGATGAATTGCTTCAATCCTGGACCCAATACGAGTTCATCCGGTACATCCAGCAGCGGTTTGAACTGTTCAGAGCACTTCCTTCGCGCTTGGACGATTCAGATTACCAGTACCACCTTGATGACTGACTTTCAGTTCATCAACGCGCTGTCGAGGTAGTGTACGAAAAACTGGAAGCACCAACCCATGGCGCAACCTGCGATTCCCAGCAAGTAGAATGGCTTCCGCTTGGGGTGTAACTCATCGAATCGAACAACCAAGTCGACAAACAATACCGCCGTACCCAAGAATTCAGCGAGGAGCCAGCCACTCCGGTGATCCACCAAAACCGCAGGCAAGGTGAGGTCGGCCGTGAGCTCGAGGACAAAAAGGGTCTGCAGAGTGACCAAAGCCAAAAAAAGAACGTTCAACGGGCGGATTGAGGACGATACGGTCATTGTTCGAAATAAATATACTAAGTTTGGCAACCCTGCGTTTTTGAACCACCGAAACAGACCGATATGTTCTCCAACTCTCCCAACCCTGCAAAAGTAGACCCTTCTGGTTTCAATGCCTCCGGTGTGGACCATGCCCGAATTCAGCGTTTGATCATCGTGGTGCTTGGAGTGTTGACCATGGCGGTCTTCGCAACGTCCTGCAATACGCAGAAATCGTGCAGCGCTTACCAGGGAGTTGAGGTCGCTGAGTGATCAAAACTGAAAATAGATGAAGGGCTGTACGCCGGCCGACATGCCGGCATAAGCCAATGCAATGGTCGCGAGGCTGATGCCGACTTGAGCCCACAAGGGAGCACTGGCAAAGGCAGTGCGGTAGTTGATTTTGATGCGTTCGGGCAAGCAGTGTATCACCATTCCCGACGCCATCAGTCCGAGGACGGGGGCATAGCTTGAAATCACAGCTCCAAATGGGCTTGACCAAAATCCAAACAGCAATTGCTCGATCATGGCATTGGCCGTGAACCATTCGGCCCAAATGTCGTGAGGGGCGTCCAGTGCATCCCACGTGACATGGCTACCTGATCGAAACCAAATCCGCGTCATGGTGATGAAGTGAAATGTCAGCAGGACGCCTATCGCGTGGTGCCACCAGCGGGTGTAGCTTCCCCACGGGCTGATTTTTCGCCAGCCCTTGTAAGCGATCAGTCCGAGACCATTCAGGCCACCCCAAAGGACAAAATTCCAGCTGGCTCCATGCCACAGGCCACCCAAGAGCATCGTCATCATCAAATTGATGTTGGTACTGATGCGCTGTCGCGCGCGAGGAAAGGCGTAGATGAAAGCTCCTGCGAGGCACACACCACCGAGTACAATAAGCCGTACGCCGGCATTGGGGGTCATGAGCAAAACAAAACCGAGCAAAAAGGAACCACTAATTAGCGTGAACAAGGAAGCCCCGCGGTTTCCGCCCATGGGGATGTACAGGTAATCCTTCAACCAGCTGGACAAACTGATGTGCCAGCGTTTCCAGAATTCACCGACGTTTCGGGCTTTGTAAGGCGACCGAAAGTTGGTCGGCAGGTGGAACCCCATCAACAGGGCAATGCCAATGGCCATGTCCGTATATCCGCTGAAGTCAGCGTACACCTGCAAGCTATACGCATACAGTCCAATGAGGTTTTCAAACCCACTGTAACTGCCTGGGTTGGCGAAGACGCGGTCCACGATGTTGACGGCGAGGTAATCGGCAAGCCAGACTTTTTTGATCAGTCCATTCAAAATCCAGAAGAGCCCGGTTCCAAATTCGAAGCGACTCAGTCGATAGGGTTGATGCAGTTGCGGAATGAAAAATTTAGCCCGAACGATGGGACCCGCTACCAGCTGCGGGAAGAAACTAACGAAAAACCCAAAATCGAGCACGTTGCGCAAGGGTTCCACTTCTTTGCGATAGATGTCGATGGCGTACGACATGGTTTGAAAGGTGTAGAACGAGATGCCCACAGGCAGCAGGATTTGGTCCATCCGGAATGTGGTTCCGAGATGCGCATTCGCCCATTGGCCGAGGGCTGCATGCGGCTGACTCCAGTGCGCTCCGAGCAACGGCTGCACCGCATCGGCGATGAAGTAAGCATACTTGAAGTAGAGCAGGACGCTCAGGTTGATGGTCAAACTTGCGGCTAACCAAAGTTTGCGCGGTGTTCCAATCGTGCGGTGCATCCGCCCTCCGATCCACCAATCTGAGAGCGTAGAAAAGATCAGGATGGCAACGAATGCACCGCTGGTTTTCCAATAGAAAAACAGACTGGCTCCAAACAAGAAGGCATTGCGCACTTGAACCCTTCTTTCAGTTGCGGCCATTCCCAACATTACCATGAGCATGAACGCCCAAAACGAAGCATTCAAAAACGTAAACGGTTGAGACAAGGATTCGAGCATTACTCTTGATTCGTATCAGCTGCGCCATTCAAAGATGGCGCCTTTTTGGCATCGGAATACGCGCTTATCCATGCCTCGAAGAGCACGCGAGCGAAGGCCGCATACCCCGCGGCAGTGAAGTGCATGCCATCCGGTTGCATGCGTCCATTCTCCATCCACTCCGTCGGGATGTCGGGACCGCCCAGTGCGGTGGTCACATCCAGGTAAGTCATGGCGTTGGATGCGCTGTGTTGTTGGAGCCAGCTTCCAATCAATTTCGAAGGTTTTGCAAGCGAAGTATGGCCATAAGCTGCGGGAGTGTTGCCGAGCAATACAATCGCGGCACCTGAAGCACGCAGCTCGCTGGTAAGCGCGGCATAATACGCGGCAAAGGACTCGAGGTTGAGGCGTTCACCGTCTACCGCATCGTTGAGCCCGATGCCGACGAAAATCAGGTCCGGTTGAACCCTTTGGAGTAACGCCTCCCAGCCGTCCAAGGCAGCAGCATGGCGGGCGCGCAATCCATTGTGTCCCCATTCGTGAAATGCGATTCGTGAGCGAGAAGAAGTTTTTAAGTCGGACATCCCGGCGTACCAAACGTCGGTTGCTTCCTGGGCGAAAAAGGTCAGCGCGAGGGTGTCAGCAGGCGCAGCCAGTTTCAATTGCCAACCCAACTGATCTGCAAGACGGTAACAAGTATCCAAGGCAGCATTGCCCGTCCAACGCCACTGTGACCTTTGAGCATTGGTCCAGATTTCAAGCGCCGAGCACGCCGTACGGGAAGAATCAGGTAAATAACTGACGTGTTGTATGGTCGCAACACCCGCTGGATAAGCGAGGATTCCGGTAGCAATCGGGGCCGCTTCGCATGGTGCTTGATCGATACTGCGGGTGCATCGACTTGCCGTCCAATGGCCACTGAATTCCGTACGGAAATGCGTTGGTGTATTGGTCTGTGCCAAGCGGTACGGAAGATGCATCCCGCGCGACATTTCCGCCTGCGGTGCCCACTTGGCCAAGGAGCGCCGCATTTCGTGTCCGATCCATCCGCTTTGCACATGGGAACCGCCGATGTACAAAATCGTCAACGTGCACGATTGGTGTGATTGAATGCTGTCCATGGTGCTCCAAAGTCGGCCGAACGATTCGGATGAATCGGGGCATTCCCAAGGCACATGTACACTGTCCGAAATGGCGAGGGCAGGTAGGGTATTGGCTTGGGCGTTTGCAGTGAACAAGTGGCACACCGCCACAAAAATGAACGGGCGTTCAAGGCGCATGGACAAGCGTTTGTTCAGCCTGTGTGTTTTGCCATAGCGTCCACTCGGCTTGAATGGATTGGCGGAACAACTCGGCGATTTGCTTGGCCCCTGCTGAGGTGAAATGAATGTGGTCTGAACTCGCGAGGGGTGGGTCGGATTGGACCCATGCTGCCATGCTGCCTTCTCCACCCATGACTTCAAAAATGTCCCAATAGAGGATGTTGTTGGCCCATGCGGCTTCCTTTAATGCGTCCCGAACCAGAGCGAGTTGTGGGTAGGTCTCCATTCGAGTACCGGCCTTGCGTGCCATGTCAGAGGGTCCAATGACGATGATAGGGACGTCAGGTAGCAGCGATTGGAATAAGCGAATCTGAGAAGTAAACCAGCGGCCATATCGCTGGGCACTCTCCCTGTCTTCAATATACGGGACGGTATTTCCACCGTATTGCAACATCACCAATTCGGTGCGTATTGAAGCCAGCTGAAGGCTGAATTGTTCGCGATCCAACTGCCTGAATACGGTGCCGGAACTGCCGCGCATGGCCAGGTTATGAACCACAATGCCCGAATCGGTCCACATGCCGATGCCATTGACCTCGGGGTACCCTCCGTTGAACCGCAATTCCAACGATTCAAACACCGCCGTGTCGAGGGCGGTAAGGGGCAATAAGAGATTACGTGTAAGGCTGTCGGGTTCGAGTAGAACCGAGACGGAATCCATTTCGTTGATCCTTAATTGCAGGGTCGTCGGTTCGCTGACTTGTCCCAATGCCAGGTGCAGTTGGTTGAACGAACGGTTGCGTCTGTATCCACGTGGATGTGGCTCAAATCGCAATGTTGCTGCTTCCGCTATCGAATCTTGTTGTGTAGCATTGGGCTGTGCAAAGGCGGCCATCAGTCCGTACCGGTCATGCCGGATGGTGGTATCGCGCTTACCAAAACGCGCATGACGTTGCCACTCACCGCTCCAAGATTGACGCATGGCCAGGGTTGGAATCGGAGAGACTGGAGCGAGAAAGCCCGGGCCGCTGCCGCCCCAGATGGATTGCCAGGCATTGCGCAAGTGTCCGGTGATGCGATCGCCTTCAATTTGTGAATCGCCGTAGTGCAATACATGGATGGTCGGTTTCCGGGCAGGAGCATTCAAGGCAGCAAAGAAATTTCCCAACGTGACGAAAGCTTCGGCCTTGCCAACCAGTTGCAGATTTTCGTGAAGGAACTGGTCGATGGCACCCCGATCGTATCCCAAGAAAGGCCGTTCCGATTCCACTTCTTTTGTGGGCAATGCTGGAGAGGCGGGGTGGGCATTTGCGGTATCCTTGATAGGCATCAACTCGGCCAGCGAATCGGTGACTGTTTGGATGGAGTCGAATACAGGAACGGGAGCAGCGTACCGATCGAGAATGACTTGTGCATCTGCCGGGGACATGGATGCAACCGTCGCATGGTTCTGGCCGAAGTGAGGCCAAGCTGAAAACAAGCCCACCGTGGAGTGCGGCCGAGCCATGAAGGCAAAAATCCCTCCCCATACCGCTGCAAAAAACACGAGGGTTCTTCGAACGGGATGGTTGTTATGGCTCATGGTTGAATGGGGATGCAGAGGACGTCACCAATGCGAATGTAATCGGTGATTTCGTTGATTTCTGCAATCCATTCCGGAGTTGTTCCAGGGTACCTTTTTGATATGTTCCAGAGCGTATCGCCCGCCTTGACTTCATGCAGTTGGCAGGTGTAAGCGACGGTGTAGTCTTCGCTTTGGCCCCCTGTGCTTGAGGCATCGGGGGGAGTCGTGCGGTTCGTCGCCACTTCAGGCGAGGGGGAATCAGCATTCCATCGGGAAACATAGGAGGCGGGCATGACGACGTTGTAGGAATCGATGACAGCGCAAGGCAATACACTGCCGGTCCACCAAGGCAAGAATTGGCTGAGCACGCCTGACGGAAGGCCGCGCTGTTCAACCCACTCATTTCTTGCTATTTCTCCGTTGCATGTCACCCTTTCCCAGTTGCTCAAGACCTCAATCCAATCCAATTCGAGGTTGGGAAGATCTGTATTGACCATCATGCGGCTGATTACTTTGTAGAGGGCCAGCCATTCGTCCAGTTCGTCGTCGTATCCGGGCTTTCCACTCCACCGGGTTGCGAATGCCATGCCTTTGACATAAGCGACCAAGACTCGGTGAGGATCATTGGGGAATCGCCGCTGGAATTTTTCTAGTTGAGCAATGGCCAATGCCGTTGAAATCTCGGGTATGCCGCGTTCATCTATCCCACCGTCCAATATGACACCACTTTCTGATGCGTGATTGCGATCATTCCACCACAGTCCAGTGCGTCGTTGATCGGCATGGGCTGATTGGTTCCACGCCGTGGACAATGCAGGAATCCAGCGAAAGGAGGAGGGAAGGGCAGTGGCAGACCATGCCTCATCGATGACTGAGCGGTGCAGACCGTGCAAAGCGTTGAGCTGCAAGAGCCTTTTTCCTTGTTCGGCGAGGAGCAATTGCATGCATTGGTTTTCCCTTTCGCGGTTTTCGCCCCAAGGCTGCAATGCCGCTTCCAAAGCATCCAATGCAGGCACGGCTTGTTTGAGCCCTGGCATGCTGCCATATCCTATGTCCGCCTCCGCCTCGAAGGCGGTCAAATCATCCAGATTGCAGCGTTGGTCAAAGGTTTGTTTCCAAGTTTCCAAGTTCATTTGCGCTCGGGCAGTCCCTGCCGCGCTGGTAAACCACAAGAGCGAGCATACGGCAGTGGCTCGAGCATAAGCTGAGCAATAATTTGGTGTCTTGGAGGACATGCTTCAAAGGTATTCCAAGGGACGCAATTGTCGTTGAGTTGCAGGAAATGGTCGCTCTATGCCAGTATAACAAGACTAAATGTTATAATTTTTATACGAAATCTTTGATTTAATTGTTGAAAAAACTATATTTGACAAAGGTCATGGAACATTAAGTTCTTGGAGGACCTAGTTGTGAATCGTAGTGAAGCATCTGCAACGGCGGATGCTTCATTTTTTTTGCCCCTTTTGTTCAAGAACAATTGCCTCAGCCGCTCAGTTGTGCTGGTATGAAATTGCATCGATTGGAAACGGAACAGTGGTTGCCTTTGAGCATTGAAGAGGCGTGGGATTTTTTTAGCATTCCTGAAAATTTGGACCGCATCACCCCGCCAGACATGTCGTTCGAGATCCTGACTGGCGCTGGCGAGCGAACGTTTGCAGGCCAAATAATCACCTATAAGATTCGGCCTTTGCTCAACATTCCAATGCGCTGGGTCACAGAAATCACGCAGTCCGTAGAGGGCGAGTACTTCATTGACGAACAGCGATTTGGACCTTACAAATTTTGGCACCACGTCCACCGGTTCACGGAAAATGACGGCGGGGTGCTAATGGAGGACACCCTGCACTATGCATTGCCCGGAGGCATCTTTGGAGAACTCGGTGGTGGATTTGTACACAAGAAAGTTCGGGGCATTTTCGAATTCAGAGAAGCAGAACTTAATCGACTTTTCCCACGCTGACCATGTCAGTGGCAAAGCACGTTTGCAGCCCAGGCCGCCATCAAGAGGTTGGGCTTGGCTCTGGCTTCGAAGCCCAAGGAAGTAATGTAGCCGGCTGAAGCGCTGATCAATCGTTGAGATGGGTACTGCGGATCGGAATTGAAGTCCAAGTCAATTTGCTTCACCCGGATGTCGCACTCTTCCAGAATCAAATTTGCCAGCGCCACTGATCGCTCTGTTTCGCCCCAAAGTTTGGTCCAGAGGTCGGTGATTTTTGGTACGCGTTCCCTGCGGTATATGACGTGGGCGCCATTATCTGGATAGCGAAAGACAACGGTGGTCACGTACACCGTGTAGCGTTTGTAATTCTGGCTATCGCATCCCACATGGATGTCCAAGTTTTGCTCCGAATTCATGGCAGCGATGTAGTCGCAGACATCATGGTCGACGTGTCCGCCCATCACTTTGAAATGCCGGTCCTTGGGATCCATGCATACAAGTTAGAACCCAAAGCGAAGGGCGGAAAACCCCTGCTGGAATTCTCCGCCCTTTTTCTTCACACCTTTTGAACAGGGTGCCTCCGTTCGCTTTCATCAGGACTCCAATGCCTTCTCAATCAGGAAGAGGATGTGCCCGCGGTGGGCCCTGGTTAATCCATCAGGAGAGGAGGCATTGCGCTGGTCGCGTTGGATTTGTTTCAAGGTGGCCAATGCCATCGTTTGCGCCACCGTATCGTATTTCTTTTCGGGATCGAGCACCGAGATTAAGCGCTTCACGTATTCAATCTGGAGCTGCTGGCGGACTGTGTTGACCGAGCTGCGCAGGTCCGCTTTGAAAATGGCGTCGGTGAGATCGTCCATGTATTCGTCGAGGCGGTAGGTATTGCCGTACTCTGTTGCATCGGTTAGGCGTTGCAAGACTCGTGGGTGAACGAGGTGATTGAGGGCGTTTCGTTGCGCAGCAGCGATACGAGCATGGATTTTTGGATCTTCCGGTTGGGCAAAAAATCCAAAGCCGCGCCGCTGGCTTTGTAGGTAACCATAAACGGACGTCGCAGCTTCGAAAGCGTTCGGTGCAAAAGCATATGTTTTCAGTGCCTTCATCGCTGCCAATTGATCGGCTTCAGACACCGGTTGCAATGGAGCTTCAGTTTGCTGGGAAGGGTGAGCTCGGTTGTAGCGGACGCCACCGATCTGCCGGGTCATGACACCAAGTTGGGTAATGTACTCGCCGGTCAACGTCAAGTACGCCCGTCGCACTTCGTGGTAACTGTCATGGTTGTCCCCGCCGTATTCGGAGATGATCTCGGGCAGCAGGTCATTCACCAGTTCGCATCGCTCACTTGCGTAAGCGACAGGGTCGCTGGATAAATCGTAAATGTTGACATCCGGATTCATGCCGCCTCCCGGGCGTCGCATGTCATCGGCGTCATTGCCGAACTTCAAATCGGGTTCTATCGAACGCCTCAGGATGCCCTCCAAACGAGTCGCCTCTGCTTCAGTGTCTTCGAGACCAACAGAGTAGCCATACTCGATCACCCACTTGTCGTATGGACCGGGGGCATCGTCAAAGAATTTGGTCTGGTCCTCTTTGTTGCGCGCGAAGTTGATGGACGGGTAATCCATGACACTGTTCGACATGCCTTTCGCGTTTACGGCGTCGGCATCCTTGAGGGCTTCGGGTGTTTGCATGGTTGAACCGGCCATGTTGTGGCTCAATCCGAGGGTGTGTCCCACTTCATGCAACACCAGGCGATGCAGGGTCTCACGGGTGAATCTTTCTTGCTCATCGCTGCCAAACGAACGGGCGCGAAGCGCGGCCAATCCAAACAGCGTTTGTTGCGCTTGCACAGCACCGGCGTCGCAGCGGTGCATCCACTCGGCATAGCGTTCGCGGGCACTTTGCGCCGCCGCGTACGCTTCTTCTTCCATGCTGTCGAATCCAGCATTTTGAAAGACCTCCGAACGCCATAGGCGCCCGGTCATTCCGCTCCATTCGAGCATGATGTCAGCACCGAGGATTTCACCCGAGCGGGGGTTGACAAAGCTTGGACCGTATCCACTGTAACGAGGGTTTGGGGACGAAGTCCAGCGCAGAACGTTGTATCGGATATCACCTGCATCCCAATCGGCGGTGTCGGGTTGTACCTTGACGACAACAGCATTGGTGAATCCAAGCGGTTCAAACGCTTGATTCCATTTTTCGACCCCGGTCTTGATGTAATCGCGGAACTCATAGGGAGTGGTATTTTCAATCCACCACGTGATGGGCTCGACCGGCTCGGATACCGCGGCAGCGGGGTCCTTCTTTTCCAATCGCCAGCGGTGAATCATGTCCCGCCACGGTGTGGAGGATGTCGAGGTCATGTGTTCGGTTTGTGTTGTGAAGTAACCCACTCGTGCATCGTCAGGTCGAGGAGTAAATCCTTCCTCCGGCATGTTGAGCAGGCTGTGTTGGTAGCGAACGGTAATGAATCGCGCATCTTCAAGGGCCGCCCCGCCTGTCTTTGGTGATGGGTTGTCGTAAACGTAGTCGACAATGACCTCGGTGTTCTCCGGGTAATTATTGATCCTGTGAATCTTGGTCTTTTCTCGTGACAACTTGCCGAGAACCGACTCTCCTGGACGGCGGGATGGGCGTTTGATTATTTCAAAGTCCTCTTTGAGGAACAAGGCATCGCCCGATACGAGGTGAACGGTCTTGGATGTATCCTGTCCTTCAATCTTCAGGCTCGCCAAAATGGGCGTGTTGATGTTGGCACCAGCAGCTTTGGCCAACGGGGAGTCTTGGTCGAAATAGTAGTTCGTGTTTTCCGCATGCAATTCGATGCGATCAAAATGCTTGTGGAACGAAATCACTTTACTGTTGCGGTAGCTGCCTCGTGTGTATCCGCTTTCTGCCACCCCGTCGTCTACATGGGAAAAGTAAATGAACTCCCGTTCCATCATGGAATCGGGAATTGCGAGGTAGCTGCTGCCTTTGACGGTATCGGTATACAACGTAAACAAGCCGTTTAACTCCGCACAGTTTTTGATGACCTCACGAAGGGGCTTGATGGCATCCTTATCCGGACGTCCTTTCGGCGCCTCGGTTTGGCCTTTTTTCTTGGATTTCTTTCCGCGTTGGGCTTGGGCTTCAGTGGCGAATGTTGCGGTCAGCATTCCAATACAAAGCAGCGCAACGGTCGGGATGGAGAACTTCCTCATAGGGTGTCAAGTGTAATTCAGGTTGAGCCCGAAGATAGGGGCGATTCAACGATTCTTTTACTTGAAACCGCGTTCTGATTTGATTTGTTCGTAGGCTGATTGAATGGCATCAAATCGTTCTCGCGCTTGCTTTTTGTGCGCTTCACCCAAATCCAAAACCTTGTCAGGATGGAACTTCACGGCGAGCTTTCGGTAGGCTTTCTTCACCTCTGAGTCTGTAGCAGATGATTTGATTTCCAGCACCTTATAAGGATCAGGTGAACCCGCTTGGAATAGCTCCTCAATGCTGGCGAGGTCGGCCGCCGAAATGGCCATCCACCCGGCAATCTGACGAATGACGGTGATCTCGTTGGTATGGATTTGGCCGTCTGATTTGGCGATGCCGTAGAGGTACTGGATGAGGAGCCGCCGCTTCGCGACGTCCATGTGCCGTCGGATTTGGTCCGCGACTTCCCGGGTATTGATGGGTTGCTTCAGGACGTCTCGGAGCATCAAGGTCAACTGGTCCGCTTGACGTGCGCCGAAATTCTTCTTCAAGAAGTCTTTGACGAAGTCGAGTTCCGACTTGAGAACCCGGTCGTCGGCTTTCATGACCGCCGCGCTGAGCACGAGCAACGCCAGGCTGAAGTCTCCCGGGCGTGTTTGGGACCGATTGGCGTGAGTCGTGCCCTCAACGGACAGGCTGGTGTCCGAGAACATTTTGCCAAACGTATAGCCCAAGATGCCGCCGATTGGGCCGCCGAGGGCCCAACCGATGGCACCTCCAATCCATGCGCCGTAACGACTCACGTGAGCTCAGCGTATCCCTTCTCAATGAAGGAGGTCAGTTCTTCGCCGTCCAACAATCCTTGCGACAAGCGAGCGAGATCTCCTGCTTTTTTGGCCATTGCCTTCCGGGCGGCTTCGTCTTTTTCAGCTAAAATTTTCTGTACCAGGGGGTGATTGGCATTGACGGCCACATCGTAACTGTCCGGCAAGTTGCCGAACATTTGGAATCCTCCTCCACCGACGGCTTGCTGCTCCTTCATGCGACGCATAAATTCCGATCGGGTGATGGTCAGCGGAGCTGCGGTGGGGGACATCGCAACGAATTTCAC
Source organism: bacterium (assembly GCA_029979565.1). Classification (GTDB taxonomy): domain Bacteria; phylum Bacteroidota; class Bacteroidia; order Flavobacteriales_D; family Sanyastnellaceae; genus UA16. The sequence continues at coordinate 50,368 of JAPOHG010000004.1, forward strand.
TTTGTAGGATTCTCCTGGGAAGGCGCTTTCAATAACGGGTTTGACTTCTTCTTCTTGCTTTTCGTCGAGGGCGCTGGTCGCTGCCTCCTCCGTTTCGATGAGGTTGTCAATGACGTCTGAATCGACACGCTTGAATTGGACGTCGGGATAAGCCTCTTCCAGCTTCTGTACCATGTGGGAAGCCAGTGGGCCTTCCATCATGAGCACCTTGTACCCACGCTCCAATGCTGGGGCAATGAAGCCGTGTTGATTGGTTGCATCAGCGGTGTAAGGCAGAACGACCTTGCCGTTTTTGTCCTTCTGGGTTTCGCCGACTGCTTCGATCAATTCTTCGTACGTCATGCACGCCCCGGTGGTGTCTTTGAACAGCATGAATTTCTTGGCGCGTTCCATGAACTTCTCGTCGGTTAACATGCCGTACTCGATGAAAATGCGCAGGTCGTCCCATTGGGCGGCAAACGACTCACGGTCTTTTTTGAACATGGAGTTCAGCTTGTCTGACACCTTCTTGGAGATGTGGCCGCTGATTTTCTTGACGTTTGCGTCCTCTTGCAAGTAGGAGCGCGAAACGTTCAGAGGAATGTCCGGGGAGTCGATGACGCCGTGCAGGAGTGTGAGGAAATCGGGAACGATGTTTTCCACGTTATCCGTGATGAATACTTGGTTGGAGTACAGGTGGATTTTGTCCCGACGCAATTCCATTTCCTTCTTCAACTGCGGGAAATACAGAATGCCCGTGAGGTTGAAGGGGAAGTCGACGTTCAGGTGAATGTGAAACAGCGGATCTTCGAAGTTCATCGGGTACAGGTCCTTGTAGAATTCGGCGTAATCCTCGTCCTTCAAGTCGGCTGGGGCCTTGCTCCACAGAGGCATCGTGGCGTTGACTACGCGCGGGACCGTGGATTCAACCTTCTTGACGTTGCCGTTTTCGTCTTTTTCACCAGAAGGGTCGTCGTTCCATTCGGATTTGGTTCCGTGGATGATCTCCACCGGCATGAACTTGCAGTACTTCGTCAGGATGCCTTGGATACGAGCGTCCTCGAGAAATTCGATGCTGTCGTCGGCGATGTGCAAAACGATGTCCGTTCCGCGTTCTGACTTTTCTGCTGCCTCAATCGAGTATTCGGGTGACCCGTCGCAGCTCCACTTGACCGGCGTGGCGTCCTCGCGCTGGCTCCACGTGACGATGTCCACTTGCTTGGCCACCATGAAAGCCGAGTAGAAGCCCAAACCGAAATGCCCGATGATGGCCGTTTTGGCTTCCTCTCCTTGGTATTTGTCGAGGAATTCCGTGGCGCCAGAAAAGGCAATTTGGTTGATGTACTTGTTCACCTCTTCCTCAGTCATTCCGATGCCCCGGTCGCGAATGGTCAGCGTCTTGGCTTTTTCATCGCGGATAACTTCGATGGAGGTGGTTCCCTCCACAGTGGGTACTTCGCCCAATTTGGCCAAAGTTTTTCGCTTTTGCGTTGCATCGACTGCGTTCGACACCAATTCCCTCAGGAAGATCTCGTGATCGCTGTACAGGAATTTCTTGATGATTGGAAAAATGTTTTCCGTTTGGACATTGATGTTTCCAGTTGCCATGGTTTTCGATTTGTTTGCCTTGGTTTATCAAGGTTCACGCCAAGCGCCATTCGCGTTCAATTTTCTGCCATTCTGACCCGTTGACCCGCCTTTTGCGGAATCCGGTGCGCCGCTCTGTCACTTCTTTTTGCCATGAACACCTAACTTCAGCATTCAAATACTGCCAAAATGGTCACCATGACTTACGCTTCTCGTTTCTCACTCACTGTTGCAATCTGCAGCCTCCCTTTTCTCTTAATTGCTCAGACGGAGCAAGCTGAGGATCCCGATTGGTCGGTCCTGATGCAGCAAGAAGATGCTTCACCGGATGAAATCCGTGCTTTGTTCGATGCGCATTGGGAAGGCCGCGAGCGCGTCAAGGGCTCAGGTTACAAGCAAGTAGAACGTTGGTTGCACCTGATGGACGGTCGAACCGACGACGAAGGGCATGCATTAACCAGCGAACAAACGGTCGACGCACATCGCCAGATTGCTCAATGGCGGGCGGCAGGGCGTTCATTGGAAGGGAATTGGCAGGTCTGTGGGCCTACGTTGGACGACATCACGACCCGCGACAACATCCGAGGGGTTGGGCGCATGAACGCCATTGCATTCCATCCGACAGATCCCGAGACCATATTCGCTGGCGCTCCAGCCGGAGGCTTGTGGAGGTCGTACGACGGAGGAGCCAATTGGGAAACGAACACGGATGATTTTCCAACGCTAGGGGTTAGTGCCATCGGGTTTGCACCTGCCGACCCCTCCGTGGTATACATCGGTACCGGTGACCGAGACGCATCTGATAGCCCAGGAATGGGCGTAATGAGATCCGTTGATGGCGGGCTGACGTGGGAATTTGCAAACAACGCGATCAGCGGATACGTAGTTGGAGATTTGGCCGTGTATCCTTCCAACCCAGACCAAGTCGTCGCTGCGACGAGCAGCGGGATTTTCAAAACGACAGACGGCGGAGCGACTTGGTACCAGGTTTCGAACAATACCCAGAATTACAAAGACATCGCGGTGCATCCGACCAACCCCGACATCATCTACTGCACCGGGCAAGGGCGATTTTGGCGAAGTGAAGATGCGGGTGAAGAATGGGAGTACATCAACGAAGGCATTGTGCCCAGTACCCGCATGGTGCTTGCGGTGACACCTGCAGCTCCAGAAAATGTGTACGTGCTTTCTGCAGGAACGTACGAATACCGGGCGTTTTACAAATCAGAGGATTCGGGATTGAATTTTGTTGAAATGAGTGACAGTCCCAACATTTTGGGCTGGAGTGCGTCTGGTGACGGAGAGGGCGGACAAGCATGGTACGACCTGGCGCTTGAAGCCGACCCATTGGTGGTGGACCGAGTGTATGCTGGTGGCATACGCATGAAGCGATCGGATGACGCTGGTGCGACATGGATCGATGTTCAAAACAGCTATTTACACGTTGATCAACACGCCTTGTTGGCGAACCCCCACACGGATGAAGTGTGGTTGGCCAATGACGGAGGAATTTATCGGTACGAAGACAACACCCAGTGGCAGGATATGAGCCATGGGATTGTGACCGGAGAAATCTATAAAATTGGCCAGAGTCCATTCAACGGTAACCATGCGATGAATGGCTATCAAGACAACGGTACGTACCTGTTCAATGGGGTGCAGTGGTCCCGTGGTAGCGGTGGCGACGGATTCGAGTGCATCTACGATCCCAATGATCCCGAGTGGTTCTTTTCCAGTTCTCAATACGGACGGATTTACCGCACGGGCCCGGGCATTCAGTCGCAGACAATCGTCGCGAATGGGACACTCGGCATCAACGAAGGAGGAGCTTGGTCCACACCGTTTACCGTCTCAGCGGAAGATTCTGAGACGATGTATGTTGGCCTGCTCAATGTCTGGCGTTCCATGAACGTCAAGCATCCCGTCAAAGACAGCATCGTCTGGGAAAAAATCAGCTCAGAACTGGGTGGTTCCGATGCGAACACCATGCGCGTGGTGCACCGTGACCGCAATGTGCAAGACCGTTTGTATGCCACGGAAGCCAGCCGAAAATTCTTCCGTTGTGACAACGCAGTAGCAGATGCAGACAGCGTCGTCTGGCACGATTTGTCCGATAACTTGCCGCTGAGCGCTCAGCCGGTGCTGGCCATTGAGACGGTATACGGAGAGGATAGCACCGTCTTCATCTCGTTCAATTACAAGGTATGGAAATCGACCAATCTGGGGGAGGAATGGATTGAATTGGAAGGTGACCTGCCTTCGCTTCCCATCAACACCTTGGCATACGATACCACCGGTGCAGGCGGGTTGTATGCGGGATCGGATATGGGGGTGTACTATTGGAACAACGTGGATTCCAGCTGGACGGATTTCTCGAACGGCTTACCTGCCACGGTTCGAGTAACGGAACTAGAACTTTATCCGGGCACGACGGCCAATGACCCCCAACGGTTGCGTGCTGGAACGTATGGACGTGGGATGTGGGAAACCGATGTGTATGGGGAGCCCGTAGGATTCCCAGCCATCGCCTTTTTGGAGCCGTCATCCGGTGAGACGTCCATTTACGGCGATGCCCAAGTGCAGTTGGCCTTCAGACGGAATCTTCAGCCGGTCGAAATGACTGATTTGACTGCTGATGACATTGTCGTGACCAATGCCACCCTTGAAGATCTTGTCCCCAACCCTTCAGGGTACGAAGTCACGGTGGTGCCGGATGCATTTGGACCGATCGAGTTGGTGGTTCCCGATGGAATCGCTGTCGAAGTGGGGGGATTTGAATTGCCCAACCTCGGCTCGGACACGTTGTTATTGGTCTATCATCCCATTCCGCTTGATTTCGGCCCTTGGGGGCCTGGAGGCGTTGGCAATGAGGAAGACTTGTCGATTTGGCTGCGGGCAGATCGTGGACTTTACGGTGCATTGGGTGAAGAAGTGGAGTACGGAGAGGCTGTGCACGAATGGCGAGACGTTCTCTCGGGCAATTTCAGTTCGGCCTACCAAGACGACAACCAGGCTGCACCGCTCGCCACAGAAGATGGCCTCAGCGGTTACCCAGCGTTGAAGTTTGATGGAGAAAACGATTGTGTGGTGGCCCCTGCAGTTGAAATGAAGCGGGACATCTCGGCCTTCAGCGTGGCGCGCGGAGCGGAAACTGCATGGAATGACCACGGATGGATTGCCAGTTCTCGGCAAGATAACGGGTTCATCCTGCACCCATGGAAAAACCAAAGCTCTTACCAATCCGTGGTGATCGACAACGAAGGAAACTATGCCGAAGCCACGCCTTTGTGGATTGTCGACGCGTCGTTGCCACAGTTTTACGGTGTGATCTACGACCAATCGGATTGGGATCAACAGTTCTACACAATTGTCAATGATACCCGTTTACCGTTCCCTGGGTCCAACATCGGTGCACGCGATGATGAAGATTTCGTGGAAGTGCGGTACGGTTGGGATTTCGATGATCGTTTTGGTGAAGGATTCATCTCTGAGCACTTCATTTACGGACGTCGCCTCTTTGAATCGCACCGCACCATTGTATCCAACTACATCGCCGCGCGTTACGGGATCAACCTCGGAAACGTCCAGCATTACTTCCGTGACCAATACCCCGAAGACGTGGCTGGCATCGGCCGAGAGAGCGAGTGGGACCAGCACCTCGATGCCCAAGGCATTGGCCCGGTGCGCATCAGCGATGCGTCGGACCTTCAGGATGGCGAATACCTGTTTTGGGGCCACGACGGCGGAGCGGCCGAGGTGGTGACGGCCTTCCCATTCCAATCCGAGCGGCTCGAGCGCATCTGGGCCTGTGAAGAGGTAGGGGACGTGGGCGCGGTGAACTTCCGCATCCAAGATGCAGGCGTAGCTGAACTGTTCATGTCCGGAAGCATCGGATTGATTGTGGCGGAAGGGGATGAATTCAGCATCTTCAACCAGCCTGATTTTTACCCATTGCAGAACCAAGGCCAATACTGGTCGACCGAAGTGGACCTGCCCGAACACGGTGTGTTCACCATTGGGTTCGCGCCTGTGATGCGCGTCGATGAGTCCCTTGCAGAAGCCGATTGGCAGGTGTACCCGAATCCAGCTAACGAGGTGCTTACCATTGCTTCTCGCTTCATCGAGACGGCAGGGGTGCAGTGCCGCGTGGTGGACCTGTCAGGTCGGGTGGTTGCCGCATGGCCGTGGTCCGGCGGTCAGCGCATGACCGTGGACGTTTCCGCGTGGCCCAGTGGTGTGTACGTCGTGGAATTTGAGAAGGACGGATTGCGTCACGCCCTTCCTTTCATGAAGCAATAACCCGGAGTCAATCGACCAAGAGTCGGACCGTCGAAGTCCGCCCGGAAGGCGTCATGCTCCGAATCGTGTAGGTCCCAGTTGCCCACGTCTCCGCTGGGAGTTGGGCTTGTCTTCCACCACCCAAGAAGAAGGCGTGAACCGTTCGGCCGGTGGCATCGAATACCTGAAATTCTGCTGCCTCGGGACCGTTCTGCAACCATGCTGAACCGGCTGTGGGATTGGGGTACGTGAAGAAGTTATGTGATTCTCCTTTGGGTTCGATTACGTTGACGGCCGGTCCGAATCGGTACACCGTTCCTTCTACCGGTACGCCCGAAAGATTGGCGCCGGAGTAATACCATTGGTAAAAGTCATCGGTTAACGTCCAATCCGGATCCTCGGCTTCGCCGCTTGCCGTGTAAAACGTTCCATCATAGTAGTCGTAGTCAAAGCCGAGAATGATGCCCGAAGTCAAAAAGTCGAGTTCGAGGGAGTCGGAGTTGATTGTATTGGGACCAAAACGGTATTCGATGATGCCGCCGCTTTCGTAAATCCATGTTTGAAAGTTGATCCTCAACGTGGTGGTGCCGAGGCCGGAGATTTCATCATACGATCCGCAGTTGTCCCATTCTATTTTCAGGATGCGGTTGGGCGAATCGCCCGTGACCTGGTACTGGATGCTGCTAAACTCTTCCGCTTCTACTGCTCCGATGTCCATGACGTCGAGGCTAATGGGCCAGAGGATGTTGAGCAGGGAATTCTCAGTGGTGTTGATCAGCATTTCTCCCGTGCCGCCAATCATCAAAATGCCACCCGAATTGTTTCCGTCGAGGTCAATGGAAAAGTCCAAAGGGATTTGTACTTCCGGGTCATCCCACCCCACCTCAATGCCCAACGAAGTGGGGTCATCAAGGGGCAGGTAGTACTCGTTGAGCACTGTTGCATCGTAAGGAAATTGGCTGAAAGCCGAAGCGAAGGAGACCAATGCGGCAGTGAAGAGGAGAGGCTTTTTCATGGCTCAGAAGTTAGGGCGAAGCAATGACTTGGAGTAGAACTCATCGATTACCCGGACGACTTCCTCCGGTGAATCAACGAGATGGAACAAGTCCGGATCCCCAGGGCTGATTGTTTTGTAGCGGTCTGCGAGGGTGGTTTTCATCCAATCGACAAGCCCTTTCCAGAATTCGGAGTCGTAGAGGATGATGGGCACGGGCTCAACCTTGGCCGTTTGCACAAGGGTCAATGCTTCGAACAATTCATCCAGCGTTCCGAATCCGCCCGGCATGACAACGAATCCTTGAGAGTACTTCACGAACATCACCTTTCGTACAAAGAAGTAGTCGAAATCGATGCTCTTGTCTGGATCGATGTAGGGGTTGTTGTGCTGCTCAAACGGCAATTCGATGTTCAGTCCTACCGATGTTCCTCCTGCATCGTTGGCTCCTCGATTGCCTGCCTCCATGACTCCGGGACCACCGCCGGTGATGACCCCATAACCGCGTTCGCTGAGTTGACGAGCCACTTCACGGGATTGATTGTAAACCGGCGAATTTTCTGCCATTCGGGCTGAGCCGTAAATGCTGATGCACGGGCCAATGCGTTGGAGGGTTTCAAACCCTTGCACGAATTCCCCCATGATTTTGAAGATGGACCAACTGTCGTTGGTCTTGATTTCATTCCAGTCGCGTTGCTTGAGGCCTTTCTTCATGTGTTGTTTTTACGTACCCACAATAGTACGTAAAAACGGACCGGTGGCGCTTGCAGCGTTGGCAGCGACTTCCTCCGGTGTTCCGGTTGCAACAATTTGCCCTCCGCGATAGCCGCCGGCAGGTCCGAGGTCGATGAGGTGGTCGGCGACCTTCAATACATCCAGGTTGTGTTCGATGACGAGCACTGTGTTGCCTTGATCCACCAATCGCTGGAGCACATCAATGAGCATTTGGATGTCTTGGAAATGAAGTCCCGTCGTAGGTTCATCCAGCACATAAAAAGTCTGGCCGGTGCTGACGCGGGCGAGTTCGGTAGCGAGTTTGACGCGCTGGGCTTCGCCTCCGGAAAGGGTGGTCGATTGCTGCCCCAAGGTGATGTACCCCAGTCCAACATCTTGTAGGGTCTTGGCGATGCGCTTCAGCTTGGGAAAGGAATCGAAGAACTCCACGGCCTCGTTCACGGTCATGCCCAAGACATCCGAGATGGACTTGCCTCGGTAGCGGACCTCGAGGGTTTCGCGGTTGTATCGTTTGCCTTTGCACGTCTCGCATTCGACGTGGACGTCAGGCAGGAAATTCATCTCCACGGTTCTAACTCCAGCGCCCTTGCAATCTTCGCATCGACCGCCTGTAACGTTGAAGCTGAACCGGCCCGGCTTGTAACCGCGTATGGCTGCTTCAGGCAGTTTGGTAAACAACGCTCGGATTTCATTGAAAATCCCGGTGTAGGTTGCTGGATTGCTCCGGGGCGTCCGGCCAATGGGGCTCTGGTTGATGGCGATGACCTTGTCCAAATGCTGCAAGCCCGTGAGTTTTTTGTAGGGCAGGGGGGCTTGGGTTTCTTCAAAATAATGGTTGTGCAGCGCTGGGTATAGGGTTTGATTGATCAACGAGCTCTTGCCGCTTCCACTGATGCCGCTCACACAGGTGAATGTACCGAGCGGTATGACGAGGTCGACGTTTTGCAAATTGTGGCCGCTGGCCCCTGTGAGTTTGAGCTTGGCACTGCGTCCCGTCTTCCTGCGCTTTGGAATGGAAATGCATTTGGTTTTGTTGAGGTACTGAGCGGTGCTGCTCTCGGTCCCGAGGTGTTCAGAAGGAGGTCCTTGTGCGACAATGTAGCCTCCGTGAATGCCCGCACCGGGCCCGATGTCAATGAGGTGGTCGGCCTTGAGCATCATCTCTTCATCGTGTTCGATGACAATGACTGAGTTCCCCGCATCGCGAAGCGCTTGCAAACTTTTGATGAGGCGCTCGTTGTCCCGCTGGTGCAGACCGATGCTCGGTTCATCCAAGATGTATAGCACCTCTGTTAACCGGCTGCCAATTTGCGTCGCTAGCCGAATGCGCTGCGCCTCTCCACCGGACAAGGTGCGGGCGGATCGGTCAAGGGCCAAGTAGTCCAAGCCGACATCCACCAAGAATCCCAACCGCGCATTGACTTCTTTGAGAGGTTCCTTCAGGATGAAGCGTTGCTTATCCAAGAGCCGTTCATCCAGGGATTCAAACCACTCAGCCAGAGTGGCCAAGTCCATTTGCCCCAATTCGGCAATGTTCTTTCCGCCCAACTTGAACTGCAAGCTGATGGGCTTGAGCCGGGTTCCCTCGCAAGAAGGGCAGGATTTCTTCTGCATGAAGCGACGTGCCCATCGTCGAAGCGGTATGGAATTGCTGCGTTCAGCTGCCGATTCGATGGTGGCAATTACCCCCTCCCAGTTGACGTGACTGCCCGACGTTCCCGCCCGTCCAGGCACCCAGACGTGTTCTTTCGAACCGTACAGGATTTCACCCATGACCTCAGGGGACAGGCTTCTGATGGGAGTTTTCAAGGTATCGCCTGAAGCATCCAACAAGGCTTGAATGACTTGCATGGTTCGGTTGCCCTTGATATCACCCAAAGGTGCAATGCCTCCTTTCTGGATGCTTTTGCTGTCGTCGGGAATGATCAAAGACAACTCCGCCTCCGCCACTTCACCGAGTCCATTGCATTGAGGACAGGCACCGTATGGCGAGTTGAAGGAAAACAGATTGGGTTCGGGGTCTGGGTAGGCATCACCGGTGGTCGGACACATCAAATGCCTGCTGAAATGACGCACCTTGTTTTCTCCGTGGATGGTGACGCCCATATTGCCTTTTCCCAAATTCAATGCGGTCTTGATGGAGCGCAGCAGACGTTCTTCGTCGTCAAGGCGCACTTCAAGCCGGTCGATGACGACTTCGATATCGTGGACCTTGTACCGATCCAGGCGCATGCCCGGTTCCAACTCCACCAGTTCACCGTCAATTCGAGCGCGCACGTATCCCTGCTTCATGACGGACTCGAACAATTCTCGGTAGTGGCCTTTTCGGCCTTTGACAAGGGGCGCGAGCAATAAGATGCGCTGACCGTGGTAATCCGCGAGCATGCGCTCCAATATTTCCTCGTCCGTAAACCGGATCATGGCCTCGCCGGTTTGCAGGCTGAAGGCATCTGCCGCTCGAGCGTATATCAAACGCAAGAAATCATGCACTTCCGTGATCGTGCCGACGGTGGAGCGGGGATTTTTGGAAATGGTCTTTTGCTCAATGCTGATGACCGGACTCAGGCCGGTGATTTGGTCCACCTTGGGCCGTTCCAATCCCCCTAGAAACTGCCGGGCGTAGGCTGAGAAGGTCTCGAGGTACCGGCGTTGGCCTTCGGCATAAAGGGTATCAAACGCCAAGCTGGACTTACCGCTACCGCTGACGCCGGTAATGACGACGAGTTGATCGCGGGGAATGGTGATGGAGACGTCTTTCAGGTTGTGCTCTCGTGCCCCCACCACACGGATTTCAGCTTCGTCGGCTGGAGTGCTGGTGTGAGGTGCGTGTGCATTTCCCATGGGAAGCCAACAAATCGTTCAACCCGGTGTTCAATTTGCCTTCGCCTCGGACAAGCGCTTGATGCGAAAGCCCATCGCCGCTACTGTCAACGTCATCAGCGGACTGATCCAATTGAAGATGCAATAGGGCAGGTAGGCCCACGTGGCGACGCCAAGAATTCCACTCTGGGCCACCCCACACGTATTCCAAGGAATCAGTACACTGGTTACTGTGCCGCTGTCTTCCAGTGTGCGGCTGAGGTTTTCAGGCGCAAGGTCACGCTCAGCGTAGGCATCCTTAAGCATGTTTCCAGGAACGACAATGGCGAGGTATTGATCGGATGCCAGGACATTGAAGGCGAGGCAGGTGCCGACGGTTCGGCCTACCAGACCAAACGTGGACTGCACACCGCTCAAAATGGCCTGCGTGATCCGTTCAAGCATGCGTGTCGCTTGCATGGCTGCCCCGAAAACCATGGCGCACAAAATGAGCCAAACGGTGTTGAGCATACCGGCCATGCCGCTGGAAGCCAGTAAATCATTGGCCATGGCGTTGGAGGTTGAAATGGCGCTGTCCAACGCCATCGACTGGATGCACGCTGTAAAGGCAGCCAGGACAAAACCGCCCTCCTCGCTTCCGATTCCAGCAACCTCTCGAATGATGTCCGGCTGGAAAACCACCGCTGTCAGGGCTCCGAGCAAGGTGCCGATGAACAAAGCAGCGGCAGCAGGTACTTTGCGTGCAATCAAAACGATGACAACCACCGGGGCTATGAAGAGGCCGACATGGATGTTGAACGCTGCGAACACAGCTGCTCCGAATTCATCGGCAAAAGCCGCAGATACGCCGTCAGCGGCTGCTGCGCCTCCAAACCCGACAACCAAGAAAACAACCAGTGCGATCAACAGGCTCGGCACCGTGGTCAAGGTCATGTACCGGATGTGGCTGAAGAGGTCGGTTCCTCCCACGGCGGCAGCAATGTTCGTCGTATCACTCAGCGGTGACATTTTGTCCCCGAAATACGCACCCGAGATGATGGCACCTGCAATCCATCCTTCGCTCAATCCCAGGGCTGAACCAATGCCCACCAGGGCGACTCCAACGGTGCCGACAGTGCCCCACGAACTGCCCGTCGCCAAGGAGAGCAACCCGCAGATAATGCATGCGGCGAACAGAAAGATGCCGGGTTCAAGGATTTGCAACCCGTAGTGGATAAATGCGGGGATGATACCGGCGATGAGCCACGTCCCAGATAATGCGCCAATCATCAATAAAATGAGGATGGCCTCGGTCGTTTGGGAAACTGAATGAGCGATGGCATCGCTGATGGCTTTCCATTGCACCCCGCGGGTCATTCCGATACCGCCTGCAACGAATGCGGCCAGGAGCATGGCAATCTGGTTGGCTCCGTAAGAACTGTCTTCACCGAAGGCGACTACGTCCGCTGCGAGCAGTCCGATGAGGGCGACGACAGGAACGAGGGACAGGCCCAGCGAGGGCATGGCTGGCTGAGCAGGCATCATGCGTTGGCTTTGATGTCTTCTTCCGAAGCTTCGCCCGCTGGATTCAAGGCGGTCTTTTCAATGCGGATTTTGGCGCCATCTACTTGAATGAGCACGGTGCGCTCGTTCATGTCGACCACCTTGCCGTGGATGCCGCCGATGGACACCACTTTGTCGCCCTTTTTGAGGCCTTCGCGGAAGGTCTTTGCCTCCTTTTGTTTTTTGACTTGCGGTCGAATCATGAAGAGGTACATGATCAAGAACATCCCGCCGATGAGGAGGAAAAAACTCAGTCCACCCTCGCCTGGAGCCGGGCTCTGGAGGGTCAATCGTGCGAATAAGTTGAGCATGGTATACAGGGTTAATTTATTCTTGAGTGGAGGGGCCGATGACTTCAGCGGTCAAGACCAAGGTCGTGGTGGAAGGCACGGCGTTGGTGACGACGTATACCTCCTTTCGGTTAGCCCCGACGCGTCCTCGACTGTCAAAGCGGATGGCTACTTCGCCGCTTCCTTCCGGTTGAATGGACTCCCGGGGCCACTGTTCGGCCAGTGTGCATCCGCACGAAGTACTGACATCTGATAGAATCAGCGGGGCTGATCCGGTGTTTTTGAAATTGAACACCACGTCTGCTTGCGTCCCCTCGGTTACAATCCCCAAATCGACCAGGGTGTCGGCGAAGGCAATATCTGGCAAGTCAGCAGAAGATGATTCTGCAGTGCTCGCGGTCGCCGGAATGTGAATGAGGTCTGTGCTGAGTTTCTTCTGATCGCCCCAACCACAACCTGCGAGGCCAAGCAGGGCCACAGCCAGGGTGAGCATGTAGAAGTTTGCAAGCCGTTGTTTCATTCGATGAGCCCCCTTCCCGTTTTTTTGATCAGTCCGTCCTTCTTCAATTTGCCGAATAACTCATCCAGAATGCCGTTGATGAAGCTGTGGCTTTTGGGCGTGCTATAGTATTTCGACAATTCGATGTATTCGTTTAAGGTGACTTTAAGTGGAATCGAATCGAAAGTTCGCGCCTCCGCAAGGGCCATCTTCATCAAAATCCGGTCCATCAGCGCGATGCGCTCCAAGTCCCAATTGGCGGCAGCTTCGGTTACGAATCCTTCATTTTCTGTGGCTTGAGCCAGGGTTTCCTGAAACAGCTCTTCAAAAAATTGCCGGTCATCATCATCGTCTCGCCAGAGGGGAAGCAGCTCGACGTCCTCATCCGTCTCTCCTATGGTTTTGATGGTCTTGATGGCCATGGAAGCCGCGAGATCGAGATCATCGTTCCAGAAAATACTCAATTCCTCGAGGTTATCCTGGAACAGCTCCTCGTTGATCATGTGCTTGCGGAACATGCGGATGAGGCATTCCCGATCGTGGCGAAAGCCCCGCTCTTCGCTGGCCATGTAGGTCGTGTATTCTTCATTATCCAGCAGGCCTTTGAAAATCTTTCTCAGCATTTCTTGGTGATCGCCCCAGCCAATGTTGCCGTCTGCGGATGCTTTGCTGAGGTTTTTGCTGTTGGCCAACACGCGAAGTGGACGGTTGGTCACAAATTTCGTGTTCGGGTGCAGGTCCTCTGGCGAAGGCAATTGCTTCTTTCGTCCGGCTTCAATGCGATCAATCGCAAACGATTGCATGCTACCGATCATCAGAAGGAGCAAGAGGTACAATTCCTGCATTTTCTCGATGGAGTGGTCCAAGGCTTTTTTGGTCTTGACCACGTCGCGTTCCTCGTCCTGGTAAAAGGCGTAGAGCACGTGCAAGATTTTGATCCGGAGGTGGCGACGATTCAGCATGCTGGTATGAGAAGGACAAAACTAACTGCAACCGAGGTTGATTTACGCGGCCGATTTCGAATCATTTGGCGATTTATCTTCAGGTTATCCACGACGGGCGGTGGGCGCTCGCCCTACCTTTGATGCATGAAACATTCTGCTTCTTTCGCCGCACCTGTCATTGCTCTTTTCGTCCTTGCCACGGGGTGCCAGCAGGAAATTGAAGTGGAACTGCCCGAGGTGGACCCGATTTTCGTCGTGGAAGGCAGCATCTTCGAAGGCGAGGCGCCTTTGGTTTTTGTAGGGGAGGCACAAGGGTATTTTGATCCCGTAGATGCCAATTCCATAGGACAATCTTTTCTTCCCGGTGCATTGGTGACCTTGAGCGATGGAATCAACACCATCGAATTGGATGAACTGTGCACGTCCAATTTGCCGCCTGAGCTGCTCGAAACAGCCGAGGAAATTTTGGGTTTTCCAGCTGCGTTATTGAGCGAATTGGACTTGTGCGTCTACACATCCCTTGACCCGTCATGGCAAGGAATGGAAGGAGTTACCTATGGATTGGATGTTGTGATTGACGATGCCAGTATGCAAGCGACGACGACCATTGTTCCTGCGGTTCCTGTCGATTCAGCTTGGTTTCAGTCCCCCGGTACGATTGACTCCCTGGGAGTGATGTATGCACAATTCACAGACCCGGATACACTTGGTAATGCATACCGCTGGTTTGCCAAAAGAATCAACATTCGACCGGAGTGGGATCCGTTGGCAGGGCAAGTCAAGGATGCTGATTTTGTTGCACCGCTTGGAAGCGTAACCGATGATGCTTTTTTCAATGGGTTAACGTTTGATTTTTCGGCTTTCCGTGGAGTGGCCGCCGGAAGCACCGCATGGGATGACGACTTCGGTTCCAGTCCTGAGGCCGGCTATTTTAAGGTGGGTGATACCGTAGTGGTGCGCATGTGCTCTATTGACGAAGCCGTTTTTCAGGCTGTACGCAGCTACGAAAATTTAATTTTGAGTCAAGGGAGCCCCTTCGCTCCACCTGCCAATATGGTCACCAACGTTCAAGGAGGAATTGGGCTTTGGGCGGGCTACGGGGTTTGGCAGGATACCGTAATTTGTCAATAGAAATTCAGTACGAAATGATGAAACAGATTGCATCGTTCTTCGCGCTTTTTGCAGCGGCTTTGTTGGTTGTCCCGCTGGCAATGAGTCAAACCGTACGATGGCCTATAGATGCTGTAACGGTGTACGAACACGGAGCCAAAATTGAACGGTCTGGCAGTGTGGTGTTGAACGACCAAGGTGTGGCTGCGTTGAAATTGACCGGGTTGTCTTCCACAGCTGTCGCCGAAATGCTTCAAGTATCACTAGCCCCGGGCTGGTCTCTGGCGTCTCACGCTTATGAGACTGCAGCGCCAGCATCCAGCGTCGAAAGGGCCAAGCAAGAGCAGGCTGAAATAGACCGCGAAATTCAATCGAAACAGCAAGTTTATTCATTGCGCGAGGCCTTGCTTTTTGCATACGAGGAGGAACTTGCCATGATCCGTTCCAACAGGAGTGTGAATGGAGATGAATTGCTCCTTGTGGACGATTTACGTGACCACGCCAATTTTTGGCGCGAGCGGGTCAAAGAATTGAGTTACCTGATGCTCGAACTTCGCATGGAAATGGAGGCTCTGACAGCAGAATTGGAGGCGTTGAAAGCAGAACACCTGCAATGGGAAGAGGCGAAGGATTCCGTGGAAGGCCAATGGACTCTGCGCTTCGCAGGGCCGCCAAACGTTCGAAACGAAGTTCGCCTCAGTTATGTTGTTTCCAATGCGGGATGGAATTCGGTGTACGATGCCGAAGTCTCCAATGATGGTGCCATTGAAATGAAGCGTTATGCCTCGGTTTTTCAATCCACGGGACAGGATTGGGAGGAAGTTCCCTTGCTGTTTGTGGTCGGCAATCCATTGCAGTCCATTGCGCCACCACCGGTGGATAAGAAGGAATTAAGTCTCGGATACAGCAGCGCAGCGAATTCATATGGCTGGGAGGCACAAGCCACATTTGAAGACAGCGATGGATTGGACGACATGCGGGTTGATCGCTCAACTACGGCGAACGCGATAGACCGGTATGCATTCGAACCCGAATCGCCCGCGACAATACCCGGCGATGGTTCTGCCGAGCGTATTTTCATCGAAACCTTTGGTCTGGCAGGGGAACTGAGTTTTCTGCTCTTGCCAGAATACTCCGATGAATCTTATCAGCTTGTAAATTCAGGTGAATGGGCTGCATCAAAACTTGTCCCAGGTCGGGTTCAGGTGGTTGCCGGGGGCATGTACCGGGGTGCGTATGCTATGCAGCTGCCAGCACCGGGTGATACCCTGCGCATTCCATTGGGCCCGGATGTCCGGGTTCGTGCCAGCCGTATACGGGTATTGGATCAGTGCACAAGCACGGTTTTCGGGGGTTCTCGCAAGACCACCCAATCGTTTGAAATCACCGTTGAGAATCAGCACAACCGAAACGTATCTGTGACGGTGCATGATGCCATTCCCGTAGCCACGGGCAGTGATATACAAGTGGAGGTTTTGGGATTGAGTGGAGGCGAGTTGGACCCCGTTTCTGGCCAGGTTGCTTGGGACCTCGAGTTGGGCCCCAATGAGCGGCGAATCCTCTCTTTTGGTTACACGGTTACTTACCCCAAACGCCGCGCGCTTCAAGGATTGTGAGTTGCGTTGTGGAACGCAGCCTAATTTCCTGGTAGTACGCGCTCAAGATGTCCCAGGGCGATGCACCGTGCTTTGCTCGTGCCATAGCGCCCTCCTGGCACATGCCTACACCATGCCCAAATCCCCTTCCTGACAATATGAGGGTGTCACCTTGAGGACCGATTTCATACCGGTCACTTGGTAGCTGAAACCTTTTCCGCGTCTGCATCGAAAATGCTGCACGTTGAGCACTGTCGGGTTGCCATGTTTTCCATTCGTCGCCGATGATTTGCTTTTCCCATTGGGCATGGGCGCCATGCGCGCAAGCGTCATCTTGAACGGGGCGAAGGTGAGGAGAAGCTTCTTGCCAAACGGCGGCTGAACTGCGCGTCAGCCCGCCACAGTTGGAATGAAAAGCGGCCGGAATGGGACGACCCAACCGATCTGTCAAAACGAGGCTTCGAGAAGCCGTGCATCCCATGCGGATGGAATCGTTTACCGTTGACACACCATCAAAAACTTGGCAATGGACTTGGTCGCAGACATCGAATCCCTCGAGGCGATGACGTCCAAACGTGTTCAAGGCATACGTTCTACTTACCACAGCATGCGCGGTGTAAAGGGCCATTGCATGCCCTTTTCCGACCTCAGCGACAAGCACACCAGCGACGTAATCTTCGAGGTCGGATTCCAGAGCGATATGCCATTGATTGGCGTGCCAATAAAAATGAACCGCTCCTGAATATTGCCGGTAACCTGTGGGCTCGGAAATGAGTCGAATCGTGCCGTTGCCGCTTGTAGGCTGCAGGATGTAATAGGCGGAATGCTCTTCACCTGATTCCGTCGCAATGCTGTATCCCTGTTCTGTCTTGACAACCTCATCAATTCCTTCCAATGTTGCGACCGTTCGCTGTTGTCCATGCTCGAGGGAAATCCATTCATAGGTGTTACTGACAACCTCACAACGGATGCGCTGTGCATCTTCAAAATCGAGGAGACCGATGGTGATGGTCGATCGTGATTGCGTCATCCCCGCGGCAGGCCACTGCAACGCAAAGAACGAAAACACCAATGCGCTTCTCATTGGCCAGACAAGATGGAATTGGCAACCTGTTCTGAAGCCGGTTGCTCAGATTCAAGTGCCCGTCCGAGCCGCTCAAAATGCTGGCATTGTTGCTCCGCCGAAGGAGAGTTCGAGGTTCCATCGTGCAATGCGAGTACGGCCTCTTGCAAGGTTCCGGGCGTGCATTGGGATTGAATCCGTTCCGGAACGGCATCGTGTTGAAGGAGTATGTTGGGGAGCCCAATCCAACGTGATTGAACCAGCAGTCGAGCGATTGAATAGGTGACTCGGCTTGTTTTGTAGCAAATCACATGGGGAAGTCCGAGCAAGGCGGCTTCAAGGGTTGCCGTTCCTGAAGTCACCAACCCAACGGCGCACGAGCGCATTAAGTTGCGTGTTTGTCCAAATTCCACAGGGATTCCCGCTTTTTCTGCCGTTTGATAATGCTTCAGGTTTCTTCCCGGTGCGCCAGCGACTACGGCATCAAATTGAGGAAGCCTTTGAGCAGCCTTAACCATGACCGGCAGCATGTGTTCCAGTTCTTGCGCCCTTGAACCGGGGACCAGGAGCAGCCTCGGGCGTTCATGAGCATTCGGCGAAGGCGACTGATGTTCAGTTTGTAGCAATTCCAACAGCGGGTGGCCCACCCAATGCACATCCAGGCCCTCTCGGGCATACCATTCTTTTTCAAACGGCAGGATGACGTGCAAGCGATCAATGTTTTGTTGGATGGTTCGCACCCGGTTTTTTTTCCAAGCCCAAACGGAAGGGGAGATGTAATGGTGTGTCCGGATTCCCGCGCGCTTCGCTTTCCTTGCCATGCGCAAGTTGAATCCGGGGTAATCGATGCCCACAAGCACTTCCGGTTGAAAGGTTTCTATTTGGGCCCAACATTCTTTGAACCGCCGGCGAATGGTAAAGGCATTTTTCACGACTTCCCAAATGCCCATGAAGGCCAGCGTTTTGTAGTGCCTCAGGCAGGTCGCACCCGCGGCTGCCATCGCTTCGCCGCCCCAGCAGCGAATTTCCAGTGTGGGTTGGGCGTTCAATAGTGCGCCAACGAGCGCCCCGCCGTATGCATCACCGGAGGCTTCTCCGGCGAGGATGAACACGCGTTGAATCGGTGGCTTGGATGCTCCAGTTTGATTCATCCGAATGAGGTTAAAACGCTTGAGATTGCAGCCAAATAATCAGCGGAACGGTGACAAAGATGACTCCCAAGATGCCCCGAGCAAACCGGTCCCAATTGTGTTGAAGGGCAATCCAAAAAACACCAACATTGAACAGCACACTGATGGTGAGAATGCTGTCTTTGTAGAGCGCGCTGCCGATGAATACCTGTTGAATGAAATAATCGAACGAGGTTCCGTTGGCCCAACTCCACCATACCGTCATCGCCGCGAACCCGATTCCGGTACCGAGCAATCCTGCAGCGAAGCCCAAGCCAGGGTGATCGAATCGGCGTGCGTTCACAAGTCCCATTGGTTCAAGGTGGAGATGGCGTGATGCGCGGTCAAGTCATACTGCGTAGGAACAACGCTCACGTATCCGTTCCTCAATGCCCACTCATCGGTGTCCTGGCCTTGGTCCGGATTGGAGAATTTGCCGGTCATCCAGAAATACGGTGTGCCCCCGGGTGAGGTGCGCTTGTCAAACGCGTCTTCCCAGTGGCCTGCGGATTGACGGCATACTTTCAGTCCCCTCAACTCATCTGCTGGCAAGTCGGGGAAGTTGACGTTTAAGCAAATGCCCTCTGGCAAGGATCGTTCAAGTACAGCCAGAGCGAGCTTTTCGACGAAAGGAGCGCACGCCGAAAAATCAGCGGTGGGAGCGTGATTGAGCAAGCTGAATCCAATGGAAGGGATGCCTTCAACAGCACCCTCTACCGCAGCGGACATGGTGCCACTGTAGATGACATTGATGCTCGCGTTGCTCCCATGATTGATGCCACTGAGCAACAGGTCGGGCTTCTTTCCGAGGATTTCATAAATCGCCAATTTCACGCAATCGACCGGGGTACCCGTGGTCTGCCAAGCTGCTTGGACGCCTTCCACGCCGAAGGTGACCTGCTCCATCTTGAGAATCCCGTTGATGGTTACCGCATGTCCCATTCCGCTCTGAGCGCGATCAGGGGCAA
Source organism: bacterium (assembly GCA_029979565.1). Taxonomy (GTDB): domain Bacteria; phylum Bacteroidota; class Bacteroidia; order Flavobacteriales_D; family Sanyastnellaceae; genus UA16. The sequence continues at coordinate 69,941 of JAPOHG010000004.1, forward strand.
CAACGACGACATCGCCATGGTTGATCATGGCTTTGGCTAGGGATTGAATTCCCTTGGCTTGAATGCCATCATCGTTCGTAATGAGGATAAGGGGGCGAGAGGATGGTGAGCTCATGCCTTATTTGGGATCCGTTGCAAGGCGTCCAGAAAGAAGCCCCAGTACTTTTGGACCGAGCTGATTTGGACACATTCGTCCGGGCTGTGCGCCCCACGGATGTTGGGCCCAAAACTCACCATGTCCATTTCCGGATAATTCGTTCCGAGGATGCCGCATTCCAAGCCCGCGTGGCAGGCAAGTACACGCGGAGATTCATTGTATTTCTCTTCGTACAACGCTTTCAGGGTGGCGACAATGGCGCTGCTTGGGTTGGGCGTCCAACCGGGGTATTGCCCGCTGAATTCAGTTTGGAGTCCAGCCAAGCCAAAGGCACAAGCGATGCTGTTTGCGTGGTCGTCTTTCTCGGAGTCCACCGAGCTTCTGCAGAGGCATTGCAAGCTGATGGCGCCATCGCCAATTTCGACCCGAGCTAGGTTGTTGGAGGTCTGGACCAAGTTTTCAATATCAGGACTCATCCGATGGATGCCTACAGGAACCGTTTGGATCGCCATGAGGATGGCGAGTTGGTCTTCTTCTGGCATCGCTTGCGTCACAGTTGTTTCTTCAGTTTCGCAGAACAGACTTAAATCCGGGTCCGTTGTATTGTATTCGCTTTTAACGGCTTCAAAGGATGCCACAATCGCACTTTTGAAAGCGGTTTCATCTGCAGGGTCCAACACAATCACGGCCTCGGATTCACGTGGGATGGCATTGCGCAACCCTCCGCCATCCAAGGATGCGATTCGATAATCGACCTCTCCCAAGGTTTCAATCAAGAGGCGATTCATGAGTTTGTTGGCGTTCGCAATGCCTTTGTGAATGTCCATACCCGAATGCCCGCCCGAACCACCGGTGAGGCGGATTCGCATTTGATTCACACCTGCTTGGATGGCTTCGGCCTCATAGCTTCCGGTGGAAGTGACATCGACCCCGCCGGCACATCCAATGGACAATTCGTCGTCATCTTCTGTATCCAAATTCAAAAGGATATCGCCTTGGAGAAATCCACCTTTCAACCCCAACGCTCCGGTCATGCCTGTCTCCTCGTCAATGGTGAACAAGGCGTCAATGGCGGGGTGAGGAATTTCAGTTGAGTCGAGGATGGCCAGTATGGTTGCTACGCCGATGCCATTATCTGCACCAAGTGTGGTTCCGTCTGCGCGAACCCAGTCGCCATCAACCACCATCCTGATGCCTTCCGTTTCGAAGTCGAATTCCGTGTCGGCATTTTTCTGGCAAACCATGTCCAAATGGCTTTGAAGAACGATGTGCCGCTTGTTCTCCATGCCGGCAGTCGCAGGCTTGCGAATGAGGACATTCCCAACGTCATCAGTAAGGGTTTCGAAGCCCCACTTTTGCCCGAGTCCAATGACCCAATTTCGGACTTTTTCTTCTTTTTTCGATGGCCTTGGAATGCTATTGAGGGCATTGAAAAAGTGCCACAGCTGCGCGGGTTCGAGGCTTGAGATGCTCATTTTTTTTCATCAAAAATAGCGTTCAATATCCGTTCGTCGCAGATTCGTTATATTTGAGAGAACCAACTTATCGTCCGATGCGTACCATTATCTCCCTCTTGTGCTGCGTCTTTACTTTGGCCATCAGCACCAATGCAGTCGCTCAGTATTCCGTTGTTGTCTCCGAATATGCCACGGACATCGTCCCTGGAATAACCACATACAGGTTGCATGTCGAGATGGCCAATGCGGATGACTTCCTGAGTTCCGTTTTTGGAAATTCAAACTCTCCGCTCAACATCAGTTCAACGACCTCATTCTATAACGACCAGTTCGGTTCGTCGGTCGCGAGCAGCGTCAATCCCTTGTTCTATGGAGCCTTCCCGACCATGGCTGCAGACAGCTGGGTCACCATTGGGATTGAAGGACAAAATGTGGGAAGCGAAGTGCCCATCAGCACGGTAGAGAGCCCTGCTCAGCCGTGGGTGGCTAACCTCGCTTGGGGCGGCCCGACAGACGGCGATGATGTTGTGATTGATGACGGGGTGGGAGGCGCTTGGTTCATCCTGAATAACACTCCGAATGGTGTGCCGGATGTCAACAACCAGGTGCTTTTTGCTCAGATGTCCACGGACGGCGCCATCTCGGGCACGGTGAATCTGCAGATTTTTGAGCACGGTGAAGGAAGTTCTACCATTTTCAAAACAATCAATTTCGACGGGGTAGGTACTTTCGCTGAAGGCGGTGGAACGTCCGGAACAGCGGGCTGCACGGACAGTGCGGCTTGCAACTACGACGCAGATGCTACAGAGGACGACGGCAGCTGCTTGTACGTTGATGAATGCGGCGTGTGCGGCGGTGATGGCATTGCCGAAGGCGCATGCGATTGCGACGGCAACGTCTTGGACGCCTTGGGTGTTTGCGGCGGCACGTGCACATCGGATGCGGATGGCAACGGCGTTTGTGACGATTCAGAGGTTTACGGCTGCACGGACAGCGCAGCCTGCAACTACGATGCGGATGCCACGGCAGACGATGGCAGCTGTGCGGAACTTGACGAATGCGGTGTATGCGGCGGCAACGGCATTGCCGAGGGCGCCTGCGATTGCGAAGGCAACGGTCCAGTTACGGGTTACGATTGCGACGGTGAGTGCTTGACGGATACGGACGGCGACGGCACGTGCGACGAATTTGAAGTAGCGGGCTGCACGGACAGCAGCGCTTGCAACTACGATGCGGATGCTACGGACGATGACGGCAGTTGCGATTACTGCAGCTGTGAAGGGGGTGGAACGTCGAGCGGCTACACGCTGACGGTCGAGGAACACGCTGTTGGCATTGTTGCCGGTCAGACGACGTACCGCATTTACGTTGACGTTTTGAATGCGGACGATTTTGTGAGTTCGGTATTTGGCAACGACGTGGATCCGCTTTTGGTTTCTACGGAGGCTGGCTTCTACAACGATTCCCTTGGTTCTTCTTTGGCTAGCAGCATCAATCCAT
>JAPOHG010000050.1 GCA_029979565.1 bacterium
GCACCATGTAGTTGTTCTTGTTTTCTCCGCCTTTGCGGTTGACCTCCCCGATGGGATGAATGGGCATGAGCCACAAAATGTCCACACCAAGCTCTTTCAAGCGGGGTAAGTCTTCTGCAAACGCATTGAAGGTCCCTTCCGGGGTGTGCTGCCGCACGTTGACTTCATAAATGGTCGCATTGGCGGACCAAGCAGGATGCGCAAGTTCATCGGACTTCAGTCCTTGCCCCAACGCTTGGGCATCCGTCGTTGTGGACGGGGAGTTGCTCCCTCCGCAACTCGCAATTAGCATCGAGAGCGCAACGGCTCCAGCGAAATTCTTGTTCATTGTGTTCAAGTTAGAAAAGGGTCGGTTGAATGCCTCCGCCGTTCGAGGGTGACTCGGCGTCATCGTCTGCAGCAGATGTTGAAGTTTGGGTTGGCTTGGTCTCAGAAGTGGCTTCTTTCCTCAAAGCAGCCGGTGAAGCGTCCTCTCCAATCGCAGCAACGGCACCGGTTTGGTCTTCACGAATCGGAGGCTTATCTGCGGCTTTAGGAACGAATTCCGCCTCCCAAGCCTTTTGGGCTTGGGCTTCTTTTTCTTTGTCCAAGGGCTCGAGCTGCACGTCCGTGACAGGCAGGCTGCTCAACTTGTTCCCCAGTGCGCGAACGCCCTTGATGGCGATGAAATCAGAGGCATCGAAGATTTCATCTTCACGATTCCGGGTTTCCTTGAAACGGCGATTGAATCGGATCCGTACGAGTGGATGATGAGCGGTAGACACCACCCCAAGGCGTGAGTTTTCGTGATCGCCAATGAAGGAGAAGGCCTTTTGAACGAGTTCCGGATGAAATCGCTTTACGTACCAATCCTCTTTTTCCCCTTCGTAATAAACCACCGAAACAGGTCGCTGTGGGTGCCACTTTTCCAAGTGGATCATTTTGTCGTCGAAACGGGTGCTCAAATCAAATCCGGTAAACGCGTATTCTCCAGAAGACAAGAAGACCACAATGCGATCGTCAGCCATGAATTCCCCCAGCAAACGACCACGGCCTTCTGCATTGAGGGTTCGAACGGTTTCGTCGTACCAAACTTTGCGCGCACCGAGTGTTGAAACACCTTCCTCACTCAATTCGATTTTTCTAACCGCGTTTTTGGAAACCACATTGCCCCCGGCACCTCGACCTCGAATAGCCAATTCCGAAAAATCCACGTCCAACTTCAGTTTCTTCAATCGCGCATTGGCTCGCAAGAATACCGTCACAATCTCTGCTTCGCCATTGGGATTGGCGGTAAAGTATAGGACGCGGGATTTGGGCGTGCCCTTGGTGATGTTGTATTCCCGATCGCGCGTAATCGCGGGGACGTTGAAGCGCTTCATCATGCTCCGCCCTGTGGCGCCATCCAAGTAGATGCAATTGTAGACCGTTCGCTCGTCCCCGCGCTTCCATACCGCGACGTGGATAATGTCCTTACCGAAAAAGGCCTTCTGGCTCACCTTGCTGACCTGCATGACGCCATCCTTTCGGATGACAATGATGTCATCGATGTCGCTGCACTCTCCGACCAATTCTCCCTCACCCCGCTTCAATCCAAACCCAACAAATCCTTCCTCCTTTTGGGCGTATAGCTTGACATTTGCAACGGCCACGGCCGAACGCGAAATGGATTCAAACGACCGCAGCTCCGTCTTGCGCTCTCGGCCAGTGCCGTATTTCTTTTTGAGCATACGGAACCACTCGATGGCATAATCCGTGAGGTGTTCCAAGTGGTGCTTGACTTGGTCGATATCACCCTCCAGCCCTTCAATCAGGCGGTCGGCTTTGAAGGCGTCAAACTTGGAGATGCGCTTGATCCGGATTTCCGTCAATCGAGTCACGTCCTCGTCAGTAACCGCACGCAGCAGGTGCTTGGTGTGCGGCTTGAGCCCTTCGTGGATGGTGGCCAAGATTTCCTCCCACGTCTCGCACTCTTCGATGTCCCGGTAAATGCGGTTCTCAATGAAAATTTTCTCCAAAGACGCAAAGTGCCACTTCTCCTGAAGCTCGGCCAATTCAATCTCCAATTCCAACTTGAGCAGGCCCTTCGTCCGCTCAGTTGAAATCTTGAGCAGCTCTTTAACTCCGAGGAATTGCGGCTTGTCGTTGAGGATGACCGTGGAATTCGGCGAAATGGACACTTCGCAATCGGTAAAGGCAAACAGCGCGCCGATCATCTTGTCGGGGCTGACGTTGTTCGCGAGGTGAATGACAATCTCGACTTCACTCGCCGTGTTGTCCTCCACCCGCTTGATTTTAATCTTGCCTTTGTCGTTGGCTTTCAAAATGCTCTCGATGAGCGAACTGGTGGTAACACCAAATGGCAACTCGCGGATAACGAGCGTTTTGTTGTCGGCCTTCTCGATGCGGCCGCGCACACGGACCTTGCCGCCGCGCAAACCGTCGTTGTAATTCTCCACGTCGGCCGTTCCTCCCGTCGGAAAGTCCGGGTACAAGGTGAAGCCCTTGCCCTGTAACGTGGCGACGCTAGCGTCGATGAGTTCGACGAAGTTATGTGGGAGCGTTTTGCACGCCAAACCCACGGCAATCCCTTCTACCCCTGACGCAAGTAGCAGTGGGAACTTGACGGGCAACGTTTCCGGCTCTTTGTTCCGGCCGTCGTAGCTCTGCAACCACGTCGTCGTCTTCGGATTGAAGAGGATTTCTTTGCCTAGTTTGCTGAGCCGGACCTCGATGTATCGCGGAGCGGCTGCACGGTCTCCAGTAAAGATATTTCCCCAGTTTCCCTGGCAGTCAAGCAATAAGTCCTTCTGTCCGATTTGCACCATGGCGTCTCCGATGGAGGCATCCCCGTGTGGATGGTACTTCATGGTATTGCCAATGACGTTGGCGACTTTGTGAAAGCGCCCGTCATCCATTTCATCCAAACTGTGCAAAATCCGGCGCTGCACCGGCTTTAGCCCGTCATCCTGGTGAGGAACGGCGCGTTCAAGGATTACATACGAGGCGTAGTCCAGGAAGTAATTGTTGTACATCCCGGCCACCTGAATGACCCGCTCGAGTGCTTCTCCGGTACTTTCACCTTCCGGAACGTTGCCCTCTTCGTTCTCAGGGCCTACCGGTGGCAATTCTTCCTCGCTCATTCTTCAACCAAATCTTTTTCAACCCGAAGGTTTTCGATGATAAAACTTTGACGATCAGGTGTGTTCTTCCCCATGAAGAAAGTCATCATTTCGGTGATGCGGCTCTCCTTGCCAATGACAACCGGGTCCAATCGAATGTCATCCCCAATAAAATGACGGAATTCATCCGGGCTGATTTCCCCCAAGCCCTTGAAGCGGGTGATCTCCGCCTTCGCTCCCAGCGCCTGCAACGCCTCTTGCTTCTCGGTTTCGCTGTAGCAGTAGCGCGTCTCTTTCTTGTTGCGCACCCGGAACAGCGGCGTCTGCAGCACATACAAGTGACCTCGTTTGACCAAGTCCGGGAAAAACTGCAAGAAAAAGGTAATCAGCAGCAGCCGGATGTGCATGCCGTCGACATCAGCATCCGTGGCAATCACCACATTGTTGTATCGGAGGTTTTCGAGGCCATCCTCAATGTTCAATGCCGCCTGCAACAAGTTGAACTCCTCATTCTCATAGACCACCTTCTTGGTCAACCCAAAGGAATTAAGGGGCTTACCCTTTAAGCTGAAGACGGCTTGCGTAAGCACATCGCGCGCCTTGGTGATTGAACCGGAAGCCGAATCGCCCTCCGTAATGAACAGAGTCGTCTCTTCGTTGCGGTCCTTTTTGTCGCCGAGGTGGATGCGGCAATCCCGAAGTTTCTTGTTGTGCACGCTCGACTTCTTGGCGCGTTCACGTGCCAGCTTTTTGATGCCCGCTAAGTCTTTTCGCTCGCGTTCGCTCTGCAAAATACGCGCTTGCAAGAGCTGTGCAGATTCAGGATTGCGGTGCAAGAAATTGTCCAATTCCCGCTTGAGAAAGTCGTAAACGAAGCTCTTCAGCGTGGGCTGTCCTGGACCCATTTCGGCAGAGCCAAGTTTGGTCTTTGTTTGCGACTCAAATACCGGCTCTTCCACCTTGACCGAAATCGCCGCCGAGATGCCTCCGCGGATATCCGCAGCATCGTAATCCTTTCCGAAGAAATCACGAACAACGCGAACGTAGGCCTCCCGGAAAGCAGACTGGTGAGTGCCGCCTTGGGGCGTGTATTGGCCGTTGACAAAACTCTGGTAGTCCTCTCCGTACGCATCGGTGTGTGTGATGGCAACTTCAATGTCTTCGTTGACCAAATGAACAATGGGATAGCGGGGGTCTTTGTCGAGGTCGTTGGTCAGGAGGTCCTTCAGTCCGTTTTCGGACTTGAACTTCTCGCCGTTTAGGTACAACGCGAGGGTGGTATTCAGGTAGGCATAGTTCCAGAGCAACCGCTCGACATGTTCCATGCGGTAGCTGTATGCCTTGAACACGTCCCGATCGGGACGGAAGGCAATCATGGTTCCATTGCGTTCTTCGGTTTTGCCTCGCTTCTCGTCATTGACCAAGTCACCCCGTTCGAATTCAGCGCACTTCACCTCGCCTTCTCGGTAGCTCTCAACCTTGAAATGCGTTGATAAAGCGTTGACCGCTTTCGCTCCGACTCCATTCAATCCGACTGATTTTTTGAAAGCACGGGAATCGTACTTCCCACCTGTGTTGATTTTAGAAACCACATCCACCACCTTACCCAGTGGTATGCCTCGGCCAAAATCCCGGACTTTCACTTCACCGTCGCGAATGGTGATGCGGACGCTTTTGCCGTGTCCCATGGCATGCTCATCGATGCAATTGTCAATGATTTCCTTCAGCAATACATAAATGCCGTCGTCTGCTGCCTGTCCATCCCCCAACTTTCCGATGTACATCCCGGGACGCATCCGGATGTGCTCCTTCCAATCAAGTGAACGAATATTATCCTCTGTATATGATACCTGCTCTTTTCCCGCCATGACCAACGAAATTAGTAGTTCGCACGATTGCAGACATAGAAAAAGCCCCTTGTTTTTTCCACAAAAACAAGAGGCTCTTCGTAAGGGTCAATGGATCATTCACATGAAGTTCCAATGTTGGTCAGGAAGAGCAACAAATCGGCCGTTCCGACGAAATTGTCTCCAGAGTAATCGAACATGCAATCCGGTTCGAAGTCTTCCGGATACAGGCAACCTCCGGTATTATCTGTTGCCAATGGCTGGTAATTGATTGCATCGGGATCCGTGCAGCCCGCCACTTCAAACTCATCGCACACGCCGTCGCCATCTGCGTCGTTCACGCAGCTGCCGTCGCAGTTGTAGCCCGTGTCTGCGTAATCGCAGTAGCCCGCGTCTGTGGCGTTGGCGTCATAGTTGCAGGCGCTATCGTCCTGGCAGCCCGTCACCTCGTCTTGATCGCATATGCCGTCGCCGTCGCTGTCGAGGAGGCAGTTGCCGTTGCAGTCATAGCCCGCGGCAGCATACGTGCACGAACCGTCCTCGTCGGTGGCCGTGTTGTCGTAGTTACACGCGCTGCTGTCTGTGCAGCCCGCGACTTCGAATTCATCGCAAACGCCGTCGCCGTCCGCATCGTTGATGCAGTTTCCGTCGCAGTCGTAACCGCTGTCGGCGTAATCGCAGTAGCCTGCGTCTGTGGCGTTGGTGTCGTAGTTGCAGGCGCCATCGTCCTG
>JAPOHG010000051.1 GCA_029979565.1 bacterium
GCGAAGCCATCGAATCTGACTTCCGCGGCTGGCGCATCGCCTCGCTGACCTACACCGTAGACGCTACGGGTGAGGACGCCTGCCGAGAGCGGTTTGCAGGCATGCCGGCTTCGCCGTTCCCCACGGAATAACAAGGCGCACAAAAAAGTTGCAGAGATGGCGTTCTGCATAGTAATTTCGCCCCCTCTTTGGCCCCGTAGTTCAACTGGATAGAATATCAGATTTCGGCTCTGAGGGTTGGGGGTTCGAATCCTCCCGGGGTCACGAATTAGCCTGTAAGTCATTGATTTACAGGCTTTTTCTTTGGGTGTCACCCAAATTGTCTCAATCACAAAAATCGTCGCCATCCGCGTCCTCGCAAGGACAATTGGTGCAACCTTGGATGAACGCCCCCGTCCAAATCGTATTCTCATCGACAAATGCTGCCCCCAGATTGGCGTTCAAAAGGTTGGCACCTGAAAAATTGGCACCTTCGAGATGTGTATTATACAGGTGGGCATCGGTCAAATTCGCATTGGTGAGATTGGCGCTCATGAACTCACAACCGTAACAATCCGCATGACTGAAGTCCGCATCTGACAAATTCGCCTCGTTGAAAATGGTCGCACTCAAGCTGCCTCCTGGCCAGAAGACGGCCGACATCTCCGCAAATGAGAAGTTGGCACCTGTCAAAATCGCTCCGGTCAAGTCGGCGTCCACGAGATTAGCCGAATTCAAGTTCGCCCCCGACAAGTTCGCCAGTGTCAAGTCTGCACTTGTCAAATCGGCTCCAGACATGTTCATTCCTGAAAGGTTTGTCCCAGACAATTGCCCGCCTACCAAATCGGCATCCACCAGCATATGGGCCTTTTCTACGACCTCAACTTGTGGCACACCGGAGGTCAAATCTTGATAGGAATAGTCGAAAAATGGCACATCTGTCAGGCTCCAATACGAGCCATCAAAAGCATTGGATTCCAACACATTCAATTGCGCTTGTAGGGATTCAATCTGCAGTTGGAGATTTTGAAGAACCGTGGCCAAGTTCACCGAATCAACCAAAATGGGATTTGCGACGAATGCATCCGCATAAGCTGGCAAAATGGCAAGGACATCCTCCACTTCTATGAAGGAGTTTCCATTGACATCTGGATTGTAAGGATATTCCACAATGGTTACCTGACTCCAGCTATTCCCCCAAGGGACAATCAAAGCCAGAACCATGCAAACCTTTTGCAACTGAGCTATGAAATCTTTTTTTCGCAATTCAAAAGGATAAATGGTTTCTGCATCACTTCGACTCCATAAGATACAATTTTTTGAACGATCCACCAGCAAGGAACTTGACCACATAAGCCACCACGCATGGGATTGCAGCTCAATGGTTCTTTCTTCAAAGTCAACCCTTGAGCTATTCCCAGCGGAATCCCCATTTTTGCAGAGGCTGTCTACGCCTGTTCAACATGGAAATCCTCAATTTTTCGACAGATCCAGACCTCAAAAAGGTGGCCCGAGCTCTTCAACAGGGAGCCATCGTCGTGGACCTCAACCACGTGTTTGCGGTTGTGGCTTTGCCGAATGCGCAGGGTGTGGATTCAATGAGTGCGGTCAAAAACAGGAAGGCAGGCAAAAGCTATGGTTCGCTCATCAGCGATGCGCGCGGCTTCGTGGAGGAATCGCAATTGGATGAAAAAACGAAAGTGAGCTTGACGAACAGCCTGGTGGAGGGCGCCTTGGATGATGCGTTTGTTCGCCTGCCATGGAGGGATTCGGAAAACGACGCTTTGGTCATGAGTGGAACGCACCAGGGGTTAAAAACCACCGAGCCCGTTCTGTCGTTTTGCCGCTCGCTTGAAGAGCGCTTGATTCGGAACGAAGAGGGCTTCATGATGAACCGCCTCATTTGTTCAAGCGCCAACATCAGCGGGGACCCGAGAGGGTCCATCACCGACCGAAACGAGGCGCTTCAGTTTGCCCAGGACCGTGGCGTTGGCCTCTTCGTTGAGTTTGATTTTCCGACTACCGACGTCGAAACCGGGTCCTTTCCCATTTTCTCCTTTCAGCACATGGCTTTCTCTGTCGAGCGACAAGGGCCCGGATGGGGCGAAATCCAGCAGCGGCTGTTGGAACGTGGCTTTTCAGCTCTTCGTTAAGCCCTCCAAAATCAATTTCAGATTTTCCGCCTCCGCGATGTTGGCGATCAAGCCGTGGTAATGCCGTGCTGTTTCAGTGTTCCAAAAGGCGGCGCAGCACGCATTGAATTTGGCCGACTTGTCGTCTTGTGTCATGGGTGTCTTCCAGTGTCCGGGCCAAGCATCCGATTCAACGGTTTCACCCGACGCGAGGCGCACGACCACCTCCATTTCGCCGAAGTCCCTCGGAACATCAGGATCGAAGACCAACTTGATTCGACTCAGGTAATCTTGAACGGCGGCACTGTGCAGCTTGGCCGCTGAAAAACTAGCGTCATTGACCGTTCCATCGATCAAGGCCACGGCGACGTTGTATTGAAAACTGAACCGGGCCTCGTCAGAATCATTCGGAAAAGGCCTGTTGCAGTAGTTGAATACGGGAACGACCACCTCAATGGGTCCATCTGCGTGGTTTGCACGGTGCAATTGAAGTGCGCCATGGATCGCGACTTGCATGGCCGTATGGGCCGGCCACTTTTTCAAGGCGAATCCCGGCGCTGTGAAGCAATTCAATGACTTCATTCCATCGACCAGGTTGGCAAAATTGAACAATTGGCCTCCAAAAACAGCCGCCCAGCCGCTTCCCGTTTCCAAGATTTCCCGGGATGCAGTGAGCCCGTGGGCGCACAACAAAGCAGCTTCCAACCCCGATCTCGCCGCGTTCCCGCAGTGGGTGGCTTTCGTCATGGAGCCGATGTTACCGGAGATGCCAGAAGACCGGCTGGCCGCATAACCGATGGCCATGACGCATTCGTCTTGGGTCAAGCCTAGAGCAATGGACGAGGCGAGTGCACTGCCCAACGGCCCAACGGTTCCCGGCGGGTGAAATCCGTGTTTATCGAATGGAAAGTGTTTTTTATCTGCAGCCGCAGCGGCATCGGAACGCCGAGCCCCCTCCCTTAATCCGGCTTCGAATTGGATTCCCGCGATGAAGGCCTTGAGAAAGGTTTTTCCGTTGATGTTTTTCGATTGGGCAATGGCCATCAAAGGAGCCAACACGGGCGACACGGCGTGCGTTGGCGGGAGAAACATGGGCTCGAAGTCGTTGGAATGGATGGCACACCCATAGAGAAAGGCCGCATCCGGGAGGGCCGCACGGAACGAATGACCGATGACGTCAACTCCGTTTAGGGGCTCCTGGTGCTTCAGGTAGCTCGCAATGACGTGAACGGTGTGGTGATCGATGCCGTGCAGGAGCACCCCCATACCGTCGCACAAAATATCAGCCACGCGCTGCAGCGTTTCATCCGCGATTTCATCCACGTCGATGCCATAAGCGAGCTCCACCAGCGTTTTGAAGTGCCTTCTTTGGTGCTTGAGCGCGGCTCCACTGATTCCGATTCGTTCTTCGGCTTGAGCATTTTCGATTCCATACGGTTCCGAGAAGATAATGAGAATGGCCTCAGTATGGCGCCGCTCCACCCTCTTTCGAGCGCATCGCGCCAATGAAATACCGACCCACCGGCTCGACCAAGGCCTGCCCTGCGGGTGACCGTTCCGGATGCCATTGGACGCCCAGGTAGCACGGGTAGGCCACGGTGTCACTGCGGCGAATGCCCTCAACCAACCCGTCCGGAGCGTGGGCCCAGGCCTCCAGCCCATCCCCCAACCGATCGATGCCTTGGTGGTGGTGCGAAACCACCGCTGACACCGCAGGAGCAGGCGCACCCAAAAATTCAGCGCGGGCTTGGATGGCATGCAGGGTATCCTGGGAATCGCCTTCGACCCCTCCGCGGTGCGCATTGGTTCCGAGTACATCGGGCAAATGGGCGTGCAACGTTCCGCCGTTGTGGATGTTCATGAATTGCAAGCCCCGGCAGATGCCCAAGCACGGCAAGTGCAACGAATCAACGACTGCCAGCAAGGCGCTTTCGATGCGGTCGCGTTCTATGTCGATGGTGCCACAACGCACTGTATCGGCGGCGAGGCCGTACCGTCCAGGGTGGATGTCCGCCCCACCGGTCATTAGGACACCGTCGGCCATACTGAGCGCCGCCCGAAGGGTCGAGTCTGAAAGTTCGGAGGCGTTGTGCCACTGAATCACCGCCGGTCGCGCCAACGGCTCGAGAAAATCCTCGTACGTGCGGCGTTCAAAAAGGCGAGAAGCCACCACGTGCAGGGTGTCGGCATCAGCCGATTCAACTGCTGGAATGGTGGGCGTTGAACAGCTGAAGCAAAGTGCAACGCAACTGAGCAGGATGGGCATTCGGTACATGCGGGAAATTTCGGGATTTCTGGATGGATTCGGAGAAGCTGCTTTCCCGTGGGCACCGTTGTGGCATCCAGGCGAAAAAAAAGGCCCGCCGAAGCGAGCCTTTTTCGTTTGCTTGAGCCGGTTTATTCGCAAGTCGAAGCGTAGGCCGACAAGAGAATCAGCAAGTCACTGACGGTCGTTTGGTAGTCGCCATCGAGGTCAGTCGCACACGAGTCGTCATAGGTGCATGAGCCGTCCTCATCCGTCGCCAATGGGTAGTAATTCATGGCATCCGGATCTGTACAGCCCGGCAACTCGTCCTGGTCACAAATGCCATCGTCGTCCGAATCTGATGCGCACGTGCCATCGCAATTGTAGCCTGCTTCTGGATAATCGCAGTAGCCCGCTTGCGTTGCATCCGCATCGTAGTTGCAGGCACTCTCGTCTTGGCACCCAACGATTTCCCACTGGTCGCAAACGCCGTCCTCGTCTTCGTCGAACAAGCAGTTGCCTTCGCAATCGTAGCCCGGTTCTGCGAAGTAGCACGAATCATCGTCTTCATTCGCTTCGGGGTTGTAATTGCACGCTTGCGGATTGGTGCAACCTGCCACCGGCTCCACCACTTGCGTTCCGGTGATGCACAGGTCATCGATCCAGTACTCCTGACCGCCCAAGACCAACGCATCCACGTCACCCGTCAAGCGGAACAAAATCTTCGCTCCGACCATCGTGCCGGCAGTATTCACCACCGGTGTCTTTGTTGCCGTAACGAAAACCCCGCCGAGCATCGAGCCGTTGAGCACTTCTTGACCGCCGTAGAACGGCGTATCCAAGAAGCCGTCACCGTTGAGGTCGTAAGACGTGATGACCATGGGGCTACCGTTGATGGAAATGTTGTCGATGCCGCCGAGGTCGAGGATTTCAAAACACACCTCGTCCACGTTTGGCAACGCTGCGTCAATATCAAACTTCACCGTCGCATTGGCCGTGCGAAGCACCTTGCCTTGGCCGAAGATTCCCGGCATCGGTGATGGCACCACTTCCACGTACTCCACGCCC
>JAPOHG010000052.1 GCA_029979565.1 bacterium
GAAAATCACGCTGAGGTGCCTCCGGCGGCCCGGATTGACGACTGAATTCTGCGCCGTCCGATCCACGAGGTGAACGCGGACGATCTCCGGAAGATTCGGGACGCCGGCCAGGACGTTGATCGCCTCCAGCCCCCTGCGAACGAGGACGCTCTTCCGCTTCCTTCACAACCATTCGAAACCCCATCAACTCCGCCCCATTCATAGCTTCGATGGCAGCCCTTCCAGCGGACTCTTCCCGCATTTGAACAAATCCAAAGCATTTGGACTGACCTGTATCGCGGTCCGTGATGACCCGCGCGTACGCGACTTCGCCGAATGCTGAGAACGCCTCGACCAAATGCTCATCCTGAACATCTCGGTTCAATTTGGCAACGAAAAGTTTCATCTAAAAAAGAGAGGGTAAGTGGACGTGGGGGTTGACCGCACGGGCATTGCTTGCTAATGGACTTGTACAAACATAGTTCAAATTCGAAAGTCACCGTCCCATCATGCGACCGAGTTGACCCAATGCTGACTTCTCCCCCTTCGAGCTTCCTCCAGCCGCCGGCGCATTGGCCAGAATTCGATTGGCCAACCGGCTGAATGGTAAGGATTGCAACCACACCGTTCCCGTGCCCCGCAATGTGGCAAGGAACAACCCTTCCCCGCCAAAGAACATGGACTTCAGACCACCGGCCGCCTCAACCGAATAATCGATTTGACCGGCGTAGGCCACAATGCATCCAGTATCGATGCGCAAGCTTTCGTTGTTCAGTTGCTTTTGGACGATGGTTCCACCAGCATGCAAAAAGGCCATTCCGTCCCCGCGGAGCCGTTGCAGGATGAATCCTTCTCCACCGAAAAAACCAGCTCCCAAGCGCTTATTGAGCGCAATGGAAATCTCTGTGCCTCGCACAGCGCAGAGGAAGGCATCCTTTTGGCAAATCACCTCCCCACCAAGTTCAGCCAACTGGATGGGCATGATTTTGCCTGGATACGGAGAAGCAAAGGCCACCCGCCGCTTGCCCATACCGTCGTTGGTGAAATGCGTCATGAACAGGGATTCACCGGTCAAGATTCGCTTGCCCGCGCCCAATAGCGATCCGAAAAAACCAGAATCCACCGCAGACCCGTCCCCCATGCGGGCTTCAAACCGAATGCCCTCCTCCATCCAATTCATCGCTCCGGCTTCCGCTACGACCGTTTCACCGGGGTCCAATTCAACCTCCACCGCCTGCATGTCATCCCCATAAATCTGAAAGTCAATCTCGTCGCTTACGTTGCTCATGTTTCCGGTATTTTTGGGGAAAATAATCGCTGTTTCATGATTCACCAACCTGCAGCCCATTCACCCAAGGGTACGATCGCCATTGTGATGGCATTGTGCGCCTCGCTCTTTCTCACCAATTGCCAAACCCCTTCAAAGCCAATGCAACGCGCTATGGACTACCCTCAGACCCGCACCGAAAACGTCAAAGACACCCTGTGGGGCGTCGAGGTCGCTGATCCGTATCGGTGGTTGGAAGATGACCGTTCCGAGGAAACCGTAGCATGGGTCGATGAGCAGATTGAATTCACGCAAGGCTATCTCAATGACCTCGCTTGGCGCCAACCACTTCGCGACCGTTTTGAGGCGCTCTACAATTATGAGAAAATCGGGATGCCCCGGAAAATCGGGGACCGGTACTTCTTATCGAAGAACGATGGGTTGCAAAACCAAAGCGTATGGTATGTGCGCGAATCCCTTAACGGCGAGGACAAGCTTTTCCTCGATCCGAACGCCTTGAGCGAAGACGGCACGGTCACCGCATCGCTCGGGAGCGCGAGCGATGACAATCAATACATCGCTGTCATCCAAAATGAAGCGGGATCTGACTGGCAAGAAATTCATGTCTACGACCTCGCCACCGGCACCCCCCAAGGAGATGTATTGCGTTGGGTCAAATTTTCCGGAACAAGCTGGGTCGGCAATGGATTCTATTACAGCCGATACCCCGCACCGGAAGGAAGCGAACTCAGTGCAGAAAACACCTACCACAGCGTGTACTACCACGAAGTCGGAACCGACCAATCTGAAGACCGCTTGGTCTACCGCAATGACAATGAGCCCAACCGGTATCACTTTGCATACGCGACCGAGGACCAACAGTACCTCATCCTCAATTCCTCAACTGGAACAGACGGCAACAGCCTCGACTTTTTGGATTTGACCGACCCCAAGGCCACCTGGCAATCATTGATTCCCGGCTTCAATACCCGAAGTTCCGTAGTGGACCACCACAATGGTCGGTTCTTGGTGCTGACTGATATTGATGCACCGACCTACCGCTTGGTCGGGATTTCCGCCTCCGATACCTCCGACTGGGTGGACGTCATCCCCGCTGACGAGCACTTGCTTGAAGGAGTGCGCAGCACCGGAGGTCAACTTTTCGCCACCTACCTCAAAAATGCCTGCAATGCGGTTGTTCGGATGGACATGGATGGCTCCAATCCACGCACCATTGAACTGCCCAACGATGCTGGCTCAGCCGGCGGTTTTGGAGGTAAAGTCGATGCGACGGAGACGTTCTATGCGTTTACCTCTTTCACCTACCCGACGTCCATCTACCGCTACGACATAGACACGGGCGAAAGCACCCTCTTCGCCGCTCCTGAAGTCGATTTCAATCCCGGAGATTTCGAATCCAAGCAAGTGTGGTATGAATCGAAAGACGGCACCTCAGTCCCCATGTTCATCGTCCACAAGAAAGGACTCGAAATGGACGGCAACCGCCCTACATACCTCTACGCGTATGGCGGGTTCAATATCAGCCTGACGCCAAGCTTCAGCTCTTCGTTGTTGCTGCTCCTTGAAAACGATGGCGTTTACGCCATGCCCAACCTCCGTGGAGGCGGCGAATTTGGGGAGGAATGGCACGAAGCAGGCATGCTGCTCAAGAAGCAAAATGTCTTTGACGATTTCATCGCAGCCGGTGAATACCTCATCGACCAACGGTACACCCAATCGAGCCGCTTGGCCATTGCAGGTGGATCCAACGGAGGCTTGCTGGTCGGCGCGACCATGACGCAACGACCTGACCTCGCCGGCGTGGCCTTCCCCGCTGTTGGCGTGATGGACATGCTGCGGTACCACCAATTCACCATTGGCTGGGGTTGGATTCCAGAGTATGGATGCGCGGACAGTTCGAAGGCGGACTTCGACAACCTCGCCGGGTACAGCCCATACCACAACCTCGCCCCGGAAACGGCGTATCCAGCCACCATGGTGACCACGGCCGACCACGATGACCGCGTAGTACCAGCGCACAGTTTCAAGTTCGCCGCACGACTTCAGGCCTGCCAAGCGGGTGATCGCCCGGCGCTTATTCGCATCGAGAAAAATGCGGGCCATGGCGCCGGCAAGCCCACGTCCAAAATCCTGGACGAGCAAGCCGATAAGTGGGCGTTCATGTTCCACGAAATGAACGTAGCCCTTCCGCAGGAGTGAACCCCAGCGACGCATCGGTGCCTGTCGGATTCGAGGATGAACACCTCGTAATCGCTTGGAAACCACACGGACTGCTGACATCTGGAAACAGCGGCAGGACATTTGTTCAAGCCGTGAACCGCTCGGTAACTGACCGGTCTGATAACGGCTTATTGCCGTGCCATCGCCTTGACTTTGGAACGAGTGGCTGGGTAGTTTTTGGGAAAACCGCACAGGCAGCACGTGAGGTGGGGGTGCTCTTCGAGCGGCGTCGCATCACCAAACAGTATGTGGCCTTGGTGCACGGGGACGTACCGCATTCGATGGCCATGGCGTGGCCGTTGGATGGAAAAGCTGCCTCGACGCATGTAGAGCGATTGGCGCAGGGCCGGATGGCCGGGGCCGGGGATGTCAGCTTCATCCGCGCCCAACCCATCACCGGGCGGACCCACCAGATCCGGCGGCATTTATTTGCTGCGGGACATGGAATCGTCGGTGATGATCGGTATGAAATTCCCGGAGAACGCTACACCGGCAAGGGATTATTTCTCTGTGCATACAGCTTGGAATTTGAGCACCCCTTGGATCGTGAAGTGTTCATCCGACTTGAAACCCCGCCGTCCAAGAAGTTCCGAAAATTGCCCTTCGTGCACCAGTCCGATTTCATCCAACGCTTCAGCCTATCTTCGCACGAATGATTGCGCGCTTTCTCCGTTCCAGTTACCGAATTCCCGGGTTTCTATTGTTGAGTTTAGCGTACACCTTCAAACTGGGTGTCGTGCGGATCATCCATGGCGCAGATCGCAATCGCATTCACCGCATCCTCATCGAATTCATCCATCGCGTGTATGCCATCATGGGCATCCGGGTGTTTGTGGAGGGAGAGCTACCGGAAAAACCATCCATTTTGATGGGCAACCACCGCAGCTACGTCGATGCGGTGATGATTCCGGCCAAGACCCCGGTGGTTTTTGTGGGCCGGGTTGAAAGCAAATCGTGGCCCATCATTGGATGGGGAGCTACCCTCTTGGGCACCATCTGGGTCAACCGGAAAAGCAAGGAGAGCCGGAAGGAAACGCGTGAATCTGTCAAGCAGCGTCTGCAGGATGGGTTTGGCATTGTGATTTTCCCAGAAGGGACGACGCACATGGGCCCCGACGTGCTGGAATACCGACCTTCGATGTTCTACATCAGTGCCGAAGGCGGATTCCCTGTCACGCCGATTGCCATCGAGTACAAAGACCCGAACATCGCGTGGGTGGGCCAAGCGAAATTCGTGCCCCACGCATGGAAACAGTTCGGAGCCAAACACATCGACGTGAAAGTGTCTTACGGGCCAACCTATTGCCTGCCTGACGGTGGCAAGATGCTGGAAAAAACACGCGCGTGGACAGAGAAGGAAGTGATGCGGTTGCGCAACGAATGGGACCAACAGATCGCCGAAGAGCAACAAGGATGAGCACCCTTAAGTCCATTTACCGATTTGCATCAAAGCGGTGGCAGACCCTCCACCTGGATTACCGGGTGAATTTCACCCCACGCTCACGACCGGAAACCGGAAAGGGCCTCAAGGAAATCCACGCCATCCTCGACGAGAGGAAACCACAGATTGAGTGCGAAGTAAGACGCATCTTGAACTACACGGAACAGCTGCATGCCATTCGCAAGCGGTCGGACGAAACGAATGCCCTCCTTCCTGCCTGGAACAACAACTTCCTTCCAG
>JAPOHG010000053.1 GCA_029979565.1 bacterium
TTGCATGGCACTGAAGGTGAAAGGTCACTTCGCGAACAAATTGGCGGAATTTCATTTGGGGAACTGCACTTTGACCTCCCTCCTGCGAGCACACTCGCAAATTTGACCATTCTCAATGAGTCCAGTCCAATAAAATTACCTGCATACCCTCCGGCAATGTGAGAAGGAGCGACAGCTTGAATCGTATCCGTCAAATCCAACGTAGCCGGCAGCGTGGTCACCTCAGGGCGCGTCTCAAACAAAATCGTATCCGTGGTGCTGACACCCGCATTGTTGGTTGCACTGGCGAGCGTGTAGTATTGCTGACCTGAAAGCAGCGAAGACTCTTGCAGGTACGCCGTGATGGTGTCATTGCGATGGCTTGCCGTCAGGTCCGTTGGGCTGGTAAAGGCTGCATCGTTCGCGTAGGCCATGCCTTGAGCGGTCGGGCTTTGACCACCGTTGTCCGACAGAACCGAAACCAATGAGTCCTGGCCGGCGTCGTAATACAATGTGTCCCACGTTGGCAGCTCTGGCAACGTCTTGAAGGTCATGCTGCTCTCCGAATTTCCTCGGCCCTGTACGTTGTCCGCAAACGCACGGAAATAGTAATCAGTGTAGCGTGTCAATCCTGTCGCTACAGCTGAATGCGATGTTCCGCCCGTGCTGTCAGAGCTGATGCTATCACCAGCGAATGTAGCGGCAGTGAAATCCTGGGTATCATACTGGAACTGAACCGCGTCCGGTCCTTGACCACCCGCGTCAGTAATGCTCGTAATGAGTCGTGCAGAAGTAGAAGTAACAGAAGCTGTGTCCAACGTAAATCCGGATGCCGTATCCGCCAGGGTTTGGAACATGAGGGTGTCGCCCATCCCGTAGAGCCCCAAGTTCCAAGCATCGAGTTCATCCCCATTGACCGTAATTTGACCGTCGCTGGTACTGAAATCCATCATCAAGGAATCGTTCGCCGCTACAGGGATCGCGATATAATTCGTATATCGTTCAAGTCCTGTGAGGACCCGCGTGAAAACCGAATCCACGTTCAAAATCGAAGTATCCATCGCCGTGTGGATGGGCTCTGCAGCGGGCGGTCCCGCCCACGAATCCATCGCACTTTGGTGTGCCGTCAATCGGTCCGCAAGCAACGAATCCGATATGGTCGCAAAGTCCACATCAGTCGGGAAAAGTGAATCCACTTCAAAGAAACCAAGCGAGTCGTTCCACCAATCTTGCTTGCCATAAATCACACCCCAGATGCGCATCGCAGCTCCGCCGTCATCTGTAACCTTTGCTTTGATCGAAGCTGTGCGCTGTGCAATGCTCATCACCTCCTGGCTCAATACCGTCGGAGGGCCGAGCAGTGCTTCGTCCAACTGAATTTGCAAAGACAGCACCGAATCCCGGAGAACCACGCAGTCGTAGTTCATGTAGATTCGCTGATCGACGACCTGTCCGGAGACATAAACGTCATAGACCGTGTCCACCTCCAACGCACCTGCAATTCGCTCCTCGAGGTCGCGAATCATCGACATCAAGGTGTTCCAATCGCAATCCAAGTACGCTTGGTTGGCATCGTGAACCGTCATGGGCAGAGGGTTGACCAGCAACGTGTCGCCTTGGTAGGGAACGCTGTCGTGCAATGCTTGCGCAGAGGCGGAAGAAGTCGCCGTAACTAACATTGTCGCCGTACAAATCAGGGTAAGAAAGAGTCTCATAGCGGAGAATTTAAAATCGACTTAACAGCACAAGATACGAAATTCAAAAGGTAAAATATCATTTTTGTCTAATATATATGAGGTTTTGTCGATTGTTTTAAGTTCCGAAAGCAACCTAAAATGCGACAAAAAACATGCGAAATATGAAGAGGTAACGCATTCCTTGTGGCTGTGCATGCCTGTTAATACGCGACTGTACAACAAAGGTTTCAGCTGCAAAACCGAGGGCTCGTGTATTGCTTAATTCTGTGATTCAGCTTCGGGAATCTTGCTCCACCAATTGCAAGATGATGCCATCGCTCAATCCCACTTTGGGCACATGAATTTCACTCGCCCCAGCGAGGGACATGATGCTACGGTAGATTACACCTGCTGGCACAATTACGTCCGACCGGTTGTGCTTAAATCCGAATTTTTGTGAGCGCTCGTGTACGGGTACCTCTTTGATTCGTTCTACCCACTTTTCGAGCGTCTCGAGCGGCAGCGGCTTGTTTTTCTTGATGCGGGCCACCTTGTGGTAGCGGTTGATGTTGCCACCTGTGCCGACCACGGTTAGGTCCTTTCGCTCCACCTGTTTATCGATGAATTTCTTGAGGCGTTTCCATTCGTCGGCGTCGAAAGCGTCATTGAGCATGCGAACGGTGCCGAGTTTGAAACTCTTGCGCGCAGTGCACACCCCGTGTTTCAACACCGAAAGCTCAGTTGAACCGCCGCCCACGTCGATGCACAGCAAATTGGATTCATCGCTCCAACGGTTGTTCGCGAAGTTGCTCAAAATCAAATCCGCCTCCTCTTTTCCGGGGATCAGCTCGATCTCGATGCCAGAGGCCTCGGCCACCTGTTGGATGACGCGGTCCCGGTTTTCTGCTGTGCGCAGTGCACTGGTGGCGCACGCCCGGAATCGGACCACACCCTGCACATCCATCAACAGCTTGAACGCCTTCATCACCTGCCCAAGGTCCTCCACGGCCGCTTCGGATAGCTGACCAGAATTAAACACCTTCGCCCCCAAACGAAGTGGCACCCGGTAGTAAGCGACCACTTCTTCTTGCGCGACCTTTCCCGCCGACCAATCCAGCTCCTTGATGAGCAATCGGACGGCGTTGGAACCGATGTCAATGGCGGCGTAACGCTGGCTGTGGGATGACTTCGAATCGGCCATGTTCACGTGTCGTTCTGGTTCAAGTACCGCTCGTACAGCGCCTGTTGGCAGTCGAGTTTGATGCGTTTGGAGCGGCCGGCGACGAACTTGTTTCGGAGTTGAACGTCCAATTTACGGGCGCGTACGTTGTCCTTCAACTGCAATTCCAACATGGCGCCGACCTGGGCCTGCAACTGCGGGTCGCGAATGGGGACGCTCACCTCTACGCGGCGATCGAGGTTGCGGCCCATCCAATCTGCAGAACTGAGGAAGTAAAGCGGATCGCCATCATTGGCGAAGTAGAGCACGCGGCCGTGTTCGAGGTCGCGGCCAACGATGCTGCGCGCGCGGATGTTTTCGCTCAATCCTTCCACCCCGGGCTTCAGCGAGCAGATGCCGCGGACAATCAAATCGACCTTCACCCCCGCCTGGCTCGCTCCATACAGCAATTCGATCATGGCCGCATCCACGAGGTTGTTGAGCTTCAGGATGATTCGGCCTTTTCGTCCAGCTTTGACGTGCTTGATTTCCTGCCGAACCAGTTGCGCAAAGCGCGTGCGCGTCGTGTACGGGCTTACCACCAAATGCTTGAACCGAGGACGCTCGTAGTTGTGGGCGAAAAAACTGAAGAGGTCCGCCACTTCCTGGGTGATGCCCGCGTCGGAAGTGAGGTATCCGAAGTCGCAGAACACCTTGGCCCGTTGCTCGTGGAAGTTGCCGGTGCCGATGTACGCCACACGGTTGGTGGTGACACCTTGACGGCGGGTAATCAAAAACAGCTTGGAATGCACCTTCAAGCCGGTAACCCCAAATCCCACCTGAATGCCGGCTTCCTGCAGGACGTTCGACACGCGGATGTTGTTCTTCTCGTCAAACCGCGCATACAATTCAATGACAGCCACCACCTTCTTGCCGTTGTGTGCTGCGTTGACGAGGGCATTGATGATGCGCGAATTGTACGCAACGCGGTAGAGGTTGATGTGAATGGACTCGACCGCCGGATCGATCGCTGCCTCGCGCATCAAATCCACCACATGCCCGAAATCATGGTAGGGATAGTTCAGCAGGATGTCCTTGCGCAGCACTTGTTGAATCAGGCTGCTCTTGCCCTTCAGTAGCGGATGCTGGATGCGTTTTCTGCGTTCGAAAACGGCATCCTCGCGTCCGAAATCTGGAAAGCTGATGAGGTCCTTGCGGTTGTGATAGCGGCTGCCGGCAATGATGTTGTCGGAAGCTCCCAATTCCAATTTGCGTTTGACCACTTCCAACATGGCGTTTGGCATCGCCCGGTCGTGAATCACGCGCACAAAATCCCCCTTTTTGCGGGCGGCAATGCCAGCAGACATCTTGTCCATCAGCGAAGTTGCCAAGTCATCGTCCATGTCGATTTCCGCGTCACGCGTCACCTTGATGGTGTGTGCCACCACCTCCACCGGTCGGAACAAGCTGAACACACGGCCGAGTTCATTCCGTATGACATCGTCGATGAACGTGACGTTGTGTCCATCCTCTGCCGAGGGCAAAATGACAAACCGCGGTAAATGCTGCGGAAGCTGAATCAAGGCATACTGGGTCTCCAGTCCGCGTGATCCGTCCACCGTCAAAGCGACAACAAAGTACACAACACCGTCCTTCAAATCCGGGAAGGGCCGCTCTTCACTGATCATGATGGGCACCAAGTGCGCGCGGATGCGCTGCTTGAAGTAGTTCGTGGCAAACTCGCGTTGCGCATCGGAGTACTCCTCCTCATTCAAGATTCGGATTTTGGCTTCGCGCATCGCATCCAATACGGTCCCGTAGGTTTCATTGTACTGGCTTTGCAACTCCAAGACGCGCTGGCCCACTTGGTTCAATGTTTCACGCACACCGAACCCCAGCGTGGTGGTGGATTTCTCGTCCACCAACAACGCGCGTTGCAAGTTCGCCACCCGCACGCGGAAGAATTCGTCCATGTTGTTTGAGAAGATGCCGAGGAAGCGCACACGCTCCACCAAGGGATTGTCATCTCGTTCGGCCTCTTGCAGCACGCGGTGGTTGAACGCGAGCCAGCTCAATTCGCGGTTCAGGTAACGGCCGGTTCGCTGAAAGGACTTCACGACTCAAAGATATCGGACGTCGGTGGAGAATGGGCGGACGAACCCATAACTTTGTTGGCCTCAACCATTGAAAAACTTCACCATGCTCGTCGGTCAACAAGCCCCCTATTTCAACGCCCGTGCCTACGTCAATGGCGAAATCATTCCGGATTTCAGCCTCGACCAATACAAAGGCAAACA
>JAPOHG010000054.1 GCA_029979565.1 bacterium
GTATTTCTGCCAGTTCGTACCGCCGGTGGCGGCGATGTCTTCGGGGTTGCGCTGGAGGTAGCGTACGGCGCTTTTGTAGTGACTGAGGGGCCAATTGATGTTGACGTTTACATCCAACCAACGCAGGGCCTGCTTCAATTCGTCTGTCTGTTCCGATGTGGGGAGCGCCTGCCACAAAGACCTGAGGTTGACTTCGAAGGTATTTTCCGCGAGTTCCAACAGGTCCCGGTCGTATTTCACTTCGAATTGACGCAGGGTGAGCGTCTTCTTCCCGGATGCTAGCTCAACGGCCCCTGCCTTCCAATAAATGTGGGGGTAGAGGCTTTCAATGTCGCCGGGCTGGTACCCTTCATTCGGGTCGCGGTAGTCTTCGTTCAAGAGTCGATTGAATGTCGTCGAGCGGATTTCGATTTTGCGGTACTGCGCGCTCTGGAAACCGCTTGCTGGTAGCAGCGACATTCGGAATTTCAAGAACTGGTCCTGGTCCATGCCGTCGACCATGATTTCAAAGCTGTGGGTGAGCGCTTCGAAGTAGCGATTGACCCGGTTGACGCGCTTCAGAATCACTGCGGCATCCGCAGGGGCAGCCGTGTTGACCTGCTCCAATTCATGCAAGGCGAGTTTGAAATACAGCTCGGTGATTTGGTGGTAGACGATAAAGATGGACTCATCGGGAAACGGTGTGATGGGGTGCTGCAGACTCAATAAGGTGTCGAGGTTGATGTAATCCCAATACGTCAGATAGTCAGCGTACAACAGGCCGTCCAAATACGCGCTGAGGTCTTGGCCCATGGCGGCGTATTTGTCGGACAGTGCCTCCAGTTTTTTCAGGATGTCGTCCCCAAAGTCAAGTCGTTCTCCCATGGGGGCAAATTCGGAAAATTCCAGCCAATCAAGCACCACATCTTGCAGAATTGTCCACCTTTCTGCGTGGGTGGATGGCGCCGATTCAATCGGCCACGGTTGCCACGCACTTCAGTTCGATGGCAATGGGCGTGGGCAGGCGATTGATTTCAATGGTGGTGCGGCAAGGCTGGGTCGTGGGGTCGGGGAAGTACTCCGCATAAATGCGATTGAAAGTGCGGAAGTCACGGTTCATGTTGACGAGGAAAACGGTGATATCCAACAACGATTCCCAATTGCTCCCGTGGGCTTCTAGGATAGCCTTTGTATTAGCAAATACACTGTGCACCTGTGCCTCGAAATCAAAAGAATTGAAGTTGCCGTTGTGATCCAATTCCAATCCAGGAACTCCGCTGTCGTGCGCATCGCTCCCAGCGATACGCGGCCCAACGCCGCTCATAAACAGGAATGCACCAGCACGCTTGGCGTGGGGGTAATTTCCAACGGGTTTCGGCCCTTTTTTCATGGTTGAAGTGATTTGGGTGCAAAGATGCTGCTGTTTCGAAGAATTGTGAGAGGCTTGGAAAAGAACAAATAAACTACACAATAATTGAATTTAATCGACAGAATTCTTACATTTATCTGTACTCTCTTCAGTTGGGCACAAAACAACCGAATTGTCATTTCATGGATTATCGAAGCCGACTCAATTCAATGCTGCTGCTTTTTGCAGTTGCATTTTCTATCCCGGGACTCGCTCAAAATTATTTGTCTATCCCGTTTAATTCTGGATTCATTGGAAGAATAGGGAACAACGCTCAGAATGCAGACTCCATTTTGAATTTCGGAACGCTAGCATTGTCAAGTGCGCACTTCATGCAGAACTCTTCAACCAGTTCTTTTGAAGTTCAAGGCAATGACATCACCGGTACGGTTCGTTTGGTGAGCAATTCTGGAGAAGTGCTTGATGTTGATGGAGCCATCGTATGGCGGGAAAATTCAGGGCAAACCATTTTGCTTTTTGGATTCAACCCATCGACCGCAGCGCAAACAGTGAATTTATCCTCAATTGGCACAGGAGTGGATTATGTTGTTGATGCTAATTCCAATTACGGTTTAATCCCCAATGGATCACCTTACACGGCTGCTGATAGTTCTGATGTCAACGGTAACGCTGCCACACAAGGGTTGTTGGGTGCTCTGAATTCGTATTTGGACTCGGTTCAAACCTACCAACCACTAGGGCCTTTGGCAGTGGATGACTCGACGACATATGATTCCACCCCTACATTGACTGGCGACGTGACTTTGGCCGCCGGAGAAGCATTGTCCGTAATCGTGGACGGCAATTCGTACGATACTTCATCTGGATTGACCATTGTTGGAACGGAATGGTCGCTAACGCTTGGAACCACTTCGCCAGGCACTTACGATATAATCGGTGTGATAACGAATCAGGACGGCTATACGCTCAGCAGTCGTGGAACACTAGTAGTCCTTGCCGCGTCTTGTGCGGCAGATGTGGATTCAGACGGTGTATGCGACGATGGTGGCAACGACTTGTGCACGAACACAAGTGCGTGCAATTACGACGGCTCGGTGAGCAATGTGGCGTGTGAGTTTGATGACGCGATTGGCGTCTGCGGCGGCACGTGCACAACGGATGCGGACTCTGATGGCGTATGCGACGATGGGGGCAATGACCTGTGCACGGACACAAGTGCGTGCAACTACGACGGATCGGTGAGCAATGTAGCGTGTCAGTTTGATGATGCGTGCGGCGTCTGCGGCGGCACGGGCATACCGGCAGGAGACTGTGATTGCAACGGCAACCAGAACGACGCGATCGGCGTCTGCGGTGGCACGTGCACGACGGACTCGGATTCTGACGGTGTATGTGATGACGGTGGCAACGACCTCTGCACGGACACATCAGCGAACAACTACACAGCGAATCCAACCGCTCCCTGCACATACGGAGCGATAAACATCAATGTTGTAGATACGATCATGGGCTGCGAGGCACAAACGGATGCCATTGCGCTCGACTTAGACACGCTGCACTCAGGAACAGGAACTTGGACGTACTCCCTCACCCAAGGGTTGACCGGTTTTGCTTCGTCCACATTGTCAGGAAGTACATTGAGCATTGACTTTTCTGCTTCGGGGGCAGATTCAGCTCGGGTGAACATTTCCGGAACCAACACCACTGACAATGCTGCTATCGAGATTTTGGTTGTTGAAGGGGCGTTTCCGTATTGGAACTCAACTGCGCCGGATGGAGGCAACGAACCGACCAGTGCGACGGGAGGAATGTCCATGGATTTAGGAGGCGCCTATGATGCTCCAGTGACCGTGCATTACTATGAAAATGCAGTTTGGATCGAAGCCCCTTCAGGGGAATACACCGTTGACGCATTTGGACCGGAGTTGACAGCCATGACAGATTCTGCGGGGAATCTGGTGGCCTTGCCAGCGGGTGACTACTGGATTCGAGGGTACACGAACCAGTTTGGCTGTTTCAATCCAGAACCTGCCACTTCGGGAACGCCTACTACGAGCCCTCAGCTTCGGTTGATCACGGTTCCACACCTTGTGCCGGACTGATTCGTGCTGACTTGAGGGGTGCTTTGGTATCTTCGCTACATGCGATACCAATCCCTTTCCGCCGACCTGTACAAGAAGAACCGCGCCAACTTCATGGCGCAGATGAAGCCGCATTCCATAGCGGTGTTTTACTCCAATGACATCTATCCGACTAGCGCGGATGGGACGCTACCGTTCAAGCAGGCCAGTGACATCTTGTGGTTGACAGGCGTCGATCAGGAAGAGACGGTGTTGGTTTTATTCCCGGATGCCCACAATCCAAACGACCGCGAGATCCTGTTCACCCTGGAAACGAACGAGGAACTGGCCATTTGGGAAGGGGCCAAATTGGACAAGGCCCAAGCCACAGTAGCGACAGGCATCGCTAATATCCAATGGACCACGGCTTTCGAACGCACCTTCCATCGCCTTATGGCCGAGGCCGATGCGCTGTACTTAAACGACAATCCGCACACCCGCGCCCGCAACATCGTCGAGACCCGCACAGACCGGGAAAACGCTGCCTTGCGCGCCAAATACCCCAACTACGAATTCGAGCGATCAGCGCCCATTTTGTACAGCCTGCGCGCCATCAAATCGCAGGAGGAAGTGGACCAAATGCAGCGCGCATGTGATATCACCAAAGCTGGTTTTGAGCGCGTTCTGCAGTTCGTCAAGCCCGGCGTGATGGAATACGAGATCGAAGCGGAGTTCATGCACGAGTTCCTGCGCCGCGGCTCGCGCGGGTTCGCCTACACACCCATCATTGGGAGCGGCTTCAATGCATGCGTGTTGCACTACATCGAGAACAGTGCCGAGTGCAAAGCCGGCGATGTCATTTTGATGGATGTAGGCGCGGAATATGGCAACTACGCGGCGGACATGACACGCTGCATCCCCGTGAGTGGGAAGTTTACGGACCGCCAGCGTGCCGTTTACAATGCAGTCCTGAGCGTGATGCGCGGCGCGATGAACCTGCTCAAGCCCGGTGTTAGCCTACACGACTACCACGTGCAGGTGGGCGAGTTGATGACCAAAGAATTGTTGGACCTCGGCCTGATCACGGCCGATGAAGTGGCCAACCAAAACCCTGCCTGGCCCGCTTACAAGAAGTACTTCATGCACGGCACGTCCCATTTCATCGGATTGGACGTCCACGATGTGGGCCATTGGCACGAACCCATCCAAGCTGGCCATGTCTTCACCGTCGAACCGGGCATCTACATCCGTGAAGAAAACCTCGGTATCCGCCTTGAAAATGATATCCTCATTACGGAGGATGGGTACGTGGATTTAATGGGCCATATCCCGCTTGAGGCGGATGAGATTGAGGCGATGATGGCGGGGTAAAGCACCATTTGATGGGTTAAGAAACTGTTTTCGACTTGATTTTTAGTCGTTTAGGGGGTATTTTTCGGACACAACGTGT
>JAPOHG010000055.1 GCA_029979565.1 bacterium
ACATCGTAGGCGCACGTGCCGTCGTCCTCCACCGCATTGGGGTCGTAGTTGCACGCAGCGGAGTCGGTGCAGCCGAAGTACTGGCAGCTGGTGGTCATCTCGACGCAGGTACCGTAGCAGCTGCCATCAGACGTGATGGTCGGAACGAAAGCCTCCGCAACGACCGTGGGGTGGAACTCGAGGTTGACCGAGCCGCCGGCCACGGCGTGGCAGTAGCTCATCATGGTGCCGACTTGTGCTTGCGGGTTGTTGGCGCACGAGCCCTCTACGTCGTAGCAGTTGTCGATGGGGCCGTTGGACCAGCCGCACCAGTGCGTGTGGTTTGACCCGAAGTTGTGGCCGAATTCGTGGCCCACGACGTTCAAGTTCCAGCTGTAGTTGTTCAAGTTGTAGGTGTTGCCCGACTCCAAGTACGAGCTGAAACCCGCGGCATAGGCGGGGAAGCACACCACGTCGAGGTAGGCGATGCCGCCTGTGCCGGTGTTTTGGCGGCGGGTGAGCAAGTGCACCATGTCGCGCTGGATACCTGATAGGTTGCTGTTGTTCAACCATTCGAGGCGGAAGGTATCGAGCATGTTTCCGGCGTCGTTGGTGATGCCGTTGTACGGATCGGTGGTTTCCCACACGTGGATGTACGAAGCCTGCACGTTGATGAGCGCATCGACGCTTTCGGTGTAAATGGTGTTCACCCCGGCCATGATGGCGAGGGCCCATTCCACGGCGGGGTAGCAATCGTTGCCAAACGTGCCGTAGGTGTGGAAGTCGATGTCAATGGCCACTTCCACGCAATCGGTGACTTGGTCTGCCGTTGAGGTCGGCGGCTGAACGCCCATGGGCATGACGTCGCGGCGCGGGCCGTATTCGTCCACCCCGCATTCGAATTCCATCGGCTCGGCCGCATCGGCGAGCAGGAAGAGCACGTGCTTGCCGTCCGCTCCGTTGCGGATGGCGCTCAGGTCGTACTGGCGGCCGCGGTACTGGATAGTGCCCAACACGAATTCTTCCATCACGACGATGGTGCCTTTTATTCCAGGTGAAACCACGCGGTAGGAGAGCAGTTTGGGGCGGTAGACCTCCTCGACAAATTTGCCTTCGGCTTGCGATCGTCCGATCATGAAGGCGTCGCTAAAGGGGAGGAAGGACTCCAATTCAATCGGCAGGGTCTTGCCGCCGAGGAAGGGGAGCATGAGCGTCCATTCATTGTATTTGTGCAAACGCACGTCGTCAAAAGCAGATTCCACGAGGTCAAGGCCTACGTGGTTGGCGGCATCGATGGTAGGGATTTCGGCCGCTTCGAGCGCTTGAACTTCGAACAACGCGATGGGTTCGTCGGCTTGGGTGCATTGGGCAGAAACTTGGAAGAAGCTACCGAATGCCAGAGCCACCATCAAGAACATTCCGCGGTAATTGCGCGGCTTTGGGCTAAATGAACGCATGGACTTTGGTTTTCCCTAAAGTTAATGCATTTCAATTTGCATCTTTGCACCGTCGGCCGCGAACGCGCGCCCCCTTGGTTCCGTAGCTCAACTGGATAGAGCATCTGCCTTCTAAGCAGACGGTTTTGGGTTCGAGTCCCAACGGAATCACCACTTTCAAGAAGCCCACGCCTGAGCAGGTGTGGGTTTTTTGTTACTCGGAGTCTTGGACGCAACGAACGGAGAATCCATGGGAGACGGTGTTGTGGTCTTCAAAAATTCCGTCGTTGCCTCCATAAAGGCGCCAATTAATGGCGCCGTTACCTCCCGAGGTTGAGCTCCAAAAAAAACATGCTTCACTTCCGTTGGCTGAAATACTAAAGTCCCCAACATCCGCTCGATACCCACCAGGTAAAGAAGAGAATCCAGAAGAATTAGACCCGTCCCATGGAGGGATATTGTCGACACTTGATTTCATTGCCATGCCTGCAGTGTTCAGTCCACCTGTGTTATTGGCACAGATTTCAAATTCCTCGGCAATTGGCACATGCCATGCGTTGGGGCAAAGCCCGCGCGAGTCCTCCACAGCGTGCCAGTTGTACAGGCGTCCATAGTCAATGAGGTTGGCGCACTCATCACTGCTTCCGTCCCATACAACGGAAGTACCTTCCCCATAAATTGCATTTGCTCCTTGCGTGGTGTTGGACCATTCATCGTCAGTTAACCCCCCAAGAATGGCGTCGCCATTTTCGTAGTATCCGCTACGGAGGTTCTCAGCAAACCAGCACTGCTCACCAATCTGTACCGTGGAGTAATCGTATCCGTGGTAAGTGACGGGGTCTCCGCAATTCCATTCGGTGGTTTCGGGCTCATCTGCTTGCCCGCAATCTGTGCCAAAGCTCGAAAGTAGCTGCATGAGGTCGTTGACGCCGATGACACCGTCTCCATCGAGGTCGTCTTCACAGGTTTCGATGGGGAGGCAGAGGGACTCGAGTTCATTCCAGTACGTTCCAGGGCCGCATGATGTGCTATTGGCTAATAGGTCGTTGCTTTCGGAACAATCTACTTCAATCGTAATGGTGTCCGTGAAAAGACAAAATTCCCCTTGAACCATCTTGGCAGCAATTACGCCTCCAGGGTTACTGTTTTTGTTGTTACAAGCACCATAAAATCCATCGAAAAAATGCATGCTTCCTGCTGCCCAATCGGGGTTTTCAGAACACTCTGTCGATGACCAATACCAGTTGATGGAAAGCGGATTATTCATTGAATAGTTTCCAAATCCGCTGTCATGCAGCTGAGTCCGAATGGCATCTAACTCTTCAAAGCTGGGTAAGTACCAATTTTCACCATACTCACTGGCCACAGCAGCAGCAGAATTGTCATCTGAGCAGTTTTCAAGAATCAGTTGCGTATTCGTTAGACCATCTCCCATTCCTTGTCCTGTTGCGAGAGTGGATGTTCCGTAACATCCCCATTCCGATCCTGTGCCAATTTCTTCTGGGGATGCGATGTAAACGATTTGGTTCAAAGAGTCAATGGCAAAGATGAGTCCTTCGTTCAATTCAGAACCTATTTCTGGAATGCTACCAATTACTCCTTGGATGCTAAATGTTCCTCCAGAACCAATTGGAATACTCGAGTCGGAGGTCCCATTGTCCCACGTCCAATTTTGTAATGTTTCGGGAGCGGTTAGAACAAGTTCGCCTTCAGAGGAGATTTGAATCTGATTCTGTAAACTAAGCTCTAAAGTTGATAGGCAGGATCCGTCGTCTTCGTTTGCCTCTGCGTCGTAGTTGCACGCGGTGGGGTCGGTGCAGCCGGGTGTTCCCAATAAATAGATTGCAAAGGATAATCCTCCACAATTATCTCCGGCCCCTCCGTTGTCTTGAAAATGAAAAAGCTGCTCTGAAGATGCCGCCTCAAATGGAAACGAGTATACGTGCTCAGCATTGTAAATGTCAGGGGTTGGGCGGTTGTTTTGGCAGCCGTTGCAGATGTCATTCCACACCCAGCTTGACACAGGTTCAGGATTATCGAAGTTCATGAAAGCAGCGTCTCGATTGCATGAACCGTTGGCCACACCATAGGTCCCGCTGACGACCAATAAGTGTGCTTGTCCAATTTCGCACCCGGCAATGCTAACGGTGTTAAAGCTTGTTTGAAAGGACAAATAAGTTTCACCAATGAGGGTGCCTGGTAAACCTTGTGTCATCCCATGGTGACAGATTGATAGAATTACAAGGAGTAGGACATTTCGCATCACAGTCAATTTGGTTTTACTAATATAACCAAATCAGCACCAACGACTTACACCGAATAGGAATCACAAAACGAAACCGAACTCGAGTTCCTTAGGATAAGAGTTTGGTTTCGTGGGGCATCTGCGTATTTGACGACTAATGCTTTACTCTAATTCTCGCTTTTTCAGAATGTAATGATATACAAGGCCACTTCCTGTTGACAACGGATATGCAAGATCCAATTCATAACCATATGCTGCAAAAAAATTGACAGCTCCCATCATCCCGTTAAAGGCCATGCGTTTGCCATTGTCATCAAGGATATGACCGTCTCTGATTTCTTTCATCGAGCCTATCTGTCCATAGTCCGCATAAATGGTTACTTCGAACATCTTAAGCAGTTTGGCTTGCCCAACTATTTCGATGTAAGGAGCATTTATCTCGCTAATTGGAACTGTTCCAATAGTCTGTGATTTTGCTCCAAATGCTGCTCCAATTGCAAGGGTTA
>JAPOHG010000056.1 GCA_029979565.1 bacterium
CTGCCCGGACCACCTCGACAAAGACTTGATCTGGACGTTGCTCGATGCCGAACAGAGCATTGGTGCGGCATTGACCGAGTCCAAAGCCATTCTCCCAGCTGCGGCGGTTGCCGGATATTATTTCGCCCACCCCGAAGCCCGTTACCTGGGCGTCGGACTCATTCAAAACGACCAACTGAAGGACTGGGCTACACGTCGCGGCCTGCCCATCGAGCGGGCCCAACGTTGGCTCGCTTCCAACTTGCTTGAATCATGAAAATCACCCAGCACATCGCCGAGGCGAAATCCACCTTATTCAGTTTTGAGTTGCTGCCCCCGCTCAAGGGCGAGAACATCCAACGCATTCACCAAACCGTGGAACGGTTGATGGAATTCGACCCAGCCTTTGTAGACGTGACGTACCACCGTGAAGAATACGTTTACCACGAGGTACAATCCGGCCTGTTGCAAAAGAGAACCGTGCGCAAGCGCCCGGGGACAGTGGGCATTTGTGCAGCCATCAGCCACAAATACAACCTCGATACGGTGCCGCACATCATTTGCGGGGGATTCACCAAAGAGGAAACCGAAAACGCTCTGATCGACCTTGACTTCGTCGGGGTTGAAAACGTATTGGTCCTGCGCGGTGACCCCATACGCAGCGAGGGGCGTTTCAAAGCCGAAGCCGATGGCCACAGCTACGCCATCGACTTGCTCAACCAAGTAGCCGATATGAACCGCGGTAAATACCTCGATCCGGACCTCAAAAACTCCAACGCAACGCAGTTTTGCATCGGCGTGGCCGGCTACCCGGAGAAGCACTTCGAAGCCCCCAACCTCGCCAGCGACCTGCGCTGGTTGAAGCGCAAGGTGGAGGACGGCGCGGAATACGTCATCACCCAGATGTTTTTTGACAATGCCGCATACTTTGATTTCGTCGCCAAGTGCCGAAAGCAAGGCATTGACATTCCGATTTTGCCCGGCCTCAAGCCGCTCACCACCAAAGGCCAACTCAATTCCCTGCCGCAGAACTTCCATGTGAACCTTCCCGATGAATTGGTGGATCTCATCGAACGCGCCAAGACCAAAGAGGCCGTGAAAGAAATCGGTGTGGAATGGTGCATTCGCCAGGCAAAAGAGCTGAAAGACGCGGGCGTTCCAGGCCTCCATTTCTACACGATGGGCAAAGCCGATCCCACGGCCCAAATTGCCAAGGCCGTATTGTGATTGACATGCGGTACCTGCTGCCCTTTCTTAAATCAAATTCACAATTTTCTCACACGTGGCACTTCTGCCTCGTCGTATTTTTGTCGCAAACATTGGATCCATGTCGAAAACAGCCGAATACCTCAACCTCTCTACGTCCATTGATGCCAATTTCCAGAGCAGCTTGACCGCAGCCGATGCGCTCGAATTGCTCAAGGCAGGCAACCAACGCTTCTTGTCCCAAGCGCCCAACGCACGCGAGCGATCTGCGCTGCTCGAAGGCGCCGCCAAAGGACAGGCTCCGTATGCCGCCGTCTTGGGATGCATCGATAGCCGCGCACCGATTGAGGAAATTTTCGACGCCCAGATTGGTGACCTCTTCGTCGCTCGCGTGGCTGGGAACACCGTGAATGGTGACATCCTCGGCTCTATTGAATATGCGTGCAAATACGCCGGCTCCAAGCTCGTCTTGGTCCTCGGCCACTCCTCATGCGGAGCCGTAAAAGGCGCCTACGCTGCCTTGAAGGACGGCAACCTCACCGGGCTGCTCGAGCGCATCGAGCCGGCAGTGGCCCCTGTACGTGAGGCGAACGGCGACAATCCATCCGACGAAGCCATCGACACGTGCGTGGCCAACAACGTACGGCTCGTGTGCGACCGCATCAAGCAGGAGAGCGACATCCTCGCAGGCCTTGCCGCGGACGGCAGCATCGCCATCGTCGGCGGTGTCTACAACGTCGCTACAGGCGAAGTGGACTTCACCGTCTACAGCTAAAGCCCAGCGGCTCCGGCCGCTTACTTTTCCCGAAAGAACAACCGGATGGTGACCCCCGAAAGGTCCCACTCCGAGCGAATGTGGTTTTCCAAAAACCGCTTGTACGGATCCTTGATGTACTGCGGCAAATTGCAGTAGAAGGCGAATGTCGGCGTCTGTGACTTGATTTGGGTCACGTACTTGATGCGCACCATTTTGCCTTTGTACATTGGCGGCGGCTGGTTCTGGATGATGGGCAGCAAGAAGTCGTTCAGCTGGCTCGTCGGAATCTTGTAGTTCCGGTTCTCATACACTTCCATTGCCTCTTCGAAGGCCTTCAAGATGCGCTGCTTGGTCAAGTTGGACGTAAACAAAATCGGCACATCCGTAAACGGAGCGATGCGTTCCCGAATGGCGGCCTCGAATGTCTTCATGGTTTGGTGGTCCTTCTCGATGAGGTCCCACTTGTTGACCAGAATCACGACGCCCCGGTAGCTGTTGACGACCTGCCAAAAAATGGCCTGGTCCTGACGCTCCATGCCGTTCTGTGCGTCGATGAGCAGCAGGCACACATCGCTCTGTTCGATGCTCCGAATGGTCCGAACGGTGCTGTAGAATTCCAGCTGATCCTCAATCTGCTTTTTCCGGCGCAATCCCGCTGTATCGATCAGCTCAAAGTCGAACCCGTACAAGTTGAAGTGGGTGTGTACGCTGTCGCGTGTGGTGCCCGCTATGTCCGTCACGATGTTCCGTTCGTTTCCTACCAGCGTATTGATGAGGGTGCTCTTGCCCACATTCGGACGTCCCACCACCGCAAACTTGGGCAAGCCGCTGTCTTCCTCGGTGCCTTCATCGGGCAGCAGGGACACCAACGCATCCAAAAAGTCTCCGGTTCCATAACCGCTTGAAGCGCTGACCGGGTGAACATCGCTATCCAAGCCCAACCGATAAAACTCGCTCGTCAGTTGGTCGTGTGCTGCCGTATCAACTTTGTTGCACGCCAACATAACCGGCTTGTTGCTTTTGCGAATGAGGCGGGCAATGTCTTGGTCTAAATCGGTCAATCCCGTTTGGCCATCGACCATGAACAAAATCAACGCCGATTCCTCAATGCTGATTTGCACCTGCGCGCGAATCGCTGCTTCAAACGCATCATCGCTCTTGGTAATCCACCCCCCTGTATCGATGACCGTGAACTGCCGACCGGTCCACTCCGCTCTGCCGTATTTACGGTCCCGCGTTGTTCCCGAAGTCGGGTCGATAATTGCGTCCCTCGTTTCGGTCAACCGATTGAACATGGTGGACTTGCCCACATTGGGCCGTCCTACAATGGCTACGAGATTGTTCATGGGACCTGAATTAAAGGAGTGCGAAGTTCGTAAATGATGGCGAACCTGAAAATTGGACAAAAAAAAGGGCCCTCTTTCGAGGGCCCTAAGAATGGCGTCGACATACTCTCCCGCAGAAGCAGTACCATCTGCGCTGGTGGGCTTAACTTCTCTGTTCGGAATGGGAAGAGGTGGACCTCACCGCAATAGACACCTAAACGACATGATGATCAGATTTATCCGAGCGATCTCGGTCTGTCTCATCAAATGAAAACATACTGGTAGAAAAACTTGCCTTTATAAGCTTTTGGGTAATTAGTACCGCTCGGCTTTGGCATCACTGCCTTTACACCTGCGGCCTATCAACGTTGTCGTCTCCAACGACCCTCAACAAGACCTCATCTTGTGGTGAGTTTCGCACTTAGATGCTTTCAGTGCTTATCTCATCCATACATAGCTACTCAGCGATGCAGCTGGCGCCACAACTGATACACCAGAGGTATGTCCATTCCGGTCCTCTCGTACTAGGAACGGGTCCACTCAAGTCTTGAACGCCCACAACAGATAGAGACCGAACTGTCTCACGACGTTCTGAACCCAGCTCGCGTGCCACTTTAATGGGCGAACAGCCCAACCCTTGGGACCTTCTCCAGCCCCAGGATGTGACGAGCCGACATCGAGGTGCCAAACCACTCCGTCGATGTGAGCTCTTGGGAGTGATCAGCCTGTTATCCCCGGAGTACCTTTTATCCTTTGAGCGATGGCCCTTCCATGCGGAAC
>JAPOHG010000057.1 GCA_029979565.1 bacterium
GGTGATGGAACGCATTCTTATTCAGTTTCATCAAGTGACCCCGCGAACACGACGATCACCATTACATTCACGATCCTCAAAAATGAATCTCGTAGTCTGGACGATGTTCAATTGACCGGAACCGCTTCATGCACCCCCACGACCTGGTACGCCGATGCCGATGAGGATGGACTTGGTGACTCCGGCACATCAACAAGTTCCTGCGATCAACCGGCAGGGTATGTAGCAGACAGCTCGGACCTCTGCGACGATAGCTCAGCATGCAATTACGACGCGAATAGCACAACCAATGCCGCTTGTACCTACGGTGCAACATGGTATGCCGATGCGGACGGCGACGGATTAGGCGACGCGGGCACGAGCCAAACGGCTTGCACACAACCCGCCGGGTACGTCGCAGGCAGTTCGGATTTGTGCGACGACAACACCGCTTGCAACTACGACGCGAACAGCACAACCAACGCCTCGTGCACATATGCAGCAACGTGGTATCAGGACTCCGATGGCGATGGTTATGGCAATTCAGCTGTCACAACGTCGAATTGTGCCCAGCCTGCAGGCTATGTTGCGAACGCAACAGACTGCGATGACTCGGATGGCGCGGTCAATGCGTTGGATGCATGCGGAGTATGCGGCGGTCCGGGGACATCCACGTGGTACGAAGACAGCGATGGCGATGGCTTGGGTGATCCCGCCTCTACGACGCAAGCTTGTTCACAGCCGGCCGGCTACGTCGACAACAACACCGACGACGATCCCAATTTGAATGCGTTGCTCTTCTCGGGTACGGTTTTGTACCCCGGGGATGTCTACTTCTCATACGCCTCTGAGGACTATGGGAGTATTCTTCGATCACACGTTGGGTTTATCCTGCTGAAGGATGTCGTTGCGGGCACCAAATTGGTGCTTTCGCCGTCCATGCTATGGGACGGAGACAGTTGGGCGAATGCCACAACGGCTTACGAATGGACAGCTCCTGCTGATGGCGTAGCTTCGGGTACCGAAGTCATTTTGTTTGACATTCAAAATAGCGCGCTGACCGATGGCAGTTCCGCTGAGGCGAAATGTGACACCACGAACAATTTGGTTCGTCGCAATGTGGGCAACACAGACCTCGAAGGAGGTGTTCAGTGCGGCACGTACAGGAGCTTGACGTCGACATTGGACTATTTCACTTGGAATACACCAGCCGCGTGGATTTTCCAGCCAAATGACAATTGGGACATCTCGGCTGTTGGCACGGCAAGTAATGACGGGCAATGCCGCCAGTTGCATTGCGTGGGGTACGATTTGGATTATTCTGTTGGGAACGGGGGTAACGCCGTAACCAACACAGGTACGGGTACGCTCATCGCCGGCAGCGAGTGGACGTCTTTTGATCCGGAATACAGTTACCAGGATGCCTTATTTCAAAACTCTTCGCAGTGGGCCTACTCGGGAGGCAGCAATCTAATTCCCTTTACATCAGTCGCGGATGAATTGTCCCCAATGACATTGAAGGAAGCAGTTTCATTCTCGGCTGCACCGGGTTCAACGCCTAGTTACACGAGTACCGTATCGACCGGTTCTACCGCTGAAGCCTACGACGCCCTTGACTTCAACCCCAACGGTTGCATTTCGCTTCCCCAGTCCATTGGCTGGGACGCACTCTCGACGGGACCAGGGGCCCCAATTGGCACTCCCGGGGGCAGCGCCACCTTGAACATTAACGTGGACAACGGCATCAGCTTGTCGGTGGATGTGGCCGACGCGGTGGCTTGTAACGACATCACCGTAACCACCGGCGCATTCGCCGCGTGCGACGGCATGGGGCGCGAGTTGTCAGTTTCCGGGGACATCGCCCTAGGCGAAACTTCGACCTTTGACGGAGGTGCAGGCACGCTGAAAATGGCGGGACTGACCTTGCAAACGCTCGATGCGAACAACTATAGTGACCCGTCCAGCACAAAGGTTCAACTGAACAACTTGCAGGTGCTCAAAAACAAAGTCACCAAGGTATCGGGCCACGTGCGCATGAAGCCCGGAGGCGCGATGACGTTCGATGACCTCGCGATGAATGATGAAATCGCCCTCGATACGGAGAATGCTTCCAGCATCACGTTTGAATCAGATGGAACGTCAGGCACTTCAGCCATTGGACCGTGCGCCGCCTCGAATTTCGCTAACGGCACTTCACAAGAATTCACGTTCCAGCGCTACATCCCGGCAGATGCGGACGGGGCATCTTGGGTCAACATCGGAGCCTATGTCACGGGTACCACGGTGTCCGATTGGACAGCAGCCAACAGCGGCATGCTCATTTTCAAATACAACGAAAGCAACTATGGCTCCCTTGGAGCAGGGTGGAATTTCCTCTGGGACGGCACCACCGAATTGACACCAGGATCGGGCTACATGGCGCTCATACCACAGGGTCAAGACGCCCTCATCAGCGTGACCGGTGCCTTCCAAATGGGCGACGTGGACATCGACTTGACGTTTACGGACGATCCGAACCAAAGCAACACCACTGTAGATGGATGGAACCTCGTTTCCAATCCGTACCCTTCAGCGGTCGACCTGGCTCAGGTCATCTCCCGCGTTGATGGCGTTGAGGCGTTCTACATTTATGACAACACCGGTGATGGCGGCTACACCACCGTCAACGAGAACGGCGTCGGGGGATCCGACACACTGGACGTAGGACAATCCTTCTGGGTGAAGGTGAGCGCAAACAAGACCCTCACCTTCCAAGAAACGGACAAAGTAACCGGGTCGAACACCTTCATCCGGGAACTGCCCGAATCGTTCGAAGGTTCCATTGGTGTGCACATCGTGAACGAAAGCGCCAACCAGTGGTCGAAGGCGTTCATCCAATTTGACTCGGAAGCCACTGTTGCGTTTGACGAAAACGAAGACGCGGTATTCCACGGCGATCCGTCTTCGGGTGAACTCAACGCTTGGACAGTGACGGGGAGCGGTCAAAAACTCAGCATTCAGACCGCCGGAGGTGTGGCCACCACACCATCCTTGCCGTTGCACGTGACGACCGGTGCAGGAGGCACCTTGCGCATTTCGGGCATCACGGATGCGACCACACCCTCAGACATCTGTGCGGTTGTAGAGGACCTCGAGACCGGCGAACGTGCGCAATTGGGCCACGGCGTGCTCGAAGTCAACGTACCCGCCAACGCGACGTACACCGACCGGTTCATTGTTCACTTCACGCCCGAGCCTTCGATGACGTGGGAGTCCACCGTGTGCAACGGCCTCGACG
The DNA here is from genome assembly GCA_029979565.1 of bacterium. GTDB lineage: Bacteria > Bacteroidota > Bacteroidia > Flavobacteriales_D > Sanyastnellaceae > UA16. The sequence goes on from JAPOHG010000057.1 coordinate 3,257, forward strand.
TTACGATGTCAGGCGAAGCATGGGAGTCATGGGACGCCAGCTGGTCCGCGAATGACGGTTCATCAAGTGGTACAGGCATGCCGTACGAATTGGAAGATGGGGAGTACACGTTTGAATTCTCGTTGCCCGCAGCAGGCTGTGTTCAGTCGGTGGATGTCACCGTTGAGACGGCTTGCCTCGGTGATTTCAACTTGAACGGAGAACGTGATGTTGTGGACTTACTTGTCCTGCTTTCAGGCCTGCCGACCGGTGCGCTCGAAAGCGAGTTTGCCGTGGAGGCCGACTGCGATTGCGACGGTGCCGTCACCGTCAACGACATGTTGACGTTCTTGACGGTCTTCGGAACGGACTGCAACTAAAGCAGCCTTCAAGGCGCTGCTTCGGCGACTTCGACCAGGCCTTCGGCCCAGGCTTTGACAACCAACTGCTCTTCCATCGCGAGGAGCAGTTGTTGTTTGCGGCGGTGCAGAATCATCTCAGTCACGTCCTTGCGCACAGCGCTGAACGGGGCCACTTCGTCCTTGAGCGCGTGCTCAAGGAAACGCACGAGGTAGTGGCGACCGTCGGCCTCGAAATCCACAAGTCGCCGGCTGGAGAGCTGCGATTCCGTGCGGTAAAAATTCATCGGCACTTCCTTGGTAAACGCGCTCAACG
>JAPOHG010000058.1 GCA_029979565.1 bacterium
ATTTCAATGATCAATTGGAGGACGCCCGTGAGCTTGCCAACTTTTGCGCCTGCGTTCCGTGCAAGGTCAATGTGATTGAATACAACCCCATCGATGGAGGCGAGTTTCAGCAGGCGGATCCGGAGCGGGTGGATGCGTTCGTTGGGTTGCTGGAAAGCCGAAACATCATCGTGAATGTTCGTCGTTCACGCGGAAAGGACATTGACGCAGCGTGTGGTCAGCTGGCCAACAAAAATGCGGTGGCTACGCCGCAGCTGAAGGAGGCTTGATCGTCCTCGCGTATTAATCCAATTTCAGGACGGCAAGGAAAGCGGACTGAGGCACTTCGATGTTGCCGACCTGGCGCATACGCTTCTTCCCTTTTTTCTGCTTTTCGAGCAGCTTTCGCTTTCGGGTGATGTCCCCGCCGTAGCATTTGGCGGTAACGTCCTTCCGCACAGGCTTGATGGTTTCGCGGGCGATGATTTTGGCTCCTATGGCTGCTTGGAGGGCGATCATGAACTGCTGCCGGGGGATGAGTTCTTTCAGCTTGAGGCAGATTTTCTTGCCCAGGTTAAAGGCGTTGTCGCGGTGGATCAAGGCGCTCAAAGCGTCGACCCCGTCGCCGTTCAACATGATGTCTAGTTTGACCAGGTTGGATGGCTTGTATTCGTCCGGGAAGTAATCGAACGATGCGTAACCGCGCGAAACGGACTTGAGTTTGTCGTAAAAGTCGAATACGATTTCGCCGAGTGGCATGCTGAAGCTGAGCTCGACTCGGTCCGAGGTCAAATACACTTGGTTGCTCAACACCCCGCGCTTTTCGATGCAGAGGTTCATGACTTGACCGATGTACTCGCTTTTGGTGATGACCTGTGCCTTGATGAACGGTTCCTCCACGTGGTCAAGGTGGTTCGGTTCGGGCAAGTCGGACGGGTTGTTGACAATGTGCTTCTCGCCGTCCTTGGTGAATGCGTGGTAGCTCACATTGGGGACGGTGGTAATGACCGTCATATCAAATTCCCGTTCGAGGCGTTCCTGGATGATTTCCATGTGGAGCATGCCCAAGAAGCCGCACCGGAAACCAAAGCCCAGGGCTGCCGAAGATTCCGGTTCAAACACGAGGGACGCGTCGTTAAGCTGGAGCTTTTCCATCGAGGCGCGCAATTCCTCGTAGTCTTCGGTGTCCACGGGATAAATGCCGGCAAAGACCATGGGCTTGACATCTTCAAACCCCTTCACGCGATCCTGGCACGAATTTTCTTTGAGCGTGATGGTGTCGCCGACCTTGACTTCACGAGCGTTTTTGATGCCGGAAATGATGTAGCCAACGTTCCCCGCTGTTACCTCTTTTCGAGGCTGCAAGTCCATTCCGAGCACCCCAATTTCATCCGCCTCGTATTCGCGGTTGGTGGCAAAAAACTTGACCTGGTCGCCTTTTTTGAGTCGGCCATTGAGGATGCGGTAATAGGCAATGATGCCCCGGAAGGGGTTGTAAACGCTATCAAAAATCATGGCCTGCAACGGGGCCTCTGGATCGCCTTTGGGCGCGGGTACGCGTTCCACAATCGCTTCGAGGATGTCCTCCACGCCCAAACCGGTCTTTCCGCTGGCAGGGATGATGTCGTCCATGGAACAGCCGATGAGGTCCACGATTTGGTCACCTACCACTTCAGGGTCCGCCGAGTCCAAATCCATTTTATTCAGGATTGGAATGATCTCCAAATCGTGTTCAAGGGCCAGGTACAAGTTCGAAATGGTCTGAGCCTCAATACCTTGCGTAGCATCCACGATGAGCAGTGCCCCTTCGCATGCTGCAATGGAACGCGACACTTCGTAACTGAAGTCCACGTGCCCGGGGGTGTCAATCAAATTGAACACAAAATCCTCTCCATTCTGTGCCTTGTACGCCATCTGTATGGCGTGGCTTTTGATGGTGATTCCACGCTCTCGTTCGAGGTCCATATCGTCGAGCGCTTGGTCCTGCATCTCCCGCTCTGTAATGGTTCCAGTGGTTTGGAGGAGTCGATCAGCCAAGGTGCTTTTGCCGTGGTCGATGTGGGCAATGATGCAGAAATTTCGAATGTTTTTCATCGCTCGCGATTAGAACACAAAATTAGCGCGGAATGCGCAGTGTCGCTGAGATTGAAAGCGTGATATTTCTTTGGGTCGCCTGTTGCCTTATATTTACGAACTCTTTGGTCGTTTTTTCTGTGGATAACTGCGGAAACGCCGGAGTCGCCTGACAAAAGAAAACCTGCTTACATGACTCGATTCATTTTGACCTTGGTGTTGAGCGCTGCCACCAGTTTGGCGGTTGCCCAGGTTGATTATTCGACCAATGATCTTTCAGTACCGTTCGTACAACCGTCGGAAACGCACATCGACGGCATCATGGACCGCTATGGCTCCTTCAAGGGTGCCGTGTTGAACATGACCCGTGAGGAATGGGACGTCTTCCGTGCTTGGGAGGGATACGACCACGATGAGGTCAAGCGCATTTTGAAGGAACACAAGTCCAAGTGGCAAGCAGAGCATGCGGATGAGATTGCGGATCGCAAAGCACACCGCATGATGGTGACCACTAGCGGTTGTGACTGCTGGGTCGAGCCGGATGACACGTACACGCTAATCACGGAGGATGACCAGTACTACACAGCAGGCGCAGGCATTAACGTAGACTACTCCACGGCGCCCATCCAAATGGGCTTTGAATTCAACCTATACGGCTTGGTGTTTGAGTCGTTTTATCTGAATTCAAAAGGCTCTGTTTCGTTCGATGGCTACACCATCGATTGGACGCCGGAGGAATTCCCGGAAACCACAGACGAAGTAGCTCAAATCGCCGGCTTCTGGGCCGACTCGGATTACCGCTTGTCGGGGGACATTTACTACAAAATCACCCAAGATGAGGTCTTCATCAACTTTGTAGATGTTGGCTACTACAACCAAGGCACGGATCTCTTCAATTCCTACCAAATCGTCATCACGAGTGAGGATTCAGAATACTTGCCGGACGGAGCGAATACGCAAATGTGTTACCTCAATATGGACTGGGCCCACGGCGATGTCGGCGGAAGCAATGGATGCTGTGGTGATAGCCCAGCAACTGTTGGTATTGACGCGGCGCCTGATTTCGGACCATTCCTGCAGTTTGGGCGGTTTAATACGCTCGACGACACGTACAACGGCCCGCAAGGAACTGGTCCGGATGCGGATGACGGCGTAAATTGGTTGGACTACCGCAGCTTCATCATGGATTCTGCGGAAGACAGCGAAAATTTGGCGCCCTTCCCTACCGCCAATGTAGGATGCGACACCCTGGTTATGTGCTTGGGGAATACCTACGACATGAACCTGAGCTTCCTCGGGCCAGAACCGAACCAAACCATCACGGTCACGTGCACGGATGCGCCTGGTTGGGACTACACCATCACCGAGGAAGACAACCTCACGAACATCACCGGTACGTTCACGGCGCAGTCGGATAATGTGGGGATCCAAGAGATCACCATCACGGCAACGGATGATGGCGATCCCGTTGGAGAAACCGTGACCACCCTGGTCATTGAGGTGTTGGACATCGAATTACCGCCGCTCACCGTAGAAGGCAATTCGGCCATTTGTGCAGGTGGCGAATTGACCGTTACCGCAACCGGCGATTTCGATGAAATCGTTTGGTCGGACGGTACGGTTAGCAACACCAATACCTACACGTACGGGGGCACCTTCTTCGTGACGGGTTACCTCGACCAATGCACTGTAGTGGAAGAATTTTACGTCGACCAAAGCCCTTATTTCTTGCCAGACGTTGTCATCGACCCCCCCGCTGTGTGCCCTGGTCAAACCGCAATCGTCGTTGTTGACTCGTT
>JAPOHG010000059.1 GCA_029979565.1 bacterium
ACCCGGCGGCTGCCTTTCTGGGTGTACAGGATGCCCCACTGTACGCCTTGTCGTGCGGAGCGCCGCATATCAATGGTTGCCCCGGCGCAGAGGCCGAATTTGTTGAAACCGGAGATTTGATCACCGTGCACTTGGGTGGCCGAAAATCCCGCGTGGAGTCGAGCCGAGAACTGCAATGGATCTTCCTGCGCCTGCGCTGTGGAGAGCGCTGAACAGATTAATGCGAGCATGTACGATGCGACCAACCGCATCAGTCCACGTGGATTTCAGCGACGTTCAGCACGTAGCCGTTTGCATCGGATACCACCGCCAGGACCGTGGCGTTTTCAATGGCCCACGCCTGGTTCCATTCAAAAGTATTCGATAAAGAAGCGGTTTCTCCAGCGCTTGCACCATCTGTCGCTAATCCGAATCCAACTCCCATCGCACCATGAACGGATCCTCTTAAGACGTGATTGAATTCGTAATCGGCGACCACTTCAGGATCGGCAGAATAATCCAATTGGTAATCGAAGATGTGCGACTCCAAAATGAGCCAAGCCACTTGGATGGGGCCGGTGACATCGTCGTAAAACGTCCCGTGCAGGTGCAGGTTCAAGTGCCCGTTCGCCGGGACCCATTCGGATTCGTATTGGAGCCCGAGGACAGGGTCGAGGTTCATCTCTTCCACCGCATTTGCCTCCCACTGTGATGGGGGCCAGAACGACCCTACGCCGTTGATGCGGTTGATGCGGCCGACGGGGTTGGCCTGGAAATCCAATTGGTCCCAAAACACATCGCCCTCCTCCGTGGTCCAGTCTGTGTCGAAGTAGTCGTCATCTGTATTGGCCAAATTACCAGCGTGAATGGCCATCACACTGATTTTACCCTCGTAATTCGCCACCATATCCTCAGCGATGATGGCCGCGGCCGGGCAGTTACCGCATTGGTGGGCGGTAAAGTCCTCCACCAAAACCCGCTTGACTGCATCGCTTTCAGGCAGCGCCTCAAATGTTGGGGCGGGGCCATATAGTTCTTCTTCGAACGGCGCAGAGGGAACGATAGGGTTCTCAATTTTGTCACAACCCGCGAGGATCAAGACTGCAGCACCAAAGAGGCTGACTAAAATCGAATGCCGAGCCATTAGGAGCGTACAATGGATTGGGTGAAGTGGCGGTTGCCGTCGATGACCGTCAGGATGTACAACCCGCTGTTGAGGTCGTTCAGGTCGAGTACCCAAGTAGTCCCCGTTGCTGGACGCTCTTGGTCAAAAATGAGCTTGCCTTGCGCATCGCGGATCTCGATGCGTTGGTTGTTCAGGGCGCTCAAGCCCTGCAGGGTAAGCATACCGCTGGTTGGGTTGGGGTACACTGCAATGGGCGTCGCCAATTGCTCGCCGATGTTCATGTTGACCTCATTGACCAAGAACCCTTTGTTCAGGTCCGTCCAGTTGCCATTGTTGTTGACCGTGAAGATGGTGTTGATGTTAAAACCGTCTTCATTGAATGTGCTGATGTCGCATTCAATGTTGCCACCATTTCCGAGCTGGTCGTAGACCGTAAAATTGTAGCAACCGGTTACGCCCAAGTTGACCCACCATTCGTACTCGGTCTGGTTTTCGGTCATGTCGCCAAAGGCGGTGCTTGCCACCACGTCGCCGGCTCCGTCTGTGATGTCCCAACGGTTATCGCCAGGCATGTTATCGGTGGTGAATCGCACGCGAACGAGGGACGTTGCGATTTCACTTGTGAGGTTCATCGTCTCGGAAACGCTGTTGTTTCCGTCGTAATCGTCAGCAGAGGTCACGTCGATGAAGAACATGGAAGTCGATGGGAAGATGGCCTCGCCTAATTCGACTACTTCCATCTCGTAGGTGTCGAGGCTCCCTGTCCAATCGTAGGTGAGGAGTTCCGTTCCGAAAAGCGTGCTCGCTGTCAACGTGAAGGCCGTCAAAGGCGCTGTGCCTTGGTTCATGACCTTGACGGAGAGTGGCGTCGGGGTTTCGGGGCAGGTGCGGTTGGGTCCGAGGTATTCCAAGAGGCTCACGTCATTGGGTAGGGTCGCCGGTGCGCACGAGCCGGACTGGAAGTAGTTGACGTGTCCCTCAGCCGAAGCTTGGCCGGTCTGCTGGATGATGCGGTTGGGGCACACCGTGAAAATCGTGGGGTAGTATGCGCATTGGTACAGATCGAAAATGTTGCCGCCGTTGTCAGCGATGGGGTATTCCACACCTGCCGTCCAGTCGCCCCAGGTGCTGGTTCCTGTTCCGTGGAGGTCATCGTCCGTCGTGTTGTCATCGGATTCGATGAAGAGAATGCGCACCTCGTTCGTGCCGTCCGGTCCATGGGCCTCGTAAATTTCTTCAAACACGCCGCTCGTGTGATAGTTCCAGCACGGTCCGCACCACGTAGCCGAAAAGTCGATGATAACAGCATAGCCAGAATCGAGGTAGCTGTAGAGGTTGTGTTCTTCGCCTTCGATGTCGGTGATGGTGAAATCAGGCGCAACGCTTCCATTAGGAAGTTGGCTGAATCCAACAGTAGCAATGCAAAGGGCGAGGGTGGCAAGCAGGTGTTTCATGGCGTATGCAATTGGTTGAGAATGTGAATATGCACCTTTTTAAACGAAAAATCCGCACCCCCGGGAAGGAGGTGCGGATTTCGCAATGTCAATTCGGATGAAGCGCTTACTTCAAGGTCACACGCATGGTTGTGGTCTGGCCACCTGCGTTCAATGTCACCAAGTAAATGCCTGCAGTTACGCCGTTGAAGTCCAACACGTGGTTGTGCTCACCGGCTGGCAACGTGCCCAAGTTGTCGTTGATGACCTGCTCACCGACGAGGTTGTAAACAACCAATGAAGCTTCAGCAGCTTCAGCTGTGGTGAACTGCAAGTTCGTCTGGTCGACGAATGGGTTCGGGAATACGCGGGTTACATCGCTGAGCGTTTGCTCTTCAATGCCAACAGTCATCGTTGTTACGCTCATGCCAGCTGATTCTTCTTCGTACCAGTATGAACCGTCGTAGTCGTAGATGGTGCTGATGTAAACGATATCGTCGTTGTACGACTTCACCGTGCAGTATCCATCAATTGAACCCCAAGCTGCGCCGTTGATGCCGTCGCCGTATTCGTCGGAGATGGTGAACTCGTAGCAGCCTGTAGCTGGAACACTTACCCACCATTCAAAAACGTCGCCTTCACCTCCGCCGATAGATCCAGCGGCTACTGATTCTACAACGTCGCCCATGTCGTCGGTGATTGTCCAACCGATTTCCTGTGGCCAGTTGTCCACCATGATTTCAACGTGAAGCAAAGAGGTAGCGTCCGTTGCGAGGATAATGCCACCTGCTGAAGAGTTATTGACGTCGTTGTCGTCCGCAGAAGTGATGTTGATTTCGAAGTCAGTATCTGCGTCGAACGTGGCCGTTCCGAGATCGACATTTTCGATTCCGTAGGTCTCCAAGTCACCGCTCCAATCGTAGGAGAGAATGCTAGAACCGCCAGCTGACACTTCGATGGTGCAGGCT
>JAPOHG010000005.1 GCA_029979565.1 bacterium
CCGAGGACGGAGCCACCGTGACCATAGAAATCCAGTACTTCGAAGGGTCGGCCCCCGAGGATGCGCAGCAGGAAATCAAGGACAAGGAAGGCAACGTATCGTACAGGTACTACCGAACCATGAAGTACCGCCAGCCGGTTCGCTTCACGGTCCAACTCCCCGACGGGTCCATCGTCATCGACGAGGTATTGACTTCTTCGGAAGATTTCACAACCTACACGTCAGATAAGTACACCAGCAAGTCTGCGTTGAACAAGGCGTGGAACTTAACGGCCGTCAACAGCCGATTGAGCCAAATGTCAGTAGAGGCCGGCTGCATCGCCATCAACAGCATCCTCAACGACCGGTTTTGCTTCTCGAAGAAGACGCGTCCGATGACCATCTACCACGCCAAGACGAAAAAGAAGGTGGATTACACGGACTTGAACAACGCCGCGTTGGACATGAAAATGGCCATTGAGAAGTACCTCGATCGGCCGGAAGAGTCAGCTGAAGGCATCCGTGCGTGTGTGGCGGTTTGGGAACAGGTGTTGACCGAAGCAGACTTCGACGACAAGAAGGCGCGCATCAATGCCAAGATGGCCGGCTTGCTCTACCTCAATTTGATCAACGCCAATATCTGGCTTGAGGACTATGACCGCGTGGATGCATTATTTGACGAGATGCGCCGGTTGGACGTCAAGAAGAGCGCCGAAGGCACGGCCGACGGTCTGGACACCTTTGCAGAAGACCAACGCCGCCGCAAGGAAGTGAATTCCTGATGCAGACCTATGTTCAGCTCTACCGCTGAACCACAAGCTTATTGCTGATTGGCCCGGAACGCACAATGTAGATGCCTTCGGGCCAATTTTTTGTCGAAAGGACAGGCGTTTGGCGGACTGTAAAAGCGATCGCATCCATGGCTGCCACCAACCTCCCGCGGGCGTCAAATACCTCAATGCCATGGCCCGGAAGCGGCTCGCATTGGAACGAGGCTGTGGCGGGATTGGGCCAAAGGTTCAAGGACCGGTTGGCATAGACGACATCAAACGCACCGAGGCTTTCGCTGAAGGTGGATTCGGTTTCAGCCGTGCAGCCGTCGAAGTAGACAACGGCATGGTAATCGCCGGCCTCACCCGGCCACCACGTAGCGTCGGTACCGATCCACGCACCGTCAAGGTACCACGCTACCGAGTCCACGTAAGGGATGTTCTCCGTGGTGATTTCCAGTCCATTGGAGGTGGAGGCAATGGCGGCTGTGGCGTCGTCAGGGCAGGGGATGAAGCGCGCTCGGTAGAGGTCGCTGGAATGCAAAGCGACTTCGTTGAGCTTTTCGAATTCCGCCATGTCGCCGGATTCGACATGGGCATTCACGACCCATTTTTCGAAGAGGTACCCCGGTTGGGCGATGGCTTCGATTTCGACCGGGCAGTCCTCGAAGTAAATGCCGTCCCAGGGCAGCGGTCCAGGGGTGATGGTGTTGATGCGCACCAAGCCGGTCAAAGGCGGGAAGACATCCAACGTGCATTCGTGATCGTTGGACAGGTTGAAACTCGACATCAGGTGGTTTCGGGAGGTGCCGACCCGCTGCTCATTGTGGTTGATCATGTTGTTCACCGCATTGAGCCAGGCGGCATAGGACCCGGGAGAGTCCCACCGCTCGATGTGGTGGGGCATGGCTGATTCGATTTGATTGACCGCAATCGTGGTTTGCGTATTAAAGGCCCACGGTTGGAAAATGGTGTTTACCAGATCGGCGTACCGATTGATGAACCGGTGGCGGAATTCCCAGTTGTCCAGCACGTGGTCGAACAGGTTGCTGTGCACGTTGGGCGAGTTGGGATAGCGGGCGTTTTCGATGTAATTCTGGTACACATTCGCGCCAAAAAATCCGAGCCCCGCATCGGTATCGTACAGCAAGTATTCCCATTTGTGCTCCTCCGATGCCCGGAAAATCTTGACGTTGTTCAGTCCCCAGGCGATGCCCATCCAATCGGTGTTTTGGATGTATGTCTGGAGCACGAAATAGTCGATGTAGTTCTCCACATCAATCAGCGCCGCGAAGAGCGGGAAGAAACTCTGGCTTGAGGTAGAGGTGGATTGAATCTGGTTGGCGTGGGTAAAGAACGGCGTGTCTTCTCCCCACAGCGCGCCCCCGGGACCAATCAGGTCCACGTCGTCCTTATCGGTGCCGTATTCGAATGCGATGCTGTGCTCATCGAATTTCTCCCGGGCACCGTACAGCCCCCAATACTCCCCGTTGAGGTAGAGGTGCGCTGGTTGCCAGGCACCTGCTACGATGTGGGTTTGCATGGCGATGCGGTTGATCAGGGCGTCTTGCATTTTGGTGGCCCAGCTGTGCTGCCCGCCGTTGCGCAAATTGATGTTGTTGAACGTGTTGCTTTCGGGTTTGTCCGGGAACAAATTCCAGTCAAAGTTGCCCGTGTATTCGTTTTTGAAATCCAATCGGAACGAACGCTGGGGCTCGGCACGCGACCAGCCGCCGTGGATTTCGAGGTCGAGGTTCTCGCGTAACTGCAGCGCTCCTTCGGCATCAAAAAACTGCATGCGGGCGAAGCGAGACCACGGTTGCCAGAAGTTGGCACCAAAGTGGGGGTATTCGCCGGATGCATTGGGCCCCATGACGTAGATACCGGTGTCCCAGTCCCACAAGTCGTCTTCGTTCACCAGGATGGAAAACGTTGGGATGTCCGGCTGAAATTCATCGATGATGTAGACCTCATCTTGGACGTTGCTGGGCAATTCCGATTCTCCATCGTCCCACACCCGAACGCTCAAGCATGTGGTTTCGTCAAAGGTCAATCCGCTTTCTGGATAGACCGGAGAAGACGTGGTGGGCAGGTCGCCGTTGGTGGTGTAACGAGCGGTGTAGCCAGTGGTTGTGCTTGCGATGCCCACGGCAAGTTCGCCATCGTACCATCCCGAGGGGACGGTCAAGAGCGGTGCAGAAGCAATGCCGGTGTAGCAGACCGTTCCTTGATTCGCTTCACCCGGGGTGGGAGCATCGAAGATGCACCAGTCCTCCGTCTCGCCCTCGAGGCGTCCTACAGAGTATCCGGCTTGCAATTCAGGATGGATCGGCAAGGCATCGACCACATTGCCGTTGGCATCCGTGAGAACCACGGATTCACCTGTGCTCAATTGAAACGGCACGTGGCAATACCCTTCAAATTCTGGCCACCACGTTGGCGGTTGTGACCAGTCCTCCAGCGCACCGTCCTTTCGGGTCAACCCCAAAAACGGACGAATGCTCAAGTCCGAGGACTGGGCATTGAAGTTGTGTACTTGCACGGAAAACACGTTGGTTCCCTCCACCAACCAAGGCTCGAATTCTTCAGCGCTCCAGATGTGCTGCTCGGGTTGACCGCCGGCGTAAAGCACCGCTTCGATGTAGGCTGTGGCGAAGTCCCCTACAATCCCTTGCAGCCCCAACATGTTGGAGGAGCGGGCGATTTCAAATCCATTCAAAAACGCAATGTACCCGTCGTCGAAGTCAATCCCGAGTGAGAGGTAACCGTAATCTTCTGTACTCGTTATTTCGAATTCTTTGCGCAGGAAAATCCAATCGGCATTGGGCACGATGGTGACGTCGTCGTTGTCTCCATAACCGAATCCGCCCGGACCGGTGAACCACGAAGCGGCGTCAAAGCCCGGATAGCGCCAGCCATTGGCAATGGGAGCTGTGGGAACCAAGTACTGCCACTCATCGCCTTCAACGGCGGGGCAACGCCAGTTTTCGGGCAGGTAGGTGCGGTCTTCGCCGGAAGCGAGGATCAGGAGCCGTTCACCCGCATCCAAGGTGATGTTCGGCAGCGGCACAGCACCATCCGTTGAAAAGTCGTCGTTGAGTGCAAACGACCCGAGCTCAACCGATTCAGCGCCATCGTTTCGCAATTCAATCCAATCGGACGTTTCGCCTTGAATGTCAGCAACGCCATTGTGGGCCGAAACCTCCGAAATGGTGACTTGTGAGCCAGCGATATGGACAACCAGCACGCCGATTGAGGCGAGTAAACTTCTCTGCAAATGCATGGATGAAAGATAAGCGGAACGAAGACCGGATTTCAACTCTACATCACATTTTGGGAACAACGCGGCCCTAGCGCAGCTATGTTGACAATTAAATCGCAGCGCACAAGTGTGATAACGTTCACATTTTGATACATTTAGGCTGAATGAAACGAGTAAACATGCTGAATATCACAACCAAAACCGCAGCCATCGCTTTCGCGGCGTTGCTGGCCTTTGCTGGAAACAGCTTCGCCCAACGCACGTGTGGCTCCATGGAAATCTTGGAGATGCAAATCCAAGAAGACCCGAAACGAGGCGAGACACTGGATCAAATCGAAGCGCATACGCTGGCGATTGAGACCTCCGGCGAACGGAATGTCAATGGCGTTATAACAATTCCTGTGGTCGTGCACGTCATCTACAACAATTCAACAGAGAACATTTCCGACGCGCAGATCTTCTCGCAAATCCAAGTGCTGAACGATGACTTCCGGCGGTTCAACGCCGATGCGGACGATACTTGGTCTCAGGCAGCGGATTCGGAAATTGAATTCTGCATGGCCACATCGGATCCGAATGGCAACCCCACGGATGGCATTCTCCGCGTCCCGACTTCGGTCAGCGCATTTGGCACGAATGACGAGATGAAGTTTACTTCCTCAGGCGGTTCGGATGCATGGCCGGCAAGCGACTACTTAAACATGTGGGTGTGTGACATCAGCGGAGGCATCCTCGGTTACGCGCAATTCCCTGGCGGCTCGTCTGCCACGGATGGTGTGGTGTGCGATTATCAGTACTTCGGTACGGTTGGCGTAGCTACAGCACCATTTGACGGGGGACGCACCACCACGCACGAAGTGGGTCACTGGCTGAACTTGCGACACATTTGGGGCGATGGCAATTGCAACGCCGATGACTTTGTTGCCGACACGCCAAGTTCCGACGGCCCCAATTACGGATGTGCAGTCGGCACCGTTTCCTGCAGTTCAACCGATATGGTGCAGAACTACATGGATTACTCGGATGATGCGTGCATGAACCTCTACACCGTCGGCCAGAAGAACCGCATGCGTGCCCTCTTCGAAAGCGGAGGGTACCGTTCGAGCTTGCTCAATTCTCAAGCGTGCGGACCCGTGGTGCCTGCCACGTGTGACGATGGAATCCAGAATGGCGACGAAACGGGGATTGATTGCGGCGGAAGCAATTGTGAGCCATGCGTTTGCCACGGCGTTGAGGTCACGGTGACGTTGAATTTTGACAATTATCCGGAAGAAACCTCATGGCAGATCAGCAATGGCAGTGGGGTGGTCGCCTCAGGTGGGACCTATCCAACAGCACCTGATGGCTCAACTTTGACCATTACCGAATGCCTGCCAGAAGCCTGCTACACGTTTACCATATTCGACTCCTATGGCGATGGCATATGCTGTGGCTATGGCTCAGGATCGTACGCGGTGACGGATGAATTTGGAAATGAATTGGCTTCAGGTGCCTCTTTTGGTTCCAGCGAAGCCACGGAGTTCTGTGTTTCCGGACCCACCGAGCCAACCTGTGATGACGGTATCCAGAACGGGGATGAGACGGGTGTAGATTGCGGCGGTTCGTGCGCAGCTTGCCCAACCTGTGACGACGGCATTCAGAATGGCGACGAGACCGGTGTTGATTGCGGCGGTTCGTGCGCGGCTTGTCCAACGTGTGACGACGGCATCCAAAACGGCGACGAGACCGGCGTTGATTGCGGCGGTTCGTGCGCGGCTTGTCCAACGTGCGACGACGGCATCCAAAACGGCGACGAGACCGGCGTTGACTGCGGCGGTTCGTGCACCTCTTGTGGATGCAACGGAGTAGAAGTCACAGTAACCATCAATCTGGATAACTACCCCGAAGAAACGTCCTGGCAAATCACAGGGAGTTCTGGTGTAATTGCTTCTGGCGGGACGTATCCAACTGCTCCTGACGGATCAACCGTAACATCCACGGAATGCCTCTCCGATGGATGCTATACCTTCACCGTTTTCGACAGCTATGGCGACGGCCTGTGTTGCAGTTACGGCTCAGGTTCGTATTCGGTCGAGGATGCGTCGGGTACGACCTATGCGTCGGGAGCCTCTTTTGGCTCGAGCGAATCGACCAATTTCTGTGTTTCGTCTACAGGACCGCAACCGACATGCGACGATGGCATTCAGAATGGCGATGAGACTGGAGTTGATTGCGGTGGATCTTGTGCACCCTGCGCTACCTGCGACGACGGCATCCAAAACGGTGACGAGACGGGCATTGACTGCGGTGGCTCGTGTGCTGCTTGCGCCACGTGCGATGACGGTGTCCAAAACGGTGACGAGACGGGCATCGATTGTGGAGGCTCGTGTGCTCCTTGTGCGACATGCGACGATGGTATTTTGAATGGAGATGAGACGGGCATTGATTGCGGTGGATCCTGCCCGGCATGCATTAGCTGCAACGACGGCATCCAAAACGGAGACGAGACTGGAGTCGATTGCGGTGGGTCATGTGCGCCGTGCGCCACGTGCGATGACGGTGTTCAAAACGGTGACGAGACGGGTGTCGATTGTGGAGGCTCGTGTGCTGCCTGCGCTACCTGTGATGACGGCATTCAAAACGGTGACGAGACCGGTGTGGACTGCGGTGGCTCGTGTGCTGCCTGCGCTACCTGCGATGACGGCATACAGAACGGTGACGAAACCGGTGTTGACTGCGGTGGATCATGTGACCCATGTGAAACCGGTCCATGTTCGTATGGAGTGATCAACACCGCCAACTTTGAAGGAGGTTTCGGCATTTGGAACGATGGCGGTTCGGACTGCAGAAGGAGCCGGAACGACAGGGCCTACGCGAATGGAACCTTCTGTGTTCGGATTCGGGACAACACCTCATCGTCGCGGACCTATACTGACCCACTGGACCTTGCGGGATACGAGGAATTGACTGTCAATTTCCGTTACGTCACGGCGAGCATGGAAAACGGCAAAGATTTCTGGGTGCGCATCTCGACCAACGGCGGGGCTTCATTCACAACGGTGGCGACGTATGTATCCGGTGTTGACTTCAACAATGGACCAGTGTACAACAGTGAGGTGGTCATACCCGGGCCGTTCTCATCATCAACGGTTGTTCAATTCCAATGTGATGCAGGTAATAACGGAGACCGTGTCTACCTGGATGACATCGAGATTTCGGGCTGTGTCGTTGGAGGACGATGGTCGGATGCGATTCCGGTTTGGGACCAAGCCGATGCGGCTCAGTACAATCCTTTCCAGCAATTGAATGTATACCCCAACCCAGCTGACGACGCGGTTCAATTGGCCTTCTACCTCGACGTAGACGGCAGCTACGAGATCGGTGTCGTGGACCTGTTGGGACGCCAATTGCTGCATGAACAGCGCACGCAAACGGCGGGCGAACAGTTGTTTAAAATTCCAACGGCGGATTGGTCGGAGGGCACCTACATCTTGTACTTGCGATCGAAAGACGGGTCGGCCTCTCGCCGCTTCATCATTCAGCGATAAGCCAGAAAGAACAAATCGAAAAGGCCAAGGACCACTACCTTGGCCTTTTCTGTGCGCATGCGTTTCATTTTCCACACCTTCCTTCTCGCATCTGTAGCCATTGGGTTAGGGGCTTGCTCAGCGGACGATGCACCGAGTGCACCAATGACGGAGCAGGCTGGTCCGATCCTGCAAATCTTGGGTACCCTTCAAGACGGCGGTGCACCTCACATTGGCTGCAACCGGCCGTGCTGCCGCAACCTGTTCTTGCGGCCGGCCACAGACCGGAAAGTCGTGTGCCTGGGAGTGACAGACACCAACGCTGAGGGTGAACGGGTCGGGGCGCTGTTTGAGGCGACTCCGGACTTTCCATCGCAGTTGCAGGCCTTCCAATCCGACTGGGACATCCCATTGGATCGGTTGTCTGTGTTTTTGACCCATGCCCACATCGGCCACTACAGCGGGTTGATGTTTTTGGGGCGCGAAGCATTGGGGGCGAACCATGTGGATGTGTGGACCATGCCTCGTTTCAGGGATTTCCTCATCAGCAACGGGCCGTGGAGCCAGTTGGTGGAGCTGGGAAACATTCGTTTGAACAGCCTGACCGAGCTGCAGCCTGTTTCCATCGGTGAATCCGTGCGTGTCGTGCCCCTTCGTGTTCCGCACCGGGACGAATATTCAGAGACCGTGGGTTATCGCATCGTGGGACCGCACAAGGCGGCCTTGTTCATTCCAGACATCAACAAATGGGACGTATGGGAGCGTCGGCTCGAGGAGGAGTTGGCGAAGGTGGATTATGCCTTTCTCGATGCGACGTTTTACGATGCAGAGGAGGTGGGATACCGCGACATGGCAGAAATCCCGCACCCGTTCATCGTCGAGACCATGCAGCGCCTCGGCGGGTTGCCGTCATCCGAAAAAGCCAAGGTGCACTTCATACACCTCAACCACACCAATCCGTGTTTGGACACCACGTCACAGGCGTACCGGTCGGTGGTGGCATCTGGTTTTCAGATCGCTCGCTTCGGACAAACCCTCCCTATGTGAGGAATTCGTGACTACCTTGTAGGAATGCGTTCATCCGGAATGTTCATCCTTGCAGTGTGCCTAGCAATAGCGGGGTGCGAACGGGCCGTTCCAGAGCCAGACGCGCCGGATGAAACCCCGGTTTTGAGCCCACCGGTATTGCCGGACCCACCGTTTGCCTACAGTGCATTGGAATTTCCCGACGCGTGGCTCGAAGATCCGGCGTTGCAGCTGTTTGGCGGCTTTGGGGCCGACCTCGAGGTGACGGATGCAGGGGCCACGTTGGGTCGCGTGCTGTTTTACGATCCCCAGTTGTCGATCGATGGAACGGTGTCGTGTGCCACCTGCCATCAACAAGCGCGGGCATTCTCGGACCCTGTCGCACAATCCACGGGTGTGTCGGGCAACCCAACCCACCGCAACGCCATGGCCTTGTTCAACTTCCGGTACCAACGGCGCATGTTCTGGGACCTCAACACCGTCGGCCTCGAGAATCAGGTACTGCAGCCCATCGAGCACCCGGACGAAATGGCCATGGACTTGGCTGCCTTGCCAGCCCATCTAGCTGATATTCCCTACTACCCAGCCCTGTTTGAAGCGGCATTCGGTGATGAGGAGGTAACCCTTGAATCTGTGCAATCGGCGCTCGCGCAATTCTTGTTGACGTTCCAGTCCTATTCGGCTCGGTTCGATGCAGGCTTGGAGAACGATTTTGCCGGCTTCACGGCGAGTGAGTTGCTGGGCAAGGACCTCTTTTTCAATGGGCAGACCCGCTGCAATCAATGCCACAGCGGCAAAAACCTGTTCTCCACCCAACCCTTCATCAATGGCTTGGAGGTGGATTATGCAGCCGCGGGGGATGCAGGGGTGGGGGCGTTGTCCGGTGACCCATTTGATGACGGACGTTTCAAAACGGTTTCCTTGCGCAACATTGGCCTCACGGCACCCTACATGCACGACGGACGGTTCGCCACCCTGCGCGAAGTGGTAGACTTTTACAGCGACGGCATTCAGCCCCATCCATTCCTGGATGAACGCCTCGGAGAAAACGGTTTTGGCTCGCCCGGCCAGGCGCCTTACCAACTCAACCTAACAGAGGTGGAGCGTGAGGCGTTGGTGGATTTTCTGAGAACTTTCGACGACACGGTCATGGTGTCAGCGGAATGGTTGAGCAATCCGTTTTAATTGCCTTGTATTTTTTTTATTTTGGTGCATAATTCAATGCGCTGTGAATCAATTGTCTAATCGGTTGGTGTTGGCATTCATCGGGGTGCTGCTCCTCGGGAATGCGGAGGTGTCCTTCGGGCAATCCATCAGCGATTGCGAAGGAGCCATCACCCTGTGCGGCGATTTGTACCAGGAGACGGAGGCCTCTTTCAATACGGGTGCGGTGTATGAATACACCGGCATGTGCAACCAAAACCTCGAACAGAGCAGCGTGTGGTACACCTTCACAGTCCAGGAAGACGGGTTGCTGAGTTTTATTATCGACCCGCTTAACCCCATGGACGATTACGATTGGGGCTTGTTTGACATCACCTCGGGGGGGTGCGATGGAATTGGTTCGCAATTGCTTTCGCCGGAGGTAGGCTGCAATTCCTACGGTGTCGCACCCCCAGAACCCAACGGTGCTACGGGCATCTCAACGGCCAACGGTGGCACGGGCTCTTCCAATGGCCCAGGCAACTTCAACGGTCCTCCATTCAATGCGGACTTGCCGGTGGAGGCAGGAGAGACCTATGCGTTGGTGGTTATGAACTGGACCAACTCGTTGGAGGGCTATGCCATCGATTTCGGTCAGTCCACGGCGAGCTTGTACGACGAAGCTGCGCCTTACATTGACAGCGTGGAGGTGGTCAATTGCGAAAACACCACCTTGCGCGTATACCTGAGCGAATACGTGGACTACATGACCGTAACGGCCGAGGATTTTGAACTCATCGGGCCGACCGGGTTGGTGCATGAATTTTGGTCCGTTGTTGGGCTCAGCGGTGTGAATGGGTTCAACCAAGTGCTGGACTTGAACGTTGATGACCCCATCGAAATTTCCGGGATGTACGAATTGCATATCACGGATGAGGCAGCCTCGATTTCCGATGCCTGCGGAAACTTGGGAGAGGGCTTCATCGGAGTGGAGCTGACCGTGCTGGAGCCTCCCTTGGGATGGGACGCCATCGAAGTCCTTGTCTGCCCAGATGATGTTGCCAGCCTTTCCGTGAATTCCGTGGTTCAGCAACCGGAAAACACGCCCTACACCTACGCTTGGGCCTGGGACATGGCGGGTGCTCCTGTCGTTGGCACAGGGCCTGGATTGGAAAGTTTGGGCGACGGCTACTACGAGGTGGTCATGACGACGTCGCCGGCGTGTTTTTCAGCCACGGGAGCGTTCCAAGTGGTGACGGAGGAATGCAGCCTGACCATCCCCAATGTCATCACGCCGCTCAACGGCGACGCGGTGAACAACGCCTTCCTCGTGGATGGGCTGGATGCATACCCCGGCAGTTCGATCCGCATCTACAATCGGTGGGGCAACTTGCTGTTTTCCTCCAACGATTTCGGCGCCACAGCTGGATGGGACCCCAGCGCTGAGGAGGCGGCTGAAGGCACGTACTACTACGAATTAAGCATCCTCCGCGGACAGGACGAACTCAGCGTCATCACCCTCGAGGGCGAAACGCTGTATCCGCCCAACGGCGACCCGGTGCTCACGCTGACCGGTTCGTTCAGTTTGCTGCGCTGAATCAGCGTACAATCAATCGAGCAGGCAGGCTTTCGCCGTACTGCACGAGGTAAATCCCAGGATTTAAGTGACCGATGTCGAGGCGCGTGGTCTGCGCCGTGATCTGGCGTTCCAACACCAAACGGCCACTCGCGTCCCGAAGCTGGAGCCATGCGCCTGTAATGTCTTCCACCGCCACGGTCAGCTGATCTGCCGCAGGGTTGGGATACAGGGTGCACGCTGTTTCCATCGTCGCTGCTTCGGTGATGCCGACGCCCATGCCGTTCAGCAGTCCAGCGAATTCCTGGTAGTACAGGTTGGCCACGCGCTCGTCATGGATGACCAGCGTATTCTCGTCATTGGTTGTTTCCGCCGTGGTGGACCAGTTGTGCGAACCGGTAACAACCGTCGGATCGGAGAGGGCCTGGCTGTGGTCGACAATGGCGTATTTGTGGTGCAGCTGGCCAGAGATGCCCTGGTGCGAGTAAATCTCGATGCCCGCATCAAGCAACGGTTCGTATTCCGAGCCGGTGTCGTTGATGTTCTCCATGGCACCGACTGGGTTGATGAACAGGCTTGACCCTGCCTCAATGACCGCAGCGCCGAGGTCGTTGCGCGTGAAGCTCAGGACGGCGAAATTCAAATCGTAGTCCGTCGACTCAATGGCGTCGAGGATGGCGGAAGTTGTTCCGTCGGTGGGTGAGAAGTACAACTCCACCGGGCTGCCGCCGATGAGGAAGCGGCGGGGCGTATTGATGGACTTCGCGGCACCAAACTTCGCGTTGTCCGGGTCGGGCTCCATGGTCGTGGACCCCCACATTTCTTCGAACTCGAGGGTGTAGGCGCGCGCCAAACTCTGGTCGCCCAAAATGATGACGTTGTTGGGGTCGGTGTTGAGGTTGCCGGTGGTGAAGTTGGTCGAACCGGTGAGGACAAATGCGTTCTGCGCGTCGTCGCGGTCGCCCACAATGAACTTGTTGTGCATCCCGCTGCCCATGCCGTCTGTGCGGAAGTGAACGGGCATGCTGTCGTCAATGGCACTCAAGCCGAGGTTGGCATTTTGTCCTTCTGCGATGTAACGCACCTGCACGCCGTTGGCGATGGCCGTGTTGATGGCCTGCTCGATGGCGGAGTTGTTGATGTTGTAAGCCGCGATGTCCAGCGTGCTTTGCGCGGAGGTGATGTAGGCGGCGATGGTATCATTGGTGTTGGTGCCCAAGGCCTGCGCTTCTTCAATGGTCGCCACGCTGTTGTCCACTTGGGTGGTGAAGTACGCACGGATGTAACCAGGCGATTCAGATACCGTGGCGTATGGACGGATCGTCGAAGCGGTGGAATCTTCACCCGCAATGGAAAGGACCCGTGCGTAATAAATGGTGCCCGGCTCGAGGCCGTCCACCGTCACTTGATGTTCCAAGACTTGCATGTCATCGACCACTTCCATGCCGAGGTCGGGAGTGAGTCCGTATTCTACGTGCGAATCGCCCAACACGTCCGTATTCCACACCAAATCGAAGCCGGTGGTGGTGATGTTGATTTGGTCCACTTGGGTGCTCAAGTTGATGGCAGAGGTGGGGACGAGGTCCTCACTGCCACGCGGCAGCAACTGGTAACCGCCCACTCCGTCAAACGAGAATTGGGAAACCACGCCGTACAGGTCCACCTCGCCAGCGGGCAACACCTGCCCAACGAGTTCATTGTCGTTCCGCACGTAAATGATGCCATCTTCGCCTGCTGCAGAAAAGCTGAACGTGCTGTTGCCGGTGATCATGGTCCCGCCGTTGGTGAATACCACGTCCGGGATGTACGCCAACTCGCCCTCCATGCTTTCGTCCATGTCATTGGGCGTGATGGTCTGGAATTCGGGCAATTCATTGCCGGTCGAAAGGACCGTTACATCGGTGATGCCGTCGGGTCCTACTTCGAGGAGTCCGTTGTACTCGCTGAGCGCTCCAGTCATGGTCAATTCGTCTCCGGGTTGCGGGTCGGGCCAGCCGTTTTGCGTCCATTGCCCACCTGGGTACAAGGCGATGCCGGCGGTCTCGTCTTGGAGGTAGCGGACGATGCCGAGGTTGCCATCAGAGGTGACAATGCCCGTGACAGTGACGGTTTGGCCGACGCTGTAGTTGGTGCGCGCATCGAGGATGTCCGTTTGGCCCCAAGCGGTGAACGCCGCGAGGCACAGGAGGGAGGTCAGGAGGTTTTTCATGCGGTTATCTGTTAGAATCGGATGCGGATGCTGAGGTTGGTGCGGAAGCCGTAGCCCATGTAAACACTGGCCGATCCGGCATCAAAGTTGTTTTCACTAAAGGCGTATTTGCGGTCGGAATCGGTAAAGTACCACTCGCCGTACGCGTCGTTGTTTTGGGCGTTGCTCAGGTAAACGGTGTTCAAGATGTTGAACGCACTCAAGCGCACGTCCATGTTGGTCTCGTTGACGTTGAAATTGTAGCCGGCGTGCAGGTCGAGTAGGCCGTACGTTGGAATTTGCCACGATTGGCGGCCTTCGTTTTCACCGTTCAAACTGAAGGGGTCAAAATCCGCATAGTGGCGGCTGAAGACCGTGTAGCGCGGCTTGATGTAAATGCCTTTGTACGTGTACTTCAGTGAAACGCTGTATTGGCTCTGCGGTGAATCCCCGACGGATACGCCTTCTGCGTTGTATTGCACGACGGCCGGGTTGCCCTCCGCATCGATGTAGGGGAGGTTGCTGTCGTCGTCGAGCAGCACCAAGCTGTCTTCGGAGCTGGTCCACCGCCAATCGCCCAGGCTGACATAACCCTCAACGGTCAGCGAGGGGTGTACGCGCCAAGCAACGTCCGTCTCGAGGCCCTTATGCAAAGCACTCATGGAGTTGACGTTGGCGCGGACGATGTCGCCTTCAACGGTTTCGAATCGCAGCAGCGACTGCAACGGACGGTTTTGCCAGTCCGTGTAGTACGCGTTGACGTTCACGCTGAATGGAAATTTGCTGTAGCTGTAGCCCCATTCGACGGAATTGATGCGCTCGTTTTCGGTGTTCTCGACGAAATTATTCTCGAAGTCGACCACGTTGCGGAACACCGGCGTTCGGTTGAGGTGGCCGAGGTTGACAAACGTGTTGGCGTACTCACTCAGGTTGTAGTTGCCCCCTGTCTTGATGGTGTATCCGGGGATCCACTTCCATCCACTCGTGGTGAACTGACCGTTTTCTTGCAGTTCTGCGAAGTAGTCGACGCTTTTGTACCCTTGGCTGACCGCGCTGACATTCAAGAATGCGTTCCAGAGGTAGCCTTTGTATTCGAGCAAAGCAAAGGCACCTGCCCAACGCACGAAGGCATCGTTGTGGTAACCAATTTTGTCGCCGACGAAGCGCATGTTGGAGGAGGCGTTGGCATTGCGGGTGTCCACGAAGTAGTCTCCACCGAGCAGGTCAAACACTTCAGCATAGTGCTCGCCCTGGTACGTGCGGAAGTCCAACCCGCCGGAGAGGGTGAGTGATTCCGAGGTCTCGTGGCGAAAGGTAGAGAGCACACCGTACCAGTAGTGGTTGTTGTACAGCTTGCGCAAGATGCGGCCTGATTTCAACAACGAGTCGCTGTACGTTGGATCGATGGGCGGGCCGAACAAGCCACCAATCGTGTTGGAATTGTAGAACTTCTGGAAGTCAACCTGGCCGTCGGGCGTGTAATCGCCACCGCCGAGGCTGTTTTCGAGCCGTGTTCCACCGCCGTATCCATAACTGGCGTATGCCATATTGGAAATGTACAGTTTATCGGAGGCGCGCCAGCTGTGGCGCAACGAGAAGAGTGGCTTGTGGTACTTGTTCTGGCGTTCGTACAAGACCTGGTCATTGAGCATGCCCCAGTGAACGTTGTAATTGTCGCCATAGCTCACGAGGCCCGTCGTATCAATGAAGTCCGTGGAGGAGACTTCGGCTTCGAAATCATCGGCCGAACCGTAACCGTACACCGCGTTGAGGCTATCATAGGCGGCCAGCTCTTCTTGTTGGAGCAAGGTGCCGTCATTGAAAATGGCATCATAGGCCACGCTGTAACCACGCAACCGCTCGTAGTCTTCTTCGCTGCCGGTGAACAGCGATCGCGCAAAGTCCTTGTTGTGCGTTGCGATGCGCTGCTGGTAACCGCGGGAGGCGTTCTCTGAAGGCGAACCGGTGGCACTGATGGAGAGCGTGTGGTTGCCGAGGGCCTTTTGGATTTTTACGTAGTAGAAAAAGGCCCGGTTGTAGTCTTGTTGGAAGTAGCCTTGTCGGTTTTGGAAACTGCCGGCGAGCGTGTAGCCCCAACCGCCATCGAGCCGGCCAGACGTATGGCCCAGCGAAGTGCGGGTGAAGCCAAAGCTGCCGATCTCTTGTTTCACGGAGGTCTTGCGAGAGGACTCGATTCCGGAGGTGACGATGTTGACGGTTCCACCGATGGCGGGCAAGGCGAGCTTGGAGGCACCGAGGCCGCGCTGCACTTGCATGGTTTGGGTCACCAAATCCAACCCAAACCAATTGTTCCAAAAGACCGCACCGCTCTCCATGTCATTGACGGGGATGCCGTCGACCAGTACGGAGACGTTGCGTTGCTTGAATCCCCGGATGGAAATGGAAGGCCCGTTGTCGTCCGATCCCGCTTGGGTAGCGTAGACGCCTGGCGTGCTGTTCAGGATCATGGGGATGGGCTGCGAGCCCAATTCCTCCTGGATCTGAACGGGTTTGATGTTCGAGAAAGCGACGGGTGTCTCGCGCTCAATGGCAACGTCGGCAATGACCTCGGCCTCTTGCAAGACGATGGTGCTCAGCTTGAAGTTGGCTTGTACAAGCGCGCGGTCCACGGTGACAGCGCGCGTTTGGCTCTCATACCCGATGTATTGGACGGTGATATCATAACTGCCGTATGGAAGGTCCAGCGTGTAGGCCCCATCGAAATCAGTGGCCACGCCGGTGCCGTTGACCAATACGCTCGCTTGGATCAACGCTTCACCTGTGATGGCGTCCGACACGACCCCGGTGATTTTACCGGATTGCGCCCAAGCCGCTGCACTCAGCCAAAGGGCCAAGCCTGCAATTGCCAATCGCTTCATCAAATGCTTATTGAATCGCCACGCGGTGCGCGAAGGTGCGTCCCTCGGACAGGTGGATGTTCACGAAGTAGGTTCCGCTCGGGAGGTCGGTCAACGCGAACTCACGCACGGCTTGTGCCACATTTTCATCGCGGAGTAACTGGCCGGTGGCCGAGTATACGGTGACCCGCTGGATAGCTTCGGTGGCCGTGAGGGTCAAATTCCCGTCGGCAGAGGGGTTGGGGAACACGGAAGTCTGAACAGCTGCCAACTCTTCAAGTGTATTGGGGCTACAGGCGCAGCTGTGCATGCCGAGGCCGTCCCAAGTGTTCACAAGGAGGGTATCCCATTCGAGGAACGTATTGAAGCTCACCGGAGGCACGGTAACGCCTTGCATCACGTCGTACTTGCGGCGGAGGGTGTGGTTGGAGGTCAACCAAGCTGCGCCATCGCCGATGTCGATGTAGCCGTTCGCTTCGTCGTTGGTCCAAGCCACGCCGGGGTCCTCACCGGGCTTGCCGAAGATGTCCACCACGGTGGCCTCGTTCTTGACCAAGACCAACGCATCGTCGCCGTTCATGTAGGTTGGTGCCGGGTAGGGGTTGTCCAATTGGTCCGCGTAGGCCTGCATTTCAGGGTCGCATGCGGGCGAGGTGGCGCCACCGCCCAAATCCACGTCCTCGGTTTGGCCGTTGACCAACACCCACGTGCCGTAAGGTTCAATCGTGCCGATGAGGTCGGTCCAATCCGTTGCAGTACCTTCTCCGTTGCTCCAGCGCTGGAGCTGGTAGGCGGATAGGTCGATGGCTTCGCCGGTGGGGTTGTAAAACTCCACGCCTTTGTTGTTCCCGGTGCCCTCGCAGTACTCGGAAATGAAGATTTCAGTGCATTGCGCTTGCACCAAAGCAGGCAGGGTCAGAGCCAATGCCAATTGGAGGAAAGTGAATCGCATGTGATTTGGTGTTTGTGAAAATCGGTGCAATTTAACCGGGAAAAGCCCAAAATCGATGAGAACATTTGAGTTTGAGGACGTCCGCGACCGAAGCTTGACGAAGGCGCATGTCACCGAGGAGTTTCCTTTCGACAAAAATACCTGCGTATGGAAGGTCGCAGGCAAGGTCTTCGCCTTGGCTGATATCGACGCATTCGACGGTGTGACCTTAAAATGCGATCCCGAATATGCCATAGAATTACGCGAGCAACACGCGGGCATCATCGGCGGCTACCACGCCAACAAAAAGCACTGGAATACCGTCCGTTCCGACGAGGACGTGCCCCGGCAATTGGTCCTCGCCTTGATCGACCACAGCTACGAACGGGTGGTCGCAGGTTTTTCACAAAAACAGCGCAAGGCGCTCGGATTGCAAGGGCATTGATTATCCTTGTTGCATGGAGATTGCAGCACTCGATTGGGCCATCATTGGCGCTTATTTTTTGTTGGCCCTTGGTGTGGGCATTTGGGCATCGCGGGTCGTCGGCAACTCGGCAGCGGGTTTTTTCTTAGCCGGCCGCAACATGCCGTGGTGGTTGCTGGGCGTCAGCATGGTGGCGACGACCTTTTCGACGGACACCCCCAACCTCGTTACCGGCCTCGTCCGGGAGCAAGGCGTGAGCGGCAACTGGGGGTGGTGGGCCTTCCTGCTCACCGGGATGCTTACCGTTTTTGTGTACGCGCGACTCTGGCGCCGGTCGGGTGTGATGACCGATATTGAGTTTTACGAGTTGCGGTACGGCGGCAAGCCCGCGGCGGTGTTGCGCGGGTTTCGTGCGTTGTACTTGGGGCTGGTCTTCAACGTACTCGTGATGGGAACCGTGTCGCTCGCGGCGATCAAATTGGGCGGCATTTTGTTGGGTTGGCCCGGTTGGATGACCCTGCTTGTAACGGGTGCCATCACGTTGCTGTACAGTACGCTTGGGGGACTCAGAGCGGTCATCCTTACTGACTTTGTGCAGTTTATTTTGGCCATGATCGGCTCGGTTTGGGCGTGCTGGTACATCCTGAATTTGGACGCCATTGGAGGGTTGGATGCGCTGCTGGCCAACGCCGATGTTGCCTCCAAAACAAGCATGTTCCCCGCCATGGACGACCCCGCCCAATGGGTGCCGATTCTCCTCGTACCGCTCGCGGTGCAGTGGTGGGCGAGTTACTACCCGGGAGCTGAACCCGGTGGAGGCGGGTACATCGCGCAACGCATGTTCAGTGCCAAAGACGAAAGCCATGCGGTGGGGGCCACGCTGCTGTTCAATGTGGCGCATTACGCCCTGCGCCCGTGGCCGTGGATTTTGATTGCGCTGGCGTCCATTGTGGTGTTCCCCACACTGGCGGATTTGCAGGCCGCGTTCCCCAACATTCCGGCCGACAAAATCGGCCATGACCTGGCCTATCCGGCCATGCTCTCCTTGCTGCCTGAAGGGTTGTTGGGCCTCGTAGCGGCGTCGCTATTGGCGGCGTTTATGAGCACGATGTCGACCCAACTCAACCTCGGCGCGAGTTACCTCGTCAATGACTTTTGGGTCCGGTTCATGCGCCCCGATGCCACCGATGAGGAGCAGGTGCGGGCGGGCCGATTGGCCACTGTGGTCTCCTTGATTCTCGGCAGTGGGCTCGGTTTGCTGTTGACCGACGCCGGGCAAGCCTTCAACCTGCTGTTGCTCATTGGCGCCGGGACCGGGGGGCTGTTCATCCTGCGGTGGTTCTGGTGGCGGATCAATGCGTGGACCGAGTTGGTGGCGATGGGCGGCTCATTGGTCGTTGCGGGGTATTTCACCTTTGTGCACGACGGCTTGGACATCGTTGGGTTGGCCGCCCATGAGAAACTCATCTGGGGCTCCTTGCTCACCACAATGGTGTGGGTGGTAGCGACCTATTTGACACCCCCCGAGTCGGCCAAGACCTTGACTGCGTTCGTTGAAAAAGTCAATCCGGGCGGTCCGGGATGGAAACGCTGGGCGACAGCAGAAGCAACTGCTCCTTGGCCCGTCCCGAGGGGCATTCTCTCCATGGTGTTGGGGTGCACAGGCGTGTATGCGGCGCTCATTGCCACCGGTTCTTGGTTGTACGGTGACGCATCCACGGCGATGATCCTGCTGGCGGTGGCAGCCGGCAGTGCATGGGGCGTATTTGCCTTGAACCGAACGCCGGCAACCGCATGATGGTCAATGCATCAGCGCCGGGTAGGATTTGCCTGTTTGGCGAGCATCAAGATTATTTTGGGCTCCCAGTGGTGGCGGCGGCGATAGACTTGCGAGGTCACATTCGCAGCACTTCCCGGTCGGATCGAACCGTTGAATTGCACCTGCTCGATTTGGATGAGGTCCACACGTGGGACTTGGATGAATTG
The DNA here is from genome assembly GCA_029979565.1 of bacterium. GTDB lineage: Bacteria > Bacteroidota > Bacteroidia > Flavobacteriales_D > Sanyastnellaceae > UA16. Next base: position 19,650 of record JAPOHG010000005.1, read on the forward strand.
CCCGAACCGGGTCCGCGGGCGTATTGGTTGGCAGCGTTGCACATCGCTCGCAAGGAAGGATGGTTGCCGGAAAACGGCTGGCGGGCGGAAGTGACGAGCGCTATTCCTCAACAAGCCGGAGCGAGCAGTTCGAGTGCGCTTACGGCGGCGTGGTGTGCATTGATTGCCACAAGAGCTGGGAAGTCGTTGGATCAGGAATGGGTGGCGCATGCTACATGGCGCGTGGAGGTGGCTTTTTTTAATGAACCGGGGGGCATGATGGACCAGGTGATGTGTGCCATGGGCGGCGTGCGAACGGTTGATTTCCATCCTGTGTTCGCGACGCAAACCGTTTCAATTCCTGCAGGCGAGTGGTTGCTGATCGACTCCGAACAACCCAAAGACACGTTGGGCATTCTGTCCCGTGCCAAGCACCAACGGCTCGAGCTCCTCGAGCAATGGGGGGCTTCCTTGACTCAAGGAGCATTTCCAGAGCGACCGCAGCAATGGGACCGAAACGCCCACCGACTCATGGACGCGACGGTGGGTATCCAATCCGTTTCGGTGGCGGGACGAGCCTTGCTTGAGGCGAGCGGTGCGTCATGTGAGGCCATTGGTCATCGGTTAACAGAACACCACAAATGGTTGTCCGAAGGGATTGAAGTATCCACGGAGCGCATCGACGCGTTGCTCGCTCAGGCAGCACAACTAGGAGCCTGCGGCGGAAAAATCAACGGTTCGGGCGGCGGTGGAACGGCGTTTGCCGTTTTTCCAGAAGGAAAACGGCACCGGGCGGTGGAAGCATTCCGCGCATCAGGCACACGGGTCATTCCCATCAACTTGGGCGCTGAAGGCGTCCGCATGGAGGTCAATTGAGCGAGATGTATGAACTTCGAGGCATGACGTGCAATCGGATCATTGTATTGGCGGCCGGCCGGGCCACGCGCATGCGGACCAGTGCTGCATCGGCGGAGCAAACGCGTTTCGCCCAAGATGCCCTGGAGCGGCCCAAGCCCATGATCCGTGTAGGTCCGGACGGCGAACCCATGCTGGAACTCATCCTCGAGCAAGCGCTGCGAGCAGGGTTTACCGAAGCGACCGTGGTCATTGCTCCCGATGACACCATCACGCCGGCATTTCTGCACGAATGGGAGGGTCGAGGCCTGGGCATGCGCATCCAAACGGCCGTTCAGTCCGAACCCAAGGGCACGGGCCACGCCGTGCAATGCGCCCTGGCGAGCGACCCCGTTCCGTCAGGTTCGATGTGGGTGTTGGCCAACGGTGACAACCTCCCAACCCGGTCTGCCTTGTCGCGATTGCGGACAGAAGGCGCGGGGCCGGCTGTACTGGCCTACGACCGGGATGCACTGGGACTGGATCCCGCCAAAACGATGGCCTTCGCCGTGCTCGAAGGAGACGGCGCCACGGTTCACCGCATCACGGAAAAGCCGGATGCGTCCGTCGTTGAACGCTTGGCTGCGAGCGGTAGCGTCCGGGTTTCCATGAATTATTTTCGGCTCGATGGCGACCGCCTACAGACCCATTTAGCCGCATTGGCGCCACATCCCGAACGCGGAGAACTCGAGCTTCCCACGGCCTTGCAAGCGATGATGGATGCCGGCACCGGACTGACCCAAATCAACGTGGATGAAGCTGTGCTGGATCTGACGCGCATACAAGACGTAGCGGGCGTCCAGGCGGGAATGCATCTGCTCGAACCCTTCCAGCTGGAGGTGTGCGCGAGTTCGCCTTCCGACGTTCGTACGGCTGCCGCAGCCGGGGCACAGCGCATCGAATTGTGCGCACATTGGGAGTGCGGGGGGCTGACGCCGACGGAGGCAGACATTCGCTTGGCGCGCACTCACGGGTTGCCGGTTCACGCCCTCATCCGTTGCCGGGCTGGGCATTTTGTGTACTCGGAGGAAGAAAAAGCACTGATGACGGCGCAGATTGAAGGCTCGTTGGCTGCCGGTGCCGCCCGGGTGGTGGTGGGCGCTTTGCAAGCGGATGGAACGTGGGACGCCTCCTTGTTGCGACGTTGGGTGGACGACTTTGGAGCTCACCGGATTGTCATTCACCGGGCCTTTGATGCCTGCACCGATTGGGAAGGCGCGGCCAACGCCTTGGAGGCGTTGGGTGTGCGCAGAATCTTGACGAGCGGTGGCGAATTCCGTGCTTGGGATGGGCGTGACCGCATTCGTCAATTGGTCGCCGGAGGCTTTGACGTCACGGTCGGGAGCGGCGTGGTGCCGGAACAGCGCGAAGACTGGATGGCGCTCGGCGTCACCCAATTCCATGCTTCATGCCGGGAGGTCGATGAACGCCCGACGGCGTTGTTCGATGGAAAAACCAGCAAGGTCAGTGCTGCCGTAGTGCAGCGCTGGTTCAACCGCTGATTGGCCTGAGGTGCACTATTTTGCACCATGGAAAAATCCGTTCTCCTGTTCGCATTTGCACTCTTGTTAGGTGCTTGTGCACCGGTGGCTGAAACGCCCCCATTGGACCTCATTCCGCATCCAACCAGCTGGGATCCAAGCCAAAACACCTGCGACATCTCCGGAGCATGGGAGCTGGACGTGCCAACGGAATGGCATGCGGATCGAAGGTTTTGGTCAAATTGGCTTTCAGCCGATTCCGGAGGGAAGGAAGGAAAGGCCGTGTCGGTCATCATCAAGCAGTCTCCCGCCATGGAGTCCGAGGCGTATGCACTGGCCATTCGCCCAGACGGCATCACGATTGAAGCCGGTTCGACGCATGGAGCCTTTCATGCGTTGACGACCCTTCGCTCTTTGGCCTTGACGGGCGATGGTGCATTGCCCTGCGGCAACCTGGCCGATGCACCCAGATTTGCACACCGGGGCTTGCTGCTGGATTGTTGCCGGCATTTCATGGAGCCGGAATTTGTCAAGCGAACCATCGATTTGCTCGCTTTGCACAAGATGAGCGTGCTGCATTGGCACCTGACGGAAGACCAAGGATGGCGCGTTGAAATTGATGCCTACCCCGAATTGACCCAAAAGGGCGCATGGAGAACGCAGGCAGATGGCAGTCGGCACGGCGGGTTTTACACCAAGGAGCAAATTCGTGACATCGTCGCCTATGCGGCCGAGCGCCACATCGAAGTCATTGCCGAAATCGAACTCCCGGGCCACAGCCGTGCCGCTTTGGCGGCCTACCCCTGGTTGGGGTGCACCGGCGAAGCCATGGAGGTGCCGCACGATTGGGGCGTGTTCAAGGACATATACTGCGCCGGACAGGACACGACGTTGGCGTTTTTGAAAACGGTGTTGGACGAAGTGATGGAGCTTTTCCCTTCCGAATACATCCACATCGGCGGCGACGAGGCCCCCAAGGTGCGGTGGGAGCAATGCCCCAAATGCCAGAAACGCATCGCAGATGAAGGCCTGCACGACGCGCACGAATTGCAGTCCTGGTTCATCGGTGAAATCGGTCGGTACCTCGAAGCCCACGGGCGCAAGATGATCGGTTGGGATGAGATCCTCGAAGGCGGTTTGCCGGCCGGAGCGACGGTGCAGTCTTGGCGCGGCATGGACGGCGGACGCGATGCGGTGGCCATGGGCCACGATGCCATCATGTCGCCGACGTCGCATTGCTATTTTGATTATCCTGTGGAGTCCACGGACTTGGAGGAGGTTTATGGGTTTGAACCTGAACCGGAAGGATTGGAAGGCAGCGGCCGCATCCTCGGCGGGGAGTGCAACATGTGGAGCGAACGTGCCCCACAGCCCCTCGTGGAATCCAAGGTCTTTCCGCGCCTCGTAGCGATGGCCGAGGTGCTTTGGAGCCCGCCAACCACCCGCAACTGGTCGGACTTCCAAGCCCGCATGGAATCCCACTACACCCGACTTGATGCCTGGGAAGTGGCGTACGGATGGGAAACGGTGCCCATGGCGCTGGAATGGGAGCGGGGAGCGACTTCCAACAGCCTCGATGTTCAACTTGTACCGGCCATGTCCGGCGTTGGTGGGACGGGACGGTTTGTGTTGCAGAACGGGCAAGTCGTGTCCGACGCTTTGGACATGGAGGAAGTCCATACCATCCAAGGCGAAGGAAAATTACAGGTGGCGTTGACCCGCAAAGGCGTATCGATGGGTGAACCCCTGACCTTCCCCCTGGCCGGCCACGTCGGCGCCTTTCAACGGGTTGAATTGGACCACAGCATCAATGCATACTACCCGGGACGCGGTGAGCAGGGCCTCGCTGACGGGCGGCTGGGCTCGTTGGATTTCCGAGACGGATCGTGGCAAGCGACGCAAGGCGAACACATGGGCATTGCGGTGGAGTTGGAGGCCCCGATTGAAGTTGATTCGTTGAGCATGCAAGTTTACCGGTACCAAGACGCTTGGATTTTCCTCCCGGATTCTGTTCGGTTCCAATGGTCCCCTGACGGCGAGCATTGGGACGGTGAATGGTGGGTCCAACCATTCGCGGCTCCCACGTTTGACCCCAATGACGCCCAGGATGTGCAGCGCTTGGCCGTTCCGGTCGGGGAAACGGCGCGTTGGGTGCGCTTTGAAGCCCGCAATCCCGGTCCGTGTCCCGAGTGGCACGATGCCGCCAGCTCAGCCACGTGGTTATTCCTGGACGAGTTGGTGGTGCACGGCCAGCCTTAACACGGCTGCCCCCACACAGTCAACATGCCGAGGAGATCACCGGTATTGATGTCCCCGCTGCCATCGAGGTCCAGCACGGGAGATGCCCCGTTGCCTCCAACGTCAACCACCTCGCCAAAGTGAACGAGGAGCAGAAGCAAATCCGGGAGGCTGCGAAGACCATCGGAATTGAAATCACCGGGGCACAAACACGGGTAGCCTCCGACTTCAAAACATTCGGTGCCGAGCAAAGGGAAGGCGTATTGTTCTGCCAGCAAAAAGGCGTCCATCCCCACCACTTCACCAATGGCCCTACCGGGGAAATCATCAATGGGGGGATGGATGCCGCCCCAGATGCGGGAGAGTGCACTTTGATCTGCAGCATCGCGGTAGGTCGCCCACTGCAATTCAAAATCCATCGATGGCCCGTCTTCGAAGACCAGGAATTCATGAGCTTCCACAGGAAATGCACCCAGGCCTCCCGGGAAGAACGGATCGCCCGTCAAAGCGGTCAACACCTCTGCTGCCGCGCGACTAAAAGTGGAGTGTCCGCTGACGTATCCGGCAAACGGCGGCGTAACAAACGTAGGTCGCTGGTACGGCCACCATTCCCGTGCGCGAATCCAGTCCACACCGGCCCATTGCAATGCGGGCACTTCAATGAAGTCCGGTCCCTTCCAACAGCGGATTTTCATTTCGTACAGGTGCTCGTTTTCGGGGCCACGGAGTTCCTCGGGGTCATCCGGTCCGATTTGCTCGATGTACCCTGGGATGATGGGCAACCCGGCTCCGTGGTAATTGGGCAGCTCGGGATCTGTGCATTGCCCGCGATCGGCCATCCAGCGCAGTGCCGAAACCGGTCGAACGTAATCGTGCCATCCTTTGCAACTCCATGCGGCGATTGCCGCGTCGTGCATCGCGCCTCCCATCGAAAAGTAGGCAATGACGTCCCAATGAAGCGGTTCAATCGGCTCGCCCAAACCGCGCCACTTTCGCTGCAATTCGGGTTGGTCGTTGACATAGTTGAGCAAGGTGAACCAATGTCCGGGTGGAGTTTCGGAATCCGGTCCATCCGCCCAATATTCAGCAAGGACCCGTGTGAAATCACCGCGCAGGACGTGCTGGGAGGCATAGGGTTCTCCGGTGGCAGGGTTGAAGGGGTGTCCGGCTTCCAGACCTTCACCCACAGGCGTGCCATCGACGGCATAATACGTGCGCGCTTCGTCCACGCTTTCAGGCATAAAGCCGTTCCAACTGAAAGCGCCGGGTCCGATGTCCCATTCCACAGAATCGGACGGATCGAGATGCGAAGCCCAAAGAGCGACCAGCGTATGCCCCCATTTGTAATCGCTTTCCAATCCAATTTCTTCGTCCGGGTCAATTTGCGCAGGCGGTCCGGGGTCGTGGTATACGGTGTAGGTGCTCCCGAGCCGTTCAAATTGTGCTGTGTCCGCGGGCGTCATGGCAAAGGGCTGAACATTCCCCCATTCAGGGCTCAGAAAATCCGGTGAAATGTTCGAGCCTTCGTTCCCTGACTGGTCAATAAACTCCGCTAATTGCAGGGGTTGCCACCGGTTGGGGAAGAACATGTTGGGGTTGCCCGGTTCGTCCATCACCAGGTTCCAATTCATCGGGTTGTAGTAGGTGTTTTGGTAGTCGATGACTTCGAACGAACCGTCTTGGAAGCCAAATGCGATGTATTGTTCAGCCAAGTAATTGCCCAGCGATGCCGCCCGCTCCATCCACGTTCCATTGGTGTAATCGGTGTCGTGCCATGCCGTATCGTACCCCAGCACTTCCATTTGGCTGTCGATGTGTGTCGCGATGCGTTCTGCGCGCGGTGCATTTGCGAAACGATGCTGCAGCAGCCGATAGACCCCGTAGCTGATGCTCAATCGACGCGCCTCAAGGCGGTTCTCTGCTTCGATACTGGGTAGCCCTTCAAAGAGACATGTGTAGTCACCTTGTTGGTTGCCGAGCAGCCAAGGTTGTGCACCCACCACAGTATCCGTTTCCCATGCTGCCCAAGCGTCGTACATCAATGCGGAAGTGTGCCAGAGGTTCCGTGCATGGACCGTGGGCCGAGCCCAATCGTGGCGGATGCTCAGCAATGTGGCTTCGTTCCAGATGCGGGCGATGCTGTGGGTGGCCAAGGTGGGAAAATCCGGAAGGGGTTCGCCAGAGCAATCCAATCCTGCAGCGGAAAAAAAACACGAACCGTCATCCTCCGTCGCTGCAATTTCATAGTTGCATGCATCCGAATCGGTGCATCCGTTCATCAACCAAGGATCGGTTCCCGGCTCCATGACGCTGTGTATGCTGTCGGCTGCGAAAGGCCCGTGGGTTGAGAATTCGCCTGTTGGCCACCGGACCACGATGGAATCCACACCGGTCGCTTCTCCCAGCCCGACGTGTACATCAAAGGAGCTTGAACCGCTGTACCCTTGTCCGCAGTGGATTTCGTCGTAGCGTACCACGCCATCAAAGTGCACTTCTATGCGCGCGCCAATGGCGGACCGGTTGGAAGAGGTGCCCTCCAGTCGAAAGCCAACAAAGTGACCGTTGGAATTCAGGTTTTCGAGGATTTGAAATCCGGGCTGTGTGGGGGAACCGGATGTTGCAATGGCGAGGTCCCAGTCACCGTCTCCATCCAAATCGCCAGCGGCCAAACCGTAATCGCTGTGGTCGTGTTCAAGCACCACGTCTCCCTCGCTGACCCAAGCAAAGGTTGTGTCTCCAAGGCCTCGATACAAACGATTCGAGGTGGGGGCAAATGCGTAATCGTTGACGATGTACAGGTCGGATTCGGAGTCGTGGTCGTAGTCGAAAAAGATGCAACCCCACGTCATGCCGGAATCATCCACTCCAGCTTCATCTCCGATGGCCGTGTACGTCCCATCGCCATTGTTCAAGAACAACTCGCTGGGGTAGAGATCGGTGATGTAGAGGTCCATCCAACCGTCGTGGTTGATGTCCGCCGCATCGACGCCCATGCAATTGCCTTGGTAATCCAACCCCACGCCCGCTGCGTCTTGTGTAAAGCTGCCTTGGCCGTTGTTTCTGAAAAATTTGTTGACTTGATTGCCGTCGTGGGTAACGTACAAATCGACATCGCCATCGTTGTCCGAATCGAAAAACAAAGCCCCCATGCCAATCCCCGTATCCACCGTTCCAGAGGGGAAGGTGACATTCTGGAACCCGTTTCCTTCGAGGTTTCGGAGCATGGCGTTGTGGCTGTTGATGTTCACGACATACAAATCCAACCAGCCGTCTCGATCGATGTCCGCCGCGTGCAGGCTGCGGCACGGTCCCGCATTACCGGCGTTCCATGCGTCGGTCGCGTCGGTGAATGTGCCATCCCCGTTGTTTAAGTAGAGGCGATTGGGGTCGAGGTAGTTGCCCGTGACCAAATCCAACCATCCATCGTTGTCAAAGTCCGCCCACAAAACGGCATTCGTCGTGCCATCGTCCGCCACACCTGCTGGAACAGCGACGTCCTCGAATTGCATGCCACCGAGGTTTCGGAACAACCGGTTGGGAGCGGACTTGGTGCCCACATAGATGTCTTCACGGCCGTCCCGGTCAAAGTCTCCGATGGCTACTGCGTGATGCAGTCCATCCACGGCAACTCCCGAGGCTTCCGAGACGTTTTCAAAGAGGCCTTGCCCGCAAGCCTCATCGCCCACGTATCCGAGCATCAAGAGGCAGGTGATTCCCCGCAATGGCAACATCAACCGGTGGCGTAAGGTGGTAAACATGGACCTGGGACAAAGGTAGGTTCGCGTGCGGTTGATTTTGTATGTCAAGGGCATAAACGAGAGAAGAGCAAGTGGAGCCCCTGAGATTCGCTCAACTATAAAATACATAAATTAGTCGACATTTTTTGCTATTGATAGAAAATATTTATGTAATATAGCGCCGTGTTTTGATGCGAGGTTTGCAGGCGTCGTTGTCGAAATACGAGTAGATTGTTAGGGTGAAAGGGCGCAGGGGTGCGCCCTTTCTGTTTCTTTCCCTGAGGCGCTTGCGTGCATTGGAATATCGATTATATTTGCACCCCCTTAACGGGATAATTCAGACGAAAGCTTATGGCTCATCACAAATCCTCATTGAAGCGCATCCGCTCTGACCGTAAGAAAGCGGCGCGTAACCGTTACTACCACAAGACAGCTCGAAACGCTGTTCGTACCCTGCGCGCTACCACGGACGCCAAAAAAGCGGCTGAGATGCTCCCTGTGGTTTCAGCCATGCTGGACAAGTTGGCGAAGAACAACGTCATCCATAAGAACAAAGCCTCCAATCTCAAATCCAGCCTTGCCGTTCACGTAGCGAAGCTTTGATTGAGACACAATAGCATTGAAATTAGCCTCCTGAACAAGGGGGCTTTTTTTTGCCCAAGAAAATGGAATCGAGGATGGAGGAGGAGAGGCAAGTGCTGATGCCGCGTGAAAAATTGTTGCTGGCGGGTTCACAGGAGCTGAGTACGGTTGAATTGATCACTGTGCTGTTGGGTTCCGGCGTACGGGGCCACTCGGTGCATGAGGCGTCAAGGGCATTGCTCGCTATGGTGCAGGGCGACTTATCGGTGCTCTCCTCCATTCCCCCGTTGGGTATGACGGAAGTTCCGGGCATCGGGCGGGCCAAAGCCCTTCAATTGTCTGCTGCTTTGGAATTGGGAAGGCGTCGGCAAGTAACCGCCCAACCTGAGGATGCTTTCATTCGTTCATCCAGCGATGTGTTCGAACGATTTGCCATCCGGTTGTCCGATTTGGGTCACGAAGAATTTTGGCTGGTGTTGCTTCGGCGTTCCAATGCGGTCATGGCCGAAGTGATGGTCAGTAAAGGAGGGTTGACGGGCACCGTTGCGGATCCCAAGCTCATCTTTTCCAAAGCCCTGGCCATGCGCGCGGCTGGAATCATCGCGGTACACAACCATCCTTCCGGCAATGTTCGACCAAGTCGATCGGACCGGGAGCTCACAAAAAACCTTCAATGGGCGGGCAAAATGTTGGATTGCCCGTTGCTTGACCATTTGATTGTTTCCCGCAACCGTTACTTTAGCTTCGCTGACGAAGGAGAGCTTTAAACTCACCCTTTTCCAGCTACTTGTCAATTGCAATGAAACGCGTTCTTACCGTCATCGGGGCGAGACCCCAATGGATGAAAGCCAGTGCACTCACCCGTGTTTTGGAGGATAGGTCTTTTGGCATTGAAGAGCGGGTTTTGCACACGGGGCAGCATTACGCTCACGAGATGGCAGGTCGTTTTGTTGACGAATTGAATTTGCCGGATGCGGATCACATCTTAAGCGTTTCCAGCGAGCCTGCTGTTCGCATGGGCCAAATGATGCAAGGGGTGATGATGGCTATTGCGAAGGACGCTCCCGATGCGGTTATCTTATACGGGGACACCGATTCTACGCTTGCGGGTGCGTGGGCAGCGAGCCGCACAGGAACGCCCGTGGTGCACATTGAGGCCGGCCTTCGATCATTTGACCGTACCATGCCGGAGGAAGTGAATCGCATCCTGACGGATGCCCTCAGCGATGTGCTGTTCTGTCCTTCGCAGGCGGCTGTCGAATTGCTGGCCAAGGAAGGCATTGTGAGCGGTGCCCGTGATGGTCTTCTCGTCGAGGTTTCTGGTGATCTTATGCTGGATACGGCCCGCCATTTTGGAGGTGACCCCAGTCCCGTTTCACCGGACGCCCATGCCATTCTGCTCACCCTGCATCGGCCATCCAATGTGGACGATTCCAATCGGTTGAAGGCGTGGATTGAATCCGCAGGAGCAGCAGCGGAATCAAAGGGCTGGCGTGTGCACTTTCCTGTCCACCCGAGGACGGCCAAGGTGGCAGAGCGGATTTATGGCACAGCGTGGCGTGATGCATTAAAATCACGAGGCATCGATGCCCATGAGCCGGCCAGTTATATGCAGATGCTTCATTGGTTGAAGGGTGTCCGCCAAGTGTGGACCGATTCGGGAGGATTGCAGAAAGAAGCCTACTTTATGCATCGGCCATCGCTGGTGTTACGGGACACCACCGAGTGGACGGAATTGATGGACAACGGAGTGGCCCTGTTGTGTCCTGAACCCACTGAATTGGAGGCAGCAACAACCGTTCTGGAAGCAGGGCTTGGCAGCATGGATTTCTCTGTTCCGCTGTATGGAGATGGGCGGGCCGCCCAGCACATTGCTCACACCTTACGCGCATGGCTCAATCGGTAACCCTTTGGTCGGCCTCAGCCGATACCACACCGCGTCATACATACGTGGCGTACATCGTCTTCGATGTGGTGCTCGGTTGTTCCTACCAATGGTATGAATCTCGTTCCCAATGGGAACAAAGCGATGGCTTGAAAATTCAATACGGCGGGGAACCAGCAACAGGAACGGGAGCCGCGTGGATCCCTGCATGTGGACTTTTGGAAGGAACACAACCGGACCACCCTGCTCGAGAATTGTGGTCTGATGATTCGGAACAGAGCACACCGGGCACAGGAAAGCTTCCTTTCGGGGTGATCAATGAATCAGCTGATCGCGTTGATGCGGATTGGTGGAGTTGGGTGTTTTGGATGGTTACCCGATTGGAAGAATTTGGAGCCTCTAGGGAGGCTTACGATGCCATGGGCCGTTTCAAAGCATCAGCATCGTTGGCGCATCAAGCGGGGTGGTTGCATCGACCGGAAGTAGAGGTGCGCATTCTTGCTTGGGCTGCATCCGTTGGACTTGAGCCTCGGTCCTCTTCTTACAAAGTGAATCCAACTATTGATGTCGACAGTGCCTATGCATACCGACACCGAAGTGCATTTCGCACCTTGGGCGCCACTGCCAAGGATTTGTTGTCGGGAAACGTAACCCGCATGGCACAACGCTGGCGCGTTTTGATTCTTGGACAACCCGACCCCTATGACACCTACGATTGGCTCGAGTCGGTGCACCGCAAGCATGGCCTTCAGGCGCTGTACTTTTTTTTATTGGCGGACCGCGGGCCGTATGACCGACCGTTGGACTGGCAACAGCCGGGCATCCAAGCACTGGTGCAGCGCATTGCAGCAACGTCAACAGTCGGCATTCACCCGGGCGTGGCAAGCCATAATTCCAGCGATCTTGCGCAGCTTCGACAAGAAATCAAGCGAATGGAAACCCTGTCAACCAGTGCAGTGGAGCATTCAAGGCAGCATTACTTGGTGCAACGAATGCCCTACACATGGAATCGATTGGAAGCTGCGGGGATTGCGCACGACCACAGCCTCGGGTTTGCGGATTGCATTGGTTTCAGAGCGGGAATGTCACGCCCGTTTCAAGCGTTCGATGCCGCCGCGAATCGACCATTGGACTTGACCATCCATCCCGTTGCGGCCATGGATGCGACTTTGAATCGGTACATGGGGCTTTCGCCAAAACAAGCATTGGATGCCCTGGAGCAATTGGCAGATGAAGTGAAGGCTGTGCAAGGAGAACTGACCTTATTGTGGCACAACGAGACCGTGAGTGAATGCGACGAATGGAAAGGATGGCGTTCGGTTTACGAACAAGTTTTTGAACGTGTATGTTAGAGCTAAGACCATGGTAACTGACTTTTCGAAAACCAACAGCATCATCAACGAATTCGTCGCAGAGCTTCGGGATGCAGATATTCAGCGCGACCCTCTGCGTTTTCGGTTCAACTTGAAGCGGCTGGGGAGTGCCATGGCCGTTGAGGTCAGCAGATCCATGCGGTTTACGGCTGATGCAGTCCAGACGCCATTGGGTACGGCACCGATCAACCGCTTGGCGGACCAGCCGGTTCTGGCCACGATTTTGCGTGCAGGATTGCCGATGCACCAAGGTGTAGCCGATGTTTTTGACCGTGCGGAACAAGCCTTTGTTTCGGCCTGTCGCAACTACGTCGATGACGCGCATACCGACTTTGAAATCGGAATCGACGCCGTGAGCGCTCCGCCGCTGGATGGGAAGGTATTGGTGGTTTCCGATCCCATGCTCGCCACGGGGGCGTCGTTGGCCCAAGTGCTTAACGCGCTTTTCGCATCGCACGGAAGACCAGCGACTGTGCACGTGCTGGCCGCAATTGCGAGCCAGCAAGGCGTGGGCCACCTCCAACGCCAGCACCCCGAAGCCCACGTGTGGGTGGCAGCTGTGGATGCCGAATTGAACGAGAAAGGATACATCATTCCGGGTTTGGGTGATGCCGGGGACTTGGCCTTTGGATCCAAAAAGTAAACATGCCTGGCGTACTTGAAATCTTACTGTGGATGTTCGGAGCGGTGGTCAAATTCCTGGTGACTCCATCGCTGATGGTTGCGCGCGGCTGGGGGTTTTGGTCGACCGTCATCGTCACTTCAGTGGGAGCGGCAGCTGGCGTCTGGGTTTTCTTTTTCTTCGGCAAGTGGATCCTCAAAAAGTGGGCGGAATTTCGAGGAGAGAAGGAGCCGAAGCGTCCTTTTTTCACGCCCCAACGCAGGCGCGTTGTTCGGTTCCGAAGGCTCTTTGGCATGTGGGGATTGCTCGTTGTAAGCGGCATGATTTCCGTCCCCATCGCGTCCATTCTCGCTGCGAAATATTACCAGCGTGACGAGCGCATGCCCTGGATTTTGGTGGTCGCTTTCGTGGTGTGGTCGTTGCTCTTGACGTCGCTGTCGTACTGGGCCATTGACATTGTTTGAGGTGATGTACCTTCGGGACATGCCCAATTCCAGTGCACCGGTTGATTTGTTTTTCGATTTGGACCGTACGCTGTGGGATTTTGATCGCAATTCGCGGGAAGCCTTGGAGGAGATATTCATTGAAATCGCCCAGCCCAATTTGCCCCAGCCCAAAGCCGCAGGGGAATTCATCCCGGTGTACGAGGCTGAGAACGAGAAGTGCTGGAAAGCCTATCGGCAGGGACAAATCACCAAAGAAGAGCTCAGGCCGTTGCGCTTTCGAAAGGCTGTGGAAGGTCTTGGGATTCCGGAATTTGAAGGCATGGATGCATTGGCCGAGGCCATGGGGACAGCCTACGTCCAACGTGCCCCGTACCGCACGGCCCTTTTCGATGGAGCCATTGAGGTGTGCGAAGTGCTCAAGGCCCGCGGACACCGAATGTTTATTTTGACGAATGGCTTTGAGGAGGTACAGCACATCAAGGTGAACCAAAGCGGGCTGGAGCCATTCTTTAACGGGGTGTTCACAAGCGATGCCTTGGGTTTTAAGAAGCCTCATCCGGAATGCTATTCGAAAGGCTTGGCCCTGGCTCATTCGAGCGCGGATCGAGCCGTGATGATTGGCGATGATTGGGAATGTGATGTACACGGCGCGATTCAAGCGGGATGGGGCGCCGTTCATTTTGACCCCAGTCAACCGCCCGCCATGGATGCTGCGCCCCGGCGCATCAATGACCTCCGAACCTTACTTGAATTGGATTTCCATCAACGATAACCACCTAACGACTGCTGCCATGGCACAAGAAGAAAAGAAGAAGAAACTAAACATTGATTTGCCGGAGGAATTGGCATCGGGTACGTATTCCAACCTTGCCGTGATTACCCACAGTCCGGTCGAATTTGTGGTGGATTTTGCCCAAGTGATGCCTGGTATGAACCAAGCTCAAGTTCGAAGCCGAATCATTTTGGCTCCTCATCACGCCAAGCGCTTGCTGCATGCATTGACGGAGAACGTCAAGCGCTTTGAACAACAGCAAGGCCCCATTCAGCCTCCGAAAGGCAACCAAGATCCGGCCATGCCGCTGACTTTCAGTGGACCGCAGGGAGAGGCTTGACCCCGCTCAGCCAAGCACGGTGCCCAGCACGACACCCACGCCAGCAAGTGCAGTCGAGCGCCCGTCGTAAACGGGACGGTTTTCAGCCAGCGACACCTCGGGTATAGCGCCCGATTGTGCGGGGTGATACCATGTCAAATTGGCCGCTGCGCCCACTTCGATGTGAGGCGTGTCAAGACCCAGGACCCGGCGCGGGCCTTCGGTCAATGCACGGATGATTGCCCCGTGGGCATCGTTGGCATGGGCAAGTCCCGCGAGTGCGACAGGAAACACCGATTCAATACCGGCCATACCATGTGATGACAGCATGAATTCAACGTCTTGGTGCTCGAGGTCTTCAGGGCGATGGTCCGATACCAAGGCGTCAATGGTTCCATCCAAAAGTCCATCGCACAAGGCCGCCCGGTCCTTCGTTGCTCGGAAGGGGGGCAGTGTTTTTAAGGTGCCATCGAAGGTGCTGAGGTCCTCGTCCACGAAGAAAAGGTGATGCGCCGAGGTCGCACAGGTGACGGATAACCCTTCGCTTTTGGCCTCCCGGATAAGCTCCACCGATTCTGCGGCGCTGATGCAAGAGAAGTGCAGTTTTCCACCTGTGTAGCGCAGGATGTCCAGGTCGCGCTTAATGCGCATGGTTTCCGAAGCGGTTGGGTTGCCAACGACACCCATATGGGTGCTGGTGAATCCTTCGTGCATTTGGGGATGGCCGTTCAATCCCAATTCGAGCGGGCACGTGATGATGGGGTGAGGCAATCCGTGGCTGTATTCCAGCGCGCGACGAAGCATTTCAACGCTGTTCAGCGGGGCATCGTCAGAGAATGCCACGGCCCCAGCTTGCGCGAGGTCGCGCATCTCTGAAAGTTGCATTCCATCCCGTCCTTTGGATACGGTGCCCATCGGGAGCAAATGCGCATCGAGGCCGGCTGAACGGGCGATGAGGTAGGCAATGTTGGACTTGGTGTCTGGAACGGGATGTTGGTTCACGTTGAGCACCACGTGCGTAAATCCGCCCGCTCGGGCTGCGCGCAGTCCATTCGCAAGCCCTTCCTTTTGCTCATATCCCGGATCGGCAAAATCCGCTTGTAAGTCCATCCATCCGATTGACAAATGAGCGCCTGCTTCCTTCCATTCAGAAGCCGCTGGGGAAGAAGGGACGGCGTCTTGAATGTCGATTATAACACCGTCTCGGACATGCACGTCCTTGGTCGTCCCGTTGTGAGGACCTCCGGGGTCGGTGATGGTTACGCTTTTGATGATGGTTTCCATAAGCGGAGGAATAAAGTTTCAGCAGCAAGCGCTGCAACAGCGAAGAGAAGCAACGCCTTCCACAAGGGAATGCCTTGCTCCAGCCGTTGAATGATTTGAGGCAAAGTCGAGCTTGTGCCGGCGAGGATGCGCATGGTGGGCCACGAACGGGCATTCCATGCGGATTCGAAAGCCTCGACATCCCAAGCGAGGTGGTCGGATTCCGCCCGGTCTTGGTTCAAACCGACGGCCGCGACGGGCATTTCACCGTTCTTCAAGATGTAATGGCCCGTTTCAAACGGAACACCTGCGAGCTTGACTTGAGCTCGTTGACCAAATTCCCGCACTTCCGGCAGCCACTGGGCTGCTCGGGTTTCCGAATTGCTTCCCCAAAGCTGGGGGCCTTCCATGGACCATCCGCTTTCCCGGCGCAGGGGTGCATCGACTGCCCAAGCATCTGTGGTTCCCAACTCGGCCTGGTGAATGGAATGCGAAGAGGAGCGTTCGGCAATGCGCAGCATAAGCGGAACCCAGAAGGCATGGCGAATCAAGTTGGTCGCTTCTTCAGCGGCTCCAGCATTCAAGACAAAAATTTGTCCGAGCCCTTTGGGAATTCGGGACAGATAAGCTCGACCGGTTTCTGTCGTGGCCAGCACTTCTTCCCTCGGCGCTGCGCCACGGCTCCAGATGGACGCGACTTCAGGCAAGTCGATGCGCTCAGGCGTTTGCGCAAACATGTCGCTGAAGAAAGGGTGGGCCAGTTGGAGTTCACTCACCCGATCGGATTGTTCAATCCACGTGTTACCCTCTGGAACTCCAAAGCCGTCAAGCAGTGGCGCATTGAGCGTCTTCTGCGTGGGGATGTGAACCGCGGTGCCGCCGTCCTCGACATACCTCAGAAGCGCATTGTTGAATCCGGAACCCGAAGCCGGCCAGTTGTTCAAGACGACCACCTGGTAGCCACTGAAATCTCCCGGGCTCCACTGGGTTTGGTACGTGACCTTGTACAGACCGCCAGCCGTTTTGTACGCGCGTTGAAGGGCGGCATTCACAGCCTCTGCGTCACCGGAGGAGAGCACCAAGATGTTGATTTGATCCAAGACATCGTACCCGAAATGCCATTGGTCATCGAAGCGGATGGGCGCGTCATCGATTTCCACGCTTGCCGACTGAATGCCTGCTGAACCGTGTGTATAGCGCAGTACGGTATCGGTTGCAATGCCCGGTACGAGGTTGAAGGTCCCGATGGCCACCCGTTCACCGTTGATGCGGAGGTTCATGGGGATGCGATCGACGGATGCCCGCGAGTTGTGCTGCATGCGCACGTACAATGCCGCTTGCCTTCCTTCGATGCGGACGGGTTCGTCGAACCACACGGAGTCGACCCAGATGTTCGGAGTGCTCCCAGCCAACTCCGGCACAAAAAACCACTGGATGGACGAGTCGGGCGGAGTGGCCTCGTCGGACAACCGATGCGTGGAGGCTTGGAGGTCACTGAAGATGTAGGCTGATGTTCGGCGATCGGAAGCTTTCCCTAGTTGATTTTCAATGCGTTCGAGTACCGCACCGAGGGATTGGGTCTGGTGCGTTGGCCGAATGCTTTCGATGCGTTCGACCGCTTGATCGCGGGTGAGAAATGCTTGGTCTCTTCCTGAGAACGCATTGGTGAGCACCTGGAACTGATCCGTTGGTTCATACTGCTCAACGACGAGGGCGGCTTTGTTCCGCGCGGATTGAAGCAATTGTCCTTCTTCGCCCATGCCTTCCATGGAAAGGCTGTTGTCCACGTAAATGGATACGGCATGCCCGGCAGTTGATGCGGCATTGCTCTGTTCGTCTTCATCAAACCAAGTCGGCTGTGCAAATGCTGCAATGAGCGCTGCAAAAGCGAGCAAGCGCAACAGCAGCACCCACCAGTGGCGAATTTGTTGCGTCGCCCGTGCATCGCGTTGGACGTCTTTCAGAAAAGCGACTTGCGAGAATTGAACGCGTTTGAACCTCCGAAAATGAAGGAGGTGAATGGCTATCGGAATAGCCAGTGCACCGAGACCCCAAAGTATTTCTGGATGCACAAATTCCATTCTCCGCAAATTTAGCTCCAATTTTGCGTGCGATGGCGAAGCGAGCAGCGAAGGATGAAAAAATACATGTGTCGGATGACCTCCGGGACTTTTTGCTGGAGAAAGCCGCTACGTATGAACGGCCTGGCTTCATCTCCGATGATCCGATTGCGATTCCGCATCGGTTCGCGGACAAGGCAGACATCGAGCTTGCTGGATTCATTGCGGCCACATTGGCATGGGGGCAACGGAAGACCATTTTGGCCAGTGCCGGAGCGTTCGTCGACCGCTTGGACGGGGCTCCTCGAGATTTCATGGAACATGCCACACCAGACGACATCCGCACCGCGGCGAAAGGGTTTGTTCACCGAACGTTCCAACCTCGGGATGCCGAGGTGTTTTTGAGCGCGCTCCAAGCGTTGGTCAAGGCATTCGGTGGGCTGGAGTCGGCATTCATTCCTGCCGATGGCGAAGCCCATGCTGCGGCCTGCCTCACCGCCTTTCACAACCGGTTTTTTGAAGCGGCAGCGCAGTGCGGTTACGAAGCAGGTCGCACCCGAAAACACGTCGCAACGCCGGCCCGCGGCTCCGCGGCGAAACGATTGAATATGTACCTCCGGTGGATGGTAAGGTCCAACCGTCGTGGAGTGGATTTTGGACTGTGGCACCAGATCGCCCCGAGCCAACTGATGGTGCCTCTGGATGTTCACACGGGCAATGTGGGCCGGAAACTGGGGCTGTTTGGGCGAAAACAAAACGACTGGAAGGCGGTTGAATTGCTCACGTCGGCCTTGCGCCAAATCGATCCAGAGGACCCGGTTCGAATGGACTTTGCGTTGTTTGGCTTGGGCGCCATTGAGCAGTTTTAAATAGCGACGCAATGAACCCTCCACGCCGCACATGGAACCGTCGCCTTGCGACCACAAACGATGGCTCACCGACGTTGGAAGTGGTGGAATGGGGCGTTGCGTACCACAGCATTCACGGTGCCTTGACCGAATCGATGCACGTCTTCATTGCTCGGGGTTTGGAGCGGTGGTGGTCAGAAAACGCAGGGAACGCCACTTGCCTTCGGGTGCTGGAAGTGGGGTTCGGAACAGGCCTCAATGCAGCCCTGGCCTGGCAATGGGCCGAGCGCAGAGGCGTTACACTGGAATACGTCGGCTTGGAGCCGTATCCGCTGGATCCCGGCGAAGCAGCTGCGTGGGTTGCGTCCGGACTTCCCGAAGACTTGGAGCGGCGGATGCATGCATTGCACGAACAATCTGCTGGACCGAATGGATATTCGACCGATGGGTTTTCAGCTCACATCCTGCGAAAGATGGTGCAAGATTGGAATGGCTCGGGCACTTTTGACGTGTGCTTTTTTGATGCTTTCGCCCCGACGCAACAGCCCGAATTATGGGAGGCTCCGATTTTTGAGTCGTTGCTTCAACGCATGAATCCCGGGGCCGTGCTCGCAACGTACTGCGCCAAAGGGCAGGTGCGGCGAAACATGGAAGGATCCGGTTGGAAGGTTGAGCGGCATCCTGGCCCTCCAGGCAAACGCGAAATGCTCGTCGCGAGAAACGTTCCGGTGTCGCACTGGAATGTGCGGTGCTATGCGTTGATATTGAATCCAGCGCGCACGCACATTCTCGTGGCACGCGAGCGGTTTCCCGATGGCTCAGTAGGCTGCAAATTCCCGGGAGGAGGTGTCGAACCGGGCGAGGCACTGGTGGATACGCTGTGGCGGGAATGCGCCGAAGAATTGGGCTCAACGGAAGGCCTTGCGTGGCTGGGCCATGCCTACACGAATGATTTTTTTGTCCGCAGCGCATTCCGAGAGGACGAGCAAATTCTTGCCGTTTACCATTGGATGCAGGCCGATGATGAAGGCGTGGCTTGGTGGGACGAAAAGCCGTCCACCGTGGCCGCTTCAGAGCCTTTGCTTGAAATGAATTGGGAAGCCTTAACCGAACTGACGCCGAATGCGATGAGGTTTCCGATTGACCGGTACGTTGTATCGAACTTGAAGGTGTGGCTCGCCACTATCCAATCAGGCCCAAGCGCTGGTTGACACAGTCGTCAATGCGCTGGTAAAGGTGTGCCGGTGAAAACGTGCGCCAGCCGAGTTCGCTCAATTCCCCACCCAACACGAAATAGCTGTCGAGGTCGATGGCCTTCATATCGTCGATGACGTGTTCCCGGAAATTCAGCAATGCGATCCATCCGTCTTCCTCCGTGACTTCATCGAACCACTCTTCGTAATAGCAATCGTCGCTGAAGTGGAAATTCAAGACGTTTTCACCAATCAGGATGTAGCGATGGATGCCCTCAGCCATGAGCACGTCAATCACTTCGCGTTTGAGCTGCATGATGTCGTTGTGCAAGCAGTCGTTCCATTCCCCGATGAACTCGATAATGGCAAAGCGTTCGTCGTAGTCGACGAATAAAATTTTACAGAATAAGGTGGGCGAGTGGATGGAATCCCATTGCGGATGGATGAAGTAGTTGTAGACTTTGGTTGAGTATTCAAACTCGCTGTAGGTCCGATCGAAGAAGGGGCTGCGCGGATCGCTGCTCGCTACGTAATGGTTACGCCATGCATAATAGGGTTCCAACGTGTGCATGGCTTATCCTCGTTCGTTCAATTGCTCAATCGAAGCGCGCACGTCGTTGGTCATCCGGAGCGATGCCGCTGCCTCTTCTGCCGAGGCACCCGTAGCGTCTTGAATCATGCGCACGCCGCGCTCTTGAAGTTTCGCATTGGAAGGCTTCATGTCAACCATTTTTGAACCCACCACGTGACCGAGTTGGATCATGGCTGTGGTGCTGATCAAATTGAGGATGAGCTTGGTGGCTGTTCCCGCATTCAGCCGCGTGCTGCCCGTGACGAATTCAGGGCCGGTGACGGCGACCATCGCATGGTCAGCTGTTTCGGTCACAGCAGATTGAGGATTGCACGTGATGCAGGCCGTCAGGAGCCCTGCTTCATGTGCGGCTTTCAGCCCTCCTACGACGTAAGGCGTGCGTCCTGAAGCAGCGATGCCAATCAAGGTGTCCAGCGGTGTGGGTTGCGCGGCAGACAGGTCCCTCCATGCTCCGTTCGGATCGTCTTCGGCCCCTTCGACCGCCACCCGCAGCGCACCATCGCCTCCGGCAATCCATCCTTGGACTTGGGTTGCATCCACCCCAAAGGTCGGCGGGCATTCACTCGCGTCCAACACCCCCAGGCGTCCACTCGTTCCGGCGCCAATGTAGAAAAGCCGACCGCCTTTTTTCATGCGGGGCACGAGGGCTTCGACAAAGCGCTGCACGCTGTCAAGGGCCGCGCCGACTGCATCCAAGGCCCCTTGCGTCTGTCCGTGCATGGCGGTGACCAACTCCTCAATGGACTTGGAATCCAAACCCTGATGTGGACCCGATTGCTCGGTGGGAGGGAGGTGGGATTCTTCGGCGTTCATACTGCTGCAAAAATACGCGGGCAAGGCTGGAATCAGGCGTTGGTATTCCACCATTCCCAAGCGGCCTCTGCTTGCGCAATCAACATGGGTTTGCCGTTCATTGTTTTCGCTCCAGCGGCTTCAGCGCGCTTGAGGAACGCAGTTTGCGCCGGGTTGTACACCAAGTCCACGGCCAGGTGCTCAGGTGTCAATCCATCCCACGGCAGTTCGATGCACGCTTCGATGTCTGGATAGGTTCCTACCGGCGTGCACTGGACGACGAGTTTGCAATGCCCGAGGAAGGCCGCATTTAAGGTCTCATACCGCATCGCTTCCCATTCGATGGGCGAGCGGGTGACGTGGATGACGTCGATGCCCAGCGATTGCAGGCCGAATCGCACGGCCGCTGCGGCGCCCCCGTTGCCCAAAATCAACGCCCGTTCGTGCGCGGAGGTCAGAAAGGGCCGGAGCGACTTCATGAATCCTTCTGCATCGGTATTGTGTCCGATCCACCCGTTAGACGCGGGTTTGATGGCATTGACCGCACCGATGGCAAGGGCTGTCGGCGTCACATCTTGCAACAGCGGGATGATGGATTGCTTGTACGGAATCGTCACGTTCAATCCCATCAAGGCTGGAGATGCTTGGGCTTCGGCATTCAACCATTCACCGAACCCGTCGAGATTGGCGCGTTCAAACCTCTCGTACGTGGCATTGGTCACCCGCCAAGCATGGAATCGATCGGCAAACAGGGCCGGAGAATGGCTGTGAGAAAGGGATGCTCCCAGGACTCCAAACCGTCGCGTGACGCTCATGCGGATAGACGGTTTCCGAGTCGATGCAACGCCATCACCAGGCCTGCACCAACCGCTGCACAGACCATGCAGGTGAGCCATTCACCGGAATCTGGCCAGGCGTTGGTTTGAAGCCACGTTTCGCGACCGTCGCTGTGAGTGTGAAGCAGCACGGCGTTCTCTTTCCAGGGCCACAACGCTTGCAAAGAGCCAAGCAGCAAGCCAGTCAATGCGGCCATGACTTGATTTCGGGCACGAGCGAGCAAGGACTTGAGGCCTTTGCTGAACCCAAGCAACCCACTGACGGCTCCAGCGCCTACCGTGGCGATCACCAGCACGTCAAATTCTTTGAGGGCACCAATGACGGTGCTGTACACGCCCAAAAGCAGCAAAATGAAGCTGCCCGATATCCCGGGCAAAATCATGGCACAGGCCGCGATGGCCCCACATGCGAAGAGGTACAACAAACTCGGTTCCACCTGAAGCGGCGGCAGGGATCCCACACCGAAAGTGATCGCTGCACCCGCGATGAAGAGCAGACCCAGCGAGGTGTTGCGTCGGTTGATTTCACGACCAACAAGCGGTATGGAAGCCGCGACGAGGCCGAAGAAAAAGGCGAATAAGGCGGCTCGATGGTGTTCCAGCAAGTGATGGAGGAGTCCGGACAACCCTATGATGCTGGTGCCAATCCCCGCCGCCAGGGCGAGAAGAAACGACGCATTCAATGCCTTCAAAACGCCTGAAAATCCATCCGCTTTCCAGGTGCCAACCAGCCCCCATGAAACGGCAGAAATGGAATGGAGCAAGTCGTCGTAGATGCCCGTGATCAAGGCTACGGTACCGCCGGATACACCGGGCACCAGGTCCGCAGCTCCCATGGCCATTCCGCGCAGAAAAATTCCGAGGTGGCGTTTCATCCCACTTCTTCTTCGGGAGAAAACGCGGCGCACCACGCCGTCATGCCACCTTCCAAGCTGAACAGGTTGTCAAAACCGTGTTTGGTCATGAGTGCACTTACGGTTGCCGCTGAGCGAGCACCGGCGCGGCAATACACAACTACGGGATGCGTCCTTGGAATTTCTGCATTCCGGCTGAGGCAGAAAGCCATGGGGATGTGTGTCTCCGTCAACCGGCTCACGTTGACCTCGTGGATTTCGCGAATGTCCAAGAATGAAAACTCTTTTCCGTCCAGCTGCCATTGGTGGACTTCACGAGGCGTGACGGTGGGGACGGGAGTCTGCATCGGACATGGACTGGGGTTAGTCTTCCTCGACGGTATCGCTTACGAGCCGTTTACCTTCGGCAAGCGCTTCCGGGAGATGTTCGAAGAACGTATCTCCACGCAGGCCCAAGCGCAAGCATTCCAAAGGAATCAAGTCGTTCGGACCGATGTTGCCCAGGTTAACATTCGCACCAAACTGGCGCAGGAACCAAACCTGTTGGGGCTTTTTGGGAGCTTCCCACAGGATGTCTTCAAGCGCCACATTCGCCAAGATGCGCTTGACGAGTTGTACGTGGGCACTTCCATTCGGACGGTAAATTCCAACGTTTCCGCTTTCCCGGGCTTCTGCGATGACCTTGAAGCTGCCCGCTTGGAGCTCGTTGCTCATCATTCGGATCCACTTGGCCGGGCTGATCAGGATGCCTTCTTCTTTGGAACCCACCTCGGAGAGGACCTTGAAATTCTTGCTCAGTCGGTTGATGAGCTCGCACTTTTCATCGTGGGGAATGACCATCGATCCGTCACTGACTTCGAGGCAGTTGATGCCCAAGTTGTCAATGAAACGGAGGTAGCCATCGACATCGTTGCGAACGTAAAATGCTTCGAACAACGTGCCTCCACAGTAGACGTCAAAGCCGGCGTCATGGTACCGCTTCACCTTTTCTCCGACATTGGGTGTGACCAATGAGGTGCCGAAGCCGAGTTTCAAGAGGTCGACCAGTTCTCCACCGGTTTCGATAAGGTCTTCAGCTTGCCGAAGGCTCAGCCCTTTGTCCATCACCATGGTCAATCCATTGGTGCGAGGGCGTGTGGTGCGTTCGGGCAGATGCGAAATTTCGAACATGGTTTAGGGTTTAAATCGTTCAATCCGTTCGATGTAGCGCGCATCATTGGCAAGCGCAGGTAAGAAATTCAACAGAATTTCGGACTGATCATAGTGGTGTGTCAAAAGGAATTCCAACAAGTCAAAAGCGGCTTTGTGTTGTCCAAGAGCGTATTGGCTGATGAATCTTCGGTAACTCAAATTCGGTGCATCTTTCAATGCAGAGAGGCCATCTTCGATAACGAGCAAGGCGTCCTCGTGCCGTTGGGCGAGCTGCAAATTGTCCACCCGCTCAAGCCAGAGCTCTTCGTGCTGAATGTCCAGCAGGAGTCCTTGGGTATAGACTTCTTCGGCTCGGTCGTGTTCTTCTCGTTTTTTGAGGCACGTGGCCAGCATCAAGTGGTAATCGGCGTGCTTGGGTTCAATTTCCAACGCTTGCTCGAAGTAGGCACAAGCTTCACCGAGTCGGCATTGCATGTCTGCAAGTACGCCCAAACCCACAAACGCATCGGCGAACCGCGGGTCCAGCTTCAAACTGTCTCGGTAATAGGTTTCCGCACGTTCGAGGTCTCCGATCCGCTCGAGGCATTCACCCATGTAGCAACGCGTACTGGGTGAGGGGTCTTCAAACGACAGGGTCTCTTCGTACGTGTGCAAGGCGTCTTGGTAACGCTCCATGGCGACGAGCGCCTCGGCTTTCTGATGATAGGCGGGGCCGAAGGCACTTTCGATGGCGATGGCGAAGTCGTAGGCATCAATGGCTTGGGTGTACCGACCCGCTTGCTGAAGCGCGTTGCCCATGCTGTACCAAGCCGCGAAGGAATACGGCTGTTTTTCCAGGAATTGCTCATAAAAGGCAGCAGCCTGTTTGAATTGACCGGTACGCTCGTAGCAGAAGGCCAACTCGTAAACGGCTGTCTCGTTCAATTGATCTTCCTCCAATGCCTCGTGGAGGTTGCGAATGGCTTCCTGCCAGGCGCCCATGTTTTCATATTCAAGGGCAATGTCAATGCGAAGCTCCCGCTTGGCTTCTTTGTCGGCAAACATCAGCGCGCGCTTGAAGCAATCAATGGCGAGTTTGTGCTCCGACATTTGGCTGTACACCGCACCCAGGGTCACCAGAACTTCTTCGTTCAAGGGTTCTAAGTCGAGCAGTTCTTTCAGCAATGGCACGGCTTTGACGCCTTGGCCAGAAGCGATGCGAATCTGTGCATGCTTCAATTTCAAGGCAAGGTTCGCGGGATACAATTGACTCGCATGGCGAGCGACCGCGTGGGCCTTGCGAATGGACTTCTGTTCGAGGTAGTGCTCGATGAGTCCTTCCAGCTCATCCACGTCGAAGAAGGCCTGTTCGCCGTGCTCCATCATCGCCTCGAACTTCTCAACGAGTCCTTGCAGTGCAGGCTCGCCTCTGTAAGCGCGTCCTTCTTCATTCATCATATCAAATCTACTAAGGGATGGGATTCCGGAGGGCATTTCGAACACTCCTTTTTTCACATCCGGGGGCATTTCTTTCACGACTCATGCCTGGCCATGGTATTTTTGACCCATGCTCATCACATCCATTTCTGGCATCCGAGGAACCATAGGCGGGGCTCCCGGACAAGGTCTGACTCCCCCTGATGTTGTCAAATTCGCCACCGGATACGCCCAGTGGATCCGAGAGGCGACTGGAAACGACCGTCCAATCGTTGTGGTGGGGCGGGATGCGCGTTTGAGTGGAGAGTTGGTAAGGGATTTGCTCGTGGGAACCCTGAATGCCGCGGGCGTGGATGTGATTGACCTAGGCCTTAGTACCACGCCGACGGTCGAATTGGCCGTCCCCGTGGAGCAAGCTGACGGCGGCATCATTTTGACTGCGAGCCACAACCCGCGGCAATGGAATGCTTTGAAACTGCTGGATGCGACCGGTGAGTTTCTGAGTGCATCTGCAGGTGAGCGGGTGTTGGAACTCGCCGCGAATCCTGCGGAATATGCGGACGTGGATGCCATTGGTCGCGTGAGTCAACGAACCGATTGGATGCATCGGCACGTCGAACATGCCTTGGCCTTGGACCTGGTGGATGCCGAGGCGGTGCGTGCGCAAGGATTCAAGGTGGCTGTGGATGCCGTAAACTCCAGTGGCGGCATCATCTTGCCCATGCTGCTTGAGGCCCTTGGGTGCGAAGTGGTCAAGGTCCACTGTGAGCCTACGGGGCAGTTCGCGCACAACCCCGAGCCACTGCCGGCCCACTTGACAGACCTCTGTGATGCGGTCGTGACGGCGGGCTGTGACCTCGGCATCAGTGTGGATCCCGATGTGGATCGACTGGCTTTTGTGGCCGAAGACGGAAGTTGGTTTGGCGAAGAGTACACCTTGGTCGCTGTCGCCGACTACGTCCTGAGCAAAACCCCGGGAAATACCGTCAGCAACATGAGCTCAACGCGCGCCCTGCGCCAGGTCACCGAAGCCCGTGGCGGACAATACACGGCAAGCGCAGTGGGCGAAGTGAACGTGGTGAAGGCCATCAAGGAGACAGGCGCAATCATCGGTGGCGAAGGCAATGGGGGCGTTATCTACCCGGCATCGCATTGCGGACGGGACGCGGTGGTCGGAACGGCCTTGTTCTTGACGCAACTCGCTGCCTCGGGCGAGCGCGTCAGTGCCCTGAGGAGGTCTTTCCCGGACTGGTTCATGTCCAAGGACAAGCTCGCCTTACCGGCCGTTGATGTCGACCGCGCATTGCAGCAGTTGATGGCTGCGCATCCCGAGGCGGAGGTGAATACAATTGATGGGGTGAAATTCGATTTGGAAGAAGGGTGGGTTCACTTGCGGAAATCGAATACAGAACCCATCATACGCGTGTATGCCGAAGCAGCCTCACCCGAAGCTGCAGCCGAATTGGGCGGAAGGTTCAAAAGCGAATTGCAGGGCTTGTTGAGCGCTTTGGAGGATTAAACTAAAAAGGTGCATTTTTGCGTTCCTGACCCTGCGCAATGAACGTATACCTGGATAACGCCGCGACCACAGCCGTCGCTCCGGAAGTGGTGGAAGCCATGGTGCCCGTTTTGCAGGAAAACTATGGCAATCCCTCTTCGAGCCATGCCGCTGGACGCAAGTCCCGGGTGCTGATTGAACAGAGCCGCCGCAGGGTAGCCAATCACCTCCATTGCCACCCGAGCTGCATTTACTTCACGTCGGGGGGGACGGAAGCGGACAACCTCGCTTTGCGCAGTGGGGTTCGGGACTTGGGGTGCACGCGCATCATCACTTCAGAGGCCGAACACAGCGCTGTCATCAAAACCGCGCAATCCCTCGAGCGAAACGAAGGCACAAAGCTTGATTTGGTGCGTCATTTACCGGATGGCAAAGTAGACCTTGACCACCTCCAGACCCTGTTGGCGAAAGGCGGCAAGACCATGGTCAGCCTGATGCATGCCAACAATGAAGTGGCGGTCATCCAGGACCTGAATCGCATTGGCGAGATGTGCCGCGAAGCCGGGGCGCTGTTTCACACCGACACGGTGCAGACGATGTGCCATTATGCCTTCAATTTGGAGGTTTTGCCAGTGGATTTTATCACCTGCTCGGCGCACAAATTTCACGGTCCGAAAGG
Organism: bacterium; assembly: GCA_029979565.1. Classification (GTDB taxonomy): domain Bacteria; phylum Bacteroidota; class Bacteroidia; order Flavobacteriales_D; family Sanyastnellaceae; genus UA16. The sequence continues at coordinate 47,161 of JAPOHG010000005.1, forward strand.
CGTTGGATTTTTGTATATCCGCAAAGGCCTCAAGTTAAAAGGCCAAATCGAAGGAGGCAGCCAAGAACGCGCGGTGCGCGGAGGAACGGAGAGTACACATAACATTGTTGGACTCGCCACAGCGATGGACTTGGCGTATGCCGATCTCCCCTCGCACCAAGAACATGTGCGCGCGCTCAAGGCACAGATGGTCAAAGGCCTCATGGACGCCATCCCCGGCGTACGGTTCAATGGCAACTCGGACAGCTCCGAAGGCCTTTACACCGTGTTGAATGTTTCATTTCCGCCGCACCCCAAGTCGGGCATGGCCTTGTTCCTGCTGGATCTGGAGGGGGTTGCATGCTCGGGTGGAAGTGCCTGCTCGAGTGGTGCCACGCTCGGATCCCATGTGTTAAGGGCGTTGGAATTCCACGATCCGCAACGGGCGAGCTTGCGGTTTTCATTTGGTCGGTACAACACCGCTGAAGAGGTGGACTACGCCATTGCCGCCATCCGCCGCGTATTCGCCTGACCCCCGGTTCGTTCTATTTTCTCATCGGTTTCCAGCCGGAGTACTTTTATAGTCCCGTTCTGCGGCCTAATTTCGGACCTCGACCAATTCACATGGCACTTAACGCTGCATTTCGTTGGTTCATCCGCAAGAGAATGATGAACATTGAGCGGGTCCGTTCGCGGCCGGTTGAATTGCAGCGTCACCTTTTCAATCGATTGCTCCTCGAAGGCAAGGGGACGGCATTTGGAGCCGAACACGGATTTGGCAGCGTGCGCTCCCTGCGCGAATTCCAGCGCCAAGTTCCCATCCGAACGTACGATGAATTCAAACCTTATATCCAACGCGCTCAGCAAGGAGAGTTGGGGGTGCTGTGGCCTGGAGAGGCTCGTTGGTTTGCGAAGAGTTCCGGCACCAGCTCCGATCGCAGCAAGTTCCTGCCGGTCACGGAGGCCTCGTTGAGAGGATGCCATTACAAGGGAGGCAAGGACTTGTTGGCCCTTTTTTGCGACCAGCGACCCCAGGCAGAGCTGTACGATGGCAAGCATTTAATCCTTGGAGGATCTTCGGCTTTGCACCAAAACGGTTCAGGAGGGTTCACCGGTGACCTCAGCGCGATCATTGTTCGGAACCTTCCGTTTTGGGTAGAAGCCCGCCGGACCCCGAGCCGTGAGATTGCGCTCATGGAGAACTGGGAGGAAAAGGTAGACGCGCTGGCCCGAGCGACGCTTCGTGAAGACGTTCGCATTTTGGCGGGGGTGCCCAGCTGGATGCTGGTGGTGGCCAAGCGGGTGCTGGAGATGTCGGGTGCTGACACCTTGGGTGAGGTCTGGCCAAATTTGCAGTTGTACATGCACGGCGGAGTCAGTTTCGAACCGTACCGCGCGGAATTTGATGCCTTGATTGGTGGGACACGCCTCCCGTTCGACTGCCTCGAAACCTACAATGCCTCTGAAGGCTTTTTCGGTTTGCAGGACCGTTTGGACGCCAATGACCTGTTGATGATGCTCGACTACGGCATTTACTTCGAGTTTGTACCGATGTCCGAGTGGGACACGGAGAACCCACGGGCGTTGGAATTGCGCGAAGTAGAAGTGGGAGAGGAGTATGCACTGGTGATATCTACCAACGCAGGCCTTTGGCGTTATGCGCTGGGGGACGTGGTGCGCATCACCGAAGTGCACCCGTTTCGGATGCAAGTGGTGGGTAGAACCACATCTTACTTGAATGCTTTTGGTGAGGAGGTGATGGTTGACCAGGCGGAGCGAGCCATTGCCGAAGCGAGTGCATTGGCCGGTGGCCACGTCCGGGATTACACAGCGGCTCCGGTGTTTATGAACCTCAAAGAAACCGGAGCGCACGAATGGTGCATCGAGTTTAGCAAGCCACCGGCAGGTGGAATGCAACTCTTCATGGAATGCTTGGACGCGTCGCTGCGCCGTCAGAATTCCGATTACGACGCCAAACGCACGGCTGAGTTGGCTTTGCGATTCCCCATCGGGCACTCCGTTGCACCGGGAGCATTTGATGAATGGCTGCAGTCCAAAGGCAAATTGGGTGGACAGCACAAAGTGCCGCGGCTGGCCAACGACCGGTCCATTGTGGACGCCTTGATGGATATGCAAAAGGAGGCGGAACAAGGCGAGTTGGCCTAACAACGCACCGTTGATTCCATGTGGGGGACCTGTTGAAAACCCGGTTTTCGTTCCGATGGAAATGGGCCTATTTTGCACCTTCAACGAAGCCAGAATTATGCACATTGCCATCGCCGGAAACATCGGGTCGGGAAAGACCACGCTGACTACGCTCCTCGCAAAACACTACCGTTACGAGCCTCATTTTGAGCAAGTGGATGACAATCCGTATTTGAATGATTTCTACAAGGACATGCAACGCTGGTCGTTCAATTTGCAGGTGTTCTTTTTGAGATCCCGTTTTGCGCAATTGGCTGAACTGCAGGAGAGCGGGAAGAAGGTCATCCAGGACCGAACCATTTATGAAGACGCTCACATCTTTGCGCCGAACCTGCACGCCATGGGCTTGATGAGTTCACGTGACTTTCAGAATTACCTCGACTTGTTCCAGTTGATGGAGCGGTTCATCTCGCCACCAGATCTGATGATTTACTTGCGCGCTTCCGTTCCGAAGCTCGTGGAGAACATTCAAAAGCGAGGTCGGGACTACGAGGAGGCCATTCGCTTGGATTACCTCAATCGACTCAATGAGCGTTACGAGGCGTGGATCAGCACATACAGCTCCGGCAAACTTCTCGTCATTGACGTGGACAGCAACCGCTTTCACGAAAACAAGGAAGACCTTGGCATGGTCATCGAAGGCGTTGATGCCGAGCTGCACGGCTTGTTTGTCTGAGCTGACTGGAAGGCATCGCTCTCGTACAATAAGGGGCGAATACAGGCACGAAAAAAGGGACTCCAACTGGAGTCCCTTTTTTATGGATTGAAGAACCGTTAGTCTGCAGATCCTTCCGCGTCGATTTCGATGACATGTGCGGTAGGCGAGGCTTCCGCTTCCGCTTGCACTTCGATGGCCTCACCGTGGCCGTTGCCGTTTTCACTTCCGTGTCCGCCGAGGATGGGAGCGATGACGAGGCCAACAAGGCACGTCAGCTTGATGAGGATGTTCATGGAAGGACCGCTCGTGTCTTTGAAAGGGTCACCAACCGTGTCTCCTGTTACAGCTGCTTTGTGCGCATCAGAACCCTTGAAGGTCATTTTACCGTCAATTTCCACGCCTGCTTCGAATGACTTCTTGGCATTGTCCCATGCACCGCCTGCGTTGTTTTGGAAGATTGCCCAGAGAACACCTGAGACGGTTACGCCGGCCATGTAGCCACCCAACGTCTCGGCTGCCCATTCATTCGGCATGCCAAACAGCAAGGGCAACAGACCAATGACCAAAGGGAAGATGATGGTCATCGCGCCTGGCAACATCATTTCACGCAATGCAGCCTGGGTGGAGATGTCAACACACTTTCCGTATTCAGGGGTGCCTGTGCCTTCCATGATGCCTGGAATTTCCTTGAACTGGCGTCGCACTTCTTTCACCATCTCCATGGCAGCCTTTCCTACACTGTTCATTGCCAAGGCAGAGAAAACGACAGGTACCATTCCACCGATGAACAAGGCAGCAAGAACGTTTGCCTTGAAAATGTTGATGCCGTCAATCCCAGTGAATTCGACGTAAGCGGCGAACAATGCGAGGGCAGTCAATGCTGCTGAGGCAATGGCGAATCCTTTACCAATAGCGGCCGTTGTGTTGCCCACTGAATCCAAAATATCCGTGCGCTCACGCACTTCTTCCGGAAGCTCACTCATCTCAGCGATGCCGCCCGCATTGTCGGCGATCGGCCCGAAAGCGTCAATGGCAAGTTGCATGGCGGTTGTTGCCATCATTGCAGAAGCTGCGATTGCAACACCATAGAATCCAGCGAAAGCATACGCCGTGTAGATGGCCGTTGCAAAAAGGAGAATGGGGCCGAATGTCGAAATCATGCCGGTTGCAAGGCCAGCAATGATGTTCGTCGCGGCACCGGTTGAAGACTTCTGGACAATATCCAGGACAGGCTTCTTACCCAATCCGGTGAAGTGTTCGGTCATGTAGCTGATGACACCTCCGACGATGAGTCCGACAATCACGGCGTAAAAAACATCCATCGGGGTAAAGACGATGGCGTCTGCACCTCCGATTTCACTCATCTGCATGGTCGCGGGAAGCATCCAAGTAATCAGTGCGTACGACGCAACAGCCGTCATCAAAATGGATCCCCAGTTGCCGCGGTTCAGTGCAGCTTGAACATCGCTCTCTTTCGCTCCGTCATTCACGCGAATCATCATGCCACCGAGGATGGAAAAGACGATCCCCAAGGCAGCGATGATCAAGGGAAGCAAAATCGTCGATTGGCCACCAAAATTGTCTTCCAATCCACCGGTACCTCGGATTACGGCATTGCCCAACACCATGGCAGCCAAAACCGTTGCGACGTAGGAGCCGAACAAATCGGCGCCCATGCCTGCTACATCACCGACGTTATCACCAACATTGTCAGCGATGGTTGCGGGGTTGCGTGGGTCATCCTCAGGGATACCCGCTTCGACCTTCCCCACCAAGTCAGCGCCGACGTCGGCGGCCTTCGTGTAGATGCCTCCACCGACACGCGCAAAAAGCGCAATGGACTCCGCTCCCAGTGAGAACCCGGCTAGCGCTTCCAACACCACGGTCATTTGGTCCACACTTGAAGTGATGTCAGGAGCCAAATTCATTCCGAGCAACAAAATGAACAGCACGCTCAATCCGAAGACTGCCAGACCGGCAACCCCAAGTCCCATGACCATGCCGCCCGTGAAGGAGACCTTTAGGCCTTGAGCCAGCGACGTGCGTGCCGCTTGGGTGGTGCGAACATTCGCTTGGGTAGCAATCCGCATGCCCACGTTTCCAGCCAATGCGGAGAATACCGCACCAATGACAAATGCGACGACGATGAACCAATGCGTGGTCGGCACAATGGTCGATACAAAACCGAGCAGTGCGCCAGCAATAACAACGAACACCGCGAGGATGCGGTACTCTGCGCGGAGGAAGGCCAATGCACCTTCGTGAATGTGATTGGCGATTTCAGCCATTCGGGCTTCGCCGGCATCCTGCTTGCGAACCCAAGCAGATTGCACGGCCATGACGAGCAATCCCAAGACGGCGATTGCAGGTACTGAATAAAGCAGCGTTTGATCCATAATTGATTGTGTATGCGCGTGTTCGCGCTGTTGTTTCGGGTTAATTCTTCGCTTACGCGACGTAAGCTACGCTTTTTACGGCCTCCATGATGTCCTTCACTTGTGGAAGGGCTTCTTCGATAAGGGGAGGGGAGAATGCAAAAGGGGTATCGGACTGGCACAAACGCACGACCGGTGCGTCGAGGTAGTCAAAGGCGTTGCGCTGGACGCGATAAGCCACCTCAGAGCTGATGCTCGCCACGGGGAAACTCTCTTCAACAATGACCAGTCGGTTGGTCTTCTTGATGCTCTCGATGATGGTGTCCAGATCCAGGGGGCGGATGGTCACGAGGTCGATGATTTCGACTTCGATGCCTTCCTTGGCCAATTCGTCGGCGGCAGCGTGTACCGTCTTCAAGATTTTTCCAAAAGACACAATGGTCACAGCGTCGCCTTTGCGGCGGATGTTCGCTTTTCCGATCGGAACCAAGAATTCACCTTCCGGAATCAACCCTTTGTCTCCGTACATTTTCTCGCTTTCCATGATCAGGACCGGGTCGTCATCGCGGATGGCGGACTTCAAGAGACCTTTGGCTTCATAGGGTGTAAAGGGCGTGACCACTTTCAAGCCGGGAATGGATGCGTACATGGATTCGAACGACTGGCTGTGCGTGGCCGCCAACTGCCCAGCCGTCCCGTTGGGACCGCGGAAAACGATGGGCACGTTGTATTGTCCACCGCTCATCTGCAGCATCTTCGCGGCGTGGTTGATGATCTGGTCTGCGGCCAAAATGGCGAAGTTCCACGTCATGAATTCAACGATGGGGCGAAGGCCGTTCATGGCCGCACCAACGGCGATGCTGGAGAAACCGAGCTCGGCAATCGGCGTGTCAATCACGCGTTCGGGACCGAATTCATCAAGCATTCCTTTGGAAGCTTTGTAAGCGCCGTTGTATTCGGCGACTTCTTCTCCCATCAAAAAGACATTCTTGTCCCTTCGCATTTCCTCGCTCATGGCTTCCGCCACGGCTTCTCTAAATTGTACCTCGCGCATGCGTGTTTACTTGAATTGGTCGGCAAAGATAAGTCAACAAAGAAAGCAATAAAACCTTCGACTGCTCCTGCAAAAAAATCTATGCATGCATAGGAAATTTCCGTCGATTTTGGGCGGCGACTGCCTACCTTTGAAGCATGAAATTACTTGTCTGCATCAGCCAAGCCCCAGACACGACAAGCCGCATCGCGTTCACCAACGATGACCGCGAGTTCGACGCCAACGGGGTGCAATACATCGTGAATCCTTACGATGAATGGTATGCGTTGGTACGCGCCATTGAATTGAAGGAACAGCAAGGCGGCACTGTGACTACGATCACGGTCGGTGGTGCCCAATGCGATCCGACCATCCGCAAGGCGCTGGCCATCGGTGCCGATGATGCGGTGCGCATTGACAGCGAACCCACCGATGCCATGCAGGTGGCGCGCCTCATCGCAGGATACGCCAACGGCAAAGACTACGACGTCATCCTATGCGGCAAAGAAACCATCGACCACAACGGCGCAGTTGTTCCGGCCATGTTAGCGGAGATGCTTGACTGCGGCTTTATCGCCAACGCGACCCATTTGGATGTAAACGGTACAGAAGCCAAGGTGAAGCGCGAGGCAGCAGGAGGCGAGGAGAACGTCACCGTTCAGTTGCCGCTGGTGCTGAGCGCGGCGAAAGGAATGGCAGAACAGCGCATTCCCAATATGCGCGGCATCATGTCGGCGCGAACCAAGCCGCTTACCGTTGAGACGGCCGCGGCGGAAAGTGGATCGCGCATTGAGCGATTCACCTTGCCTCCAGAAAAGGGAGCTTGCAAAATCATCGATGCAGAAAACGCCGGTGAACTCATTCGTTTGCTTCGGGAAGAAGCCAAAGTCATCTAAGCCATGTCAGTACTAGCCATCATCAACACCCAGAATGGTGCCGCAACCAAAAGCGGCCTGGAAACAGCGAGTTATGCAGCCGGATTGGCCGCGCAGCTTGGAACGGATGCGGTCGGCGTGGTTGCCGGACCGCTGAACAGTGCGGATGCCATCGGAGCTGCTGGGGTCACGCGAACCCTGCAATACGATACCGCTGTCCACGACAGTGGCCAGTGGGCCAAACTCGCCACCGCTGCCGCGGAGGCTGCAGGGGCGACGCACGTTGTATGCGGTCACGATCATTTCGGGCGAGCCGTCGCTCCCCGCGTAGCCGTTCGCTTGAACGCCGGCCTGGTAGCTGGTGTTACCCACCTGCCCGAATCAGGCACGGTGCGCAAAAACGTATTTTCTGGCAAAGCCATGGCAGACGTCGCCGTGACCACAGAAAAAGCAGTCTATACGGTAACGCCGAACGCATTTGGTGTTGCAACAGACGGTTCAACCACTTCAGTGGAAGCCTTCAGTGCGGATCTCGGTGCCGCCCGAGAGACCGTTACCGGATTCGAATCGGCGAGTGGAGACGGTCAGGTGCCGCTTCCGGAAGCCGAGCTCGTGGTAAGTGCCGGCCGTGGATTGAAAGGACCGGAGAATTGGGGCATCGTCGAAGAGTTGGCAACTGCACTCGGTGCCACGACGGCTTGTTCTCGGCCCGTATCGGACATCGGTTGGCGTCCGCACCATGAGCACGTAGGACAGACGGGCATCACCATCCGCCCAAACCTGTACATCGCAGCGGGAATTTCCGGCGCCATCCAGCACCTTGCTGGGGTGAACCAATCGAAAACCATTGTGGTCATCAACACCGATCCGGAGGCGCCGTTCTTCAAGGCAGCGGATTATGGCATTGTTGGTGATGCGTTCGAAGTGTTGCCTAAGCTGACCGCTGCGGTGCATGCACTTGATAGTTGATGCTCGTTCCGTGCCTACCTTTGTAGCAATTCCCGCGGAATGAAGAAGGTAGAAGTCGAAGTATCTGACATTGCTTTAAGCGGCTCCTCATCAGGAGCATACGCCATGGTTTTGAGTGAGGTAGAGGGCAACCGCAAACTTCCCATCGTCATTGGTGGAGCAGAGGCGCAGGCCATTGCCATCGAAATCGAAAAGATGAAAGCATCCCGTCCGTTGACGCATGACTTATTCAAGTCGGCTTTCGGTGCATTCGGAATCCGCGTCCTGGAGGTCATCATTTACAACATGGTTGAGGGCGTGTTTTTTGCCAAAATGCACTGCGCTTCGGAAGAGAAAACCGAAGAAATCGATTGCCGCCCAAGCGACGCCGTTGCGATAGCGTACCGTTTTGGGTGTCCGATTTATTGCGCGGAGTCGGTCATGCAAATGGCCGGCATTGGACCCGAGGAAATGGAACGGGTAGAGCGAGCGGAGGCTGCGGCTGAGGCGGCTGAAGAATCCGAGGAGAAAGAGCGCAGCGTTGGCGACTTGAAAAAAGAATTGAAGCAAGCCATCGCTCGAGAAGACTACGAACTCGCCAGCCGCTTGCGCGACGAAATTGACGCCAGAGGGAAATCCGATTTATAGAACCACACCACCATGCCACAACCGGTAGTAAGCATCATCATGGGTTCCGCAAGCGACCTTCCAATCATGGAAAAAGCGGGGGAAGTTTTGAAGGAATTGGACGTGCCCTTCGAGATGACCGTGGTCTCTGCCCACCGAACGCCCGAACGCATGGTTTCTCATGCGGCTGAGGCGGCAGGCCGAGGCATCAAGGTCATCGTAGCCGGCGCCGGGGGGGCAGCCCACTTGCCCGGCATGACAGCCTCCTTGACCACATTGCCCGTCATCGGTGTTCCAATCCACAGCAGCAACTCCATTGACGGCTGGGATTCGGTGTTGAGCATTCTCCAAATGCCTGCTGGCGTACCGGTCGCAACGGTTGCGTTGGACGGAGGGCGAAATGCAGGCATCTTAGCAGCCCAAATTGCGGCTACCGGCGATCCCGCATTGGCGTCGCGATTGGCCGCCTTCAAAGCGGCCCTGAAAGACAAGGTGTTGAATTCCATCGATGCCGTAGAGAAGCACCTCTGAAGATGGCGGAGTACGGATACGCCTCCTTCAATCCGGCGGACCTCAAGGGACGCGATTTGCATGGGAAATTGCTTGGCGGCATCGCCCCACGCCCGATCGCTTTTGCGAGCACCGTCGACAAAGAAGGCCGCGACAACCTCGCTCCATTCAGTTACTTCAACGTTTTCTCGGCACATCCTCCCGTTGTCATTTTCAGTCCGGCCCGACGCATGAAGGACAACACGACCAAGCATACCTTGGAAAACGTACTGGACGTTCCCGAAGTGGTCATCAACCTGGTCGATTACAACATGGTGCACGCCTGTTCGCTGGCCAGTGCGGATTTCGACCGAGGCGTAAGTGAATTCGAAAAGGCCGGCCTGACCGCCTTGCCTTCCGATACCATTCGACCCAAGCGCGTAGCGCAAAGCCCCTTGGCGCTGGAATGCAGGGTATTGCGCGTGGATTCCCTCGGTGAGGAGGGGGGCGCAGGGCAATTGGTCGTCTGTGAAATTCAGCGCATGCACTTTCGGTCGGATGTCTTGAACGAAGCCGGCCAACTGGTTCCAGATTTGCTCGACTTGGTTGGACGCTGTGGCGGGAACGCCTACGTCCGGGCCTCAGGCGATGCGTTGTTTGAGGTACCCAAGCCGCTGGTGGCTCCCGGTATAGGCGTCGATGCCCTCCCGCAGGAGGCCCGGGAAAGCAAGGTGTTGACCGGCAATGATTTGGCTCAGCTTGGTGCCTTGCTTGAAATGCCCAACGAGACGGATGTCAATGATTTCAAACTCATGGAATTGTCGGAGTTGTTCATTGAACACGAGGGGGATGGGGTGGCGTTGGAACACGCCGTGCATTCCTTCGCCGCCCAGTGCATCGCGGATGGAAACGTGGCAGACGCCTTGAAGGCGGTGATGGCCTTCAATTTGGGTTGATAAAAAAGGCCCGGGAGGTGCCCCTGTTTTCGAATGGGCGTGAATACCTTCGTACCATGAGTTTTGAAATGAAAGGCAAGATCAAAAAGATCTTCGATCAGCAGGATTTTCCAAGTGGGTTTTACAAGCGTGATTTCGTCATCACGACCGAGGACCAGTACCCTCAAGACGTAAAGTTCACAGCGACAAAAGAGCGCACCGAGCAGCTTGCTAAATACAACGAAGGCGATGCCGTCTTGGTCAAATTTGACATCCGCGGCCGGGAGTACAACGGGAACTTTTACGTTGATTTGAACGCGTGGCGTGTAGAGCCTGGACAGGGGGGAGCCCCTCCAGCGCCGGCTTCACCGGGCGTCTCTGCAGCGCCGCTTCCTGACGTGCCCCCAATGGCGGCATCGGGCGACGACGAGGACGATTTGCCCTTCTAACACCCTCCATGGCCGACGTGCTTGAACGCGCCTTGCCTCACTGGGGCAAGGAAGAACTCCATACCGCGCAATTCGAAAACGGGTTTCGGGTCATCTACAAGCATGTGGACCGCCCTGTCACGCATTGCGGTTTGGTCATCAATGCAGGCACGCGGGATGAAATTGCCGCACAGGGAGAAGCCGGTGTGGCTCATTTCATTGAGCACACGCTGTTCAAAGGCACCCATAAGCGCAAAGCCTTTCACGTGTTGAACCGCCTGGATTCGGTGGGCGGCGAGTTCAATGCCTACACCTCCAAAGAGGATACCTGGATTTACGCGGCGTTTTCCGAACAGCACCTCGAGCGAGCGGTGGAGTTGATTGCCGACATCACCTTCAATGCAACCTTCCCGGTCAACGAGATCAAGAAGGAACGCGATGTGATCTTGGATGAGCTCAATGCATACCTCGACAGCCCGGCGGATTCCATTTTTGACGAATTCGAAGAAAAACTGTTTGAAGGCCACCCCATGGGAGGCAACATCCTTGGCAACCCTGCCTCGGTTCGGGCCATGAACCGCGCCACCATAGAGGGCTTTGTGGCCCGTCATTACCACCCCAATGAGATGGTGTTCAGCGTGGTGGGGGCAACCGCGTGGTCGAAAGTCAAGCGCTTGTGTCAGAAACATTTTGGCCAACTTCAAGGAAGTGCTTCTACCTTGAATCGCACCCCGTACGAAGGCCGTGCGCCGTTCGACGTTCGCGTGAAAAAGGACATCCACCAGGTGCACCACGTCATGGGAACGTTGACCCACGGCAGCAACCACCCCGATCGGCTGGGCCTTGCGCTCATTGCCAATCACCTCGGTGGCCCCACCATGAACAACCGGTTGAGCCTCAACGTTCGCGAGCGTCACGGGATGGCTTACAACATCGAATGCGCTTACACCCCTTATAGCGATGTGGGCATTTTCAGCGTGTACTTCGGAACGGACAAGCGCCTTCACAAGCGCGCCGAAGCCCTCGTTCGAAAAGAGCTCGCGGCCTTGCGCAAAACCAAGCTAGGCATTCGCCAACTGCACAACATCAAGCAGCAAATCGTTGGACACGTGGCCCTCTCGCAGGATTCGGGGAGCAGTGTGATGACGAGCTTGGGGAAGAGCTTTCTGCTGTACAACCGGGTGGAGCGGCTGGAATCGGTGTTTGAAGCCATCGAAGCCATTTCGGCAGAGGATGTGTTACGGCTTGCGAACGAGGTGCTGGATGACCGCACATGGAGCCACCTCGTGTATTCCAATGCCTGAACCGCTGGCTCAGCGCCGTGAAATTTTGTGCATGTCGTTGTTGTCCGACTCGATCTGGTTTTTGACGGACCGGATTTTGAGGGCTATGCCTGCCCACTCGCGCTGACCGGCTTTGATGAGCCGCTTGACGGCCTCGTCGTCGTTGTCGGCGCCGAGGGCCACGTCTTTCAGGTAGTTGAAACCAAATTTTTCCAGCCACTGCACGGCCTGTGCATCGCCTTCTGAACCGCTGACGAGGGCCATGAGGTGCGGATGCTGATTGGCCATGAGCCACGACCGGGCACTGTCGTCCAGTTGTAGCGCGTGGCATGCAAGCGCCAACTCGGGAAAACCATTTTGCATCAGCCAATCGCGGATTTCGCGGTTGCCTGAGATGGCCTCACCCCAGGCCAACAAGACTTTTGCCGGATACTGCATGACGCCAAGATAAGCGGGGGTATCTTTGCGGCCAAGTGTCGAAACCTTCTCCTCCCGAGAACACCATGTTCTCCTCCCAATTTTGGGTCCTCTGTTCCAGTACGGTTCTTTTCATGGCCAGTTTTGGCATGGTCATGCCGGAGTTGCCCGGATTTCTGACAGAGTTGGGTCGACCGGATTTGATCGGTTGGATCGTCGGGCTGTTCACCGTTGGTGCTTTTCTATCGCGGTTCTTGAGTGGTCGCATTGCGGACCGAGCGGGACGGATGCCGGTGATGCTGTTTGGGACGTGGGTGACGACGCTGGCAGGGTTGGGCTACATCGCAGTGGGTGCCATTACCGAACAGGCCGTGTGGAGCGGTGTTCCGGTCGCCGTGTGGGCGTTTCTCACACTGCGCCTCCTTCACGGCATGAGCACGGGATTCCGTCCGACCGGAACCACTGCTTTTTTGACGGACATCACGCCCCTCAACCGCCGCGGTGAGGCACTTGGTTACTTGGGAGTCGCGGGCAACGCCGGCATGGCCGGAGGTCCTGCCATCGGAAGTTGGTTGACGGTGGAATACGGATACAACGCCATGTTCATCGTCTCCACACTCTTTGGCCTCGTGGCCCTGCTGATGACATTGCGCTTGCCCGAGACCTTGCCCGAAGGCCGGCGTGTTAAGTGGTCGGATTTGCACGTTTGGAAAGGCGACGTCATGGACCTTTCATCGTGGCCGGCAGCGCTGGGCTTGCTTCCGGTTGCGTTCGCGTTTGGCACTTTTTTGACCATTTCACCGGACTTTGTGGGGTCGCTGGGCTATGTCTACAAGGGTTCTTTCAATACGATCATCGTTATTGCTTCCATCTCGATGCGGTTGATCGCAGGCCGCGCCTCGGACCGCCGTGGTCGCGTGCCGCTCATGCTGATCGGTGGGGCCTTGCTCGCTGTTGGAATGTTTGGCCTGTCCATGGCTGAAACCAAGTTGACTGCCGCATTTTTTGGGGTAATCTACGGGATGTCCATCGGCATCAACATGCCAACCATCATGGCTTGGACCGCGGATCTTGCGCGTCCGGGGAGGGTGGCATTGGCCTTGGGCACCATGTTGATGTCACTTGAAGTGGGCATCGGCGTTGGAGCGGTGTTTTCCGGGTATCAATTCCAAGGGGATGTCACGGCAATTCCTGCGCTGTATGCCGTTTCAGGCGGAATCGGGTTGGTTGGTTTTGTGGTGCTGTTGGTCTTCAGGAATCGTGTGCCGGATCCCCAGGGGGAAGCCATTCGCACGGCTTGATGCCCGGTTGTTGAAATGAACGGCAAAAGGTGGAAAAGTGCCAAGCAGGTCCGTTGCGATGCCTGCACGTGTCGGCGTTCTTTGTAGCATGGAAGATCTTATGGTCCAACTCGAGACCGCTCGTCAGGAGCGGGTGCAGACGCTGAAGGAGTTCATGCGTCTCAAAAATGAATTGGCTCGGGCACAACGCCGATGCGATGAGTTGCGCTTGGAAAATGGCAAATTGAAGGAGGCATTGTTGGTTGCAGAGAACGAACTTCAAAGCTTGCATGCATACGCCGCGGAGATCGTGATGTAAGCATTGCTCAAAACGAAAACAACGAAAAAGCGAGCCTGAAGCTCGCTTTTTTCATGTCCGATTGCGCGGTTCGAATCAGAGCCCCGCTCCGGAAACAGCGAAGACGCGGTCCACTTTTTTGAAGAGGCCTTGCAATACTTTGCCAGGTCCGACTTCAATGGCTTCGGTCGCTCCCAATTCAATCATCTTGTGCATGCTCTGGGTCCAGCGTACCGGCGCTGTTAATTGTGCGATGAGGTTTTCCCGAATGACTTCCGGGTCGGTTTCCGGCGAGGCGTTGACGTTCTGCACCACCGGGCATCGAGGCGATTGGAACGGAGCTGCAGCGATGGCAGCGGCCAGGCGTTCCCGTGCGGATTCCATCAAAGGCGAGTGGAATGCCCCTCCGACAGGCAAGACGAGTGCCCGACGGGCACCGGCCTCGGTGAGGGCGGCGCATGCCGCTTCGATGGCCGGAACTTCTCCGGAGATCACGAGCTGGCCGGGGCAGTTGTAATTCGCTGCGACCACCACGCCTTCTGTGGAAGCGCAGACCTCCTCTACGACGTTGTCTTCGAGGCCGAGTACGGCCGCCATGGTGCTGGGCGTTTCATCGCACGCCGCTTGCATGGCTTGAGCGCGTTCCGAAACCAGCTTGAGTCCGTCTTCAAAGGAGAGGGCCCCTGCAGCGACCAAGGCTGAGAATTCACCCAAGCTGTGACCAGCGACTACGTCGGGTTGAAAGGCGTCGCCCAACGCTTCCGCCAGCACCACCGAGTGGATGAAAATGGCCGGCTGGGTTACGGAAGTTTGCTTGAGGTCTTCGGGGCTGCCATTGAACATGGTGTCGGCAATGTTAAAGCCGAGGATTTCATTGGCCAATTCGAAACGCGCTTTCAAGGCGTCAGAATGATCGTACAGGTCTTTTCCCATTCCGGGGAATTGGGCGCCTTGGCCCGGGAATACATATGCTTTCATGGAATTGGTGTGAATGCGGCGCAAAAGTAAGCGCTCAAACTTGAATGGACAGTCCGACGGACAGGACCTGTTTGAGCTGTAGCCCGGGTCCGATGTTCGGCGTGAGGACGCCTTCAATGAGTTCCGGTGTTTTGGTCAACTGGATGTCGTCGTCGTAGATAAGCGTCGCTGAGATGGAGGTGGACAGCCACGGGTTGACCTTGAGCATCAGGACATGATCGGAATACACGTCAATGTTCTGCGGGTTGTCCAGGAAATTGGAGAACAGGTCCAATCGCACCGCATAGCTGATTTCCTCGGTAAAATCTTTCTTGTAATTCAGCTTGAGGTATCCGCCCATCTCGTAGCGGCTCCGCTCGCCCGGTTCCACACCGAAGGCACCGGCGGCTGAGAGCGAATCATCCAGTACCCAAGTGGATTTGATGGTGATGGGGGCCAAGAACAAGGCCAGGCCAGCATCGGACGTTTTGTAATCCATGCCCCCTGCGAGGACGCCGTATCCGGGAGCGAGGAAGTTTGAATTCAAAATATCGCGCACGGGGATGCCGTTTTCCAATGCATAACCCGGAGCAAATTGCGACCGGAAGTGCGCCATGAACGTCACGAATCCCGACTCGGTGGTGCGGTACCCCAGCTTGGTCGACCACTCGATGCGGTCGTCGGTTTTGATGATGACCCGGTCTTCAGGCCGATGCAAAAGACCAAATGCCAGGTGCAGCTCGCTGTCCCAGCCGAACCGCCCACGGTCGTAGTTCCAGTTTTGGTCAAATTTGGTGAGCAGGGAGAGGTTGCTCTGTCCCCCCGCGGCCCAATTGCTCAGCTGGACTTGACTGAAATGGATGTTGAACTGGCCCTTGCGGACTTGGAGCAAGGTATCGGTGGTCGGTGCTGCTGAACTGCGGAGTGCCTTCTCCTCTGCAGCGCTAAGTTTTGGGGTGTCGGTTTGCCCCCATACCAGGGTGGCCCATCCCAGCAGGGCCAGCGTGATTCCAATCGCCTTTTGGTGCATTACTTGATCTCAATGGGTTCGAGGTGCAGCACGGTGCCTGCGCCCTCCACTGCAACGAATACTTCTCCTTTCGAATTGCGCGCGATGTCCCGAACCCGACCGACGCCCTCGAGCAAGCGCTCACGGGCGACCACGCGGTTGTCCTTCAATTGAAGGCGTTCGAGGTATTCAAAACTCAGCGACCCCACGAGCAGGTTGTTTTGCCACGATGCCGGCCAGCTGTCGCCGTACACCACGTCCATCCCGCAGGCTCCGATGGAGGGGAGCCAATAGTAGAGCGGTTGTTCCATGCCCACCATCGCGGTGTCTTTGGTGATGATGGTGCCGATGTAGTTGCGGCCAAACGTGATTTTGGGCCAGCCATAATTGTTGCCGGGCTCGGGGATGTTGATCTCATCGCCGCCTTTGGGTCCGTGTTCGTGCGTCCAGATGGTGCCGGTCTCCGGGTGGCAAAACATGCCTTGGGGGTTTCGGTGGCCCCATGACCAGATGGACGGCACGGCGTCGGGTTGATTCACGAACGGGTTGTCTTCGGGAATGCTGCCGTCGGGTTTGAAGCGGTGCACCTTGCCTGGGGACGTCGCCAGGGTTTGTGGATGCACGTCGCGGCGGCCGCGTTCGCCGCATGTGAGGTACAATTTGCCGTCCCCGCCGATCTCGACTCGGCTGCCATAATGGTGGTGGGTCTTTTCGTACGGCGTGGCCACGAACAATTCTTCCCACGCCTCGATGCGTTCGGTTTCGGCCGACCACGGTGCACGCACCAGGGCTGTCGCCGATTGGTCGGCATCGCCGGGGCGGTCCTTGCTGTAGGTCAGGTACACCCATTCTTCTCCGGTGGACGGGTCCTGCCAGTGCATGACGTCCAACAAACCGCCCTGGCCCTTCACATGGATGTCATCCGGAAGCCCCGGGATGGCAAGAAGCCGCCCCGCTTCCAGCTTCCACAGGCGGCCTTCCCGCTCGGTGATGAGCAAGGTGGTGTCGTTCACAAAATCCATGCCCCAGGGCGTTTCGAGTCCGTCCACCATGGTGTTGACACGCAGGGTCAAATCACGGGTTGTCAGCTGCTCAGGTGGCGTGGGTTTGAAGCCGCGCGCCGAGGCCGCTTGTTCCATAACGAAGTCCGTGATGGCATCGATTTCCCCTGCCGAGAGGGTTGACCCGTATGCGGGCATGCCCAGCAGTTCGTGGCCTTCTTCGATGACGCGACGAACCGCATCGGCCGTGCTGCCCAATTTCCAATTGCGGTCGATGAAGTCCCGGCCTTCCGGACCGTGGCAACCGCTGCACAACTGAGTATAGGCTTCAGGCGCAGTGGATTCAGAAGGGGTTGAGTCGGTCCAGCCAAGAGCAGCAGCCACGATGCCGACGGGCAAGAGGAGAACGAGGGGATGGCGCATCAGGCAGGTTTTTGAGCAGTGAATTGAATGATGTGGGCTGGACCCTGGTGGTAGGGTCCTTCGTCCAAGATAACGGAGGCGGTTTCGTTTTTAAGGACCTCAAGTTCGGCAAAATCCGAAGCAAGTATCGCAGGCGTGAAGAGCATGGCTGCATCTCTGGGCCCGCCGGAGGGGAGGCCCAACTGCCGCGGCTCAAACCCCTCGAGGATGACGCGACCGCCCGGGCGCAACCAGCCGGTCACAAGCTCGTGAAATGGCAATCGGAGGTCGGGAGGCATGTGGGCGTAGAACAAGCCAATGACATCGTACCCATCCGCGTCGCCTTCAAATTCAAACGCATCCGCGTGGAGGGTGCGCACCTCCACACCGGCCTCAGCGGCCCAGCGATTGCAGGTCTTCATGGCCACGCTGCTGCCGTCAAACGCATCGACGGTCCACCCGTTTCGCGCCGCCCAAACGGCATTTCTTCCTTCCCCCTCACACGGCAACAACAGCTTGTTACCGGTATGGGACGGTGAGACGTTTTCGAGTTCCCGGACCCAAAACGGGTTGGGCTCCTTCCCGTACACCCCTTCTTGCTGGTATCGTTCATCCCAAAACCGGTGCATGGGACGAATTTCCGCAGAATCAAGAGGAATTTAGGGGCGGACGTTGTTAGATTGCTACAAATCCATTGTTCATGACGCATTCCGTTTTGCCCATTGCTCCTGAAGTGGAGGTGATTGAGAAAACCTTCGCCGCACTGCAAGCGCGTGCCCCACAGCAACGCGCCCTCACTGCCAAGGAACGCATCGCCCGCTTGGATGCGCTATACAACGAAGTGTGGAAGCGCCGTGATGACCTCAAAAAGGCCATGTGGAGCGATTTTCGGAAACCAGCCGAAGAAGTGGATTTGACCGAGATTTTTGTCGTCAAGAGCGAGATCAAAGCCGTAAAACGTGGGTTGCGCAAGTGGATGCGGCCCAAGCGCGTGCCGGGCGGACTGGCCCAAATCGGCAGTGCCTCCTGGGTGCGGCCTGAGGCCAAAGGCGTGGCGCTGATCATTTCACCGTGGAACTACCCTATGCAACTGGTCTTTCGGCCGTTGATTGCCGCAATCGCCGCGGGGTGCACCGCCATGGTCAAGCCCTCCGAGCTGACCGGTGAGACGGCACAATTGGTCGCGGAAATCGTTTCGGCGGTGTTCAACCCGGACGAGGTCGCGGTGGTGCAAGGCGGGGTGGAGACCGCCACGCATTTGCTCAACCTGCCGTTCAACCACATTTACTTCACCGGCTCACCTGCTGTGGGTAAAATTGTCATGAAGGCGGCTTCCCAGCACCCGTGCAGCGTCACGTTGGAATTGGGCGGAAAGTCACCCGTTATTGTCGATGACCTCAAGTCCATGAAGGATGCGGCGAAAAAGGTAGCATGGGCCAAGCTCTCAAACGCCGGTCAAATCTGCGTCGCACCCGATTATGTGTTGGTACCGGCGAACCGTGAGGCGGACTTTGTCGCTGCCGTCAAGGAGGCCATGGTGGAGATGTACCCGGGCGAAGCTGCGGCGAACAAGGACTACCAGCGCATCGTAGCACCTCACCACGCGGAGCGCATTTCAAAACTCGTGGATGATGCCATCGCTCGAGGCGCCTCT
Source organism: bacterium (assembly GCA_029979565.1). GTDB lineage: Bacteria > Bacteroidota > Bacteroidia > Flavobacteriales_D > Sanyastnellaceae > UA16. The sequence continues at coordinate 66,014 of JAPOHG010000005.1, forward strand.
CGGGTGCTGGGCGGTGAGGCCGATTCAGCCAGTTGCTATGTGCCGCCGACCGTGCTGACAGGCATTGAACCGAAAGCGGAGATTTTGGAGGAAGAAATTTTCGGTCCGGTGCTGCCCATCATCCCATACACTTCGTTGGATGAAGCGGTCAGGTTCGTGAACGACCGCCCGACGCCGCTCGCCCTTTACGTGTTCAGCAAGCGCAAGCGATTCGTCGAATCGGTCTTGTCCCAAATCCAATCCGGTGGGGCCTCCATCAACAACTGCGTCATTCACGTTTCGAGCAACCACCTACCTTTCGGAGGGTTGGGCAACAGTGGCATTGGCTCCGGTCATGGCGAGTACGGATTCACCGAGTTCACCCACCTCCGTGGTGTCTACGAACAGCGTTTTGACGGCGCCGGCGCCTTGCTCATGCCGCCGTACACCCCGTGGAAAACCAAGCTGGTCGACCGGCTTTTGCGCTGGTTGTAATTGCGAATTCCGCTTTTTCTTTGCGGGCATGCTGAAACGCTTGCCCCAACTCATTGCACTCCTGCTGCTCACTGCAATAGCTCCGCTCCACCTCGCGGCTCAATCTTTTATTGAACACTTGGATCCTCCGTTTTGGTGGGTGGACATGCCGGTGGATACGGTGCAGATCATGGTGCACGGTGACCGCGTGGCGCAGTTGGCGCCGGTGGTGGATTACCCGGGAGTAAGCATCGCGCGCGTGGTGCACGGCGACGGGCCGAATTACGTGTTCATCTACTTGCACATCAGTCCAGATGCCCAGCCCGGCACCCTCGCCATCCAATGGCGGGATGCCACCAACCGCAAAGGCAAAACCGTTGGGCGGACGGCGTTCGAATTGAAGCCCCGCGAAGAACGCGCCATCCAAGGCTACACGGCCGCAGATGCCATCTATTTGATTACACCGGACCGTTTCGCCAATGGCAACCCGGCGAACGATGAGGTCGCGGGCATGAAGGAGGGGCTCAACCGCGCCGACGACCACGGCCGCCATGGTGGGGATGTCGCCGGCATCCAGCAACACCTCGACTACTTAAGCAACATGGGATTCACGGCCATTTGGCTCAATCCCATTTTGGAAAATGACCAGCCTCAATGGTCGTATCACGGCTACGCCACCACGGATTAT
>JAPOHG010000060.1 GCA_029979565.1 bacterium
GGTTTTACAGCTACGAAGTCGGGTGGACCATTGAATTGGACGATTTTTCCTACTCAGGCGGCGCACCCTTTGCAAACTACTTGACTATTCATGCCGTACCGGGTTGTACCGATGAAGCTGCATGCAATTACAATCCGGAAGCCAACTGTCCGGACGCGAGCTGTGCTTACCCGGCGTGCACGGATGATACGGCCTGCAACTACAATGAATGTGCTACATGTGGTGACATCACGCTGTGTACCTATGGTTGCCAAGGCTGCATGTATCCGCAGGCTTCGAATTACGACCCGACGGCGACTGTTGATGACGGTTCGTGTGAATTCAATCTGCTCGAGGGCAATTCATGCGCGACGGACGTCAATGGAGACGCTGAAGTCAATGTCCTTGATTTGCTCTTGCTGCTCAGTGAGTTTGGAATGATATGTGATCCCATTACCACCGGCGAATGAGGAAGTCTTGGTTTAGGTGGATGGGGTGCGTGATGCTTTTGTATGCGTGCACTGAGCAAACAGACGAGCCACGAAATCAGGCGAATCTGAAAGTGCCCGTTGAAGAAACAAAAGAACTCGGTGCTCCCAACATCAATTGCAGGATTGGCGACGTTTTAGATCGGACGAACCTGTTCGAAGTTGAGGGTGTTCAACCCGTTTTGGTTGAGATGAATCGATTGAAATTTCAATGGCTCAACTTGGAGAAGGTCGACACCTTTGGTTACTTGGCCGATGCAGATAATGGCGATACCCTCAAAGTCCTCTTCGAGGGGGCTGCGCGTTATGGAATTGCCTCCATCTCCTTCAATTTGGATGCCTTGCCAGAAGGCCAGCGGTACCATTGGACACTTAGCGAGAAAAACACTGGGGACACCATCCAATTCGCGGAATTCAGCTATTGATGTGCGCACAAGAAGCAGCTCTTGCGAAGCATGACGAATTTTAAAATTACCGATGTACCCTTAAGCCATGAAACTTAACCAGCACCTGTTTCTCATGGCGATTTTGATCGGAAGTTGGTCGCAAGCTCTCGCCCAATCCGATCCGAGCAGCTATTGTGGACCGGGGACCCTTTGGAGCGAAACCCTTCAGCAATGCGTACCCAATCCGGCCATTGAACCGGCCGCGTACGATGGGGACGATGACGGATGCATCGCAGTCAACGACTTACTCGGGTTGTTGAGTGTGTTTGGGGATTGTGAGCCAGCAGGGAGCACGATTTATTGGTTCAAGTACACCGAGGGGTGGCCTTATGCATACGGCGACTGGACCGATGAGGCAACGGAGTTTTACGTGGCGGATTGCAGCAACGATTCTGGGTATGTGTTAACGACCGATTTGTCATTGACGATGGAATTTATCCTGGACAGTGGGGATTCACTGCTTTGGTGCGGCAACGACACGGTGTATCCAGTGATGCCCATCGAATCATTGGACGGGGTTGACGCCATCTCCCACGAGGACATTCCGAACGGCACCATCACCGTTCCAACGAACTATGGGCTTTTCTACATGGTCATTCCGCAGTCGTTCGAAGAAAACGCATTGTTGCTCGAACAGGCGTTTTTCGACCAAGCATCGTGCGGGTGGGCCGGGCCTTTTTTGACGCGGCGTGAACTGACGATTTACGGCGAACCCTATTGGTTGTACAGCGTCAATGCATACGGAGCCCTGAATGTGTTGTGCGGCTACTGAAGCCGGGCTCGAAGTGGGTTAAATTCGCGCCCATGAAGTACAGGAATTACCTCGCAGGCGGCATCCCGGTTTCAGAACTTGGATTTGGTGCGTGGCAATTGGGAGTGGAGTCAGGATGGAAGGCGGTTTCGGAGGCCGATGCCGACCGCATGATCCGGACGGCCCTCGACAGCGGCATCAACTTCTACGACACCGCCCCGAACTACGGGCACGGAACGAGCGAGGAACGGTTGGGCAAGGTGTTTAAGACGCTAGACCGCCAGACCATAGTGGTAAACACGAAATTCGGCCGGCTTGATACCGGCGAGGTGGATTTCAGCGCAGGGCAGATCCGCGGCTCCATCGAGCGCAGCCTCAAGCGCCTCCAAATCGATTATGTGGATTCGGTCATCATCCACAGCCCGCCGAGCGAGCTCCTTGACGGCAACAAAGTCGACCACTACGAAATCCTCGAGCGCCTCCAGGACGAAGGCAAAATCCGCGCTTACGGCGCGTCCGTGGACCGCGCACATGAAATCGAGACCATGCTGGCCACCACCAACGCCAAGGTGTTCCAGTGCTTCTTCAACATCCTGCACCAAGACGCCAAACGTGCTTTCGACACCGTTCAGGCCCATGGCGCCACCGTCATTGCCAAGATCCCGTTTGATTCGGGGTGGCTGACGGGAAAGTACCATGCCGAAAGTCGGTTTGAGGGCGTCCGCGCGCGCTGGTCCGCGGACGACATCCGCACCCGCGCCCGCCTCGTCGATCGCGTCCGCGACATTGTTGGGGAAGAGACGCCGCTCACGGCTGCTGCGCTCGAGTTTTGTACGTCGTTCGAGGCCGTGTCCACGGTGATTCCGGGGGCGGTTTCTGAGCAGCAGTTGCTCGCCAACATCGATGCCATGCAGCACCGCCTTGACGGCGCTACCCGTAACGAGCTGGAGGCCTTCTTCACAGAGGAGGTGGAGCCGTTGGAGCTGCCGTGGTAAGGAATTCTGCAAGGCCGCTTTACGTGTGCCTCGCTCGATTCTTGTTTCTTTTTGGACTGAAAATGAGTGGATTAATGGTAAAACCATGGATTAATCGCTAAATTGCTTCTCCATGTTTCGCTTGATTCCCCTTGCCTTTGTGCTCCTTTATAGCACGGGTGCAGCGCTTAGCCAGTATTCGCTTTCTGTGGCTGAATACGCCACGGAAATCGTTCCGGGTCAAACGACATACCGCATTTACGTCGATGTCATCAATACCGATGATTTTGTCAGCTCGGTTTACGGCAACGATGAAGCACCCCTGCATTTCAGCACGGTTGACGGCTTCTACAATGACCCGTTGGGTGCCTCTTTTGCTTCAGGCATCATCGCGGGCTTTATTCCGTTTTTCCCGACCATGGCTGCGGACAGTTGGCTTACCATTGGAATCGAAAGCCAAAACCAAGGCGACGAAGTGGCCATCAATGCGGTAGAAGATCCGCTTCAGCCATTCGTAGGAACATTCCAGTCGGGTTCACCCATCGATGGGGCAGATTTCTCAATTGATACCCAAGCGGGAGGCGTATGGTACGTCTTGAACAATACCCCCAATGGCTTGCCGGATGAAAACCTGCAAGTGCTGGTGATGCAGTTCAGTACGACGGGTGGTTTCGACGGCCTCTTTAATTTCCAGGTCTTTGTCAATGGGGTGGGCTCCACGGAC
>JAPOHG010000061.1 GCA_029979565.1 bacterium
CATCAGCGTCAGCGCAGCACCGTCCCAGTTGTCTTCCTCGGCATGGCGCGCGAGCAAACTGACCAGTTCACCGTCCATGGCACGCATGGCGATGGCCAATTCAGAAGAGCGGTTGGGCTGCAGCGGAGCGAGTTTAGCCTGAGGGTGCTCGGGTGCCTCACTACAGAAGGCCAATCCCAACGTGAGTGCCACGATGGCCCATCCCGATGTTCGCGCTGATGCTTTCATAGGTCAGTCTTCAATCATAACGCCGGTCGCCGTGAAGGCCAACCGCAATTCAGGCTCCGTGATGGCTGCGATGGCTTCTTCTGATGCGCCGGCATCTTCCGCGTAGTGTTGGAGCATCGCAACCTCGATGGTGTCGAAAAACGCCTCGCCCTCCATGACGGTTCGCTTGCCTTCCGCCCCCTCGGTGGGAACGAAGAAGCCGTAATCCTGGAACCGCACAAATACCGTATCCTCGCCCGAAGCCACATCCATCCAGCAGCCTTTTTTGGCGCAGGTGGCGGTCACCTCGCCTTCAAATTTGACCTGTGCACGCCCTGTCTCCGAAAGGGCAGCGCGCAACCCCGAGGCGTCCAATGCGCCGTCCAACTCAATGACAGAACCGTAATAAGTTTGATTTTCAGCAGCCGGTGGTGCGTCGGTGTCCGCAGAACCGCAGGCGGCAATCGAAAACAAGGCAGCACCGAATGCCATGCTGCGCGCAATGTGGAGGATCTTCTTCATGGTTCGAAGGTACTGCAGGTTTGAGCGATGCTCGGTGATTTCGAGCACCAAGGCGAAATCCCTTAAGTTTGAGTCAATCAACCCCGTAGCCATGCACCGTTTCTCCCTCCTTGCCCTCGCCCTTCTTTGCGCCACTCACCCACTCTTCAGCCAAGATGCGCGGGTACTCATCATCGGTCTGGACGGATTGCGATCGGACTGCCTCGAGGCTGCGGAAACGCCCGCGCTGGATGGCCTCATCGAGAACGGTGTCTTCAGCCCCGATGCGCTGAACAACGACATCACGTACAGCGGCCCCGGTTGGTCGGCGATGGTATGCGGCGCTTGGTCCGATGCCCACGGCGTCACCAACAACGATTTCACCGGGAGCAACTACGCGGCCTACCCCTCCTTCATGGAGCGATTGGAAACCATCAATCCGGATCTGAATACCTACTCTATATGCCACTGGTCCCCCATCAACGAATACATCCAGGGCGACGTAGTTGATGAATCCATCAACACGACGAGTGACCAAGCCGTTGCCGACGCGGCTGGCGCCATCTTGGGCGGGGGCAACCCGCACGCCATGTTCTTGCACTTCGACGACGTGGACCTCGCCGGCCACAGCTACGGGTTCAGTCCCAATGTGCCTGCCTACATCGACGCCATCGAAACCGTTGACGCGCATGTGGCCGAAGTCCTCTCCGCTTTGACGAGTCGCCCCAATTATGCGGAGGAAAATTGGCTCATCCTCACCTCCACCGACCACGGTGGCATTGGTTACGGGCACGGCGGGGAATCCATCGACGAGCAGATCATCTTTTTTAGTGCCAGCGGGCCGTCGGTCGATCCCGAACTCGTGGTCAAGGACACCCTCGAAATCCTGCCACCACCCGAGAACTGCGTGGCACCCGGCGCAGCTGAACTGCAATTTGAAGGGAACGGCGACGCAGTGCACATCGCAGAGAATCCCCTGCTCTCCCTCGGTACGGACCAAGATTTCACGATCGAAGTGCGCATCCGAACAGAAGCTTCCCCCGACGTTGCTATCGTTGGCAACAAGGACTGGGATTCTGGGCTTAACCCCGGATTTGTCTTCTCCTTCGAATACCCCAACGGACCGGCTTGGAAAGTCAACATCGGGGACGGGGACAACCGAGCCGATGCCAACGGAGCCGCTGGGGTTTCGGACGGCCAATGGCACACGCTGTCGTGCTCGTTTGACCGAGACGGTTCCATGCGCCTCTACACCGATGGCGTCTTTTCCGCAGAAGAGGACATCAGCGGCATCGGCAACCTCGACGTGGGGGAAGGCTGGTATTTCGGCTCTGACATCGACGGCGGATACAGCTACACGGGCGCCATTGCGGAAGTGCGGTTCTGGCACGGCGTTTTGGACGATGCCACCATCCTGGATTGGCACTGCAGCGCGCTAACCGAAGCCCACCCCGCTTGGGAGGCACTTCAAGGGCATTGGCAGCTCACCGAGGGCACGGGTACGGAAATCGGTTCAGCAGCAAACGCCGAGCTCACCGGCACAGCAGACGGAACGCTGTGGCAGGTCCCGGAATCGTTGATCGTCTTCGACTACAGCAACACCCCGCGCATCGTGGACGTGGCCGTGACGGCTTTGGACCACATGTGTGTGACCATCGACCCCGCCTGGAATCTCGCCGGAATTTCGTGGGTGGGCGGGTGCAACAGCGCCGACGTTTTCGACACCGACCGGTGCTTCATTGATGCACGGATTTTTCCCAACCCCGGTTCCGACTCCTTTCAGATCACCGGCATCACCCCCGGCACGGATGTGGAGGTGTACCATCCCAACGGCAAGTGCATCCACAAATCCCGCCCCGGAGCCACCTCTGGACACATTGCTCCCGGTAGCGCCGAGTCTGGCATGTACCTCATCCGCATCATCGACGGAGAACAGCGCCGCACGCTCCGGTGGATCAAGCATTGACCGCTGTCTATATCCTGCGCATTGAGTCGAGCGGTGCCCCTCGAGCCGTGCGCTTTTTGAAACAATGACATGCTGCAACGACTTTTATTGCTGTGAACAACAAGCTCATCTCAAAAAAGAAAGTGCCCTTCCCCGTGACGCCGTCGCTGCAATCGTACTTGGATGCACACGGCCGATCGATTGAGATTCCCGTGGCGTACGATGACCTGTTGCGCTTCGAGGGCAGCGTACCCATCCTCGATGGGAACGATGAGGACACGCTGTGGGTCGATTGCCTCTATAGCACTTCGGACCGGGATGAACTCGCTCTGAACCTGAAGCGGCTGTACTCCATCCTGCATGCCGACGGCAGCGACACCATCCTTCCGTTCATCACCGTGGACAGCATCGCGTTTTGCACCTTTGGCAACACCAAACCGTTCCGGGTGAAGGTTCGGAACGTCATCAACGACAACTACATTTTCCTGTACATCAAGAAATGCGATGCCTCCCGCATC
>JAPOHG010000062.1 GCA_029979565.1 bacterium
AAGTCGGGCAAGTGCGCGGCGTCGCTGACGAGGAAGTAACGCGCGCCATTGGCGTGGGCTTCCTCGAGGAATGCGTGGCCGTCGTGCCAATTGCCTGGGAGGGCGACAAATGCTCGGGCTCCGGGTTTGGCGGCCTCTAGCGCCCGCGAATCTTGGGTGATGAACAAAGGGGTATCGTCAGAAACGGCAGCACTGGCCGCGGTCACGGCGTGTACAGTTGAGGCGTGCTCGAGCCAAGCCTTCCAGGCACCGACGGTCATTCGGCCTTGGGTTCGCGGCGTTCGGCCTGCTTACGCGCTTCGACAAACGCTTGACGGGTCAACGGGATGTAGCGGTCTTTTTCGCCAATCTCAACGGTGCTGTCACCGCCCGCGATGCGGTGCGAAAAATGCGCCGGTCGCCCGGTTTCCATGCACACAGCGTGGAGCTTGGTAACCTCTTCTGCCAAGGCAAGCAATTCTGGCATGACGCCGAATGGGATGCCCTTGAAATCCAGGTCCAGACCGGCGGCGATGACCCGGATGCCGTTGTTGGCGAGGGTGACACACGTGGCGGGCAGCTCGGCATCGAAAAACTGCGCCTCGTCGATCGCGACCACCGTGACAGGTCGCGGCTGAGCGCGCAAGTAATCAAGGATGCCCTGACTTGAGCCGACGGTGACCGACGGCAAGGCATTTGAATCGTGCGAGGTCACGTGGTCTTTTTGGTAGCGGGTGTCGGTGGCTGGCTTGAAGATGACCGTTGGTTGGGCGGCAATTTGGGCGCGGCGCACCCGGCGGAGCAACTCTTCGGTTTTGCCCGAGAACATCGGCCCGCACACGACTTCAATGCGGCCTTCACCAAGACCGGTGTGTTGCAGGGGAGAATGTTCTTCGTGGGGAACCATGCGGCGACTAATATTGTGTTCGAAATTAGGGAGTCCCTACTTTGCAGACGTAAGAATTGGATTCATTTTTGAAAAAGCCCCGGAGCATGCGCTTATTCTCTTTGTCCCTTGCTGTGTCCCTTGTCTTGTTGGGTTGCACGCGTACCCCTGGTGAGGGCGGTATTACCACCGTCACAGGCAACGTGGAACTCGAGCAACGCATTGTCATCACGAACCCTGCAAACGCTGTGGTCGTGCCGGCTGCAGATGAGGATGTATTCATCACTTACGGCGATCGAGTAGGGCCGGACGACCGGGTGCAGACCAACTTCGACGGGGAATTCGCGTTTTACGGTTTGCGGCCCGGTGCGTACACCGTTTATGTGTACAGCGAGGATACCTTGCCGCCGTTCAACAACTCCCCGGACATCGCCATCGTCCGCCAATTTGAAATTGAGGCAGGTGAAGAGGCATTGGATATCGGGGCCTTGCGCATTTACAAAGACATCTGAGCACCGTGCGCGGCATTGCACTTCTGGCATGTGCGGCTGTTGCCTTTTCGGCAAACGGCCAATACACCGACACCGAGTGTTGGTTGGGGACGGGTGTCGGCCAATCGCTGAATAAAACCTGGTCGTGGTCCTTGCAGTGGGAAAACCGCTGGACCCAGGGTGCGTCCTGGCACGAGCAAGGGTTGGTGGATGCTGCCGTGGAATACCGGGTGAACAAGCACTGGGACCTCAACATGCAGTGGCGTTTTTCGGAACGTCAGCAGTTGGACGGAGGGTACGTTGCCCGCCGCCGCATTGCGTTGCGCGCCATTGGAAGTTGGAAAGTCGGACAGGGCAAATGGTCCACCCGGATCATGACCACGGAGGATTGGGAGGCACGCCCCTGGTTCAGTGGTGTGCGTCTTGAAGGCCAGGCCGCTCCCTTGATGCCAACGGTTCGCTCGCGAGTTGCTTATGGCCGCAAGGTGACCGACCGGCTTGACGCAGAACTGAGTTGGGAAGTCTTCCATCGGCAGGGCGGACGGTGGAGCGAGCGCTGGCAGGCGAGCCTCGGCACGGAACTTTCCAAGCGATGGGATGTGGAGTTGGCTTATTTGTGGGGCAATGAATGGTTGGACCCCGATCCATGGCGTTCGCACGTGCTCCGTATTCAGACGTCCTATACGTTGCGCAAACCGAACCAACCGTTAAAGCGCATCCCGCCGACGCGCGCTTACGCAGAGGGCCAACGCACCAAACTCAGCGGAGCGTGTCCGGTGTGCAAGGCGGAGCAGATCCGCATCACCGAAATCCACGCCAAAGGCGAACCGGCGGACTACATTGAAGTGCAGAACGCTTCCGACACGGCATGCTCGATGACAGGGTGGCGCCTGACGGATGACTTGACCCAAGTGGGTTGGGAGTTGCCCGGAGGTTGTTTGGCGCCTGGCGCGGTGGTGCTGGGCTACGAAAATGGCCGGGGTGGGTTTCAGTTTGGGCTTTCGGCATCTGGAGAAACGCTTTTTCTGCTCGATGCCAGCGATAATGTGAAGCGCCAGATTCAGGTGTTGCCGACCGAGGAGAATCGAGCCCAGGGGCCGGGAAATTCGGGCAATTGGTCGTTTGTGGAGCCCTCACCGGGCAAGGTGAAATCGGACAATTAATTGATTCCCGAATTTTTGTCCACAAGATGGCTTGGGTTGTAAACATCCGTTTGCTATCTTCGCACCCCCAATTTTGGGGAGAATTTGAACATTCAAAACACTGAGCTGTGGATACTTTGAGCTACAAAACCGTCTCCATCAACAAGGAGAAC
>JAPOHG010000063.1 GCA_029979565.1 bacterium
CCATCCGGTAGCCACCGCCCACGGCGAAGTGCCAGAGGTGGAGTTGCTCGCTGCACTTCCCAACATCGACCTATGGGGACTCAACGTTTACCGCTGGGATGTATCCTATACCGCTGCCATGGATTTTGCCGAGCGAAGCGATAAGCCCATGTACTTCTCTGAAATTGGTGCCGACAGCTACATGTCGACGTCGGTGTTGGGTTATGAACAAGGTCCGAACCAACGCGCACAGGCAGATGCCACTCAAGCGTTGTTAGCGCCGTTGTTCTCAGACTCGGTACCATGCGGCGGTGCCGCTGTTTTCTCCTTCACCGACGGCTGGTGGAAAGCGGGGAAGTTGGACGTCCAGGACGCCGGCGGTGTCGCTCCTGCAAGCAGCGGGGTGCCTTACGACGCGGACGCCAACGAAGAACATTGGGGACTGGTGGACATTTACCGGCAGCCAAAAGCGGCATTTGATGTGGTCAAATCTTTTTTCAACGCTAATAACTCCTCGAGCATGAAGGAAGGCAAACTCCAAAAGGCAGTGTACGAATCCAGTCGGCAGGGTGGCCGGTTTCATCAAGTACCCGAGTCAGCAGTAGAACAGCGAGATGCGCCGCATCCTGATGAAATTCGATTGCACGTACACACGGATCGCCGCAAGCAAACCATCAATGGGTTTGGCGGGTCCTTCACGGATGCCTCAGCCTACCTCGTGCACCAATTGAGTCCAGCGCAACGAGCCAAAATCATCGAGGCGTATTTCGGGGAGGAAGGAGCGAATTACAGTTTGACCCGCACGCACATGAATTCGTGCGATTTCTCGCGGTTCCACTACAGTTACGCAGAAGTGGAGGGCGACCTCGAGTTGGAGCATTTCAACATGGAACAGGACCATGAATTCTTGTTCCCAATGATCAAATTGGCCCAGGAGGCTTCAGCAGACGGTTTCGAACTGATTGCTTCACCGTGGACGGCTCCGCCTTGGATGAAGGACAACGGCGATTGGGTCGGGGGGCGGTTGTTGAAGGAAATGCAACCTACGTGGGCACAGTTCTTCGTGAAATATGCCCAAGAATGCCAGGAAAACGACATCCCGTTGTGGGGCTTTACGGTGGAGAATGAGCCCCACGGCAACGGCAACAACTGGGAAAGCATGCTCTACACGCCGGACGAGATGACGGAATTCGTTCAGGAGCATTTGGGCCCAGCACTTGAGTCCAATGGCTTGGGACACCTGAACGTTCTCGGCTACGATCAAAACCGAGCAGGTTTGGACGAATGGACGGCTTCGATGTACCGCGATTCTGCCAGCGCGAAACATTTCGCTGGCACGGCGGTGCATTGGTACGAAAGCACGTACGACTACTTCCCTTACGAATTGGACCGCGCTCACGAAGCGGCTCCTGAAAAGTTGCTCATCCAGACGGAGGGATGCATCGATGCGGAAGTGCCCGTATGGCAGGACGACGACTGGTACTGGCGCAAGGAGGCTACTGATTGGGGATTCACATGGCGCGAAGAAGACAAGAAGTACCTGCACCCCAAATACGCCCCGGTCAACCGGTATGCGCGTGACATCATTGGCTGCTTGAACCATTGGGTCAACGGTTGGGTGGATTGGAACATGGTGTTGGACCGTCAAGGTGGCCCCAATTGGTTCAAAAATTGGTGCATAGCGCCCGTGATTGTTGATCCGGAACAAGACGAAGTGTATTTCACGCCGCTGTACGATGTGATGTGCCATTTCAGCAAGTTCATCCGACCAGGGGCAACGATCTTGGCAAGTGATTGCGCGGACTCAGCGATGATGGCTGTAGCCACAGAAAATGCGGATGGTACCTACGTAGTCGTTTGCTTCAACCCAAGTGAAACCGCACGCACTGTGCACATCGACGGCCTTGATGAAGATGTTCGCATCGTTCTTGAAGGCCAATCGCTTCAAACGGTGGTTCTAACCCCTAACGCAATCTGAAAATCAGTCCAACCATGTCATCTTCTATTTCGGTACCAGCCTCGACCGTTCCCTTCGGGCAAAAGATTGCCTTTGGTTTTGGCATGTTGGCGAATCAGATGTTCCCCGCAGCTTTGGGGGTATTCATCATCGTCCTCGTTCAAGACTTGGGGTTCGCGGCCCTTTTGTGGGGCATCATTCAATTCCTTCCGCGGATTTTCGATGCCATTACCGACCCGGTCATGGGCTTCATTTCGGACAACACCCGGTCCAAATGGGGCAGGCGCAGGCAGTACGTTTTCATTGGTGCCATCTTGATGGGCATCGCCTACGTGGCCATGTGGCAGCTGCACAAAGGGGATGGGGTGATGTACAATTTCATTTACTTTCTCATTTGGTCCCTGGTTTTCTATTTGGGCCTCACCATTTTCAGTGTTCCCTACGTAGCGATGGGGTACGAGATCAGCGAGGATTTTCACGAGCGGACGAACATCATGGCGGTGGCGCAATTCATCGGGCAGTGGGCTTGGGTGGTGGCGCCTTGGTTCTGGGTCATCCTTTACGACCCTGCATGGTTCCCGGAGGGAGCGGGCCAAGGGGTAAGGGACCTGTCCATTTGGGTGGCCATTCCGTGCAC
>JAPOHG010000064.1 GCA_029979565.1 bacterium
CGCGGCTTCAAGGCATGGATCGACTACGCCTTGCCAAACAATCCCAACATCGAGATTGGCCTATCGCTGCCGATGATTGATTTCCCGGCAGACTGGGATGCACGGGCTCAAGCGTTTGGATACAATGACATCCATGAACTCTATCCGGTCATCATCGACTCCCTCTGGCACACGAATGTGATTGATGTCCTTCGTGCCGAGTTTCCTGGCGTGAACATTTTCTCCATTCCCACAGGATGGGCCGGCATCACATTGGCCCAAATGCAACAGGACAGCCTGCTGAATGACGACATCGACCTCTTCGGTGCAAAGCCCACATCCATTTTCACCGACGCTAAGGGACACCAGGGTCAAATCGTCATTGAAGCCGGAACCCTGATTTGGCTGGCAGGCATCTACGGTGATGACCTCGTGACCAACACCTACGAAACAGGATTCGAAACGGACTTACACGGCGTCGCCATCGAAATCTTGGACAATCACCCCGAAGCGTACAAGCGGTAATGCGGCATTGTGGTACGGAAGCGGTGCATGGTGCTACCGCACCACCTGAATCTTCTCCATCCAACGTCCTGTAAACGTTGTGATTTCGACGAAGTAATCCCCTGCCGCCAGGCCGGAAATATCCACCACTGAAGCTCGCCCAGCGGTCAGAACCAACCGACCGAACACATCAAAGATGCGCAAAGCATCTACCTCGCCGCTGATGTTCAGCTGTCCATTTGTTGGAACGGGATACAGGACCACATCACGTACCGGCTCGACCTGAATGCCTGAAGCTGTTTCGGCAATTTGCCACGATTGCGACTCCTCATCCCAGGCTTGTGTCACGCAACAAGTGGGCGTATCCATGATGCACATCTCAGAGCCGTACACCACGTAGTCGATGCACGTGGTGATGGTATCGGCCCCCATTGCATTCGAAACAAGGTGGGTACAAGGGCCTGCAAAACAACTGTCCTCGGCGAGGACCAAGTCACCAGAGGAGGTGCTGATGAAGACAGGAGCCATCGGAGGCAGGCCATTGCCTGTAGTAGGTGCTGCTACTTCGATTTCAAACTGTGTACCCACGGTGTATATGAAGTCGCACAGGGGCGGATCGGTTTCGTCGCTCATTTGACCGGCTGCAATCGCATTGTTCGGCACAGTGGCGTAGCCCACATCGTGGAGGATGATGGTGTCGTTGCTTGCCGACACGTCCAACGAAATCCATCCGTGGTAGCTTTCTCCACCTACATCCATTTTCAGGCCTAAGAACTTCAACCCAGCCCCGGTAAAGGAGCCGCCCCCGCCCACGTCTGTTCCCAAGACCGCACTTCCCGAAGTGTAGGTACCGGCCACGATATCCCCGCAGTTGAGGGCGTCGGGGTAGCCCCACGTGGAGGCGTCCATGACATACGAGTCCCAGAGCGAAACCACCCGCGCAGCCGTTGAGCTGCCAGATAACGGGAAGATCTCAAAGGTGTAATCGTTGCTCGCGTCCCCGTCAACGTTCAGCGTGAACGGCCCAGAGGCCACTGTAACCGTATCGTTTATGGAGTAGGTGTCAATCTGGCCCGAAGCGGGTGTGACACCACACAAAATACCGACAATCAATGCGATGGATTTTAATTCTTGATGTTGCATCTATTCATTTTCTGTTCTGCAATCTATGCACTCACCCCGACGAATTCTATCACGCCTAAGGATGAATTCGATATGATTAGGTTCAATCTCGCATATTTCGTTTGCGGCTTTTTTTGCGTTGCTTTGAAATGGACTAACCCAGAAGTTTTTGACTCCGTGACAAACGCCACTCACAAACCAGCGTCTTAATCCATGATCGAAGAACCGCGAGGCCTGACTTTTGTCCCGTACGTACCCGCATACCGAAAGGCCTTTTTTGACCTGAATGCGGCTTGGCTCAATGCCTACTTCCTGCTCGAGCCTTTCGACATCGAGGTGCTTTCCGATCCTGAAAAAATGGTGATTGCGCCCGGCGGGGCCATCTATGTTGGTCTTTTGAAGGGCGAGGCCGTCGCGACGTTTGCGCTGACGCCTCAGGGCGAAGGCAAGGTGGAATTGAACAAAATGGCCGTCGATGAGGAGCATCGCGGCAAGGGGTTTGGCCATCAAATGATGGAGTACATCCTGCGCGTTTGCCGCCAGCGGGAGGTGCACACGCTGGAACTCTACTCTCACACGTCCCTCAAACCGGCCATCCACCTCTATGAAACGTACGGTTTCAAGCCCGTGCCTGTCCCCGACGACTGCGTGTACGACCGAGCGGACATCCGCATGCAGATGACGTTGTGACGGCAGCAGACTGTCACTCCTCAGCCCGGAAAACCTTGCGCACTTGGCCGTTGGAAAGCCGCTCGATCACGAGTTGTCCGGCCGCATTGGCTGGACAAGGACGCCCCAGCATGTCCCACGTGCCTTGCAAAGTTGGCTCAGCCGATGGCAGGGCGGGCTCGATGCTCAATGGCAAGGTGCTGTTGCACGTACTTTCGAAAAATTCCCAGGCCACCATGCTCGCATCGATGTCCATGTTGCCCCACGCGCCGGGCC
>JAPOHG010000065.1 GCA_029979565.1 bacterium
CTGGTCATCGCTCACTTCCTCGTGGATGGCGCCGCGGCCCGAGTTGAACAACATGTACTGGCCCTCGTGGTAAACGATGTCATTCTTCATGCTGTCCGTGTGCCGTCCGCTACCCTGCACGAGGTAGGTGGTCGGGACCACGCCGGCGTGCGGGTGGGCTTGGATGTCCATGCCAATCGTTCCGGGATCCACGTCCAGCGGTCCAAATTCATCGAGCATGACGAAAGGGGATACGAGGTCATTCTGGCCGCCGGCGAAGGCCCGGAGGACCGGCACGTTCTGCACCATGCTGCGCCGGGCATTGAGGATTTGCGCAATTCGGCGTTCACCGGGCACGGCAAACATGCCGGACGTCGCCCGGAGCAACCGAGGAACAGCGAGGCCCGCACCGACGATGGCGGAGCCTTGGATGAATTGTGCCCTTCGCATGACTCTAATTTACGAAATCCTATTCGGCTGTTGGGATGTGAGGTACTTTTGGTCCATGAAGTGGAACACCCCATTCCTTGTTGTTGGTCTGCTTACCATAGGCGCAACCACGACGCAAGCGCAAGAAATCGTCACCGACCGCCCCGATCAAACGGAGAGCGCCGCCATCGTCCCGTTGGGCATGCTCCAATACGAAGGCGGACTCTTGGTCGAATGGTCTGACTTCATGCAATCGGAGCGGGATTGGCTCATTCCGAACACCCTGCTTCGCTTGCCGGTCTCCGAATCGGTGGAGCTCCGCTTGG
The DNA here is from genome assembly GCA_029979565.1 of bacterium. Taxonomy (GTDB): domain Bacteria; phylum Bacteroidota; class Bacteroidia; order Flavobacteriales_D; family Sanyastnellaceae; genus UA16. Next base: position 735 of record JAPOHG010000065.1, read on the forward strand.
TGCACAATCGATCGGCCAAGCACCTCCAATGGGAAAACCGTTGGGAACCATCCTTGACCGACATCGAGGTAGGTGCCAAATGGAACCTGCTGGACGGAAGTCAATCAGGCACCATGTTGGCGGTCTTGAGCCATTGGGCCTTACCCACCTCCGCCAATCAACCTGAATTGGTGAGTTCGCACAAGTTGTGCCTAAGCCACGATGTCGGTCCGGACTGGGCTTTGGGATACAACGTAGGCGCCTTGTGGCGCAGCGGATTGGAGGGATTCATGTACACGTTTGCGGTCGGGCGATCGCTTGGTAAGGGCTGGTCCATCTACGTTGAACCGTACGGAGAATGGACCGAAGCGGAGGGGCACCTCGCTTCCTTTGACGCTGGATTCACGTGGCTCGCTTCCGACCGTGTGCAGTGGGATTGGAGCTTTGCCAAAGGCTTGAACCACGAATACGGCTACCAAGCGCTTGGCGTCAGCTGGCTGCTTGGTGATTGAGCCTCCCACGTCAGAATTGGGGGCTTGCACGTACATTTGGACAGAAATTGATAGCGATGAAATACTTTACACTAGCCCTTGCTGCTTTGGCATTTGTCACCGTCAACGCACAAAACGTCCAGCGCGAAAGCGTTCAAGTGGAATACATCAGCCGCCCCAGTGAACCATTTCCTGCCGGCGTGACGACCTACAACGTTGTGGTCAACCAGTCCTACCGCGACCAGTACGAAGCCGAATTGGCGCAATGGGAAATCGACACCCAATTGGCGCAGGAGACCTACGAAGCGGAAATGGAGGCCTACAACAACAAAGGCACCGGTGCCAAGATTTTGGAGCGTGCACTGCTCGACGAGAAGAAGCCGCAATTGGTGTTGCCCAGAAAGCCGATCCAAACCGAGCGTGTGTTCGAACCCGGCATCATCAGTTCGAAAATCGACATGCAGGGCATGACCCGCACCGAGGACGGCGCCACCGTGACCATCGAAATTCAGTACTTCGAAGGGTCGGCTCCCGAGGATGCGCAGCAGGAGATTAAGGACAAGGAGGGTAACGTTTCGTACAAGTACTACCGCACGATGAAGTACCGCCAGCCGGTGCGTTTCACCGTTCAACTCCCTGACGGATCCATCGTCATTGACGAAGTGTTGACGTCATCGGAAGATTTTACCACCTACACTTCCGATAAGTACACCAGCAAGTCTGCGATGAACAAGGCATGGAACCAAACGGCCGTCAACAGCCGATTGAGCCAAATGTCAGTCGAGGCCGGATGTATCGCCATCAACAGCATCCTCAACGACCGATTCTGCTTTGCGAAGAGGACGCGTCCCATGACCATCTACCACGCCAAAACCAAAAAGAAGGTCGACTATACGGACTTGAACAACGCCGCGTTGGACATGAAAATGGCCATGGAGAAGTACATCGATCGGCCGGAAGAGGCATCGGAAGGCATTCGTGCGTGTGTTGCGGTTTGGGAACAGGTGCTGACTGAAGCGGACTTTGACGATAAGAAGGCGCGCATCAATGCCAAGATGGCCGGGTTGCTTTACCTCAATTTGATCAACGCCAACATCTGGCTCGAGGACTACGACCGCGTGGATGCCTTGTTCGACGAGATGCGCCGGTTGGATGTCAAGAAG
>JAPOHG010000066.1 GCA_029979565.1 bacterium
GCGAGGAAGAGGGTGAAGAAGATGCCGAGGGTGCCGATGAAGATGCCCACATCGACGCTGGTCGGGTGGAATTCACCCCAGCTGGATGGATCGTAGTCCCGGTGGATGGACGTTACGATGATCACGTAGCGTTCGAACCACATACCGATGTTTACGACAATCGACAAGATGAAGGTCGCGATCAGGCTTCGTCGGATTTTCTTGATCCAGAACAACTGAGGGCTGATTACGTTGCACGTCATCATGATCCAATACGACCACGAGTACGGTCCGCTGAAGCGGTTGATGAAGGCGTAGCTTTCGTATTCAACGCCTGAGTACCAAGAGATGAACAGCTCCGTCAAGTAAGCCACACCGACGATGGACCCCGTCACGATGATGACGATGTTCATGTACTCCACGTGCTTAACGTGGATGTAGTTCTCCAACTTCATGCCCTTGCGCATGATCAGGAGCAAGGTCTGCACCATCGCAAAGCCCGAGAATACCGCACCCGATACGAAGTACGGCGGGAAGATGGTCGTGTGCCAACCCGGTACGACCGATGTCGCAAAGTCCATGGATACAATTGAGTGTACCGAGAATACCAGCGGTGTGGCGATGCCCGCCAAGACCAAGGACACCTCTTCAAAACGGTTCCAGTGCTTGGCACGTCCGCTCCAACCGAAGCTCAACACCCCATAGATCTTCTTGGGCAATGGCTTGGTCATGCGGTCGCGAATGGTTGCGAAGTCAGGAATCAGACCGATGTACCAGAACACCAACGAAACCGAGAAGTACGTCGAGATCGCGAATACGTCCCAAAGCAGCGGGCTGTTGAAGTTCACCCACAATGAACCAAACTGGTTCGGGAGGGGTAACACCCAGTAGCTGACCCAGATGCGGCCCATGTGGATACCTGGGAAGATGGCCGCCATGATAACGGCGAAAATGGTCATCGCCTCTGCCGAACGGTTGATGGCCATTCTCCACTTCTGACGGAAGAGGAGCAATACCGCAGAAATCAACGTTCCAGCGTGACCGATACCGACCCACCAAACGAAGTTGGTAATGTCCCAAGCCCATCCAACGGTCTTGTTCAATCCCCAGACCCCGATACCGGTTCCGAGCAGGTACAAAATGCTGCCCACACCGTAGATCGCGATGATCGTCGAGATGGTGATCATGATTTTCCACCCAATCGGCGCGGCGCCTTGGATGGGTCCGACCACGTCGTCGGTGATGTCCTTGTAAGACTTGTCCCCCAGGATCAGGGGTTCCCGAATGGCTGCTTCTTTTTGCATCGTCTTATCAGGCTTGGTTAGGTTCTACGTTGCGCACCTTCGTCATGTAGAAGATGTTCGGCTTGACGCCAATTTCTTCCAATGCGTGGTAGGCGCGGTTGGTTTCTGAAACTTGGCGAGCCGCCGACTTGTTGTCGTTCAAGTCGCCAAAGTTGATAGCATGGGTTGGGCAGGCTTCTGCGCAGGCCGTGGTGACGGAACCGTCGACCACTGGAGCACCCGCCTTCTTGGCTTCCAACTTGCCCGCTTGGATGCGCTGGACACACATGCTGCACTTCTCCATGACCCCGCGGCTTCGAACCGTAACGTCGGGGTTGAGTACCATGCGCATCAAGCTGTCCTGAGCGGGGTTGAAGTTGGCGAACTTCTTGTACCCAGGGTAGTTGAACCAATTGAATCGGCGCACCTTGTAAGGGCAGTTGTTCGCGCAGTAACGCGTACCGATGCATCGGTTGTAAGTCATTTGGTTCAAGCCCTCGTTTGAGTGCGTAGTCGCTGCGACTGGGCAAACCGTTTCACACGGCGCGTGGTTGCAGTGCTGGCACATCATCGGCATGTGGACCGTTTGCGGGTTTGCCGCCGGATCCTCCATTTTGCGGTAAGAGGAAATGACGCCAACGCCCTCCTCTTCTCCGCGCTCCAAACTGTAGTCAGAACTGAAGAAGCGGTCGATGCGCATCCAGTGCATATCGCGGTGGCGACGCACCTCGTCCTTACCGACGACGGGAACGTTGTTTTCAATGTGGCAAGCCGTAACACACGCGCTGCATCCGGTGCAGGTCGTGAGGTCGATGGTCATCCCCCAGCGGTGTCCCACGTTTTCGACGGCGTGTTCGTGCCACAAATCGAAAGCCTCAGTGGGCTTTCCGTCTTGGGCATCGATGGTTCCGTCTTGGTTAACGTCTTCGTGAACCGCGAGCTTGATGAGCTTGTTCCATGACGCCTCGCCCTTCTCGGCGTTGCGCTCCGCAAAGAAGCTCGCCATGTCCGTTTCCTTCACAATGCTGTCACGGCCCATGAAGGT
>JAPOHG010000067.1 GCA_029979565.1 bacterium
CACCGTATACAGCTTCGCCTGTGTGTTGGGCTCTGCGAAGGGCCTGGAACGCATGTCCGCCCTCAAAGGGATCCCTTTGAAAAATGCCCGGTTCAGCATCGCGTGTGCCGATTTGAGCCACCTGTCCAGTTACACCCGACCACTGAGCAACACCATCTTCAAACTGATGAAGAAAGCGCTTCCGGGGCCCTACACCTTCATCGTGCCGGCCAACAATAACGTGCCCAAGTGGTTCATGGGCAAGCGCAAAACCATTGGCATCCGGGTCCCCGACAACGGCACGCTCCTGGCGCTGATTGAGCGCCTCGACCGGCCCCTGGTGGTCAGTTCCGTTCGCGACGAAGACGAGGTGGTTGAATACACCACCGACCCCGAACTCATCGCCGAGCGATTCGACTCACAGGTGGATGCCGTAATCGACAGTGGCTACGGTTCGGTGGATGCCTCCACGGTCATCGATTGCACCGATGGATCAGCGGTTGTGGTTCGGGAAGGATTGGGTGCAGTCGAAGGGTTGCTCTAAGCATCCTGAGCGCGCGACGCCAACATCGGGACGAAGGCGAATTCACCGTGCTCCTGACGGCTGAACTCCTTCTCCCCGGTGCGTTCGAATGTGAACATGCGTTGGGTTTCACCCTCACCGACAGGAATGACCAACCGCCCACCGACGGCCAACTGCAACAAAAGCGCTTCGGGAATTTCTGGAGCGCCGCACGTCACGATGATGCCATCGTAAGGGCCAAATACGGCTTTGCCTTTGTACCCATCCCCGTAGAACAAATCGGGCTTGAAGCCCATCGACTTGAGCAATGGCCCCGCCTTATCGAATAAAAGGCGCTGGCGTTCGATGGAATAAACCTTGTAGCCCATCGCGCAGAGCACTGCGCACTGGTAGCCGCTGCCCGTGCCAATCTCCAAGACCTTGGCTCCGGGTTCAAGTTGGAGCAATTCCGTTTGGCGGGCCACCGTGTGCGGCTTGCTAATGGTTTGCCCCGCGCCAATTTGGAACGCCGTATTCTGGTACGCGAATTGTTCGAATGCTGACGACAAGAAAAAATGCCGCGGCACCCGGTCCATGGCCGCGAGAACGGTTTCATTCTCGATGCCCATTTCACGAAGCTCTTGCAGCATCTGACGGCGTAAGCCTTTGTGTTTGTACTCGTCGCGCATGGAAGGATGAAACTACAACGCATCGGCAGTCGACAAAAGGCATGCGCCACACCTTTATTGAACATCCAATGTGAATTCCCCCGTTGTGAATGAATTGTTCATCGATGAGTTGCATCGCCACGCCTCCCAGCCAAGGGCCGACAGTACTTTTGAGGCATGACGAAACACTGGTTCACCTGCAAGGTCAAATACGTCCGTCACGATGCTGAAGGCGCCGAAGTAAAAGCCACCGAGTCCTTTGTCCTCGACGCTTACAACTACACCGAAGCGGAATCACGCATGACCGGCATTTGCGAGCAAGAGGGCATTCGCCCCTTCGAAATTGTGCAAATCACCA
>JAPOHG010000068.1 GCA_029979565.1 bacterium
CCTGCATCGGGACCGTTGCCTTCGCAGTCACAAGCGCCGTCAGCAATGCCGTCGCCGCCGCAAACGCCGCACTCATCCAATTCCAAACATGAGCCGTCGTCTTCCGTAGCATCAGCGTTGTAGTTACACGCCGTAGCGTCTGTACAACCGAGCACAGCGTACTCACAGCTGCCGTCATCGTAATCCGCGTCGGGATCAAAGTTCGTTGCAGAGTCGTCCGTGCAACCACAAGCGTTGCCGCCTGTACCGCCTGAACCTTCGCCCTCTGCATTAAATGTACCTACACCGTCAAACGTGAAGGTCTTGCGCAAGTCATTCGTGCCGTCGCCGTTCTCGAAAATCTGAACAGGAAGCGTACCCGAAAGACCCGCTGAAGTCGTCAATTGCATCACCAGCACACGACCGTCCGCATCAGGAAGACCGTTTGGTGTGCCATTCAATACGTACCAAGCACCACCCGTTTGAGTGTTCAAGGTGAAGTCTTGACCGTCGATAGCTGATCCCGATTGGAAGGCAGCCACGAATGGCTGATCAGCATCTTCTACCGTGCTGATGGCCACTTCATCGCCTGTGTTCTGGCTGTCAATACCAATGGTAATCCAGCTGTCGGCCGCAATCGTTGGGAAGAATCCGATGAAGGCAGGGTTGATGCCAGAAGCGACCGTAGCGCCGAGTGGGTCGTTGTAGAAACCGGCGTCAGTCGCGATGTTCAAAGGATCGGCGTCATTGCCGTAAACAGAACTCAAGAAATCATCCGCATTCACCAAGTCTACATACAAGCGGTAGGTAGTCTGACCAGGGATGATGTCAACGGCATGCTCTTCTACTGTCAACGTGTAGCCACTCGCCTCACCGCCAGTAGATTCTCCTGCGCATGAGCAGTAGTCACATGAACCGTCATCTTCAGTAGCGTCCGCGTTGTAATTGCACGCAGCACTATCGGTGCAACCAGCGAGTTCATCGCTGTCGCAAATGCCGTTGCCATTGGCGTCGGAAGTGCAGTCACCTCCGCATACACCCAACGCATCTTCCGTATTGCCCTCACAATCACAAGCGCCGTCAGCGATGCCGTCACCGCCGCAAACACCGCACTCGTCCAATTCCAAGCAAGAACCGTCGTCGTCCGTAGCGTCAGCGTTGTAGTTACACGCTGCGTCGTCTGTACAACCAGCTACTTCAAATTCGTCACACGTACCGTCGCCGTCCGCGTCGTTCAAGCAGTTGCCGTCGCAGTCGTAGCCTGCATCAGCGTACGAGCAAGAACCATCGTCATCCGTAGCGCCAGCGTTGTAGTTACACGCTGCATCGTCCGTACAACCAGCTACTTCAAATTCGTCACACGTACCGTCGCCGTCCGCGTCGTTCAAGCAGTTACCGTCGCAGTCGTAGCCTGCATCGGGACCGTTGCCTTCGCAGTCACAAGCGCCGTCAGCAATGCCGTCGCCGCCGCAAACGCCGCACTCATC
>JAPOHG010000069.1 GCA_029979565.1 bacterium
GGAAATTACTACCTTCCAGCGCTATTCCAAGCCAGTTATTTCGTTGGGAAGTCGTTGACCCGATCGACCTCAATGCGTTTCGCTTGGTTGGCCAATTGCCAGGCCGTGTAAAAGACGAGCTGGCCAATTTCAGCTGTCTTGTCGTAGTGGATTTTTTCCGGATCATCTCCAGGCCGGTGGTAATCCTCATGAACACCGCTGAAGTAGAAAATCACCGGGATGTTGTTCTTCGCAAAATTGTAGTGGTCCGAGCGGTAGTAAAACCGATTGGGATCGTCCGGTGCGTTGAACGTGTAATCCAACGCTAAGTTGGTATACGTCGAATTGGCATTTTCACTGATTTCATGCAGCTCAGAGGAGAGTTTGTCCGAGCCAATGAGGTATACGTATCGATCATCATCCGGATGCGCTTCGTCTACACGACCAATCATGTCAATGTTCAAATTGGCGACGGTTTGTTCCAACGGCCAAATGGGGTGATCCGTATACCATTCGCTACCCAACAGCCCTTTCTCCTCGCCAACAACTGTCATCAACAAAACGCTTCGTTTTGGACCTTCACCCGCTTTCACTGCTTCTTGGAATGCCTGGGCCAATTCCAGCACCGATACCGTTCCTGAACCATCATCATCTGCACCATTGTGGATTTCACCATCGATGATGCCCACATGGTCATAGTGCGCTGTGATTACAATCAATTCTTCTCGAAGCAACGAATCCGAGCCCGGGATGTAACCGAGCACGTTTTGACCAACAATGGCTTCTTCTGTGCGGTCCAACGAAAAATTCCATGTAGCAGCCACCAAGTCAACCGCATCAGGGGCCTTACCCTTAGCAAGTTTTTTACTCCATTTTTTCCAAGACTTCACATCCGACGCGTTCCACCATGAAGACGTCGCAGCCGCATCCACCATAAACGTTGGAATACGGGTGCCTTCCCGTTCCCTCGGTTCTTCACGATCCAACCGCAACGACTTGCGCATCAACCAAGGCTTCATGCGGCTTCGAAGCGTGCTGATGTCTTCACTGACAACAATGACAGCGGAAGCTCCATTGTTATTCGCTGCTTCACGCACATTATTCAACCCATCAGATCCGGCAACCACAACCACTTTTCCCTTCACATCGGTCGAGGCAACAGCTTCTGCTCCGCTCACAGCAACCATGGGAACGTCTTCAAGCGCGGATACCTTCAATCCAGGGTAGAAAAGAAAGTCGTCCAAGAATGCGAGTGCATTCCCATCGACGGAAGCCTGACCGCCGGTGATTTGCGAACGAATCAGCTTGACTGGTTGGTAGTAAGTAGAGCCGTCGTAAGGGGCAATCCCAATGCTATTGAAGTGACTGGCAATGTAAGCCGCTGCCTTTTCCGCTCC
>JAPOHG010000006.1 GCA_029979565.1 bacterium
GCAACAATGTGTTCCGGTTGACAACGCGTGCCCGACTGATCTCAATGGGGATCAGGTCACAGACGTTGCTGATTTGCTCATATTCCTAGCGATGTTCGCCATTGATTGTCCGTAACCTGCGATGTCAATTATGAAACGCAGACCTTCCATCACCCACGCATTGCTTATTCTGTTGGCATGCCTGCTCATTACGCGGGGCTCAGCCCAGCTTGCAGATGTTAGCAACGCATTGCAGCTTGAAACCCAGCACACGGGTGGCTTCTTGGGAGCCGGGGTCAGCTTTGCGGATTTCAATGGGGACTACATTGACGACTTGACCTTTGCGGATTTTCAAGGTGACTTGAAGTTTTTTGCGGGTACAGGCGATGAGGAGGGGTTTACACCGGTCGACTTCAATCTGCCAGCGTATCCCCATGAGGCCAAAATGGTGCTCTGGGCGGACATCGACAATGACGGGGATCAGGATTTGTTTGTGACGTACCGCCTGGCGGCCAACAAGTTGTTCTTGGGGGATGGTGAAGGAGGACTTACCGATGTGAGCGCCACCTGTGGCATCAACCAGGCGTCCCGCAAAAGCTACGGGGCGAGTTTTGGAGACTACAATGCCGATGGCTTTTTGGACTTGTTCGTATGCAATTACACATCGTCTTCAGATGAATACCCTTTCAATGAACTTTACGAAAACAATGGCGATGGCACCTTTGCCGAGACGACTGTAGCACAAGGCCTGGACGCCATTGGCATCCAGTCCTTCCAATCTCAATGGGTTGATTTTAATGACGACGGTTTGCTTGATTTACACGTCATTCGGGACAGAGTCGTTCATGAAAATTACTTCTTCGAGCAACAGCCGGCCGGATCGGTACTTCCGTTCATAGAGAAGGGTGCCGATACCGGGTTGGACATCGCCATCAATTGCATGTCCACGAGCGTGGCCGATTTCGATGGTGACCTGGATTCAGATGTGTATTTGACGGCGTTTGCGGAAGACATGAATTGGCTCATGCTCAACGACGGGGAAGGGAATTTTGGCATCGATGACGAGGATGGCGATGTCCCCATGAACCAAGTGCAGGTGGATGCCATCTGCTGGGCAGCCAATTGGTTGGACGTGGACAACAACGGTTGGGAAGACTTGCACGTTGCCAATGGGTACAGCGTGTACACCAATTATCCGCAGGTGCTGGGCATTTATAACGACGAGCCGGATGCCCTGTTTTACAACACCGAAGGTGAATTTACGGAGGCAGATGAGCCGCAGTTTCAAACGGAGAGTACCCTCTCATTCGCCACGGCGGTTGGGGACTACAACCGCGATGGTTTCCCGGATTTGGTGTCCCATGCCGTAGGGGAATATGCGCAAGTGCTGCGCGGCACCCCCAACACCAACCATTGGGTGAAAATTCTCCTCGAAGGAACCGAGAGCAATCGGGACGGCATCGGCGCCAGAGTTATCGTCCACGCTAGCGATGGATCGTCTCAATTGCGCATGACGTATGCCGGTGAAAATTACTTGGGCCAGAACAGCCGGTGGGAAGCCTTTGGCCTCGGCGATATGATGGGGATTTCATGGGTTGAGGTGCAATGGCCGAGTGGCTCCACGACAACCCACACAGGCATTGTGATGGATCAGCATTGGTTGCTGACTGAGGAAGGAACATCCACCCAGCTTTGGCAAATTGACCCGTGTTTGTCCGGCGGTTTGTGTCCGGGATGCACGTATCCTGAGGCGTGCAATTATCTGGAACTCGCCAACGTTGACGACGGATCGTGTGCGTTTAATTGCTTCGATGTGCCGAATTCATGCGGGCCTGGAACGGTCTGGGACGAGGCGATGGGGTGGTGCGTGAGCAGCACGGACTGCCCGTACGACTTCGACGGCAGCGGTTACGTCACGGTTGCGGATCTGTTGATCTTTTTGATTGCTTTCAATCAGCCTTGCCCAAACTAGGGAGGTGCTGGTCGAGCAAGTATACTGCCGCGGCAAACGTCGCAGCACCGAGTTCGAGCTCCCGCTTGTGCACATTTTCGAACACGTCTTGGGAACTGTGGTGGAAGTCAAAATACCGCTGCCCATCCGGACTCAAACCCATCATGGCGGGCCGCGGCGTCAGCGCTTTTAACGGTCCAATGTCCACGCCGGCGCCTCCGCGACGAAATTGGTGTACGTTGTAGGGCTCAAACAGCGGGCTCCAGGACCGGATGAGTGCCGTGGGTTCATCGGCAGCATCGATACGAAAGCCCCGTGGAACAAATCCGCCGGCATCCGATTCCAGCGCTGCGACGTACCGCAATTCGGTAGTAGCGTGGTCTTCTTGTGCGCGAGCAGCGTATGTCTTGCCGCCGCGGTTGCCGTTTTCTTCGTTGATGAACAAAACGAATCGAATGGTTCGCCGTGGGGTGTAGCCGAGCGCTTTTAAGATGCGCAGGACTTCGAGGGTGTGCACAATGCCGGCGCCGTCGTCGTGTGCTCCTTCACCGATGTCCCAGGAATCAAGGTGGCCGCCTAATGTGATGATTTCATGGGGCAATTCACTTCCGCGCCACTCACCGATGACGTTGCCTTGCTCCACGTCAGGGAAGGCCCGGCAGTTCATTTCCAGCATCACCTCCAAGTCCGGGTGTTCCATGAGTTGGTTGGCGAGCCAGCTGGCGTCCACCGTTGAAATGGCCGCGCTGGGTACGCTGTCCGTGTCCTCTTGGTAGTACATGGCACCGGTGTGCGGCAACGTATCGAGGGCATGGGTCATGGAACGAACCAAGGCACCGACGGCGCCGGCTTGTGCTGCAGCAACGGCGCCGCGCCCACGCTGGTCCACCGCTCCGCCGTACGCTGCGCCCGTATTGATGAGCACGGGATCCATGGGGCGGTTGAAAAGCACGAGCCGTCCTTCGACGCTTGCGCGTGGCAATGTGCGGAGCTGCTCCAAGGACTTGACTTGAATCACCTGTGCACGCAGCGGCGCGTCATTTGGAGTACCTACGGATCCGCCGAGGGCGGTAACATGAAGCGGGTATTCGGTTCCGTCAATGTGTGCTGTTGCTTGGGCGATGGTGCCGCGCGTCCAACTGGGCACCCGGACCGGCATGACCCAGACAGAGTCGGCCCCGTATCCTTCCAGTACGCCTTGCCCCCAGTCCATCGCGTCGAAGGCGCTTTGTGAGCCGCTCAGGCGGTGGCCAATGTCTTTGGTCAATTGCCGCAAGTTCTCGTGCGCTTCCCCGCGGGCGAGGGCTTCGTCATAAATCGCTCGGATGAAGGCACTGTCGCCAGTGAGCTCAGGAGATTGGCCGTGGGCGAAAGGGGTAAGGCCGCCAATTACGGCCAAGATTGTGAGGATGCTGCGCATGCCCGAAAATAAGCCAAAGGAAAGGCTGCACTCAAGCGGTGCTGTACCTTTGCTTCACATTTCATTTTCATGCGCCATAACCTCTCCGAAACCAATGCATTGCTGCGGGACCGTCGCAGCATCAGTCCCGAGCGTTACTCGACGCGCAAGGTGCACAAGGAAATCGTAGAGCAAGTCTTGATCAATGCCACATGGGCGCCTACCCACGGGATGACGCAGCCTTGGCGTTTCAAAGCCTACATTGGGGAGGGGATGAAGCGCATCGGCCCAAAATTGGCCGAGTGGTACGCACGGCAAGCCGGCGAGCAGGCATCGGCCGGCAAGGTGGCTAAATTGGAGGCTCGGGGTGAAAAAGTGACTGCCTTGGTCGTGTTGGGCTTGGAACCGGATCCCAACGGACGCATCAGCATTGAGGACGAGCGCATGGCCGTGGCCTGCGCAGCCCAAAACATGTACCTGACCTGCACCGCCCACGGCATCGGAGGGTATTGGTCTACGCCCACTTTTTTGCAATTGCCTGAGGTAAAGGCTTTCGTCGGACTGCCTGAAAACGGCGAGGTTCTCGGTATTTTCTACATGGGATATCCGGAAGACGGTGCATGGCCAAAGAGCCACCGCAAGCCGTTGGAGTACGTGACGGATTGGAATGAATAGCAAGCGTTACGGCGGGAGAATGATGCGGAATTCCAGCGCAAATCCGGTCTGCGGCATGAAGATCCGAACATTGGCTTTTTCGAGGTCGCGCTCCCACTGCGCTTCGCCCCATCGATTGGTGGACCATTCGCGCCACCAGATGCACCCGGCATAGAGTCCTGCCTTTTTGGCATCCGCTGGACGGTAAAGCGCACCAATCTCCGCACGCAACGGCACCGTCCAACGCCGTTGTCGGTTCTCCTCGACTTGGTATTCGTGGTAGATGATTCCAATCTGCTGGTACCCTGTGGTGAACACATCGCTCAACAAAAAATCGACGCATACGCCTCCACCAGCGAGCAACTCCCATCGTTGGTTCAAGGGGACTTTGGTTTGCGCGAGCAGTGGGAGTCGGTAACGCCCCGCGCGCAGGGATAAGGTGTCGGTGGTTTCCTCGCCGCTGATTTCGGAAACAAACGACAGCCCCCAATCAGAACGCATGCGCAGGGTTTCGAGCCCCGTCTCGATGCTCCAGCTGCTGCCCTTGAAATTTCGGTGAAGCCGGAGTCCAAAACCACTGCCTGCCTGCGGTTGCCATTCCAATGTCAGCCCCTCTTCGTTGGCCTGGATGGATTCGTAGCCCACCGCCTCCAACGGGAAGACGCCTACAGTACTCACTCCTAGTTCCCACTCAGGTGTGCGCCCTTGAGCGTTCCCTGCATTGCTCAACGCCCCTACGAGTGCAACGAGCAGCACCGCCCCGGTGACAATGAGTAAGGCGTAGCGCAATCCCGCAACGGGGATGAACTTGGTTCGGTGTTGGGCGTGCACCATGTGGTTGCAGCGCAAGGCTTCCCTGAAATGGGTCCGTGGCACACCAAAGAGCCATTGGTCGTCCTCTTCGTGTCGTTCGAACGGTACCTCAGCGCTACGTAACATCTGCTCGTATTCCTCCGCATGCTCGGTTTCCCTGAATGAGAATACGTAATACCGGTTGTCGCCGGGGTGAATGAAGTAATTGGTCCAACGCATGCCGAATGCGAAGGTATGGATTCCAGTGGGCCCGCTAAAAACGAAAAAGGCCCGGGACGAGCCCGGGCCTTGGTTTCAATTTCTCACTTGACGTTACAGTGCAGCTACAATGTGAACGTCGAGTTCGATGTCGTCGTTGATGAGCTTGTCGCCGAGGTTGGGGAACAAGTCGGGGAAGGCGCCGGAGCGGAACTTCACGTCATGTTTCGAGCGGTCGAAGGTGAGGGAAGCGTCAACCACCATGTTACCGTCTTCCTCAGAGATTGTTACGGGGAAGTTGATGGGTGCTCCTATGTCGCGGACGTACATTTTGCCGTAGGCGTATGACACGTCGCCTTTTGTCTTGATTCCTTCTATGTCAATCCGTGAGAAGGGGAATTGTTCGACTCCGAAGAAATCATCGGATTGCAAATGGCCGATGAGGCTGGCCTTGCTGTCATCGTTCATGCCTTCGTCTGTGCAGACCATGCTGCTCATGTCGATGGCGACAAAACCATCTGAAATCGACTTGTCAATTACATTGATGGATCCTTTGTAAACTCGGACTGTTCCCTCATGGTATTTGGTGGTAATCTCCGTTCCCTTCCACTTAACAGTGCTTGCTTCTTGGTCTACGGCGTACGTGCCGCCCATGAATTCCAACGCTTCGGGGGTTTTGATTTCCTCTTTGGCCGTGGGTGCTTCTGAATTGGTTTCAGCAGGTGCACCGCAGGAAGTGAGTGCAATTGCTACGGCGCATGCCGTCCAGGTGAATGTGTTGTTCATTGCAATGGTTTTCATCGAAATAACAAGTGATGTTCTCATCTGTTCAAGACCGAGCGCACAATTCCGGCGATGACCTTGCCATCGGCTTTGCCCGCCATGCGGCTCGAGGCAATTCCCATGACCTTGCCCATGTCGGCCATGCTGGTCGCTCCTGTTTCGGTAATAATGGCCTCGACCTCTGCAGCGATTTCCGCCTCGGTCAAGGGTTGGGGCAAAAACTCGGCAATGACGGCTGCTTGCGCACGTTCCTCTGCTTCGAGGTCTTCACGTCCTTGTTCGGCATAGAGTTCCGCAGTTTCGCTGCGCTGCTTAAACAACTTGGTGAGGATGGCCAGCACAGTAGCATCCGGGATATCGTTCCCGTCAGCTCCGGTTTTGGTCGCCTCCAGCATGAGCTTGCTTTTGACGTCGCGCAATGCCGCCAGCCGCTCGCGGTCTTTGTTGCGCATGGCGTCCTTGATGCCATCGGAAATGGTGCTGTACATGCTCATGGTCAGTCGACGTTGTCGTGCAGAAAAGGATTGTCGTTGCGCAACTCAATGCTGCGTTCACCTTCCTCATCGGTTTCTTCGTGCAGTGTGAAACGACTGACTTGTGATTTTGATGAGTGATCGATGTCATCGAGAATGACTTGTCGACGCTTGTAGGCAGGCTCGGCCTCGAGGTCCGCCAATCCCCCGGGGGTCTTGAGCTTGCGGGTAAACTGGGAGATGCGTTGGTTCCGCGCTTGCAAGTCGCCTTCGGTTGTACGGGCCACCGGTTGGATCACTTCACGGGATGCATTCGGAGCCAAATCAGGCGTTTGGGAAAGCGGTTGCTCCACCGGAGGTTGCGTCGGAGTGACCGGTTGTGAAGGAGGTGTCTCAGTGAACCGGATGCCTCCTAGGTTCGGCTCATCGCTTGTTGACGGAAGCGGGTCGCTTTCCAGCGTGTACACCATGACGGACGGTGGTTCGCCATTCGCACCGGTCACAGGTGGCGCGTCATCTTGCGCCGTGGGTTCCGTTTCGGGTGTGGTCTCCAGTTCTGTTTCGTCCGTGACCAAATCGAATAATTGACCGGAGGCCGAAGGAACGGATTCCTCCGGCGTATCGGCCTGCTTGATGTATGGCATTTCCTCCTCCAGTAGCTCATTCGTTGGAGGTGTTGAAGCTTGCTGGGTGGGCTGAACCGGCGCTTTGATTTCTTTGGGTTCTTCTTCCAATGTGAACACCGTCGGACGGGTTTGGCCGGACGTTTCAAGTTGGTCTTGTGCCTTGAATCCTGTGGCGATGACCGTTACGCACAGGTCCTCTTCCAATTTTTCATCTACGCCGTAACCCCAGATGACTTCGGCCGATTGGCCGGCGGCGTCTTGGATGAAGTCGGTGATTTCCATGATTTCGTCCATGAGGATTTCCTCGGTGCCAAACGTGATGTTCAGCAGGACGAAATTGGCGCCTGTGATGTCGCAATCATTGAGCAGCGGTGATTCCAGTGCCTCTGTGACTGCCGTACGTGCCCGGCCTTCACCGCTTGCTTTGCCGGAACCCATGATGGCCCGTCCCGAATTGCGCATCACGGTATTGACGTCGTTCATGTCGACATTGATTTCACCGGTGAGGGTGATGACTTCCGCGATGCCTTTGGCGGCGGTGCAGAGGATCTCGTCAGCATTGTTGAAGGCCGCTCGAATCGTCAGGTTGCCATACAGTTCGCGCAGCTTGTCGTTTCGGATGATGAGCAACGTATCGACGGCTTCGCGCATTTTCTCCAGTCCTTCGGTGGCTTGCGCGCTTCGGCGACGGCCTTCGAATTGGAACGGAATGGTGACGATGCCCACCGTGAGGATGTCCATTTCCCGCGCCGCTTGCGCAATCACGGGTGCAGCACCGGTTCCTGTGCCGCCGCCCATTCCAGCAGTGATAAAGACCATGCTGGTCTTGTTGCCAATCAGTTCTTTGACCTCGTCCAGTGTTTCGATGGCCGCGTTTCGGCCTACATCCGGTAGAGAACCTGCTCCTTGGCCGCCGGTGAGGGTGGCGCCGAGCTGGACTTTTACAGGAACCGGGCTTGCGTCAAGGGCTTGGGCATCGGTGTTGCACACGATGAAATCGACGCCTTGGATGCCGCGGTCGTACATCGTGTTCACCGCATTCGAACCGCCGCCGCCTACGCCGATGACTTTGATCGGAGAGGTGAGGGACGGGTAGGGGTTGGGAGTGCTCATATCGTTCATCTCAATTCGGGTTCCTGTGGTTATTGAATTTCTTCGTCTTCAACGAAGTACTTGCGCATGCGTTCAAGGATGCCCATGCGTTCGTTGCCTCCTTCTTCGTCGGTCGCATTTTCGCCATTGCTGGCCATGCGGTCGAAGCCTTTGATGACGAGGCCGACGCCGGTGGCAAAACTCGGTGCCGTGACTTCTTGGTTTGGTGCTTCGGCCAAGTGCTCGCTCGGGTAACCGACTCGGCAATCCATGCCCGTCACATATTGGAAGAGCTGGGTGATGTGGCGCAACTGCGAACCGCCGCCTGTCAAAACGACGCCGCCAATCAATTGGTCGGCGAAGCCGGAATTGCGAATTTCGAAATGGACATGCTCGATGATTTCGGTCATGCGCGCTTCGATGATGCTCGCGAGGTTTTTCAAGCTGATTTCACGTGGGTTACGTCCCTGCAAGCCGGGGATGCACACGATTTCATTGTCCTTCATTTCGGTGGCGATGGCCGAACCGAAACGTTGCTTCAGCAACTCTGCTTGCTTCTTCATGATTTGGCATCCTTGGCGGATGTCCTCGGTCAGCACGTTGCCGCCAAACGGAATGACCGCGGTGTGGCGGATGATTCCGTCTTGGAAAATCGCGATGTCGGTGGTTCCACCTCCGATGTCCACCAAAGCCACACCGGCCTCCTGCTCTTCAGCGCTCAAGACCGAAGCCGAAGAGGCGAGGGGCTCGAGGATCAATTGATCCACATTGAGTTCCGCCTTCTCGATGCAGCGGTTGATGTTGCGAATGGCAGCGATCTGTCCGATGATGACGTGGAAATTGGCTTCCAAACGGATGCCGCTCATGCCCACAGGCTCCTTGATGCCTCCCTCGTTGTCCACCGTGTATTCTTGCGGCAACACGTGCAGGATTTCTTCGCCGGGCTGCATCACCTGGCGGTACATGTCCTGGATCAGCGCATCGATGTCGACCTGGCTGATTTCCGACTCGAGGTTGTCGCGGGTGCGTTGGCCGCGCGTCTGCTGGCTCTTGATGTGCTGGCCGGCGATGCCGACGTTGACATCCACAAATGTCGCCCCGGACGTGCGCTTGGCCTCTTCGATGGCCGTGCGGATGGAATCCACGGTTTTTTCAATGTTCGCAACGACACCGCGGGACACCCCGACGGATTCGCTTTTTCCGTAACCGAGGATTTCGATTTTTCCGTGTTCGTTGCGGCGCCCAACAAAGCAGGCGATTTTCGTCGTGCCAATGTCAAGGCCAACGACGATTTTTTCAGGGGTGTTTGATGCAGAATCCATGGACGTAGAAGTTGCTTAGTAATACCGTTGAGCGACCACTTGATCCGCGAAGGTCAAGTCGATGCGTTTGTAGACGTTCAGGTTGCCCCGTTCGACATGTTCGGTGTAGAAGACGAGGAGTTTGTTCAGTTTTTCTTCGAGGTGCTCGGTGTCACCAAATTGAATGCGTGCAGCTCCGATGCGGGGCACCACGGTCAGCGCACCCGACTCGTCGACTTCGATTTGATCGATGAAGGCGGACCACAGCGGATTATTTGTGGTAGCCTTGACCAAGGTGAAGGCTTCAGCGGCGGCATCGAACGAATGGGCATGAATGATGGGAACCCGCGCGGTGTAATACCGTGATAGCGGAAGCATGGCCCCGTTCGAGTCGATGTATACATCCGGTTCGTCCTTGGAAGTATGCACACGAGCGAGGGGCTTGCGCTGGGTAACCCGAACGTGAAGCTTGCGGTTCAGTCCCGGATAAATTTCCACGCCATCGATCGCAGGAATCTCGCGCACCCAACGGTCGACCTCATGAAGGGACAAGTCAGCGATGAACGTACCGGCAATGCTGTCATTGGCATAAATCTGATCGCGAACACCGGCTGCATCGACAAAAAACATCCCGTCGATTTCGACCACATCAACCTCCAATCCCTCATACCGCGCATTGGACTCGCGTTCTGCCGAAAACCCGACCAAGGCTCCACTGCCGGCAATCAGCAAAACGGCTGAGGCGATGGAGAGGATGGTTCGAATCATGGTGTGTTCAGGTGCGAGCTTTGAATCTTCGAGGATCTTCCTTCAGCCAATGGGCCAGGGGTTGCACGCATCGATCGATGTCGCCAGCCCCGAGGGTCATCAGCACGTCAGGAGGGTAATCCTTCAGGTTATCGAATATCTGATTCGATTCGATGAGGTATTTGTGGGGGTGAGGGATGTTTTCAAACAGGGCTTGTGAATCGATTCCCGGGATTGGCACTTCACGTGCGGGGTAGATGGGCAGCAGGAATACGCGGTCCAAGCGGGCCAATGCCCGACCAAATTCAACCAGGTTGTCTCGTGTCCTTGAGAACAGATGCGGTTGAAAGATCCCGGTGATTTCCCGCCCCGGATGGTGCAGACGAGCAGCGGCGATGGCAGCTTCTAATTCGACCGGATGGTGGGCGTAGTCGTCGATGTAAATGCCGTGATCCGCCCGGACGTGGTAGGCAAATCGGCGTTCGATGCCTTCGAAATTTGCCAGCTGGAGCAAGCATATTTCGACAACGGCCCCGGCGGCTTCTGCCAAGCACAAAGCTGCAAGAGCATTCAAAACGTTGTGCATCCCCGCGAGTGGAAAGCGCACGCCTTCGTGCCAGCGTTGCTTCATCCAGACATCTCCCGTCAGCCAGCCCTTTTCAATGTGCAAATTGGTCGCTGCCGCGTGCCAGATTTCCGCGCTTTCACGGTCATCGGCGATGCCGTAACGGATGCCTTCGATTCCGTTAATCTGGACGTTTGCTTCCAAAAAAAGGCTGCCGCTTACCCGTTCCGAGAAGGCCTTGAAGCCGTTTTGAAACGAAGCCGAGTCCCCATAAACGTCAAGGTGATCGGGATCGGCACTTGTGATCGCTGCATGGGTGGGGTGAAGGTGCAAGAAGCTTCGGTCGAATTCATCCGCCTCGACCACGGTCCAGTCGGCATTCGCCGACCACACGGTGTTCGATTGCGTTCCCACGAGGATGCCTCCGATGAAGGCTCGGCAGCCGTGGGGCCGTTCGTTCATCATATGCGCAAGCAAGGCGGAGGTCGTGGTCTTCCCGTGGGTGCCGGCAACGGCCAAGGTGGGTTCGTTTTCGGTAAGCCAGCCGAGGACTTCGCTGCGTTTGGCTATGCGGCAGTCGCTTTCTCGGGCGTGAACAAGCACCGGGAAATCGTCGGGGACAGCTGGCGTTCGAACGACAAGGGCTTGTTCGTGGGGCGCTTCGTCCAACCAGCGATTGAAATGCTCCATGGCCTCGGTTTCGGACGCTCCGGCGCTGATGGACATGCCGGATGCTTTCAATTGCGTGATGAGCTCCGAGTCCGTTCGGTCGTACCCGGCCACGGCCATTCCCTCGGCATGGAGGTAGCGTGCAATGGCGCTCATGCCGATGCCTCCGATGCCAATGAAATACACGTGTGTGGTGCCGGTCATAGCAACTTTTCCAATTCACTAACGACGTCTTTGGCTGCTTCAGGACGTGCGGCGTTGAGGAGGTTGGCTTGCAATGATTTTGCCCGGTCAGAATCCTCTAACAGGCCAACAATGGCGGTCTCCAGACCTTCAATTACCTCCGAATCCGGGAGCAGAATGGCTCCGTCTCGGTCGCTTAAGGAGCGGGCGTTTTTTGTCTGGTGATCTTCGGCGACCACGGGTGAAGGAACGAGGATGGTGGGTTTGCCCACCAAGGCCAGTTCGGCAATGGACATGGCGCCGGCTCGGCTGGCAATGACCGTTGCACAGAGATAAGCGAGGTCCATCCGGTCGATGAAGCCCAGGCAGCGAATCCCTGCTTGCACAGCGTCAGGCCAAGCTTCCATGCGTGCGCGCATGGAGTCGTGGTAACGCGTGCCGGTCTGCCAGATGAGGTCGAACGGCAATGCCTCGGTTTTTCCCTCTACCAGTTTGCATACCGCGTCATTCATGGAAGCCGCACCGAGGCTACCGCCCATGACAAACACCACCGGACGGTTCCCGTCAAATTCAAAGTGCTTCCAAGCGGCCACGGCGGGTTGCCCTTGGTCGGATACAGCATCGAGTACCTGCATACGCAGTGGGTTTCCGGTCTCCACAACCCGCTCTGCAGGGAACCAACGCTCCAAGCCCGGGAAGCCAGCGCAAATCAATTGCACCCGTTTCGCCAGAAGGCGGTTGGTGATGCCCGGGAACGAGTTTTGTTCTTGGATGGCCGTCGGGATGCCCATCTGCGCGGCTTGATGGAGCACCGGTCCGCTCGCAAATCCCCCTACACCGACGACCAATTCGGGCCGAAAGCGGCGAAGGATGCGGCGGGCGTTCCACAGGGAACTGATCAGTTTGAACGGAAACAGCCAATTGCGCAGGCTGCGCCAGTTGCGGTCTACTCCTGTAATCCATAATCCTCTGATGGCATACCCCGCAGCGGGCACTTTTTCCATCTCCATGCGGCCTTTGGCTCCAACGAAGAGGATGTCGCAATGGGGGTGCCTCCGCTTGATTTCATCGGCAATGGCCAAGGCGGGATGGATGTGTCCGCCTGTTCCTCCTCCCGAAACGATGACGCGGTTGAGGGTCTGCGGAGATTCAGCCATGGAGTTCGGGTTCACGGACGAGTCGATTGCCCGCAGGCCGTGTTTTCTTCGGAGATTTTTCCCAATTCTCGGGATCGGTTACGGACCGGGATACGGCCAAAATCATGCCGATGGCCAGGCACGTGAAAATCATGGATGTGCCGCCATAGGAAACCATGGGCAAGGGTTGCCCGGTCGTGGGAAACAGCCGAACGGCAACGGCCATGTTGATCATGGCCTGAAAGACCAACATGAAGCCCAATCCCATGGCGAGCAATCCGCCAAAATGCCGTGGGCACCGCGTGGCGGTACGCATGGTTCGGTACAGCAGGATCAAATATGCCAATACCAGCCCCAACCCTCCAATGACTGCGCCCCATTCCTCAATGATGAAGGCGTAGATCATGTCCGAATACGGGTGGGGTAAAAAGTTGCGCGAAGTGCCGGTGCCGGGCCCTGTGGGAAGCAGTCCCCCCCGGTTGATGGCCACCTGGGCCAGTTCAATTTGGTATTCCAAGGCGTCGCCTTCCGCGACGGTTCCAACTCCTGCAAATCGTTCCAATCTTCCGGCCCACGTGCCGAATCGCGGCAACGCTTCCGGCACAGCCTTACCCACCCCGTAAAGCAGCACCAAGCCGAGCATGCCCATCCCGGCGATGCGTGCCATGTGCCTCCACGGCACACCGCCGATGAACAGCATGCCCACGCAGACCACCCCGAGCAAGGCAGCGGTCGAAAAGTCGGCCGGCAAGATGAGGCCGCAAATCAGGCCGATGGGGACCAAAATGGGCAACACACCCGCTCTGAAATCGTGCAATTGGGTGCGCCGGTTGTTCAATTCCCTTGCCACGTAGGTCACCAAGACCACCTTGGCAAAATCGGATGTTTGCAGCGTCAGTCCCACGAAGGGGATGCGCAGCCAGCGCTTGGCATCGTTGATGTCCGCCCCGAAGGCCAAAGTCAAGACAAGCAGCACCGCAGCCACCCAGATGAGAACTTGTGAAATCCGAGAAAAGTAGCGGAAGTTCACCTTGTGGATGAGGAGCATGACGCCCCACCCGAGGGCGAGCATGACCCCTTGCTTGAACAGGAAGCGCAATGAACCGCCGTCCGACTTGTACGCCAACGACGAAATGGCGCTGTATACCGCCAACAGCGATAACAGGCTGAGGATCAAGGTGACCATCCAGATGACCTTGTCCCCTTCCAACCAGGCGCCGATGCGCCGGTGCAGGTTCATGCTGCTCCCGTTGGACATGTTCAGAGGTTGCGTACCGCTGCCTTGAATTCGCGTCCGCGTTCTTCGTACGAGCCGAATAGATCAAAACTCGCACAAGCCGGCGACAAGAGGGCAGTGTGTCCGGGGGTCCCCAATTGGTAAGCCAGCTGCACCGCTTCGGCTGCGGTGCTCACTTCGTGCAAGCTGTCCACGCGGTCACCGAATGCTTCGATCAGTTTCTTGTTGTTTTTACCCAGGCAAATGAGGTGGTCCACTTTGGCCGTCACGAGGTGCATCAAGGACGTGTAGTCGTTGCCCTTGTCTACACCGCCGGCGATCCAGATGATCGGCCCATCGGTGCTTTCTAGCGCGTACCACGCGCTGTTGACGTTGGTTGCTTTCGAGTCGTTGACGAACGTGATGCCGTTGGTCTCGACGACAAACTCCATGCGGTGCTCGATGGCGTCAAATTGCGCGAGGCTGTCGCGGATACCTTGTTTGCGAAGTTCGAGTGCGCGGGCAGCGACGCTGGCTGCCATGCTGTTGTACAGGTTGTGTTTGCCCTGCAATGCCAATTCTTGGATGGTCATGGTAAATGGGTTTTGATGAGGAAGATTGATGGTGAATTCGTAGGGTTGGTCCGGGCGATCGACCGAAGCCAATCCCCAGGGGTTGAGGCCTTGTGCGGCCAGGTTGTTTTGCAATTGAGATTCGGTCTGCCCGGTTGACACGGCCACCACGCGGGCGGCAAGTGCACCCGCGGCCTGAGCGCGCTTCCATCGGGCCATGGACATCGGGTCGTCAGCGTTGAGGACCAGGAGGTCCGAGGCGTTTTGGTGGGAAGCAATGCGCCATTTGGAATCGGCGTACTGTTCGATGTCGTTGTTGTACCGATCGAGGTGGTCCGGGGTGATGTTCAGAAGGACGGCCACGTCCGGTCGGAAGGAGGTGACCCCGTCCAATTGGAAGCTGCTGACCTCCACCACTTGAACGGCTGCGGGCTGTGGGCGTTCGCTCAAATCGCGCGCCCAGCTCTTGCCGATGTTTCCGACACAGGCCACATCGCATCCGGCATCTTCAAACAACGCCGCGATGAGGGCTGTGGTGGTGGTTTTGCCGTTGGACCCGGTCACGGCGATGACACGTTGTCCTTCGGTGCGCGCATACCGGCTCGCAAATTCAATTTCGCTGATGAGTTCCCCGCCGGCCACCTTGACGCGCTCCACCAGCGGAGCGGTTTCCGGGATGCCCGGGCTCTTGATGACCGGGGCACCGGCTGCGGCGGCGTCGAGTACCCGTGCTTCATCGTGTCCGTTGGCTTCCCATTCCACCCCGGCGCTGTCCAGCTCGGCGGCGCGATCAGCCGATACCGCGCCCGCGTCGCTCACCCACGGCTGCAAACCTTGGCGCACCGCAAGCAGGGCGGCACCTGTGCCGCTTTCTCCTGCTCCGAGTATGGGTACGATGGGGTGGGACATGGGGTTATCGAACTTTCAGGGTAACAATGGTGACGACGGCCAACAGGATGCCGACAATCCAAAACCGTGCGGTGATCTTGGACTCGGGGATGTTTTGCTTCTGGTAGTGGTGGTGGAGCGGCGCCATCAAAAAGATGCGGCGGCCTTCGCCGGTCTTGCGTTTGGTGTATTTGAACCACCCGACCTGCAAGACAACCGACAGATTTTCAATGAGAAAAATTCCACACAGCACCGGCAGGAGCAACTCCTTACGGATGGCGATGGCAAAGGCAGCGATAATGCCGCCCAAGGCCAAGCTTCCGGTATCACCCATGAAGACTTGCGCCGGGAAGGCGTTGTACCACAAGAAGGCGATGCACCCGCCCACAAAGGCAGCGATGAACACCACCAGCTCTTCCGAACGCGGGATGTAGTGAATGTTCAGGTAATCCGCTGTGACGATGTTGGAGCCGACGTAGGCCAACACGGCGAGTCCCAATCCGATGATGGCGCTGCTGCCGGTGGCCAATCCGTCAATGCCATCCGTGAGGTTGGCGCCGTTGCTGACCGCTGTGACGATCAGGATGACCAATGGGATAAACGCAAGCCAGCCCCAACCCGCGGCCCAATCGCCCATCCAAGCCACCAGCCGCTCGTAGTCAAAGCTGTTGTCTTTCATGAACGGGACCGTGGTTTCGGAGGATTTTTTCGCCTCCCAGATGGGGAGGCCGCTGTTGGCTTCGAACACCTCGAACACCGTCCCGTCGGTGGCCGTCATTTCGACGACTTGACCGGAATACTGGCGGTCGGCGGGGTCCTTGATCGTCACGTCGGGATGCCACCACATAATGGAGCCGACGATGATGCCTACACCAACTTGGCCGATGACTTTGAAACGGCCGGCAAGCCCTTCCTTGTTCTTTTTGAAGACCTTGATGTAGTCGTCAATGAAACCGATGGCCCCCAGCCAGACCGTGACGAGGAGCATCATCTGCGTGTAGATGTTCGATAGGTCGGCAAAAAGCAGCGTGGGAATCAAAATGGCCGCGAGGATGATGAGGCCGCCCATTGTCGGGGTGCCTTGCTTGTTCATTTGACCTTCCAATCCCAGATCGCGCACGATTTCACCTACTTGCTTGAGCTGCAACCATTCGATGATGCGTTTGCCGAAGAGAATGCCTATGATCAGCGAGGTGATCAGGCTCATGCCTGCACGGAACGAGATGTATTGGAACAAGCCTGCGCCGGGCACGTCCATCACGGTATCGAGGTAGGTGAAGAGGTGGTAGAGCATCAGGCGGGTTTGAAAGCGTTCAATAGTTCTTCCCGGTCATCAAAATCATGGCGGACGCCTTTGATTTCTTGGTAGGTCTCATGGCCTTTGCCGGCTACCAAAACGATATCGCCCTCTACCGCGAGTTGTGCGGCCATGCGGATGGCCTCCCGGCGGTTGGAAATGGCAATGCACTTTTTGGCGGCGATAGGGTCGAGCCCTGCACGCATGTCATCGATGATGGCATCGGGTTCTTCGTCCCGGGGGTTATCCGAAGTGAGGAAAACGCGGTCGCTCCATTGCGCCGCGGTTCGGGCCATAACGGGTCGTTTGGTCTTGTCGCGGTTGCCGCCGCATCCTACCACCGTGATGACTTGGGTTTCACCTGCACGAAACGTATCAATGGTTTTGAGGACGTTATCCAGGGCATCGGGCGTGTGGGCGTAATCCACAATGGCGGTTATGCCTTCTGGCGCCTGCACCCGTTCGAAACGTCCTGCAGGTGGCTTGAGGAGCGACAGGTGGGTGAGGACTTCCATTTCGTCCATGCCCAATTCTGACGCGACCGCATACACAGCCAATAAGTTGTACGCATTGAATGCACCGATCAACTGGCTGTAGAGGTCATGCCCATTGATGTGGAGTTGCAGCCCTTCGAGGGTATTCTCCACCACACGTCCCCGGTAATCGGCCATGGAGGTCAGCGCGTAATCTTTCACGCGTCCTTTGCAATCCACCACCATATCGGGGCCGTGGGCATCGTCTTGGTTGCAGAGGGCAAAGGCGTCTGCACCGACCAAGTCAAACAGTCCCTTCTTGGCTTGGATGTACGTGTTGAAGTCCCCGTGGTAATCGAGGTGGTCGTGTGTGATGTTTGTGAACACGGCGCCAGCCAAATGCGTGCCTGCCAAGCGGTGCTGGTGAATGCTGTGGGAGCTCGCCTCCATGAACACGTACTTGCAGCCGGCGTCGGCCATCTGACGAAACAGCTGTTGCATTTGAAGGGCATCTGGGGTGGTGTGGCTTGCGGGCACCACTTGATCGAGCACACGGTTTTCCACAGTCGAGAGCATACCGGCGCGGCGGTCGATGGAACGGAACAGGCGGTGGAGCAAGCTGACCGTGGTCGTTTTGCCATTGGTTCCCGTGATGGCCACTACCTTCATCGAGGCACTCGGATCATCGTAAAACTTCGAGGCAATGTGACCCAACGCGATGGCCGCATCGAGCACGCGGACATAGGTCACGTGTTCGGAACGTTGTTCGGGTAATTGTTCGCACACCACGGCGGTGGCACCTTTTTCAATGGCTTGCTCGATGTAATCGTGTCCGTCTACGTGGACACCGGGAATAGCGACAAACAAGCTGAAGGCCTTTACTTTTCGGCTGTCGAACGCAAGGTCCTCAATGGCCACGTGGGTATTGCCCAAGATGTCTTGGATGCGCGTGCCGTAAAGGATTTCTTTCAAAAGTTTCATGCGTTCAAGACAATTCGATGGTGATGGATGAAGTCCGGTTGATGGCCGTGCCCGGTGCCAGGCTCTGTCGGCGTACTGTACCCGAGCCTCTGGTCTGTACGCGCAATCCGGCGTTTTCGAGCAGGTAGAGTGCATCGCGCAGTCCCATGCCGCGTACATCTGGAACGTGCGCGGGTCGAATGGCGCGAGGGGTCAGGGTGGCAACGCTGTCGCCGGTCGTTACGTTCACCCAGTCACTGGTGTTGTCACCCGTGTAAGGCAGTCCGAAAGCGGCGTATAGATGGACCAACTCTTCGCGGGCACCGTCTTTCGCCCCCGGCAGGCGATGCGCTTCCGTGAGCAGTCCCTGGCTGCGTTCATGGAAGGTTGGGTCGGTGGCGTAGACCTTGTTGGCCAATTCGCGAAACACCGGTCCGGCGATGCTCGAACCGTAGTATACACCGCTGCGGGTGTCGGCGATGACGACTATGCAGGAGTAGCGCGGGGCTTCGGCTGGGAAATAGCCTGCAAACGAGGCACGGTAGCGACCGTCGTAGCCATTGGGTCCAGCGATGCGCGCCGTACCTGTTTTTCCTGCTACGGTGTACGGGCTTTTTGCAAAAATGTACTGGGCCGTTCCTTGGCCTTCCGGGTCGGCCACGCGCCGCATCATCCGTTGGCAAGCTTCAAGGGTGGCAGCTGAACAAATGCGCGGCTTCATGACCTCCGGTTCGATGGTGCGAACGACGGTGCCGTTGGATTCCAAACGCTCCACCAGTTGGGGGCGCATCAGGGTGCCGCCGTTGGCGATGGCATTGTAGAGGTTTAAAATTTGCAGCGGCGTTTGGGTGACTTCATAGCCGATGGACATTTGGGTTAATGACAACCCGGACCAACGGCCGCTGCCTGCTTCTGTGTAGACCTGGGGCTGGGATTCGCCGGCGAGTCGAATGCCGGTGGGTTCATGTACACCTAGCCGCTGAAGGCCATCGAGGAACGCTTGGGGGTCCGCTCCGAATGCACCCTTCAAAGTGAGGGCCGTGCCCACGTTTGAACTGACTTCGAAGACCTCTTCGGTGTTCAGGATGCCATGCCCGCCTTGGTCGGCATTGGAATCCGACATGCGTTTGCCATAGAACGATACGACACCGTTCCCGGTGTCGATTTCATCATCGGGTTTCACGCCGCCGCTTTCCATGGCGGTGAGCAAAGAGGCCAATTTGAAAGTAGAGCCGGGCTCCACGGCGGTGCCAATGGCGTGGTTGAACGATTCTTGGTAGACGGGAGGAGTATCTTCAGTGCCTTCCTTGGTGCGTGTCAGGTTGGCCATGGCGCGGATCTTGCCCGTCTTCACCTCCATCAAAATGACGGTGCCCCATGCAGCGTCGTGTGCTTGCAGCTGCCGACGGAGGGCATTGCTCGCGACGTCTTGCAAGTGCATGTCGATGCTGCTAATGATGTCGTATCCGGCCACGGGCTCGACGATGTATTCATCCGAAACGGGCATCCACTGGCCTCCCGCTACGCGCCGCTGCAGCTGTCGGCCCGTAACGCCGGCGAGTTCCTCGTTCCAGCTGGCTTCTAGACCTACCCGGTTCTCGTCACGGTCGATGCCGATGGTTCGGCCGGCCAGGTCGCCGAACGGCTTGCGGCGCTGTTCGATGCGCGCAAACGTAAAGCCGCTTTTGAACCGGCCGCGTCGGATGAAGGGCAGCTCAGTCAGTTGTTTTTGCTTGATGTAAGATACCCGGCGTGCGACAAGGGTATTGCGGCGGCCCATGTTGCGGCCGTTGCGCAAAATTTCGCGGTATTCAGCGGGACTTTTGTCGCCCAGTACTTCGCTCAGTCCGGCGCACAAGTCGTCGAGCTCGCGGTCGAATGTATCCCAATTGATGGCTTCGCTTTTGCTGTCCCACCGCACTTCAAAGACCGGAACGGAGGTTGCTAAGACGCTGCCGTTGGCGGCGTAAATCTGTCCTCTTGCGGGTGCAATGGACTGGACGCTCGATTCAAAGCGCTCGCCCACGGCATTCCATTGCTCGTGCTCGGCGCCTTGGATCCACAGAATGCGGCCAAAAATAGCCAGTCCCAGGACGACGAACAGTCCGAATGAAAGCCAGGTGCGGTTGCTGAATTCCCGTTGGTTCTTCATGGCTCAACGGGTTGGTATTCCAGGAGGAACGGGGGTTCGACATTCTGACGCAGGCCCAATTCGGCGATGTTTTGTTCAACATTGCTTTGCTGAAGCTGGGTCTCGAATTCGGCCTTGAGGGTCTTGTATTCTGCGCTGAGTTCTTCGAGTTGACGCTTGGTTTTGAGCTTTTCTCGCTCCAAACGCTCAAACTGGTAGCCCATGGCTATGTATGCGATGAACAGGACGCTCACGAAGATGAGGTAGGGGATGTGGCGGGTGACACCTTCCCGGGTCAGGAATTCGCCGCTGAGGATGTCCCGAACAATGGGACCGATGGAGTTCTGTGTGCGGCGTGCGGCGCGTTCTTGTGGGCTGCGTTGCTTGCGGCGTTTGAACCAGCGGGTGCGTGCAGGGCTTGCGCTGGCGGTAGCCGATTCGTCCTCGGTGAGGATGCGGTTGCGTGGTTTGGCGGCCTTGGCGGTGCGCTGGGCCTTTTTGCGGGATGCAGCCTTGGCTTGTTGCTCCGCCAACTTGCGCTTTTGCTCCTCTTGGGCAGCGATTTCAGCAGCCGTCAAGACGCGATTGCGTGGGCCGGCTTTCGGCTTGGCCTTCTTTGTTCGGAAGAAGGAGAAAAACTTCTTCATGCGGCCAGGGAGTTGATCTCATCCAAGGACAAGGCGGTTCGGGTGGCCACCCGCAGCCGAGCGCTGCGCGATCGGGGGTTGCGGGCCTGTTCTTCTTCATCGGCAACCACGGCCTTGCGGTTGAGGGGGGCAAACGGGCACAAGGCGGCGCCCTTGAGGTCGCGTTTGATGTCGTCTTCGAAGTTGCCGGAACGCATGAAGTGTTTCACCAGCCGGTCTTCCAAACTGTGGTAGGAAATGACCGCCAACCGACCGCCTTTTTCCATCAAGTGGATGGTGGATTCCAGAAGCGCCTTGAGGGCACCCAACTCGTCATTGACTTCGATGCGAAAGGCTTGAAAAACCTGCGCGTGGAACTGGTTCTCCTTGCCTTTGGGAGCCAGGTGCTTGGTGGCTTCCATTAAATCACCCGTCCGGGCAATGCGCTGGTCCTCTCGGGTACGGGCAATGGCGTGGGCGACCTTATCGGGCCGCTTCAATTCGCCGTACAGTCGGAAAATCCGTGTCAGGTCTGCAACAGTGTAGCTTGCTGCGATGTCGGCAGCGGACAGTCCGTCGCGCTGGTTCATCCGCATGTCCAAGGGAGCGTCAAACCGGGTGGAGAAGCCACGGGTGCCTTCGTCAAATTGATGGGAGGAAACACCCAAGTCGGCCAGCAAGCCATCAATACGGCGGACGCCGTTCAGGCGGAGGAAATTGCGGGCGTGCCGAAAGTTTTCGGGAATGAGCGTGAAGCGCTCATCCGTCAAGGCGTTGGCATGCGCGTCAGCGTCTTGATCGAATCCGTACAACCGACCTTTCGCGTCCAGCTCCTCGAGGATGAGGCGGGAATGACCGCCACCGCCGAATGTAGCATCCACGTAGATTCCGTTCGGAAGCTGAGGGGCACCAATCCCTGCGATGCTAGCGTCGGCCAAAACAGGAACGTGGTAGGTGCCGGGATTCATGGATTAATTCTCGTTGTTGGGTTCGAGGTCTTGGCGGACCTCTTCGGCGAGGGTGCCGAAATCAAAGTCTTCAGCGTCGTCGAGGACGCTCTTGTCGTAGCGGGTCTTGCTCCATAGCTCAATCTTTTCGCCGAGGCCGGATACGATGATCTCGTTGTCGGCAGGCAGCTGAATGCCGGCGTGCTCGAGCAGCAGGGCGGGAATGTTGATGCGGCCAGATCCGTCGAGTTCGACGTGGGTGGCCCCCTTCATGAATTTGCGTTGGAACAGCTGGTGCTTGCGGTTGTACCGGCTCAACCGGGACATCTCGCGGTTCACTTTGTCCCATTCGGGCTGCGGGTAAACCACCAAGCACCCTTCAAAAATGTCGCGGTTGATGACCAACCCATTGTGCAACACGGTTTCCAGCTGCTTTCGCAAGCGTGCAGGGAACATCAGGCGCCCTTTGGCGTCGATTTTACACGTGTATTCTCCGAGCAGATTGAGCATGATTGTTTGGAATATCAAAATTACCCAAGATTTCCCACTTTCTCCCACCTTATGACACTTTCTCCCACTTTGTGGAAAAGTTTTAAAGACGGAAGTAGGGATAAGTCAATTGGGCCGGGGATTTGCCGGATTTTGGCCTGAACGGCGGGATTTCGCTATCAACACGTTTTCAACAGGACATGTGAACAGCGTGCAGGGCGCTGTGGGCGAATGCGCTCGGATTGTTCGACCTTTGCTTCCTAATTGGAATCCATGGATCAACCTGCCATCATTGAACGCGGCCCGTACAAGTATGTCGAGGCCGGCGAGGGCGAGCCCCTGATTGTGCTCCACGGTTTGTTTGGCGCCTTGAGCAACTTCAAGGACGTCTTCAGCCATTTCTCCGATCGCTTCCGGGTCATCATCCCGATGCTTCCTATTTATGAATTGCCCATGCGCAAGACGAGCGCCAAAAGCTTGTCGGAGCACATTGAAGGGTTTATCGCGGAAATGGGTTTAGACAAAGTCCACCTATTGGGCAACAGCCTCGGCGGTCACGTCGGTTTGATCTTTACCAAAAACAACCTCGACAAGGTGGCGTCATTGAGCTTGACGGCCAGCAGTGGATTGTACGAGAACGCCTTCGGCAATAGCTTTCCGCGCCGGGAAGACAAGACGTTCATTCGCGACAAAGTGGCCGTGACCTTTTACGACCCGAAGCACGCGACGGAAGAACTGGTGGACGAATGCTTTGAAGCCGTCAACAGCCGAGAGAAGGTACTCCGGATCCTGGCCATTGCCAAGAGTGCCATCCGCCACAACATGGCAAAAGACTTGCCGGCGATGACCGTGCCGGTGTGCTTGATTTGGGGCAAGAACGACATCATTACACCGCCCGAAGTAGCCGAAGAGTTCCAGGCGGGCTTTCCCGATAGCGATTTGTTCTGGATTGAAGAATGCGGGCATGCGCCCATGATGGAGCACCCCGAGACGTTCAATCAAATCCTCGAGGCCTGGTACAACGCTCGGGGCATCGGAATAGCGGGCTGAGGAGCGCCATGGAGGTCAAGACGGCTGAATTCTTAAAATCGAGCGCACACCCCAAGGAGTGCCCTCCTGCTGACCGCCCGGAATACGCATTCATCGGCCGCTCCAACGTGGGCAAGTCATCGCTGATCAACATGCTGACCAACCGCAAAGGGTTGGCCAAAATTTCGTCTACGCCGGGCAAAACCCAGTTGATCAACCATTTTGTCATCGATGAAGGCCGCGAAAAAACGGGAGAGGGGAGCAGCTGGAACCTCGTGGATTTGCCCGGGTTTGGTTACGCCAAAGTGAGCAAGAAAAGCCGGGTCAAATGGCAACGCACAAGCGAGCAATTCTTGACCGGAAGGCCCAATTTGATGTGCGTCATGATGCTGCTCGACAGCCGGCATCCCCCGCAAAAAGTCGACCTCGAATTCATGGCGTGGATGGGCGAAAATCAACTGCCTTTCGTCATGGTTTTCACCAAAGTAGACAAACTCAATCAGGCGGAGCGTGCGGGATTCTTACCGCGCTACGAGGTGGAAATGCTCAAGCAATGGCACCGCATGCCGCCCGTATACGTCACAAGCTCAGAGAAAGGCGAAGGACGCGAGGAATTGCTGCGGTTCATCGAGCAGACCAACGCCCTGTACGAGGCTTAACGCTTTAATCTTTCAACACCCCCAACCGCTTCGCCAATTCTTCGGTGAAGCTGCGCATGGCCAGGGCATGGGCCTTGTCGTTGGTCGCTTTTTCCAAGGTGTTGGCCAAGGTCATCATCGTTTGGCACACGAAGTGGCGCATTTCTTCGACACTCATCTGCTTCGTCCAAAGGTCCATGTGCACTGCGTTGCCTTGGGCCTCATCCCACATGGCGAGGGACATGGCTTTGGCGGTTTGGTTGGCGACGTCACTGTCGTCGGCTGACCAAGTGATGGCAGTGGGCACTTTATTTTCATCCGTTTGAACCCGGACGGTGATCTGTGAATCGGCCATGAACGTAAAAATTGAGGTGCAAAGGTGGTGAATTACAAAGGGCGGTACGCCTTGACCACGGGATTGATGTCGGTCACTTCCACGAGCGCGGCCAAATCGACCTCAGGGTGCTTGTCCATGAAGTCGCTGACCATGCGCCATCCCATGTAAGCACCTAGCCGGTCCGGGCTGTCCTGCGGGATGGCACCGTAACGGGTGAAGGGGCCTTCGTTGAACCATTTGCCAAACTGCGTGCGGTCGGTGTCGAACAGCGCATCCTGGGGCTGCAGTTCCAACCAGACGTCGCGTTCGTGAGCTTCAGCCCAAGCCCAAGATTCAGGTGTCCAATCCAACAGGTCCGCCTTCGGCAGGTCTGGCATGCACTGTTCCATGATGTACAGGACCTTGCCCCAGTACAGCAGTTCGTCCACGCACCGGTCGGTGCGGTACCACGGGTCACTGAAGTGCACCAAGAGCCAGCCTCGGAAGGCCGATGCCGAGATAAGATCCGGTTCCATTCGGTTGCGCATGTACTGCGGAAACATCTCCGGAGGCAGGGTGGCGACAATGGGGTGGTCTGCGCCGAGGTACCATTCCAATCCAACACCGAGGTGCTCATCGGTGGGGTACACGGCGTAATTGAATCCGGAATTCATCCACATCAGCTGGGGCAGCTTTACGTCTGGGAACCAGAAGTGAAACCGTTGAAATGCACGGGTCAATTCCTCTTCGCACTGGTCCAACCTTTCCGATGCTCCGCTCGTCGTGTCGATGGCCGCTTCAATGGGGGAGACATTGGGGTGTGTCAAGAACGTTTCAAATTCCGCCACAGTGGCCGGGTCGTCCCCGGCGCCGATGCGCAAAATGTCCTCGGTGTACGCGTAGCCAAACGACCCGGTAGCCGACTGCCAATCATCGAAGTTTTTCTTCCGCATGGCATCCCGGACATTGACTGGAGTGGGCACAACCGCATTGAAAGCGGTGACGGGCACGTCAAACTTCCGCTCCTCCCCGCAGCCGATCAATGCCAACCCGGCACAACAGATGATCAGGGACAGGGCCGGTGTTCTTAAACAATGGGACGTGAGCATTGGCATGGTCTTCGTTGTGAACGTTCTGGTACCAAGAATTAGTTTTGAATCGTTGCAAAGATGAAACACTCCCCGCGCAATCCCCATTTCATGAAACATTTCCTCGTTGCGGCCACCTGTTTTTTGACCGTTAGCACTGCGGTCCAGTCCCAGGGCTACCACCTCGGTTTGACGGTTTCCCCGAACGTCTCCTTCTCGGACGCACGTGAATTATCACACGTCGGTGCTGGCAGCCAGACTCACTTCGGGTACGGATTCATCTTCGACGCCCTGTTCACCGAAACGTATGCCATTGGCACCGGGGTCAACATTTTCTACAACGGAGGCCGGGTCGCGTATTTCGAAGGGATTTCCACTTCGGACGGGGAGGTGATTAACCGAGTGGAGCTCGATCACAAGCAGCAGTATGTGGAGATTCCGTTGACCTTCAAGATGCGGACCAAGGAGATCGGGTACAGCACGTATTACGGGCAGTTTGGTGTGGGATTGGGCCTCAATGTGCGCTCCGAAGGCACGCGAACCGCCACACCGTTTGCTGTTTCTGATTCGCTCGGCGCGTGGTCATTTGTCAATGCGGGGGCGACCGATCCCGCTTTGGTTTCGTTGGTCGATCAGACGTTGCTCTTTCGTCCGAGCATGATCATTGGATTGGGTTTTGAGCGGCGCTTCACGGGCACAACGGCGCTGGCCGTTGGGCTGCGTTACAACATGGCCTTGCGCAACCAATACCAGGCATTCCCGGTCTACCAGACCCGAACGGGCGATGAGGTGCTGTTCGAATTTGACAATGAATTGGGTGCAGAGCTTCCCGTTCAAGGGGATATGAAAGGCAAAACTGGGCAAATTGAACTTTGCGTCGGTGTGATGTTTTAAAAGGTATGAATGTCCTGGCCCAACACATCGTCTCTTGGTTGAAGGAATACGCACGTACCGCCCATATGGAAGGCTGGGTGGTTGGTGTGAGCGGTGGAATTGACTCAGCAGTAACGTCCACGCTGTGCGCCGAAACGGGCTTGCCGACGTGGGTCGTCGAAATGCCCATTCATCAACACCCGGACCAGGTTTCCCGTGCCCAGACGCACATGCAATCATTGGAGCGGCGATTTGACAACGTATCCCGTGCTCGGGTCGATTTGACCGAGGTCTACGATAGATTGGTCGCCGCATTGCCGGAAGCGGAGGATGCTTCGGGCGGGTTGACCCTGGCCAATTCAAGGGCTCGGTTGCGCATGACAACACTTTATGCCCTCGCGGCACAGCGGCGAGCGTTGGTGGCCGGTACGGGCAATAAGGTGGAAGATTTTGGGGTCGGCTTTTACACCAAATACGGAGATGGCGGCGTGGATATCAGTCCCATTGCAGATTTGGTCAAAACGGAGGTGTTCGCCTTGGGCGCGGTGCTGGGCGTTGGCCAAGAAATTTTGGATGCACCGCCTACGGACGGTTTGTGGGGCGATGACCGCACCGATGAGGACCAATTGGGGGCTTCCTATCCCGAACTCGAATGGGCCATGGCGAACACCGACTCCGACCCTTCAGGATGGACGGAGCGCCAGCGTGAGGTCATGGTGCTTTATACCCGCCTCAATCGGGCCAATCAACACAAGATGAATCCCATCCCGGTCTGCCAGATTCCAGAACACTTGCGTGCTTGAATCTACCGGTTATTCGGCCGCTTCGACAGTCACCTCCGGGCCCTTGAGCCCTTCGCTTGACCCCGTATTGAATTGCAATTGGTAGGTGCCAACCTCGGGGAATGCGATTCCGTCATCCCCGGTCCATTGCGCAGGGACGCGCAGCGTTTGCCACCCCCTTTCAACCGTGCTGTTAGCATCCACCGCTTGATGGGTTCCGGTGCTGTCCACCCAATGCCACTGGCCTTGCAATCGCTCAGGTGCGAACGCGTCAAATTCAACCTCCACCGTGCGCGGCTCACTCCAAGCCCATCCCTTTTGCCCCCAGCGTTCACTCCACTCCAAGCCAACCGACGCGTCGGTCATCCATGCAGTGGCGATGGATTCGTTGGCGTGATCCAACCACGGGTTGAGGTCGGCCACCCAGATGCTTCGTCCGTGGGTGCCGATGACGAGTTCGTTCTCGCGTTCTTGGATCACGAGGTCGTGCACTGGGACACGCGGCAGGTCGGGGTGGAGGGTGGACCATGTGGTGCCGCGGTCCAAGCTCGCGTAGCATCCGCCGTCGGTGCCCACGAAAAGGCAATCTTCCCAATCAGCGGATTCCATCAGGGCATTCACCGGTTCGGCCGGGAGGCCGAGGGTTGAACCGCGATCGCCCAGTCGCTTCCACGTGCGTCCGTCGTTTTCGGTGACGAAAACGTACGAATCAAAATGATCCAGGCGGTAGCCGTTGAGCCCCACGTACAACCGATTGGGGTCGTGGGCGCTCCAGAGCACTTCGCTCACCCAGAACGTGCGCTCGTTCTTCGGGTCTTGTATCACCGGTGAAGTCAATTGGTTCCAACTGTATCCGCCGTCGCGGCTGACTTGGATGAGCCCGTCATCCGTGCCGACGGCGAGTTGGCCGAAGCGCAAGGGGCTTTCGTGCAAGCTGGTGATGGTGCCGAATGGTACGTTTCCGGGGATGCCGCCGCGGGTGAGATCACCGCTGAGGGTTTCCCAATTGACTCCTTGGTCAAACGACCGGTGCACCCGGTTCGACGCCATGTACAAAATGTCGTTTTGGTGCCTGCTCAGCCAGATGGGAGTCTGCCAATTCCAGCGTAGCGGTGTTTCACCAAGGGCGTGTTGGGGATGGATTCCCGTGTAGGCATCGGCACTGAGGTCCTGTCGGCTGTAGTAACCAAACTGAGATCCCGTGAAGACCACATCCGGATTGCGTGGGTCCACTTCGATTTGCATGCCATCACCGCCCCCAATGGAGGTCCAAGCGTAGTGTCCGCTTTGGTGCCATCCGGGGGTATCGCGGTAGGTGGAAGGTCCGCGCCAGGTACCGTTGTCTTGGAGGCCGCCATAAATGCGGTAGGGTTCGGCGTTGTCGACTTCGACGGCATAAAATTGGCCGACCTCTGGGCTGTTGCACTTGACCCAGTTTTCGCCGCGGTCCCAGCTGATGTTGATGCCGCCGTCGTTTCCGTTGATGAGGTGGTCGGGATTGGCGGGATCGATCCACAGGTGGTGGTGGTCGACGTGGACGTTGGGTGCGCCAATGGACGACCATGTTTCACCCCCGTCTTCGGTCTGGATGAGCGGGACGCCGGCAATGTACAATCGGTCGGCATTGGACGGATCGACTTCAATCAATCCGAAATAGTACCCGTAGGTGTAGCACACGTCTTCCAGTGCCTCGGAGTGGGTGCGAACCCACTGCACTCGGTCAGCGGGGAGGCGGTACACTTCTGCACCAGCGATGTCGGCCTCGAACAATGCGCGGTTGCCGTCGGTGAGGTAATCGTAAAAGTCACGAGGTGCCAAGGTTCCGTTGGCCACGTCTTCCAATACCGCGGCAGCCGTGGCCTCGCGGGGGAAATTGTTTTCCTCCAGGTAGGCCTCCAGCAGGGCCGTATCCAGTGCTGCAAATTCAGCCGTTGTCATGGCCTTGAAATCTTCGGGTGCGTACGCTTCTTCGCCATCCTCCTCGGCAGGAAGGGGAGCCTGGTTGTCGACCAAGGCGAACAGTTGCTGGCTATCGGTGTGCCAAGCCAAACCGATGCGACCGGTGAATTCGGATTTCGGGAATCCCCCCAAGGCCGACAATTCCGACCAAGTCGCCCCCGCATCCGTGCTTTCCCAGATGCCGCTGCCGGAGCCGTTGCCTCGGAAGTCCCACGCCCGACGCGTGCGGTCCCACAGGGCCGCGAAGAGTCGATTGGAATTGGACGGGTCGAGGATGAGGTCGACTGCCCCGGCATCGCCGTGATCACCGGCCTGATGCAGCACGCGTTCCCAATTGGCGCCGCCGTCGCTGGTTTTCCAGACGCCTCCACTGGTGTTCGCGGAGTACAGCGGTCCCAAGACGGCTGCATACGCGATGTCCGGATTTTTGGGGTCCAATGCAATGCGCCCAATGTGGTGGGCGTCTTCCAATCCGGCTGGTTGCCACGTTTCGCCACCGTCATCACTTGTGTACATCCCGGTACCGGCGTACGAACTGCGCGAGCTATTCACCTCACCGGTTCCGGCCCAAATGCGTCCGGTGTTGGGGTGCACAGCGATGGCCCCCAACGTGATGGTCAAGGCGTCATCGAACAGGGGTTCGAAGGTGGTGCCGTGGTTGACGGTGCGCCAAAGTCCGCCCGAAGCGTAGGCGACGTAAAAGGTTCGCCCGTCGGGGCTGTCCACCGCGATGTCCACGACACGGCCGCTCATGACCGTAGGGCCGACGCAACGCAGGTCGAGTCCTGAGGTCCAAGAGGCAGCTTCACTGGTTACGCGCTGCTCAGCGACAGACATCCGTTCTGCCGCGGAAGTGGGCGCGAGGCGGTTGCGTTGGGCGGAGCCATTGGTGCCAAAAGCAGCAAGGACAAGAAGGAGGAGGATGCGGTTCATTGGAGTTTGGGGTTGTTGCGGTGGCGGTCGGCGTCGCGCTGGGTCTTTTTTTCGATGTTCGCTTGAAACGCTTCGGACAAGTCTACGCCAGTCTGGTTGGCCAAGGCTGCGAGAACCCACAAGATATCGGCCATCTCGTCTGCGAGGTTGGCCTGGCGGTCGGTTTCTTTTTCGCTCTGGTCGCCATACCGGCGCGCCATAATGCGGGCGAGCTCGCCCACTTCTTCGGTGAGGATGGCCATGTTGGTCAATTCACTGAAATAGCGCACGCCGACGGTGGTAATCCATTCGTCGACTTGGGCTTGGACCGTTTGGAGGGTGGGGGAACTGTTCATGCTTTGTTTTTCGTATCGATCCAGATGGTTACAGGCCCGTCGTTGACGAGCGCGACTTTCATGTCTGCACCGAATTCGCCGGTCGCGGCTGGCGTCTTGGTGAGTTGGTTGAAGGCTTGGATGAAAGCCTCGTAAAGCGGGATGGCGTGTTCGGGGCGTGCCGCCTTGATGAAGCTCGGTCGGGTGCCTTTCTTGGTGGAGGCGTGCAGGGTGAATTGGCTGATGATCAGCGCCCGCCCTTCCACGTCCACAAGGGACCGGTTCATCTTGCCCTCGGCGTCACTGAAGATGCGAAGTCCGGCGATTTTGTTGGCCAGCCAATCCACGTCGTCGATGCCGTCCTCCGCCTCTACGCCAAGCAGGATGACCAAGCCGTGTTCAATGGCCCCACGGACCTCTTGATTGATGGTCACAGATGCTTCGTTTACCCGTTGAATGACCGCTCTCATGGTCCCGAAATTACAACAGCCCACGCACCGTTGACAACTGGTGAGTAAACGGGTAAAAAATCTCACGGTCAGGTCCATTGTGCAGCGTAATTTTGCTCGCAAAATCCCGCACCATGAACGCCTCAACTGCACCGGCCACGTTGGAACAAGCCCAGGACATGGGTCTGACGGCAGATGAATTCAATAAAATCGGAGAAATCCTCGGTCGCACGCCGAATTTCACGGAGATGTGCATCTACTCGGTCATGTGGAGCGAGCACTGTTCGTACAAGAATTCAATCAAGTACCTCAAGACGCTTCCGAAAGAAGGGCCCCACATGCTCGTCAAAGCTGGAGAGGAAAACGCAGGCATCGTGGACATCGGAGACGGCTTGGGCTGTGCC
The DNA here is from genome assembly GCA_029979565.1 of bacterium. Taxonomy (GTDB): domain Bacteria; phylum Bacteroidota; class Bacteroidia; order Flavobacteriales_D; family Sanyastnellaceae; genus UA16. Next base: position 30,954 of record JAPOHG010000006.1, read on the forward strand.
TTCAAAATCGAATCGCACAACCACCCTTCTGCATTGGAACCCTACCAAGGTGCGGCCACCGGAGTAGGCGGCATCAACCGCGATATTTTCACCATGGGCGCACGGCCGATTGCCCAGCTCAACAGCTTGCGATTTGGCGACCTTGAGAACCCCCGCACCAAGTGGCTGCTTGAGGGCGTTGTGAAAGGCATTGGCGATTATGGCAACAGCTTCGGTGTTCCCATCGTTGGCGGGGAGGTCTTCTTCGATCCGTGTTACCAAGTGAATCCACTGGTGAACGCCATGTCCGTGGGCATTCTCGAAACCGATAAGATCATCAGCGCTACGGCTTCAGGCGTTGGCAATCCGGTGTACATCGTCGGATCGGCTACCGGAAAGGACGGCATCCAAGGCGCTTCGTTTGCCTCGAAGGACATCACCGCAGAGAGTGCAGAGGATTTGCCAGCCGTGCAGGTTGGCGATCCGTTCCAGGAAAAGCTCTTGCTTGAAGCAACCCTTGAACTTGCAGCAACCGACGCAGTGCGCGGCATGCAGGACATGGGTGCGGCGGGCATTACTTGCTCCACCTCGGAAATGTCTGCCGCCGGTGGGGTGGGCATGGACATCGATTTGGACAAGGTGCCCTTGCGCCAATCGGACATGCAACCGTTCGAAATCCTCCTCAGCGAGTCCCAAGAGCGCATGTTGGTGGTGGTGAAAAAGGGAGAAGAGGCTGTCGTTGAAGGCATCTTCGACAAGTGGGATTTGCACGCAGAATGCATCGGAACGGTCACGGAAGGCAACCAGATTCGCTTCTACAAAGAAGGCGTATTGGTGGCCGAAGTCCCAGCCGATACCCTGGTCCTCGGCGGAGGAGCCCCTGTCTATGACCGGGAATACAGTGAACCGGCCTGGTATGCGGATGCCCAAGCGTGGGACGCCTCATCGGTGTCGGTGCCAACGATTGAGGAAGCCAAGGACATGGCTGATCGCTTGATCCAATCCCCCAACATCGCATCAAAAAAATGGGTATGGGAGCAGTACGATAGCATGGTGGGGACCATCAACCGCAGCACGAACCGACCCTCGGATGCGGGAGTGGTGAGCGTGCGCGGCACCAAAAAGGCTTTGGCCCTCACCGTCGATTGCAATGCGCGTTACGTGGAGATGGATCCTGAAATCGGGACCGCTATCGCCGTGGCCGAAGCCGCCCGCAACATCAGCTGTTCCGGCGGGGTGCCCAGCGCCATCACCAACTGCTTGAATTTTGGCAACCCCTACAACCCGGAGGTGTATTGGCAGTTTGTGAAGGCCATTGAAGGCATGGGCCGCTCGTGCCGTCACTTCAATACGCCTGTGACCGGCGGAAACGTGAGTTTTTACAACCAATCTGCGCAGCCGGATGGTTCTGCCGTGGCCGTCTTCCCGACGCCAACCATTGGTATGGTCGGTGTCATTGAGGACCGCGAGCACCACATGTCGCTTGATTTCAAAGAAAAAGGAGAGCTGATCTTCATGCTCGGTGAAGTCACCAATTGCATCAACGCTTCTGAATACCTCAGCAGCATCGCGGGTGTTGACCGGTCGCCGGCTCCTCACTTCAATTTGGAAGCCGAAGGCAAGGTTCAAGGCTGCGTGCGGAAGGCCATCGAACGGGGCTGTATTCGCGCTGCCCACGACGTGGCCGATGGCGGTTTGTTCGTGAGTTTGCTCGAGATGGCCATGCCGAATGGCCTGGGATTTGACATAGTCACGGACGATGACATCCGATTGGACGCGTTCTTGTTTGGCGAAGGGCAAGGTCGAATTGTGGTGAGCTGCGATGAAAACCAGCAGGACCGATTGCTCGATATCATCGAAGAATTCGACGTGCCCATCATGCTGCTGGGACATGTCACCAAGGGCAAAATCGTTGTCGACAACACGCATTTTGGATTTTGCGAAGAGTGGCGAAATACCTTTGACAATGCCTTGGAAGAGGAGTTGATGGGTTAACTTGGGGCGTGATGTGCACGCAGCATACCATTTCAAGGCAATCCACGTTGATGAACGCATGAAGCAGTGGTTTCGCTACATCTTCAGCCGTTCTTTTGTCCGTACGGTTTTTCGACTGGGAGTCGCTTGGGTTGTACTGTTGGGTGGATTGTGGATTTATTTGAAAGTGTACACCCAACCGGGCTCTGCCCGCGTCATGCCAGAATTAAAAGGAGCGACACTGCTCGAAGCATCGGAAGCCCTGTCGACGATGGGACTCATCCCTGTGCACTTGGACAGCATCTACAGCCGAGACGGCCGTCCCTTTGAGGTCATTGATCAAGTACCGCCTGCCGCATCTAAGATCAAGGCCGGTCGAAAGGTTTATTTGACGACGTACCGCAGCACGCCTCCGTACGAACGACTCGGAATTGAAGAGGGTCAAGACCCTGGCATCGCCCGGATCATCCTGGAGAATAAGGGCTTCGAAGTTGAGGAGGCGTTTGAGCCCAACGTGGCCTTGGTGGGGCGCGTGATCCGCATGGAAGACGAACGGGGCAAGGCGTTGGCTGCCGATGCCCGTCGTCCCAAAGGGACCCGCGTGGTCTTGATTTCTGGAACGACAACCCGCGAACTGGTGGGGGTTCCGAACGTCAAGGGACTGACGCTTGAAAAGGCGCGAACGGCTTTGTTGGAGGCCAAACTCAGCGTGGGCCTCGTGGAATTTGCGGAATCGGTAGAGGACGCAAGCGATTCGGCCCGTGCAAAGGTGCTCGAGCAACACTTGAGGCCGACCCGTGACAAAGCTGTGCCGGCTGGAACCGAATTGGATTTATACCTCGGCCTGCGTTGGGACCGGGGACGAACAGAACAGAATTAAGGCATGACACATTGGAATGAGAACCGATTGATGGTCGTTTGCTTTTGGCGGCAGCACCTGTTGCTTTTGGGTTTTGCCGCAGCTTGGGCGCTGCAGCCCGTGACCGCTCAATCACCGGCGTCAAGCCATGAAACTGAGCGTGATTTGGTGGCCGTTCCAATGGCGAACGATACCGAGGAGCCTCGCCGCCACCACTCAGGTGCACGAGGCGCCGCTTTGTCCCTTCCGTTTTTTGATGATTTTTCGACTCCTTCAATGCCCGGCCCGGGTTTCGAAGGCTATGAAGCCTATCAGCGGTGGGAGTTGGGTTCTGCCCGCATCACAACCACCTACGCGTTGAATGCACCAACCATCGGATGCGGCACCCTCGACGGACTGGACCGGACGGGGTATCCGTACAATTTTGTTGAGGTGAACACGCCCGACTGGGCCGATACCTTGACGTCCATGCCCATAGCGCTCAATGGGTACTTCCCGGAGTCCAACATTCACCTTATGTTCTATGTGCAAGGAGGCGGTCGGGGAAATGCACCCGATCCAGGGGAAGACGAACTGGTGCTTGAATTCAAGTCAGAAGACGACGTGACCGGTGAAGTGATTTGGACGGAAGTGTGGTCGACGGACAGCGTGCCGACGGAGACTTTTGAACGGGTATTCGTAGCGGTCGATCAATTCCAGTGGCTGGACAACGCGTTCCAATTCCGGTTCCGCAACTGGGGAGCGATGGCGGGCAATGTGGACCTCTGGCATTTGGACTACATCTTGCTCGACGACCAACTGGACCCGCTGACGTTTGAAGTGCAAAGCGAGGTCGCCATTGTAGAACCGGTTAACACCTTCTTGCGCGAATACACACGCATGCCGTGGAATCATTTCAGCGCCAACCCTGCTTTTTACATGCGAGACAGCTTGCTCGTCGAGCAGCGCAACCTGAGTACGACGCAGGCCGATAACATTGAAAGCGGGTTCTCCATTTCGTTCGAAGGTGCGGATGCCACGTACCCGAGTCCTTTCCAGAACACCAATGTTTTACCGGAGGCACCTTTTACCACCCCCATCTACCTGGGCACCAACCCACAGGGAGAAGATTTCGTTTTTGACACGTCCGTGAGCGACTCCACGGCTGTATTCGATGTGGCGGTATGGCAGAGTTCCATCGGCTTGCTGCACACCGAGAAAGTGGGGGTTCCAGATAACGATAGTATTACGTTTCAGCAGGTGTTCGACATTGACTTTGCCTACGACGATGGCACGGCAGAAAAGGCATATGCTTTGACCGCCGCCGGTGGAAAACTGGCGATGCGGTATGCATTGGAAGTTCAGGATACGCTTTTGGGCTTGGCCATTCACTTCACACCTTATTACAACAACGCGGACGATGAGACCTTTTTGCTGCGAGCTTGGTCCGATAGCGCAGGACTCCCCGGCGCCGAGCTTGGCGAAAATTACCAGTTTCACACCCCAGAGTATTTCACAGACGGGTTTGACGTATTTGCCTACTATGCCTACGACGACCCCATTCCTGTGGAAGGGAACATTCACGTGGGACTCGTACAGGGCAGCGAAGCCATGCTCAATTTTGGCTTGGATAAGAACACCAATGCCAATGCAGGCCAATTGCATTATCAATTGGGGCTTGGTGGAGCCTGGTTGAATTCTGAAATCGAGGGATCGGTTATGATTCGCCCGGTGATGCGTGCGGATATACTCAACAGTTGGGTCGGTGTTGCCGATGCAGGAGCACCGCAGCCCATGCGCGTATTTCCCAATCCGGTTTCGAGTGGAACCCTCCAAGTTCAAGTCGAATCTGCAACCAATTGGTGGCTGTTTGATGCCCTTGGTCGGGCCTTGTGGTCCGGGAAATGGAGAACCGCTGGTGTTCACAGCCTCGATGTTTCCAGATTGAATCCTGGGACGTACTTCTTAACGACAGCTGAAGGCAAACACGCCCGCTTCATGGTGCACTGATGGCAACCGAAGAACTCGAAGAACACGACGGTGCCGAGGAGCTTTTTGAGCACCACAGGCTGGTAGCGGACGCTGGGCAGCAGCCATTGCGTGTTGATAAATTCGTCACCAACTTGATTTCCAAGATGTCCCGTTCACGGCTTCAGGCTTCCGCCAAAGCGGGGTACGTTCGGGTGAACGGGGAATCTGTCAAGCCGAACTTCAAAGTCAAATCAGGAGACGTGGTCACCATCGAGTTCCCCAACCCGGTGCGCACCTTCGAACTCGTTCCTGAAGCCATGGAACTGGACGTTTTGTTCGAGGATGAACACGTGTTGGTCCTGAACAAACCCGCTGGCCTGGTCGTTCACCCCGGCAACGGGAATTACACAGGCACCTTGGTTCATGGCGTCGCCCACCACTTGCTGCAGCAAAAGTTGGAATTGCCTCCCGATACGTCTTCCCCGGATTTTGCATCGGACGAAGCGGCTATACCGCGACCGGGATTGGTGCATCGGCTCGATAAGGACACGACGGGGGTCATGGTATTGGGCAAGACGGAGGACGCGATGACGGCGCTGAGCATGCAGTTTTTTGAACGCACGGTGGAGCGTCGCTACACGGCGCTGGTATGGGGAGACTTGGAAACCGACGGCACCATTGAAGGCCACATCGGCCGCAACCGCCGTAACCGCAAGATCCAAGCGGTGTATCCGGATGGGGAAGAAGGCAAACATGCCGTGACGCACTACAGCGTCTTGGAGCGGTTGGGTCCGGTGACGTTGGCGGAATGCAAATTGGAGACCGGTCGAACGCACCAGATTCGTGTGCACATGGAACATACCGGTCATCCCCTGTTCGGCGATGTTTCTTACGGCGGCAATCGCGCGGTTAAGGGTGTTCGCGGGGGCAAGTATCAAGCCTTTTTGAACAATTGCTTTGAGCGGTTGCCGCGCCAAGCACTCCATGCGCGAAGCCTCGGGTTTACGCACCCGGAGAACGGGGAATGGATGGAATTTGACACGCCTTTACCCGCAGATATGCAAGAGGTGTTGTCGAAGTGGAAGGCTTACCTGGGCGGCCTGTCGGCCTGAGGATCAGCGACGGCGACGTGAAATGTGATCGAGGGCGCGTTCAAACGAAGTGCGCGTATCGATGACACGTGCCAATGTTACCTGGACGGTGCCGTAGCTGTCGTTTGTGTCCGGATTGCCTCGGTACGTTCCGCCTTCGTTGTACTGGTGGTTGTGTACGTTGCCCGATGCCGGATCGTTGATGGCTACGATTGTGGCTTCATTCGACTGTGAACTGATGGCCTCCGCCAGTGGCGACAAGTAATCGGGGTTTGCGTACATGCCCGAGATATCGTCCAAGTAATCGGTGAATGTTGATCTCCAAGAACCCTCAAGGCCCAAGACCCAACCGTAACCCAAGCCGAATTCGATGCCTAGTCCCATCGGGATGGCGGCAATCAAAGAAGCGTATTCTTCAACTTGGCCCTCGGTGCGTAGAGGACGAAGGTCGTACCACCGGTCTTCCCATTCGTTGTTGGGATCGTAGGTGATTTGTGCTTGGGGGTTGTGCAACACACCGTAGACCCCGGTGAACACGAAGCCTTTGATGAAGAGCTTGCCAGGCTTGGAGAAATTGCGGTTGTTGCTGCGATCTGCAATGTGAAATACCGTGAAGTCCGTGCGGAACCCGAACTCGACCATGCGGTTGCGAAAATTCAAGTTGCGCGCTTGGCGTGCTGGATCCTCTGCGTTCTGATCGGCCTGCCGGATGTGAACGTAGTTGACTTCACCTGAGATGCGAACACGATCGTTAGCGGCATAACGCAGAAAACCTCCGAAAGCAGGAGAGGTGGTGATGATGTCGGCGTCGAGCAGCGAGGCACGTGGCTCGTACTTGCCGCCAATTTCACCGAGGTAGTTCGATCCGCCAAGGACCAAGCCAGCAGATAAGGGGGTGTGCTGTGAGAGGCCAATGTTGGCGCTCAAGAGCAAAACGACGGAGGGGATAAAGCGCTTCACAAACTGCATACGTCGAAAATCTTACACAGGTTGCGAATCTGGAAGTGCAAAACGGGTGTCTTGGGCCCACTTTTAAACAAGGGTTATCAACAATTCAGGGCGCTTGGCTGCTCGAATTGTTGATTTTTTCAAGGCGTTCGCTGGCCTCGGTCCACTTTTCAAACGCATCGTTTAATTCCTTCTGAACGGCTTCGTATTGGTAAGCGAGCTCCGTGAGTTTTTGGCGGTCGTTGGGGTCAATTTCCGCCATCGCGGCGTCCATCTCTTTCAAGGCTTTTTCCTTTTCCTGTACCCGAGTCTCGTACTTTTTGACCTGGTTTTTCAGCTTGCGTTCATCCCGTTCGCGTTGCTTGCGCTCTTGGTAGGTTTCTTTCTGCTCAGAGGGCTGTGCTTTGGGCTTTGAGGCGACGGTCTTGGCGACCGTTTCCCCCTTCTTTGATTCGTAGGCACGGATGCTTGTGGCGTGCTTTTCGTGCAAGAACTGCTTGATGTCTCCGATGTATTGCTTCAAGCCATTGGGCGTGACTTCGTACACGAGCTCGGTCAGTCCCGAAAGGAAATCACGATCGTGGGAAACCACAATCATCGTGCCATCGAAGGCCTGCAATGCACCTTTCAATACCTCCTTAGCCTTGATGTCGAGGTGGTTGGTCGGTTCGTCGAGGATGAGGAGGTTGTACGGATGGAGCAGCAACTTGCACAAAGCCAACCGAGCCTTTTCACCCCCCGAGAGGACCTTGACTTTTTTGTCGACGTCTTCCCCCGAGAAGAGAAAGGAGCCCAGGATGGAACGCAGGCGCTTGCGAATTTCGCCAACCGCTACCTCGTCGAGGGTTTCAAACACGGTGAGCTCACCATCGAGTTCTTCCGCTTGATTTTGGGCGTAGTAACCGATGTCGACATTGTGCCCGATGGTCAATTCTCCACCGCTGTGCTCCAGGCCCATGAAGATGCGGGTAAGCGTTGTCTTTCCCGCGCCGTTCTTCCCAACCAAGGCGACCTTTTGCTGTCGGGGTAAGATGAAGTCGAGTTCTTTGAAGACTTGCAGGTCATCGAATGATTTGCTCAGGTCTTTGGCTTCGATGCTCACCTTGCCAGAGCGGGGGGCCGGAGGGAAGCGGAATCGAATCTCCGCTTTGTCAGCGGCATCGACTTCAATCCGGTCCAATTTATCGAGTTTTTTGATCAACGACTGAGCGAAAGCGGCCTTGTTCTTCTTTGCCCGAAACTTGTTGATGAGCACCTCGGTGTCTTCGATGTACTTCTGCTGGTTCTTGAAGGCCTGTTCTTGGCGTGTGCGCTCATCTTCTCGCCATACCTGGTATTTGGTGTAGCTCGCTTTGTGGTCGAAGAGCTTGATGGGCGTGACTTCGATGGTGCGCGTGGTCAGGTTGTCCAAAAACGCACGGTCATGCGAAATCAACAAGATGGCACTTGAACTTTGCAGCAAGAATTGTTCGAGCCACTCGATGCTTTCAAGGTCCAAGTGATTCGTAGGTTCGTCGAGCAAAAGCAAATCGGGGCTTCTGAGCAGGAGTTTCGCCAACTCCACACGCATCTTCCATCCGCCCGAGAATTCGCTCATCGTGCGGGACATGTCTTTCGCGAGGAAGCCGAGGCCTTGAAGAATTCGCTGCACCTGCTCCTCCTGCGACGCTCCCCCCAACAAGTCAATGCGTTCATTGGCCGCCGTCAATTCTTCAATGATTCGGGTGTACGCCAAACTCTCGTAATCGGTTCGGTTGCTCAGCTCGATTGAAAGTTCTTCCACCCGTTCCTCCAAACGCTGGGTTTCGGCAAAGGCGCTCATCGCTTCCTCTAGGATGGTGGCCTCTTCGTTGTGCTCCATTTCTTGAGGCAGGTAACCGACTTGCGCTTCTTTGGGCAAGCCAACCGACCCTTCTGAGGGCGTTTGAATGCCTGCAATGATTTTGAGCAGGGTCGATTTACCTGCACCGTTGCGACCAACCAATCCTACGCGTTCACGTTGCCCAATGAACAAATCGATGTGCTCGAACAGTGTTCGCTGTCCAAAGTGCACGGATATGTTGGTCAGGCTCAACATGGGCTGCAAAGGTCGGTTACCGAAGGGCCAAAAAAAAGCCGGCTCCATGGAACCGGCTTTCTTGCAAAAGGTGTCTCATCAATAGTGCCACAAGTCATGCTCGAGCAAAAAGAGTTCTTCTTTGATTCTTTCTGACTCGGCCAATGCATCCAATCCACGCGCATATGCAGATATGGGTCGATCGTACACATTGCTTTCTTTGACGATGAAGCTGCTGAAGAATCGTTTTTGGAACAGGTCTTCATAGGTGCGACGTTGCGCGTCGTTCATGGGGTTGAACGCATCTGCATTCGCCAAAACGTATCTGCATTCTGGGTAATACAGCCAAAAGAGCGTTTTGAAGCCCTTGGATAGTCCGTCCTCATCGAATTCTTCGATGCGTGGCGCAATGCCGATGATGCGAACGTAACGTTCACCGCGCTGGCGATCCCAAATCCAATCTTCTTTGAGGGCGTAGCGTGTAATCGCTGAAGATTCAAGGGTCACCGTTCCGATGCTATCTGGCAATCTTTCGTTGGTTGTCAAATCGTATTTTTCGAATCGAACGGTCGGATTCAAGAGGGAATCGACTTGATTCGGAGAGAGGGGGTACCGGAACTCGTCGTCATCACCTGCCGGTCCAGTACCGTATGCCACCAGCGATCCCTCTACCAACAAAGCTGTGCGAAGCACGTCAAAGAGGTTCTTGCGATCCGCGATGGGCTTTACGGGATAGTAGTAGGGGTGATTGATCTTTTCGCGCAAGTCCATTTCTTGCCAGATGCGTTGGGTGTACATCACATCAGCTTCACGCAAGGCGGGGTAAGGAACCACGCGCTTGGTGATGTTCGATTCTTTGACGTATGCACCGTCCAGCACATTGGATACTTGAGCAGTTGCAGGCATCGTCAATGCGATGCTCACGAAACAAAGGACAAGGGGTGTTATGAACTTACTCATGGGACTGAGGTTGTTAGTTGACTTTTAGCTTCATGGCTGCGACCTGACGTTCCGTTCCGTCGGGCATGCCCACGATGATGTCTTCAAAGTAGACCACATTGCCACGGGATACGCGGTTGAAGAGCTGCTTCATATCCGCGGTGAGTCGGTTGTTGTTGGACTTCTTTTCCACCAAGGTTCCATCCCGGCTGACCGATACGCTAAAGCTCTTCACGACTACGCGTACGTCGAAATCGAAATTCACCATCTGGGCACCAATGCCGTCAGCACCAACCAAAGCTTGTTTGGAAATGGTGCGGTCAGAAGGTGTTTTCCCAACGAAGAATGGCACCGGATCAGGAATACGCTTAACGCGGAATTCCCGTGCAGGAAGTGTTTTCTTGCTGCCGTCTGGCAACTCCGCAGAAACGGTAATGTTGGCCTTCTTATCGGTTCCCGGGGTGATGGTAAAGGTCCCATCGGATTCCTTTTTCAGGCGGTGATTGCCGGAAATCCGGACGTCAATTTTATCTCCAGGAACGCCCGGAACAGAAACTTCTACAGGGTTTGGAAGCCCACGATAGAAGACGTTCATTTTCGTCGGCGAGACCACCAACGCGGGTTCAGCCACTGTGAACTTGGGCGTGTAGTATGGAAAATCCTGAATGTTTCCGTCTGGGCCCTGGAAGCGGATCAAACCCTTGTAGTTCGATTCACCTAGAGACATGCCGCGCGTTGAGATGCGGAGCTTTCCGAGTCCGTCCGTGCCAATGGGCAATGCGTCGATGTTCTCGAATTCGAGGAGCGAGGAATCGCGTTCGTTCCATTTCTTCGAATCCACATAGATATCCGGGGGATTGGTCCCGTCAAACGCCGCGAGCAATACGTCTGCACGGAATGAGTCTCCCCGCAGGATGTAATTGCTCTCCGGAACGACAAGCGGCATCAAATTCGTGAACTTGTACGACTTCGCATCAACGGAGCCCAGCAACCACGAAAGAATGTCGTCCTGAATGTCCTGGATATCCAGGGTCATTTTGGTCATGAGAGGCATCACCGCTGCAAGTGGTACGTGGTAGAAGTTGGCATGCTCCCAGGATACTTCAACCCCTTCTTGCATTTCGTTCGGGAAGGCGAAGGTTTCGTCAATCTGAGCCTGAAGGTATTGCGGCAATTCACGTTGGTTCCCGAGGTTATCGACGACGCGGGTATCCTTCAATTGATTTCGGAATTCCTCCATTTTCTGCTTCAGCTCGACCGCAGTCCAAGGGCCCTCAAGCGGCTCTTTCGGCTCAGCCATGCCAACGAAAGTGGTCAGGTTCTGGTATTCGTCTTTGATGGGAATCAAAGCCAAATTCAAGACCGTGTCCATCCCGTTTTCGTCCTTGCCGATGTAGTTACCTACCGCGAGTTCGCCGTTGTCGTCGTAATCGCCTACAGAGGCCGCCATAACGCGTGCTTTCATCTCTGTGATGTAGGAGATCAATTCCGCAGCGGTAGCATTCAGCTGCTGTGCTTCATCGTAAAAGGGCTTGACCTTCTCTTGGTTCTGAAGGTACTTGGTCTCGAGTTCGGAGCTGGTTTCGTTGACTTTTGCATTCAACGTACCCTGCGTTGTGCGCAGGCTGTTTTCCACCTTCACGAAACCATTGAGAACCTCCTTCGAAATGTTCAATGCGAGAAGTGCGGTCAGGACGAGGTACATCATCCCGATCATCTTCTGCCTGGGTGTCTCTTTAGCTCCTGCCATGATTTATCTGTTCAATCAAATAAAACGACAGGGCTTATTTGCCCATGGCGTTGAGCATGTTCGCGTAAACCGTGTTCAAAGAAGACAAGTTCTTGGCAAGGTCGGCAATGTTCTCCTTGTATGCCTTCGTGTCCTCCACTGAGTCGCTCAAATTCTGAACGAGCTCACCCATGCTGCTGTACAGCTGGCTGTTGACCTCCAATTGCTTCAATTGGCCGGCGTACATTTCATTCAAGGAGCCGAGGTTGGTGCTCATCTGTTGCATGGCAGCACCAACTGTTTCGCCCATTGCGTTGGCATCTTTCAAACCGTTCAATGATTCGCTCACTTGGGTGTACGTTCCGGACAAAGCCTTCACTTGGTTGGTTGCTTCTTCCAAAGATTCCGAATAGTTCTGTGCTGCGGCACCTACGTCTGCAGCCTTGCCCATCTTGGCAGCTTGTTCGCCCAAATGCCGCATGCCATCGCCCAAGTTGTTGATGAGCTCTTCATCGATGTTGGCTTTGGCCAACATGTCATCGAGCTGCCGGGTGGGAGGTTTTGGGCCGTCCGCTGGGGTTGCCAACTCCGGGTAAACCAGTGACCAGTCTGGATCTTCATGTGGAGGCTCAAATGCAGAGAAGAAGAAAATAATCGCCTCTGTAGAAAGTCCAACCACCAGCATCTCGGATGCCCCGGGATAGTGGTTGATTTTGAACATTGCTCCAATAATTACAATGGCTGCACCAATTCCGTACATCTTCGCCATCAGGTTTTTCCAGCCTTTACTTCCTGGTTTCATTTTTTGCTTGCTTTTGGTTTCAATTTATTTATCTCGCAGTTCGAAGCGGTGCTGAGTCACCGGTTTCAAATCAATTCCATTCTTCAGGGTCGCCGCTCTTGCCACGTCCCATGTACGACATCACGCTTCGGAAGCCGATGTACGCTTTGCTCGTATCTCGGTACTCAAAGGAACGCGTACCGGTCTGGCAATAGTATCCAATGTCCTTCCATGATCCGCCTCGAATCACTTTGCGGTGCAGGGCGGGTGGATCGGTTACCTTGGCATGGTACGAGTACTCCGGGCTGAGTTCGTGCGAGAATTCGTACACCGTCTCATCGTACGCCGTGCTTGTCCATTCAGCTACGTTTCCTGCCATGTTGTACAGGCCGTAGTCGTTCGGGCTGTAGCTTGAGATGTCGACGGTGTAAGCACCTCCATCTTCAACGTAGTCGCCGCGCATGGGCTTGAAGTTCGCCAATGGGCATCCTTGTGCGTTTCGCATGTACGGACCACCCCATGGGAAGGGACTGAGTTCGAGGCCACCGCGTGCCGCATATTCCCATTCAGCCTCAGTAGGCAAACGGAATCGTTGCACGTCGGATTGGCCGTTGCTGCTCCGCCAGTTGTTCATGAGCTGGGTTCTCCACGCGTTGAATGCCTTGGCTTGGCTCCAGGTCACACCCACGACTGGGTAGTTGTCGTAAGCAGGATGCCAGAAGTAGTCCGCCAACGGCTCATTGAATCCGTAGGTGAAGTCGCGAACCCAAACGAGGGTGTCCGGATAAATGTTGATGGTTTCTTCCACGACAAATTGCGATCGGTCGCTGTGGCCTCGAACCGAATGCAATTGATTCAGGCTGTTGGTTTCACCGAATTCGGAATCTCGGCTCCCTTTGCTTGCCGCGGCGCTGAAGTTCAACCACCAGTAACGGAAGTTCAGCTTGCGCGTATCGTATTGACGACGGTTGTAGTATTGATCAGAGCCTTGCAGGTAGTACTCATCGTAGAGGAGGTCGAAGATGTCTTCGTCTTCCCAATTAATCGGGGTTTCCCAATTCAATAGGTAGCCCTTGTCAATGAAGCGGTCCAATTCGATTCCATCTTCGGTCTCTGCGAAGAAGTAATCTTCGTTGTCATCTTCTGCCAACGTGTTGCGGTACAGGGAGTCCTTGACCCACGCACAGAATTGACGGTATTCGTTGTTCGAGATCTCGTGAACATCGACGTAGAAGGCCGGCATGGTAACCGTCTTCGATCGCGTGTTCATTGCGAAAGGAACATCTTGGTCACTCGGGCCCATGGTGTAGGAGCCGAGGTGGATGTAGTTCATGCCGTACGGATTCACTTGAATCCATTGTTCACGGGGGTAAACTCCAACCAATTCGCCTTGGGGACCGGCTGTGCAGCTGAACAAAGCAGCAGCCGTAATGAGGATGAGAAGGATGTTTTTCATGTTGCTTGCAGGCTAATCCTTGATACTAGGATGTACGAGTACTAACTCCAATTTGTTGCTGTTTCGTATCCGTTTAAAGGAAACGAGGGTTGGCATAACGGTTCGTGACCGGGATGGTTTCAAACTTGAAGCAGTAGCTCAAGAATACCTCATGAGAACCTGAGGAATAGTTACTTAGTTCAGAGGTTGTGGCGTCATAGCTGTAGCCCAACCGGAAGATTTGTTGTGAAGTGCTGGTGCGATCGCTGGACTCCATAGCGTATTCGAATCCGACTGTCGGAGCGACTGCATCGCCCGGACGCCAACTTACACCGCCCCAAACCATTTGATTCCACAGGACATTCACATTGATGTCTGCGATGGTGGCAGCGAGATCCGTCTTGGCGAGGACATTGGTACGCAACAGCAGGTAATCGCCATCCAGCGAATGGGTGTACCCTCCCATCGCATAGATGTGCCGGCGTGGCTGAATGCTTAAATCGGCCAACTCTTGTTCGAGCAAGTGGGTTGCAGAAATGCCAGCATAAAAGGATCCGGGCTTGCGGATGAAAACGCCAAAATCGAGGTCAATGGTGCTTGAAGAACTTTCGTTGTTCGGAATCGCCGTGTCTTGCGTGTAGTCGTCTATGGCAATCCAATCATTGCCCAGTTTCTTTTGAAACATCGTGGCTGATAGGCCTGCACTCACGATGGCTCCATTGGACAGCGGTTCCATGTGGTAGGCATACCCCAATCGCGCCATCATGTTCTCCTCCTGACCAAGAGCGTCCTGGTAAACCGACAGCAAAACACCGCCTTTGAGGGGGTCCACGAAGGTGTGGGCCGTAAGCATGGAGGTGTTCGGGTCTCGGTCCAACCCCTCCCATTGGTTGCGATACGTTCCGGAAACGCACGTGAGCTCGCTGTTCCCTGCAACGGCAGGGTTAAACGACGCAGGTTCCATGTACCACTGGGTGAATTGTGGATCTTGTTGAGCAGTAAGCGTGCTCAAAGCCAAGGAACAAGCGCTCGCGAGGAGTAGAAGTCGAGTCATGTTAACTAGTTGATTTACAGCAGGTTTTTTCTCGAGGGATTATCCCCAAGAACGCTAATATAGAGAAATTCTAAAACTTGTGAATTCTCGTGCCGAAAATCCGCTGTGCAGTGCCCCGATTCAATTCAGTTTTTGCAGGGTCTTCCACCACCTTTCGGGCATCTTTCCTTCGCTCGCTTCCAGGTAATCGTCGTATGCACATCCGACCACGTGGGCCCCGGTTTTTTGGCCGGGGAAAGGAACCTCCATCCACCATCGGTCGCTTTTGCTGGATTTGTAAAAAACCACAGCCTGTTCAACATCGCTCAAGTCGACAACGTAACGCGCATACTCCTCTAATCCGCACTTGGGATAGTCAGATTTCTGGGCGTAAATGCCATCGAGAATATGCCAAACGATCTGACCGATGAGTTGCGCACCGAGGTTTCGATTGTCGAGGTCGGGATTGTGTTCGAAAATGCCGATGGCCTTCATCCGGTCGCTCATACCGGCAAAACGAGCCAGTTGGCACATGGTTCGAGCATCGATTCCATTGGGACCGGCATCTGCATGCGCCACGTGATCGGAGCCTTGAATGACGGAAGCATCAATGGAGATCAGATCGGCATCGCGCAATACAGGCTCCATCAATGCGGGATTTCGTTTGATTTCACCAAGTCGAATGCTTTCGAATTGCATTTTATCGAGCAGCTCGAGCGTATCGGGATCAGTCAGGTAACCTTGGTGACCAACGTTCGTGTAGTTGAACAGGTAGTTCGGTTCGTGAAGAATGATGTCATTCATGAAGTTCCGCGAAGTCCCTTGGTCAGGGTCGGCGCCGAAATCGAGACGGGAGTCCAAAGTAACCAATTGCACAGGCTGACCGAAAGGCTGCAACGCGAGGTACAGGGCGGTGGTCAAGTCTTGCCCGCCCCCAAGTACAACGGGAATGATGCCTTGTTGGGTCAATTCAGCAACGACGGATTGCACGGCAGCAGCCGTATCGGCTTCCGTTGCTCCCGGTCGCAAATCACCAAGATCAATGGTGGTCTGCCAATGCGCGTGGGGCGTCAACCGGTACAGCACTTCCCGAATGCGAGCTGGACCTTCACTGCACCCTTCATTGTCGCCGCTCTTCCGGCCATCCATTACGCCAAAAATCGCCACCCGTGCACCTTCCAATTCGGGCCGGTGATCAAATTGGTGCACGTCGATGCGCTCAGCAATGCGTTGGGAGCCCTCCGCATTGCTGTAATGAGGCGTGGTTACTGATTCGAAGAGGTCGTAAATGCCATCCAACATGGTAGGCAATTTCGCGGATTCCAGCACCTGAAGTGCTGAAAATGCGAAAGGTTGCTGACACCGCCTCGGTGATATTCTGCTCAGCTCTTTCGACGGCGCCCTTTGGGACGCTTTGCCGCTTCTTCAATCAATTCTTGGGCGCGTTCCCATGTGATTGAACCCGGGTCTTCCGTCTTTGGAATGGTGACGTTTTTCTTGCCGGCTTTGATGTACGGTCCGTATCGGCCTTCCAAAATGCGAACGGTCTCGTCCTCTTCGAAAACCTTGATCAATGCCTTTGCATCGGCCGCCTTTTTGGCGACAATCAGCTCAATCGCCCTTGTCAACGTGACGGTGTAGGGGTCGTCGCCATCAGCAGCTTTGAGGGACACAAACGTTCCATCGTACCGAACGTAGGGGCCGAAACGACCAATGGCCGCTGTCACCACCTTGCCTTCGTGTTCGCCGAGGCGACGTGGCAATTTGAACAGGTCCAACGCCTCCTCCAAGGTGATGGTCTCGAGGCTTTGGGTTTTCAGCAGCGAGGCGAATTCTTTCTTTTCATCATCGGGTTCTCCGATTTGAGCGAGCGGTCCGTAACGTCCAATACGCACCAAAATGGTTTTCCCATTCTCAGGGTGTTGGCCCAAGATGCGCTCACCCGATGCGCGCTCCGCGTTTTCTTGGGTGTTGTCGACGTTCTTTTTGAAACCCTGGTAAAAATCCTTGAGCATGGTGCGCCAATCCATCTGGCCCTGGGCAATCACATCGAATTTCTCTTCCACCTCGGCGGTGAAATTAAAGTCCATGATGTTGTCAAAATGCTCGAGCAAGAAGTCGTTGACGACCATGCCAATGTCGGTGGGAAAGAGCTTGGCGCGCTCCACACCGGTATTTTCCGTTTCGGTTTTGGCGGTGACGTTGCCATTGTCCAGCGTCAACACGCGGAAGTCACGTGGCGTTCCCTCGCGGTCGCCTTTCTCCACATAGCCGCGCTTTTGAACCGTGGAAATCGTAGGTGCATAAGTCGATGGTCGCCCAATGCCCAACTCTTCTAAGCGCTTGACCAGGCTGGCCTCCGTGTAGCGTGGGGCGTGCTTCGAAAACCGTTCGGTTGCCACAATGCTGGTGCAAGGCAATTGTTGTCCTTCTTCCATGGCCGGCAATCGACCTTCTTGTTCCTTGTCGTCTCCTTCGTCGTCCTTGCCTTCAAGGTACACCTTCAAAAAGCCATCGAACGTGATGACTTGACCTTTGGCAGCAAAATTTTCTTCCCTTGATGAAACGGCAATGGTGGCGGTGGTGTTTTCTAATTCCGCTTCCGCCATTTGGGAAGAGACGGTGCGCTTCCAGATGAGGTCGTACAGGCGTTCTTGATCCCGTTCACCGGTCATGGACTTGCGTCCCAAATCCGACGGGCGAATGGCCTCGTGCGCTTCTTGAGCTCCTTTGGCTTTCTTACCTGTATACTGCTTGGGGTTGGAATACCGATCACCGTATTCATCCGTGATGACGGCTTTGGCTTGCTTAAGGGCGAGGTCACTCAGGTTGGTGCTGTCGGTACGCATGTACGTGATGAGGCCGCTTTCGTAAAGGCCCTGAGCGACACGCATGGTGCGCGACACCGAAAATCCGAGCTTTCGGGAAGCTTCCTGTTGCAGGGTTGACGTTGTGAAAGGTGCTGCCGGCTTGCGCTTCGTCGGCTTGGTGACGAGCGATTTTACCGAGTATTCCGCCCCGATGCAATCGGTCAAGAAGGCGTTGGCATCGGCTTCGGTTTTGAATCGCTGGTTCAGTGGGGCCTTGACGGTGAGCCCGTCTACAGTGAATTCACCAACCACACGGAAATCGGCTGCGGGTTGGAAGCCCGCGATTTCGCGCTCTCGTTCGACAATGATGCGGACAGCAACACTCTGCACGCGGCCTGCACTCAGTCCAGGCTTGACCTTTTTCCAGAGTACAGGGCTCAAGTCAAATCCGACCAGTCGGTCCAATATGCGCCTCGCTTGTTGCGCATTAACTAGGTTGACGTCGACGGTTCTGGGATTTTCAATCGACTTGAGGATGGCCGTTTTGGTAATCTCCGAAAAGACAATGCGCTTGGTGGATTCGGGCTTCAGCTTGAGGGTTTCGTACAGGTGCCACGAAATGGCTTCTCCTTCCCGATCCTCATCCGTCGCGAGCCAGACCACTTCCGCTTTCGAGGCGGCCTGTTTCAATTCTTTGACGAGCTGTTTCTTGTCATCCGCGACCACATATTTGGGCTCAAAACCTTTGTCAACATCGACACTCTCGCTCCCTTTGGGAAGGTCCCGAATGTGCCCGTAACTGCTTTTCACAACGAAGTCTTTACCCAAGTAACCTTCAATGGTTTTGGCCTTGGCAGGCGACTCGACGATGACTAAATTTTTCGACATATGCTCGCTTCAAATGGAACGCAAAGAAAGGGATGGAATTTCAATTCGAGCAAATTGGGTTCTGACAGCAAGGTGTAATTTCGCGCCGTCACCATGAGCGAAAACGCTGCAAATTCTGCCATCATACCTGTGGACTTCAAGGCCAAAATTATTTTTTGGTCCGGGGTCCTCTTTTTGATTTTCGCGGTCTACGATTTTGGCCAAGTCGGCTGGAAAACGCCTTATGGAATGCACCAATGGCGCCAATGTGATGCCTACTCGATGGCACTTAATTACGCTCTGGAGCCACGTGGCCTGTTCCAGCCGGCGATGCATTTTCAGCACGGCAGTGGGGGCGGCGATGCGGTGGGCGAATTTCCTTTGACCTATTTCGTGAATGGAAAACTCTGGAAGGCCAGCGGTGTTCAGCCATGGACTCTTCGGTGGACCCATTTAGGAATTTTGCTCCTCGGATGTTGGTGTTTGTTCCGGACATCCCGCCAATTCGTGTCACTTCATAGTGCCATGGCGGTGACGTGGCTGACCATGGGCTCCGGACTCTTGGCCTTTTATGGGCCGAATTATTTGGTCAATGCGGCTGGATTGGGATTGGTTTATGTCGGCTGGTGGGAAGCGTATAAGTGGTGGCGCTCCGACTGCACGAAACGCAGACCGCAGGTTCTGATGGTGTTGGCCTTTTCCTTGGCGGTCCTGTTTCGTCCGACCATGGCCCTCGGGTTGATTCCCCCTGCCTTGGTGGTCTTTGTTTCCAAACGCTGGTGGCAATGGACCGTGGCCTTGGGCATTCCCGTCTTTGTTGGCGTTGCCTGGGTACTCTGGACGAAATGGTTCAATGCCCAAAATGAGAGCGTGTATTTCTTGACATCGACGAGGCCCCTTTGGGAAGTTGCGTCATTTGAAAATACCTGGCGTGCTTTTCGGGAGGACGTGCTGCCGAATTGGTACCACCGATATGCCTTGGCCTTGGGTTTCGCCGTGTTGGGGGTTGCGGTGGTTCATGCTGTGCGTAAACCTGGCCAAACCAATCGGTGGCTCTCGTTATCCACAGCAGCCGTGGCGGCGGCATCGGTTGGTTATATCGTGCTGTGGTTTGAGAATTTGAATGTCCACGATTACTACTTGATTGAATTGCAGGTGGGAGTTCCCCTCGTCGCGGTGTGGACAGCAACGCATTGGAAAACCGCCAGCCGGTCGCTCAAGCGCGCAGGATGGGGCGTGTTTGTTGCGGCTATGCTGCTGCAGTTGGCGGACGCAGGGTTGCGCACGCGCATGAAGCACCGACCGATAGGAGGCTGGTTGTATGAACAGGTGGTGCCATCCCGTGAGCGAGCTATCTGGTCCTGGTTTCATTGGGATCAAGACCGGCGGTTCGGCAATGCGGAAGAATGGACTGAAGCCTTTCGGTCTGTGGGCATTGCACGCGAGGATCTGGTTCTTTCAGTGACCGACCCGAGTCCCAATATTTCATTGAGTTTGATGGATCAAAAAGGGTTTACGAACCTGTATGATGATTTGGAACAAGGAGAGAAACGCGTGGCCTTTTATGCAGGCAAGGGGGCGTCTTATCTGGTGTGCAATGATCCCGAATGGTATGAGGCCCACAAGCAGAGCCTTTGGTTGACCGAACAAATGACACAACTGGGAAACTTCCGGGTGTTCGATTTGTTGAATTCTGACGCAAATTTGCAACCGCAAACCGCGGTCACGAATCAGTAGCGCCAAGCGTCATCCATGGGGTTGAAATCGATTTTTTCGAAAGAGAAGGGCAAAGAATACCGCAAGGTTTTCAAAGAGCAGGGCTTCAAAGGCCTCGTGAAAAAGTACGGCTGGAAACTGGTGCTTGCCGTTTTCATGTATTACTTGATACGCGACTCCATCTTGTACATCCTGATTCCGTATTTGATTGCGAAGGGACTGTTCGGGGGGTAACAGTTGATTTTGTTAAGGACTGACAAACTGTCAGTTTTTTGTACGGAATCCTTACATTTGTGGTCCACTTCATTGCAGCCATGGCCAACGAATCCTCGAATCCACAGGACCACACCCAAGAACTCATGCACGAATCGTTGCAGGGTTCTCCCACCGTGATTTCAAGCACGCCTTCAAATGGCCGTAAGCTCTACCTGGAAAGTTACGGTTGCCAAATGAACTTCAGCGATTCGGAGATTGTGGCGAGCATTCTCAATGAGGCGGGCTTTGCTACCACACGCGATGAAGAAGAGGCAGACCTGATTCTGTTAAACACTTGCGCCATCCGTGAAAATGCAGAGCAGCGGGTTCGCAGCCGCCTGCGCCAATTCAAAAAAGCAAAGCAACATAGGCCGGAGCTGGTGGTTGGTGTGCTCGGTTGCATGGCGGAGCGATTGAAGGAATCCTTGCTTGAGCAAGAGAAATTGGTGGATTTGGTGGTTGGTCCTGACGCCTATCGGGACATACCCAACTTAGTGGACCAAGTGCACGGAGGTCAAAAGGCGGTGAATGTGCTCCTGAGCCGGGAAGAAACCTATGCAGAAATCAGCCCGGTGCGCTTGGACTCGAACGGCGTCACAGCTTTCATCAGCATCATGCGGGGCTGCGACAACATGTGCAGTTTCTGTGTGGTTCCTTTTACCCGGGGCCGCGAGCGCAGCCGGGATCCAGAGAGCATCGTCCGCGAGGCTCATGAGTTGTTCGAAGCCGGCTACCGCGAGGTGACGTTGCTGGGTCAAAACGTCGACAGCTACAAGTGGAATATCGACAACAAGGGCAACGTCAAAAACGAAGAGGATCCGGTGGTGCGCTTCGCCGAGTTGCTCGAACGCGTCGCCGCTGTAAACGCTGACCTTCGCGTAAGGTTCTCAACCAGCCATCCCAAGGACATGACCGACGATGTGCTGCACGCCATGGCGAGGCACGAAAACATCTGCAAGTACATCCACTTGCCCGTGCAGTCCGGGAACAGCGACAACTTGAAACGAATGAACCGCGGGTACACCCGTGAATGGTACCTCGAGCGCATCGATGCCATTCGCCGCATCATGCCGGATTGTGCGATTTCGACGGACATCATCGCAGGGTTTTGTGGGGAGACGGAAGAAGAACACCAAGACACGCTGAGTTTGATGGAGGCTGTTCAATACGACATGTCCTACATGTTCCAATACAGCGAGCGTCCCCGTACACTGGCCCAACGAAAGTTTGAGAACGATGTGCCCGATGAGGTGAAAGGCCGTCGATTGCAGGAGATTATCGCCTTGCAAAAAGGACACGGTGCGGCGCGAACCAAAGCGCTGGTTGGTCGGACGTACCGCGTGCTCATCGAGGGGACATCCAAGAAGAGCGAGGACCAATACTTCGGACGGACCACATACAATACCGTTGTCGTCTTTCCGAAAGAAAACGCCCAACGCGGAACGTATGTGAATGTGCACGTCCACGACTGCACCGCGGTCACCTTGCTGGGAACCATAACCGACGAGGCTGCCGTCGCCTAATTGCTGCACCATGGATGCACTTTCAATCAAACGAAGATTTGGCATCATCGGGACGAGCCCGGCGTTGGACCGTGCGGTGACCGTTGCGTCTCAGGTGGCGCCAACAGATTTGTCCGTGCTTGTGCTCGGGGAAAGCGGAGTGGGAAAGGAGGTCATGCCCAGGGTCGTGCATCATTTTTCGCGCCGCAAGCATGGACCGTTTATTGCCGTGAACTGCGGGGCCATTCCAGAAGGCACCATCGACAGCGAATTGTTCGGCCATGAAAAGGGTGCATTTACCGGCGCCACCGAATCCCGGAAGGGCTATTTCGAAGAGGCCAACGGTGGAACTATTTTTCTGGATGAGGTCGCAGAATTGCCCTTGACCACGCAAGTTCGCTTGTTGCGAGTTTTGGAAACCGGCGAATTCATCCGCGTCGGTTCTTCGAAAGTGCAGAAGACCGATGTGCGCGTGGTCGCAGCGACCAACGTGGATTTTGCCGACGCCATTCAGCGCGGACAATTCCGAGAGGACTTGTATTACCGATTGAGCCAAGTGCCGATCGACGTACCTCCGCTCCGTGCGCGCGCCGGAGACATTCACCTGCTCTTCCGAAAGTTCACCACAGATTTTTCTGAACAATATCAAATGCCTCCGCTTTCGTTGGCCGAGGATGCCGTGGAAGTGCTGGAAAATTATCCGTGGCCCGGCAACATTCGCCAACTGAAAAACACCACGGAGCAAATGTCCATCTTGGAAATCGAACGTCGAATTGACGCGGACACGTTGCTCAGTTATTTGCCGGAATCTCACCGAAGCCGTTTGCCCATGCGGGAAGCCCCCGACGCGGCTTCCAACCTGAACGAACGCGAAATCTTGTACAAGGTGCTGTTCGACATGCGCCAAGAAATGCAAGACCTCAAAAAACTCGTCTACGATTTGATGCAGAGCGACTCATCACCCGTCAGTGCTGAACTTGCTCAGCGGGTGTTCAACCAGCCGCCGCCATCACTGAAGGGATTGCCTGTCGGCCGGGAGGATGACCCTGCCGAGTCCGAGGAGGCCTTTGAAACCGAGTGGTCGCCTTCGAAGTGGCAAGGAGCACCAGCAGTGCAGCGTTCGTCCGGCACGGCTCATGATGAGTTGGAAGAGGCGCAGGAAGTGGAGGAAGTGCTCTCCTTGCAGGACTCGGAAAAAGAGTTGATCCGCAAGGCCCTCGCTAAGCACCGCAACCGGCGAAAGTACGCCGCGCTTGAATTGGGCATCTCCGAGCGGACGTTGTACCGCAAAATCAAAGAATACGGCTTGAAATGAGCACGTTGACATGGATCCGTTCGGTTGCGTTGATGGGAGTGGTCGTTTTTATGGCCAGCTGTGGCGTCTATTCGCCTTATGGCGCTCAAACCTCGGGTGCCTCAACGTATTCGGTGGCGGCGTTTGAAATGCTGACCCCTTTGGCCACGGCGTCGAGTGCGCTTGCGCTGACGGAAGCCCTGCGCGACCGCATTCAGCGGCAATCTACGCTCCGCTTGGTGGACGAGGCAGGCGAGCTTCAATTCACGGGTGAGATCATCACGTGGGAGGTAACC
>JAPOHG010000070.1 GCA_029979565.1 bacterium
ATCAAGCAGGTTGACAAAAAAGTCGTTTGTCAATTCACCTGGTCGGTCGGTGAACACCCCGTGCATCGAACCGTCGTAATTGGTGCCGAGCACACGCAGGCCGCCAACCAAAGCCGTCATTTCAGGCGCGGTCAATGTCAGCAACTGGGCTTTGTCAATCAGCATTTCCTCTGTCGTTCCGCCGACTCCGGACTTTCGGTAGTTTCTGAAGCCGTCTGCGCGCGGCTCGAGCACCGAGAAAGACTCCACGTCGGTTTGGGCCTCTGTTGCATCGCCCCTGCCTGACGTGAAAGGAACTTCAACGGTGTGCCCTGCATTCGCCGCAGCTTTTTCAATGCCCGCGCACCCCGCGAGTACAATCAAGTCTGCCATGGACACCTGAGCGCCTCCAGCGCCATTGAATTCCTTTTGAATGCCCTCAAGTGTGTCCAACACTCGGTTCAATTGAGTGGGGTTGTTGACCTCCCAGTAGCGTTGAGGTGCCAAGCGGATGCGGCCGCCGTTCGCGCCCCCACGCTTGTCGCTGCCACGGAATGTAGAAGCGGAAGCCCAAGCGGTTGAAACCACCTCTGACACCGTCAAACCCGACGACATCACCTTGGCCTTCAGCGCAGCTACATCGCTTGCGCCGATGGTGTCCCCTGCAGGAATTGGGTCCTGCCAAATCAACTCCTCCGCTGGAACCTCTGGGCCCAAATAACGGTGAATCGGCCCCATGTCCCGGTGCGTGAGCTTGAACCACGCTCGCGCAAACGCATCAGCAAACTCCTCTGGGTTTTCGTGGAATCGCTTTGAAATCACCGCGTACTTCGGGTCCATTCGCAACGCCAGGTCTGTTGTCAGCATGATTGGAGTGTGGCTCTTGGATGGATCGTGGGCGTCGGGGACAGCCCCTTGTCCTCCTCCGTTTTTTGGCTTCCATTGTTGCGCGCCTGCTGGACTTTTGGTCAATTCCCACTCAAAACCAAAGAGGTTTTCAAAGTAGTTGTTGCTCCATTGGGTCGGGGTTGTTGTCCAAGCCCCTTCCAATCCGCTGGTGATGGTGTCTCCGCCAGCGCCTGTCCCGAAGGTGTTTTTCCACCCCATGCTTTGCTCTTCAATGCTTGCCCCTGCAGGCTCTGCTCCTACGTACTTTTCGGGATCGGCCGCACCGTGGGTTTTTCCGAAGGTGTGTCCCCCCGCAATCAACGCCACCGTCTCTTCGTCGTTCATAGCCATTCGCCCGAATGTCTCCCGGATGTCACGCGCAGCTGCGAGTGGG
>JAPOHG010000071.1 GCA_029979565.1 bacterium
CGGCAACCTGGGCTACAACGTTGTAGCGTCTGCCGATAATGGAGAAGACGCCATCAATATGGCCATGAAGCACAAGCCGGATTTGGCGTTGATGGACATCATGATCAAGGGCGACATGAACGGAATCGCCGCAGCAGAGGAAATCAAGCGCAACATGGACATTCCCGTTGTGTTCTTAACCGCCTACGCAGACGAAAGCACGCTGAACGAAGCCAAAATGGCCGAGCCGCACGGTTACATTTTGAAGCCCTTCAAGGATGTTGACATCCAGACAGCCATTGAAATGGCGCTGCACAAGCACGGCAAGGAGCAAGAGGTTCGCCAAGAGACGGAGTTCCTGCGCAGCCTTGCGGAACACAAGGAGGATTCGGACATCATCTTCGTGAAGAACCGCAGCCGACTCATTCGTGTGAAGAATGAGGACTTGTTGTTTGTTGAGGCACTTAAGGACTACGTGGTCGTGCACACAACAACGGAGAGCTACACGATTCATTCCACCATGAAGGACGTGGAAACCAAGCTCAGCGGATCGGATTTCATGCGGGTGCACCGCAGCTACATCGTCAACATTGAGGCGATTGAAAGCATCAAGTATTCGTTGATCACCATCCGAGGCATGGAGAAAGAGATTCCTGTGGGGGGTAGCTACAAGGATTCGCTCGCTCAGCGAATCAATTTGCTCTAAACAAATTGACCCAACAAAAGGAACAGCGCCCACTGCGAGGCGCTGTTTTTGTTTTTGGAGAGCGGTGTTTCACGCAAATGAAGCGGTTGAAGTAGCCTGATTTTGTGCTTGAATTGGCCCCGGGATTGAGGAGAATACATTTATTTTTGAGGGTTCAAAAAAGAAATCAAAGTCACCAGATCATGAGCGACGATCAATCAAGAAACACATACAACGTGAACAGCGAATCCAAATGCCCTTTTCTGGGTGGCTCCCTGAAGAAAAGTGCGGGCGGCGGAACACGAAACACCGACTGGTGGCCGAATCAATTGAACCTCAGCATTCTTCGCCAGCATTC
>JAPOHG010000072.1 GCA_029979565.1 bacterium
GTCTTCTTCCAAGTTCGCGCCGGTGCAACTGATGATCGCCACTTTGTCTTGGCGAATCATTTCGGCGAGGCTTCGACCCAATTCTGCGGTGCTCATCGCGCCGGCGAGCGTAACCATCATTTTTCCGCCTGCAGCCAAATGAGCTTCGTACCCCTTGGCAGCGTCCTCGAGCGCCGCGGCGTTGAAATGTTTGAAGTGGCGAGCGACGAAATCGCGCATGTATGGAGTTTGGCTCATGACTGAGTCGTGTTAATGTGGGTGGGATTGAGGGAATAGGTGAGCATTTTGTACAGCAGTTTGGCTGCCAAAAAATCACTGGACTTGCTCCCGGCGTGGGCAGCCAGTTCGACGATGTCGAATCCGATTACATTGAACTTTTCGGACGCCTTGCGGATGAGTCCTATGACCTGAAACCAGTCCAGCCCACCCGGTTCAGGGGTTCCTGTATCAGGCAGGTAGGCGGGGTCAAAGGCGTCGAGGTCGACTGTAATGTACACGGAGCGCTTCGGTTGACCGAGGGCTTCGAGGACTTCGGTTTGCCAAGCGTCATCCTCTCGATGTCGGCAGTCATCGCCTGTGAAGAGACAGCCCTCCTGGATAAAAGGCAATTCGGAAGCGTCCATGCTCCGGATCCCCACTTGCACAAGGGTGCAATGTTGAGACGCCCAATGCACGGCGCAGGCGTGATTGCACGCTGAACCCAGGTAGGATGGGCGCAAGTCTGCGTGGGCATCGATGTGGAGTACAGCCAAGTTGGGGTGGACTTCGGCACAGGCTTGAATGGCGCCAATGCTCACGCTGTGTTCGCCGCCCAAAACCACCGGGGTTTTGCCGTCCGATAGGACTTGGGCGGTGCAGGTTTTGACGGCGGCGGTCATGGATTCCGGGGAGGTGGATTCCTCTACCGCAGGAGCAATGAATACCCCTTCGCGGTAGACTTCCGTCCCCGTTTCTATGTCGTACAATTCCATGTT
>JAPOHG010000073.1 GCA_029979565.1 bacterium
TCAGGAATCTGTAGATGCTCTATTTGATAACGGTAGAAGAGGCAGAGTAATAACAGGGACAGGTAAGCGACCACTTAAATCTCTTGCTGAAATGTTAAAAGGTAAACAAGGAAGATTTAGACAAAATTTATTAGGTAAACGAGTTGATTATTCTGGAAGATCTGTAATCGTTGTCGGCCCTGATCTAAAATTACATGAGTGTGGTTTACCGAAAAAAATGGCTCTTGAGTTATTTAAACCATTTTTATATGCAAGATTAAATAAATTAGGCTTAGCTTCAACAATTAAACAAGCTAAAAAATTAGTTGAAAAAGAAACAAATGCAGTTTGGGACGCTTTAGAATTAATAGTTAGAGAGCATCCGGTACTTTTAAATAGAGCGCCAACACTTCATAGGCTTGGAGTTCAAGCGTTTGAGCCCAAATTAATCGAAGGAGATGCAATTGAATTACATCCTTTAACTTGTGCTGCATTTAACGCTGACTTCGATGGTGACCAAATGGCAGTGCACGTGCCATTAAGTTTAGAAGCACAATTAGAAGCAAGAATATTAATGTTATCTACAAATAATATTCTTTCTCCATCAAACGGTAAACCAATTATCGTTCCAAGTCAGGATATGATTTTAGGAATTTACTATCTTTCACAAGAACCTATATCTGATAAACCAGCTGGATACTTTACAAATTCAGATCAAATTGAATTTGCATTATCATCTGGTCAAATAAATGTACATAGTACTATCATTTCAAGATACGAGACTGTAGATGAGCAAGGGAATAAGAAAATAGAAAAATACACTTCTACAGCTGGAAGATTTTTATTAGCAAATTTATTACCTAAAAATAGTAATATTAAGTTCTCTTTGGTAGATAGATTATTACCTAAAAAAG
>JAPOHG010000074.1 GCA_029979565.1 bacterium
ATATGCGAGTATTGTTCATGTCTATAGGGAGTCGGGGTGACATGGAGCCATTCCTTGCGTTGGGGCAAGAGATGAAATCGAGTGGGCACGAAGTGGCATTCTGCCTTCCCGCGCAATTTGAAACCTTAGCGAAGGAGGTGTCTCCACTCTTTTATCCCCAAGACCGCTCGTTCTTGGAGTTGATAGAAAGCCCAGAAATTCGAAACATTATGGGCCAGGTGGGCAGCGGTTTTTCGCGAATTCGAACGGTATTGGGTCTGCTTTCTAAAACGAAAGCGATACAGGAAAAGCTGATCATTGATCAAGAAGAAGCGGTCCAACACTTCGAACCGGACGAGGTGGTGTTTCACATCAAATGCATCTACCCGGTTTTTTGGGCGCTGAAACACCGAGGAAATGTTCGCCTGTTGAGCCCAATGCCCTGCCTTGTTCACGCGACGAGTCGACACCCGCACGTAGCTTTTGGAAAACCTCGGCGCGCGGTATGGAATCGTATGACCTACCGCATAGCCGAGTACGCGTTGGTGCGTCAAAGCATTTTAGGTTATGGAAAAAGCTTCATGCGAAAACGTGGCATGGAATTGACCCCGAAAGACCTCACCCGCTTCTACCGCAATGAACTTATGGTTGAGTACGCGTACAATGAAGCGTTGTTTCGGCGTCCAGCGGACTGGCCGAATCAAGCTGTCGTATCGCGGTTTCGACAAAGGCCGCCCAACACTGAAGCTGGGATGGATGCCAACATGCAATCGTTTTTGAACGAACACGATGCTGTGGTGTACGTGGGGTTTGGCAGCATGGTGAACGCGCATCCAAAACGGGTGGCGGAAGACATCGTGCGTGTATGTGGCCGAATGG
>JAPOHG010000075.1 GCA_029979565.1 bacterium
CAACTTTATCTTGATAACCATAAAATTCGATTACATACATTGCTAAATCAAAAAATAGATAACCAATTAAATATCCTAAAATTCCTCCAAGAACTGAAAATATAGATGCTATTAAAAATATTTTCAAATATTCTTTTTTTTTAGCAATTACCATTGGAATTATCATTACATCTGGAGGTATAGGAAAAAAAGAACTTTCAATAAAAGATACAAGCCCTAAATAAAAATTTGAACTTTTATGTGCAGCTAATTCTAAACATTTTTTGTAAAGTGTTTGAAACATTTTTTGGTTTTAATATAAATTTAGTTCTTATACTATTTAAATATAATTTAATTGAATACCAAGGGCGAATGGCGGAACTGGTAGACGCGCACGACTCAAAATCGTGTTTCGCAAGAAGTGAGAGTTCGATTCTCTCTTCGCCCACCAAGTAACTATGAATTTAAATAATTTAAATAATTTGATCGAATTATTTGTTAATCAAGCAAATAAACAAAATAAAAAAGATATTTTTTTAGAATGGCTAAACCCAAGTAATAAAAAAACATACACATGGGAACAAACTGAAAAGAATATTTTAAAATTATCAAAAGTTATTAAAGAAAATATAAATGAAGGTGATAGATGTCTTTTGGTTTCAGAGAATAGACCAGAATGGTTTGTTTCTGATTTAGCAATTATGGTAGCTGGTGGAATTACAGTTCCAGCATACACAACTTATACAGAAGATGATTATAAGTATTTGATAGAAGATTGTGAACCT
>JAPOHG010000076.1 GCA_029979565.1 bacterium
ACTCCATGCTAATCCTGAATATAAATTACCTGTTGATGTCATATGTAATTCATAATTAGATCCATCTTGAGCTGCTAGGAATGATATTTCATTGTTATAGGTTTCACCAGCTGATGTACCTGTAGCACCTTTTGGTCCTGTTGGTCCTGCTGGTCCTTCTGAACCTTTAGGTCCTGCTCCACCAATTTCTCCTTTTTGTCCTTTAGGTCCGTTTGGTCCGTCTTGACCTTTTTGTCCTTTAGGTCCCGCTACATTTGAATCTGCACCTTTTTGACCTTTTGGTCCTGCTGGTCCTGTATCACCTTGAGCACCTTTATCACCTGTTGGTCCTGTTGGTCCTGCTACACTCGAATCTGCACCTTTCTGTCCTTTTGGTCCGTTTGATCCTTTAGGTCCGTTTGGTCCTTGTGGTCCTGTAGGTCCTGCTTCACCTTTCTGTCCTTTAGGTCCGTTTGGTCCTGCTGGTCCATCTGCACCTTTTTGTCCTTTAGGTCCTGCTACTGCAGAATCTGCACCTTTTTGACCTTTTGGTCCTGCTGGTCCTGTATCGCCTTGAGATCCTTTTGGTCCATTTGATCCTTTAGGTCCTGCTGGTCCTGCTGAACCTTTAGTACCTGTACTACCTTTAGGTCCGTTAGCACCTTTTGGTCCTGCTGGTCCTGTAGGTCCTGCTGGTCCTGATGAACCTTTAGGTCCTGCAGCACCTTGATCACCTTGAGCACCTTTATCACCAGCTGGCCCTTTAGTACCACCTG
>JAPOHG010000077.1 GCA_029979565.1 bacterium
ACTTGCGCCAGCTGATTGGAAACCCACAAATTTTAATATTTCCTAGGGGTAAGTGCGTCCAATTTTTCTTTGCTTTCATTAGATTTGTTTATATATCTATACTAGTTCAAAAAAGGAGAAACATACAATGGATGCCGAAAGCAAATGCCCAGTAATGCACGGTGCAAATACAAAAAACAAAGGTGAAGGAACCACAAATAGAGATTGGTGGCCCAACCAATTAGATATAAGTATTCTTCATCAACATGATGAAAAATCTAATCCGATGGGAAAAGATTTTGATTACCGTGAACATTTTAAAAATATTGACTATGATGGATTAAAAAAAGACCTTAATGATTTAATGACTGACTCCCAAGATTGGTGGCCAGCGGATTATGGTCATTATGGACCTTTCTTTATTAGAATGACTTGGCATGCAGCTGGAACATACAGAACAGCTGATGGTCGCGGTGGTGGTGGCACTGGTGCACAAAGATTTGCTCCTTTAAATAGTTGGCCTGATAACGGAAACTTAGACAAAGCAAGAAGATTGTTATGGCCAATAAAACAGAAATATGGAAATCAAATTAGCTGGGCTGATTTACTTATTTTAGCTGGTAACGTTGCAATCGAATCAATGGGTGGAAAAACATTTGGTTTCAGTGGAGGTCGACCTGATATTTGGGCGCCCGAGGAAGATA
>JAPOHG010000078.1 GCA_029979565.1 bacterium
CATTATCATCAACAGTAATACTTCCCGAACTTATATTTAATTTTCCAAAATGGATTTTAGTGGTTATTTCTTTGCCTGTCCACTTAACAAAACTTTTATCAACATTCACAGTCCTCTCATTTGAAAATGACTGGTATGAAATAAAGACAACTAGTAATAATATTAATTTTTTCATATAGTTTTTTTTATCAATTAGTTTATTTAGAACGTAAAATTTAAATTTTAGATACAAGAAAGTCGCCTATAATATTCTACACTTTTGAATTTTAAAGAAATAAAAAACCCATCAAATGATGGGTTTTTTTATTCGCAGTCCCTAGGGGAATCGAACCCCTGTTTCCAGGATGAAAACCTGGCGTCCTAACCCCTAGACGAAGGGACCAATACGGATGCAAATATAAAACAGTACTCAAAAAATCATATTAATTTTAAAAAAAAATAATTTGATAATATTATTTTATTTGATTTCAAATGAATGATATATAGTTTTGCCAAAAATCTAATATATAACTATGAATAAAATAAATATTGCAATCAATGGTTTCGGGAGAATAGGTAGGTTAGTTTTCAGAGCCGCTATTAATAATCCAAATATCAATATTGTTGGAATCAATGACCTTATAGACGCAAACTACATGAGTTATATGTTAAGATATGACACTACTCACGGCA
>JAPOHG010000079.1 GCA_029979565.1 bacterium
CCTTTTGCTTTAATTAAATATTTAGACGAAAACTTTGATGAAAAAGTAAATTTTAAAACTAAAGAAGCTTCAATAAATATCAACAAACCTGATTGGATAAAAAACTAATTTTCTTATTTAAATAAATAAACAATCATTAAAATAATTAAAACTATAATAATCCAAATACTGAGATTTTTAAGAAATTGTTTTAATTGAGAATTTGATTGTAAAAAACTTGGAAGAACTAAAAGCAAAACCCCAATCATAAATATTACTGAAAGCAATTTATCCATCAAAAACTCCTATATAAAATTCACTTTGGTGCGGTCGGAGAGACTCGAACTCTCATGGACTAAGTCCACACGGCCCTCAACCGTGCCTGTCTACCAATTTCAGCACGACCGCGATATGTCCCATAATAAATGAATGACAATCATGATTCAAATTGGTAAAAATCCCCATGGAATTTACACAAGAAGTGCGTAAAGCAACAGATCCAATTTATCAAAAAATTTCTAAGGTTATGCCTGAAATTGAATGGTCAGTGCATGCTCCATATATTCATAAAATTAATAAATTAAAAAAAGAAAAAAATGCTGTAATTCTAGCCCACAATTATCAAACTCCAGAAATTTATCATGGTGTTGCAGATTTTTCTGCAGACTCTCT
>JAPOHG010000007.1 GCA_029979565.1 bacterium
GGTCGCTGCCCAAATCGACATCCACGACATGGCGCGGTTCAAGCGCGACCCGCGCATCCAACACCTGCTCCGGGAGGCCTTGGCAGTCGGGTGCTTCTACGTCGAATCCCCCGCCATGCGGATGCTGATGCGCAAGCTCCGCGTCGACAACTACCTCGGACTCGTCGCCGCGAGTTCGGTCATCCGGCCCGGCGTGTCGCGCAGCGGTATGATGCGCGCCTACATCGAGCGGCACCGGTACCCCGAGCGACGCGACGACGCCCACCCCGTCCTCCTCGAGTTGATGCCGGAAACGTATGGCGTGATGGTGTACCAAGAGGACGTCATCAAGGTGGCCCACCACTTCGCCGGGCTCGACCTCGGTGAGGCGGATGTGCTGCGCCGCGGCATGAGCGGGAAGTTCCGGTCGCGGGAAGAGTTTGCCAAGGCGCGGGACGCCTTCCACCAAAAAGCCGTCGAACGCGGACGGGACCCGGTGCTGGTCGAAGAAGTTTGGCGCCAAGTAGAAAGCTTCGCCGGGTACGCCTTTGCCAAAGGCCACTCCGCCTCATACGCCGTAGAAAGCTACCAGAGTCTGTACCTGAAAGCGCATTGGCCCATCGAGTACATGGCCGCGTGCATCAACAACTTCGGCGGGTTCTACCGCACAGAATTTTACGTGCACGAAGCCCGCATGGTCGGTGGCCGCATCGAGGCACCCTGCGTCAACCGGGGGGGCTGGGAAGCGTGCGTAGAACCGCATTGCCGCACCATTTTGTTGGGCTTCAACCTCGTCCGGGGCATCCAGGCCCAAACCGTCGCTCGCATCATGCACGAGCGCCAACAGGGCGGTGCTTACGCGTCACTGGAAGATGCCATCGAGCGCACGGGGCTCGGCCTCGAGCAATGCCTGCTCATCATCCGGTGCGGCGGGTTTCGGTTCACCGGCAAGAACCCCCAACAGCTTCAGTGGGAAGCGCATTTTCTGCTTGGCCACACCCAAAAAGGAACCACCGACGCCACGCTCTTCACGCCGGACATCACCCGGTTCACCTTGCCCCATTTTGAAGCCAACGACCTCGAAGTCGCCTTCGACCAGATCGAGTTGTTCGGATTCCCGCTGATCTCGCCCTTCCGGCTGTTAACCCCCGAAGCCCAGGCCGTTGCCGAGCGCGGCGTGCGCAGCGAGGCCCTGCCGGACTGCATCGGGCGGACGGTCGAAGTCGTGGGGTACTTGGTTACGGTCAAGGAAACCCACACCGCCCGGCGGGAGCGCATGAGTTTTGGGTGCTTCGTCGATGTTGAAGGGCAGTGGTTGGACACCGTCCACTTCCCCCCGTCGTTGAAGCAGTTTGCGTTCCGCGGGCGCGGGATTTACTTGGTACGCGGGGTGGTCAAAGAAGAGTTTGGATGCATTCACGTCGAAGCCGCCTTCATGCAAAAGCTCGACTACATTCCCGATCCACGGTACGCGGAAGACGGCCTGCCCGGTCGCGAACCGCGCCCGAATAACGCCAGTGCAGCGCGTCGGCGACAAACGATGGGCGCCCGAAGTGGCGGCGGCATGCTCAAGCGCTCGTTGCGCTGAACCCTACTCGTTCTTTTTGGGAGGCAGGATGCCCCAACGCAGCCCCGCATAAAACATCCGACCGAAAATGGGGCCGTACACCAGGCTGGCGTCGAAGTACTGGTTGAAGTCTTGTTGCGCCACCGGGTTGTCTCCATAGTCTGCGCCGATGATGGGGCGGTCCTGCTTGTAATTCAGCGCGTTTTCGACGCCGAGGTACACTGAGAATTCCGGCGTGAATTGGCGGGTGAGCTGGGCGTTCAACTGGTAGAAGTCCGGAGCGTAATCCGGGCGACTGAACGGCTCGGGGTTCACAGCCGTCGTCGGCAGGCGTTGGGCACCAATCCACTGGAAGGTCGCATCTGCACGCCATTGGCCCTCGCGTTCGTCGAGCTGCGATGCATAGCTGATTTGGCTGAAGCCGCGGTGCTTGGAGACGAACGGATCTTCGGTGGGATTGCCCAGGATGCGGTCCGTGTGGGCGTTCACCCATCGGTACGCGAGGCGCACGTCCCAACGACGGTGCATGTCCCAATTGAATTCCGCTTGGGCCGTGTTGGCGAAGGAACTCCCGGACAGGTTGTAGAGGTGAATCGCGTTAGCCGCCTGATCGAGGTCCACCACGAGCTTGTTTTCGAAGCGTGTAGAATATGCATCCAACGTGAGGGTCGCCTCGCGGTAGTTCAGGCGGAACTTGCTGGTGAGGTTCGTGCCGATGTTGGTGGCGATTTCGGGCTGAAGGCCTTGGCTATCATAGCCCCAGTACCATTGGCGCTGGCTGGCCCACGTGCCAAGCTGCTCCATGAAAGGGTTGGGTGTTCGGAAACCACGACCGGCCGCGATTTTCCACGACACGTTTTCCGTGACGCTCCAGCGGGCGTGGAGGCGCGGGCTCAGCATGCCACCAAACAAATTGTGTTGGTCGTAGCGCACGCCACCAATGACACTCCAGCGTTCGTTGCCCGACCAGGTGTACTCGGCGAAAATACCCGGCACCTGTTCCTCACGCTCAACGCCATATTGGACATTGATGCTGTCGTTGACTTGAAACTGAAGCTGCTCGTCAAACGCATTGTAGACGTAGCTGAGGCCGGCTGTAAAGTTGTGATTGGTGTTTCCGATGATGTCCGCATAAAGCACATTGCCGCGAAAAAAGCGTTCGTGACCGTCGTAGTGATTGTTTCCAAAACGCTGGGTTTGGCGGTGGTCGTAAAAACTCCACTGCGTGCCGATGCTCCGCCATTCGGCATCCGGGAAGACATAGCCGGTTTTGGCCGTCGCCTCCACGCGATCAACCGTTGTGATGGCAGACCAGGCGCCTGTCGAAGAATTCATGAGGCCCATGACGTCGGACCAAGCAGTGCCTTCATCGATGGCAGTTGTCTGTCCCGCCGCCGACTCCATCTGCACGGCCGTAAGTGCATACTCACCCCGAATGCCTCGATCGCCCGTGAACTTCCATTCGTTTCGCACGACAACGTTTCGCTGCATGGGCGTGTCGAGGAAACCATCGCTGTTGCGATCGTTCTGTTGCTGGTTTGTCAGCCCATGCAGTAATACCGCCGTTTTCCAGCGGCGTGAAACCACGTGGCTGCTTATGGAATTGAACTCCAATCGACCCGCGCCGTTGGCGTACAGATTGGCATGAAAGGGGTCAGCGGTTTCTGGGTTTTTGAGCGCGACGTTTATTTGGCCCGTAATGCTCTCGTAGCCCTGCGTCGCGGTGCCAGCGCCCTTGCTGATGTGGATCTCGTTGACCCAATCACCCGGGATGAACATTAGGCCTTTGACGACACTCAAGCCGCGCGGGCCGGGGAGGTTGTCGACTTGAATTTGGCTGTATTTACCGTCTAGGCCCAGCATGCGAATTTGACGGGTTCCGGTAACTGCATCCGTGAAGGAGGCGTCCACCGAAGCGTTGGTTTCAAAGGCCTCTGAGAGGTTGCAACAAGCCGCCTTGACCAGCTCCTTTCGATTCAAGGACTGAACGTCCAGTGGCGACAACAATGAAAGTTGAGTTGCTGCCTTTTTCTCCACCACCTCCGCTGAAGCTAGCTCCACTCCTGCCTTCAACGGGATGTCCACGTAGGATTCGCCGTTGTACACCCAGCCCACGGTTTCAAAACCCATCATGGACACCACCAAGGTGTCGCCTAACTCAGCCTTACTGATTTTGAAAAATCCGAACCCATCCGAGACGGTCGTGGAGGCTTCATCATGCGACCAACGCACGTAAGCTCCGGGCAGTGCAATGTAGGTGGGTTCGCCTCGGGGAGAACCGGCAGCGTGATCGTGGCTTTCCTCCGTGAGGACTTTGCCTTTTAGAACATTGAATTGCGCCTGGTGCTCCTCCGGCAATAGAAGCCCAAGGAGGCAGATGATGATGAACCGCTTCAACCCAAACGGTTATTCCGGGCGGTGATCGTCATGATCCTGGTCATCGCCTCCCGTGCAGCTTCCGCCTCCCAATTCACGGTATTTGCAGCAACCGTGCATCTTCGCGTACGCCTCATCCGTTGCCTTGATCTTCTCGGTATCGTGGCCGACGTTGGCAATCAATTGGTGGATTTGTTCCTCAGAAATGACCTTCGTCTTGTACGCAACTTTGGCTTTTTTCGTCTCCACATCCCACTCGGCCATGATGACGCCCGGCACGTCCAATGCCTTTTCGATGCGGGTCTCACACATGCCACACACCCCACTCACTTGGAACTCAATCTCAGCCTTTTTTTGGGCAAAAGAGGCCGAAGACAACGCCAAGGCCATCAGAATTAGTAAATGCTTCATAAGTGAAAGATACGCGATTTTAGGGCGGTGAAAGTGCTTAAAGTCACAACTCATGCAAACGACGCTGCCCCGGATTACTCCTCCGACGCGCTAGCAGAGAGGAAGTCTCGGTTCATGCGCGCAATGTTGCTGAGGTCGATTCCCTTCGGACATTCGACGGCACACGCACCGGTGTTGGTGCAGTTGCCGAAGCCTTCTTTGTCCATTTGGTCAACCATGCGTTGGACACGGGTTGCGCGTTCAGGCTGGCCCTGAGGCAACAGAGCAAACTGGGACACCTTGGCGGATACGAAGAGCATTGCAGAGGCGTTCTTGCACGTCGCTACGCAAGCACCGCAACCGATGCACGTTGCTGCGTTGAACGCTTCATCGGCCTGCGCTTTGGGCACCGGAATGGCGTTTGCGTCCAAGGTCTCACCGGACGTGTTGACGGAGATGTAACCGCCCGCTTGAATAACCCGGTCGAATGCGCTTCGATCCACCGCCAAATCTTTCAGAACAGGGAACGCCGATGCGCGCCACGGCTCGATGGTGATGGTGTCTCCATCCTTGAAGGAGCGCATGTGCAGCTGGCACGTAGTAACACCGCGGTTGGGGCCGTGGGCTTCGCCGTTGATGAACATGGAGCACATGCCGCAGATGCCTTCGCGGCAATCGTGGTCGAAAGCCACAGGATCGCCGCCGTCTCGGATGATTTGGTCATTCAACATGTCCATCATCTCCAAAAACGACATGTCCGGAGAAACGCCGCTAACAGGATAGGTCTCAATTCGGCCCTTGTCATTTGGACCGTTCTGCCGCCAAACTTTCAATGTCAAATCCATGGCAATTTCTTATTTGTAGCTGCGCTGCTTCAGCTCGATGTTTTCAAACTTCAAATCCTCCTTGTGGAGGTTGGCTTCACTCGGATCGCCGGTATACTCCCATGCGGAAACGAAGGCAAACTGCTCGTCGTCTCGCAATGCTTCACCTTCCGGCGTCTGGTATTCTTCGCGGAAGTGACCCCCGCACGATTCGTTTCGCTCGAGGGCGTCCTTGCACATCAACTCGCCCAGTTCCAGCAGGTCGGCTACCCGGCCCGCTTTGTCCAATTCCGGATTGAACTGGTCCGCCGTTCCAGGAACCCGAACATCGCTGTAGAACTCATCCCGCAGGGCACGAATGTCCGCAATGGCCTTCTTCAGTCCGGCCTCGCTGCGCGACATTCCGCATTCGTTCCACATGATGCGGCCCAGGCGGCGGTGGAAATCATCCACCGGCTTCGAACCGTTGTTGTTGATCAAGTGGTCGATGCGGTCCTGCACACCTTTCTCTGCGGCTTCAAATTCCGGTGTGTCGGCCGAAATGGCGCCTGTACGGATATCGCTCGCGAGGTAGTCGCCGATGGTGTAAGGCAACACGAAGTAACCGTCCGCGAGGCCTTGCATGAGTGCTGATGCGCCCAATCGGTTGGCTCCGTGGTCGGAGAAGTTCGCCTCGCCTGCAGCATATAACCCGGGCACCGAGGTCATCAGGTTGTAGTCCACCCACAGTCCACCCATGGTGTAGTGCACCGCGGGGTAAATCTTCATAGGCGTCTCGTACGGATCATCGGCTGCAATCTGCTTGTACATGTCGAACAGGTTGCCATACTTCGCCTTGACCACTTCCTTTCCGAGCTTGGTGATTTCAGCCTCCGAGGGGTTGCGCAATCCGCGAATGTTCGCTTCTGTTTTGCCGTAGCGCTGAATCGCGCTCGCGTAATCCAAGAACACCGCCTCACCCGTCTCGTTCACGCCGAATCCAGCATCGCAACGCTCCTTGGCAGCACGAGACGCAACGTCCCTGGGAACGAGATTTCCGAAGGCTGGGTAACGGCGCTCCAAGTAGTAGTCTCGGTCTTCTTCCGGGATATCATTTGCGCGCATGGTGCCTTTGCGGATTGCTTCCGCGTCTTCCTTTTTGGCCGGCACCCAGATGCGGCCGTCGTTGCGCAACGACTCCGACATGAGCGTCAGCTTGGATTGGTGCTCTCCGGACACCGGAATGCACGTAGGATGAATCTGCGTGAAGCAGGGATTCGCCATGTACGCCCCTTTCTTGTGCGCCTTCCAAGCCGCGGAGACGTTGGAGCCCATGGCGTTGGTGCTCAAGAAAAAGACGTTGCCATAGCCCCCTGAGGCGAGCACAACCGCGTGTGCTGCGTGGCGTTCCAACTCACCGGTGATCAAGTTGCGAGCAATGATTCCGCGGCACTTCCCGTCAACGATGACCACATCCATCATCTCGTGGCGGGTGAACATTTCCACCTTGCCCTTCGAAATCTGACGGCTCAGCGCGGAGTATGCGCCCAGCAGGAGCTGCTGACCGGTTTGGCCTTTGGCATAAAATGTTCGAGAGACCTGCACCCCACCGAAGCTGCGGTTGTCGAGCAAGCCGCCGTATTCACGGGCAAACGGCACCCCTTGGGCCACGCACTGGTCAATGATGCTGGTTGACACCTCGGCCAGTCGGTGGACATTGGCCTCGCGGCTTCGGTAATCGCCGCCTTTGATGGTGTCATAGAACAAGCGGTACACAGAGTCCCCGTCATTCTGGTAATTCTTTGCTGCGTTGATGCCGCCTTGGGCGGCAATGGAATGCGCCCGGCGGGGAGAGTCCTGGAAGCAAAAAGCCTTGACGTTGTAACCCATCTCCGCTAGTGAGGCCGCGGCTGAGCTCCCGGCCAAACCCGTTCCCACCACAATCACGTCGATGAGGCGTTTGTTGGCGGGATTGACCAAGTTGATGTGGTTCTTGTGCGAAGTCCACTTCTCCGCTAAAGGTCCCGATGGAATTTTAGATTCGAACATGATGGTCTCCGATTACAGTTGGGTGATGTACAAGAAAACGGGGATGGCAGCAAACAGGGCTGGCACGAGCAACGCAAAAGCCATTCCAGCCTTTTCAATAACCGGCGTGTACTTGGCGTGACGGACGCCCAAGGACTGGAATCCACTTTGAAATCCGTGCGACAAGTGAAACGCCAAGGCAGCTTGAGCAAGCACATACCCCACCACCGCAATGAGTCCTATGGAGTTGTCGGGTGAGAAAAATTCAACCACGACCGTGTGCAAGTCCTTCAAACCATTGTGAATGGGCATCGCACCGAAGTGCATTTTGTACCAAAAAGTCTGCATGTGGCTGACCAAGAAGACCAGAATGATGGTTCCGAGGATGCCCATGTTCCGGCTGGACCATTTGGCGTTGGCTGCGCCGTTCTCCTTGACATAACCCACGGGTCGGGCTTTGCGGTTTTGCATCGACAACACGATGCCGTCGATTACGTGAAAAAGTACACTCGCATAAGTGAGGTAACTGAGCAACTTCACCAACGGGAAGGTGGTCATGAATTCCGCGTATTCATTGAACGCTTGTTGGCCTGCTTCACCTGTTTTGAGAATCAGCTGAAGGTTACCCGCAAGGTGGCCCGCCAGAAAGAGGCAAAGAAAAAGGCCGGTCAAGGCCATCACGTACTTCTTAGCCAGGGAAGATTTGAGTATTCCGGTGTTGCTCATGGGTGATTGAATGGAGCTGTAAAGATAACGCCTCCCTCATCGGCCGCCAACGCGAGGTGACAGAACTGCAATACATCGGGGTTCAGTGGAAGAAATGGGGGGCGAAGCCGTTGAATCGCCCCCCAATCGGTCAGCTCCCTTCCGAATCCGGTTTGCGGTCGAGCATCAGCATTTCACCCGCCACAACCTCAGTCACATACCGTGTATGCCCTTCAGAATCCTCGTACGTTCGGTAAGCCAACCGACCTTCGATGGCAACCTCCGTGCCCTTTTTCAAGTATTGACCCGCGATCTCCGCCAACGCGCCCCACATGACCACGTCGTGCCATTGGGTGCGCTCTACACGTTCACCTTCACCATTGCGGAATGATTCGTTGGTCGCCACAGGAAAAGCGCATTTCACCTTGCCTTCATCGAAGCTCATCAATTCGGGGTCCTTCCCGAGTCGCCCAATCAATTGGACCTTGTTTCTCAATGCATTCATTTCGTTAGAATTTCTGCAGGCAAACCTGCGCCAATGCATCGGCCACATCCGTATCTGCAACGGCTTGTTTCAGCTTTGACTGGGGCTGTTTTACGCGTGCAGCGCCGCCGCATTGGACCCTATCTTTGCGCTTCGCATCGAAGACCATCGCCATGAGCTCATCCATCCGCGTTCGATTTGCCCCCAGCCCGACCGGCCCATTGCACTTGGGCGGGGTTCGCACGGCCTTGTACAATTACCTCTTTGCCAAGAAGCACGGCGGCACCTTCATCCTCCGCATCGAGGACACCGACCAAACGCGTTTTGTCGAAGGAGCAGAAGACTACATCCGTGAAGCACTGGATTGGTGCGGCATTGCTCCGGACGAAGGGGTCAAAGCAGGCGGGGACTTCGGACCCTACAAACAATCTGAGCGAAGCGACCTCTATCAGGAAGAAATCCAACGCTTGCTCGAAAGCGGAGCCGCCTACAAGGCCTTCGATGCGCCAGAGGACATGGCCGCCAAGCGCTCGGAGGCAGAGGCAAAAGGTGAAGTTTGGCAATACGACGCCACCACCCGCATGGGCATGCGCAACTCACTCTCCTTGTCTGAGGAAGAAGTGTCGCAACTCGAAGCCGACGGCCACCCGTACACGGTCCGCTTCAAGATGCCCGATACCGCTCGCGAGGTACTGGTTCAGGACGAAATCCGAGGCGAAATCCGAATTTCCACGCACGTGCTCGACGACAAGGTCCTCATGAAAACGGACGGTCTGCCGACCTACCACCTCGCCAACGTCGTCGACGACCACCACATGCGCATCAGCCACGTCATCCGCGGAGAAGAATGGCTGCCCAGTGCGCCGTTGCACGTTTTGCTCTACGAAGCGTTTGGCTGGGACGCGCCCAAGTTCGCCCACCTGCCGCTCATCCTCAAACCCACTGGAAACGGAAAGCTGAGCAAGCGCGACGGCGACAAAGGGGGCTTCCCCATTTTCCCGCTGGAATGGAACGACGCGGCCACGGGCAACACTTCCATGGGCTACCGCGAGCAGGGGTACTTGCCCGAAGCCTTCCTCAACATGCTCTTGCTGTTGGGCTGGAGCGGCGGCGATGACGAAGAATTGTACACCTTGGAAGAGGCCATCGCGGCGTTTGACTTGCAGCGTGTGGTCAAAGCCGGTGCCCGTTTCAACCCCGACAAGACGCTGTGGTTCAACGAGCAGTACCTGCGCCAAGGCGACACCAGCCGGTGGATCAACCCACTCAAAACGGCTGCCGAAGGAAAAATGGACAGCTGGTCCGACGGCCAGTGCCAAGCGGTTTTGGACATGTTCCTCGAGCGCGTGCAGTTCCTGCACGAAATCCCCGCCACTGATTACATGTTCGGAGCACCGGAGGCCTACGATGAGAAACTGGTCCGCAAAAAGTGGAAGCCTGAAACGGCCGGTTACCTGAACGACCTCGCTGAGGTGCTCCGTGGCATCGAGGCGTTCGACTCGGCTACGGTGGAGCGTGAGTTCAAGGCGTTTTTAGAGGAGCGGGAACTCGGATTCGGCGCCGTTTTGCTGCCGTTCCGTTTGGTATTGACCGGCACTGGAGGCGGACCATCGATGTTCGATTTTGCCGCCTTCCTCGGGAAGGCGGAAACCCTGGTGCGCCTCGAGAAAGGGGTCGCCGCCCTCAGCTGATCTGCATTTCCGGCACTTCCTCCGGCACGACCAACGTGCCCGCGGTCGCGGCGATGATCTCATCGACGGTCACACCGGGAGCGCGCTCCACGAGGTGGAAGGCGCCCTCTCGAATGTCGAGCACCGCGAGGTTGGTGACCACCCGCTTGACGCATCCAACGCCTGTCAAAGGCAACGAGCAGGCCTTCAACAGCTTTGACTGTCCCGCGCGGTTCGTGTGCATCATGGCCACGATGATGTTCTCAGCGCTGGCGACAAGGTCCATCGCACCGCCCATGCCCTTGACCATCTTGCCCGGGATTTTCCAGTTGGCGATGTCCCCGTTTTGGGCCACCTCCATGGCGCCGAGCACCGTGAGCTGAACGTGCTGGCCGCGGATCATGGCAAATGACGTCGCGCTGTCAAAGTAGACCGCGCCCGGCATGGCCGTGATGGTTTGCTTTCCGGCGTTGATGAGGTCGGCGTCTTCGTCTCCTTCCAACGGGAATGGACCCATGCCGAGGATGCCGTTTTCGGATTGAAATTCCACCTCCATCCCATCGGGAATGTAGTTGGCCACCAAGGTGGGGATGCCGATGCCGAGGTTGACGTACCAACCGTCTCGGACTTCTTGCGCGATGCGCTTTGCGATTCCGTTTTTATCCAGCATGGCTCAGGCGTTTGATTCGGTTTGACGCGGGCGCACAGTGCGCTGCTCAATGCGTTTTTCGTAGCCCTCCCCTTGAAAAATGCGCTGCACGAAAATTCCCGGCGTGTGGATTTCATTGGGGTTGAGGGTCCCTTCCGGCACCAATTCCTCGACCTCCGCAATGGTGATTTTGCCGGCCATGGCCATCATGGGGTTGAAATTGCGGGCCGTGGCTTTGTAGACCAGGTTGCCCGCTGTGTCACCCTTCCACGCTTTGACAAAGGCAAAGTCTGCGGTCAGGGCGCTTTCCAAAATGTGGGGTTTGCCATTGAACTCCCGCACTTCCTTGCCCTCCGCCACTTCTGTTCCAAAGCCAGCAGGCGTGTAAAAGGCTGGGATGCCCGCTCCACCGGCGCGGCAGCGCTCGGCCAAGGAGCCCTGGGGAATCAGGTCCACTTCCAATTCTCCACTCAGCATCTGGCGCTCAAACTCGTCGTTCTCACCGACGTAGGAGCTGATCATTTTGCGGATTTGGCGCTTTTGCAAGAGCAGGCCCAATCCAAAACCATCCACCCCGGCGTTGTTTGAAATGCACGTCAAATCGTTCACCTCCAGCCGGACCAGTTCGGCAATGCTGCACTCG
The DNA here is from genome assembly GCA_029979565.1 of bacterium. Taxonomy (GTDB): domain Bacteria; phylum Bacteroidota; class Bacteroidia; order Flavobacteriales_D; family Sanyastnellaceae; genus UA16. Next base: position 11,295 of record JAPOHG010000007.1, read on the forward strand.
GGAATGCCGCACAGTCCGAAGCCGCCCAGCATGAGTGTCATGCCCGATTGGACCCCGGAGCACGCGGCTGCGCTGCCCGTTACCACTTTTGAAATCGCCATGTCGTTTTGTTGATCATTGAAACAAATCGTCGTCGTCAAAGCCCGCACCGCTGCCACCGAATGTCGCTTGGTTGAGTTCCATCAATTGACGGCAATCCAGCGAATCCAAGCCCATGCCCTCCGGCCGCACAAAATCAGCTTGGCTCAACCCGAGGCCCTCATCGGCGTAGGCCGCGTTCATGTAGAACCCGTAAATCGGCAAAGCCGTATTCGCGCCCTGGCCGTTGGCGATGGTGCTGAAACGAACCGCCGGGTCTTGCGCGCCAACCCATACACCGGTTACCAACTCAGGAGTCATGCCCATGAACCATCCGTCCGAGTGGCCCTGCGTCGTGCCCGTCTTCCCGGCCATGGGAACTTTGATGTTGTCGTACAGCCGGCGTTCGATGTCCATGCGGAGGCGAATGCCCGTGCCTTTGCGCTCACCCGTTTTGGGGTTGTAGGCGCCGTCCATCACCCCCTTCATCATGTCCACCACGGTGTAGGCAGTTCGCTCATCCAATCCTTGGCGGAGTTCCGGTTCTGGCGTCCAGATCACGTTGCCGTACTTGTCCTCAATGCGCGTGATGATGGTGGGTTTAACATATACACCGCCATTGACCAGGGCAGCATTGGCTGACGTGATTTCCTTCAATGTCAACTGCGAGGCCCCCAACGCAATGGAAGGCACAGCGGGAATCTCCGACTCGATGCCCAAGGCGCGGGCCAATTGGATAACGCGTTCTGGGCCAAACTCTTTGATCAATTTGGCGGAAATGGTGTTCATGGAATTCGCCAAAGCATACTCCAAGGTCACCACTTCCCCGTACTCAAAATCGCTGTTGTCCGGGCACCAGTCAGGCTGGTCTCCTGGCAGTTCGATGCAGATGCGTTGGTTGGGCAATTCCGTGCAGCGTTCCATGCCGTAACGGAGTGCCGTCGCATAGACAAAGGGCTTGAAAATGGACCCCACCTGCCGCTTCGATTGGGATACGTTATCGTACTTGAAATAGCGGTAATCCATGCCGCCGACCCAGGCCTTCACGTGGCCGGTTTGCGGTTCAATGGACATCAGCCCCGCATGCAATAGGCTTTTGTGGTACAAGATGGAATCGAGCGGGCTCAATACGGTATCGCGTGGTCCTTTGTGCGTGAAGACCCGCATCTCCACAGGCTCTTTGAATTTGGCCTCGATTTCTTTGGCTGACGGTCGGTGCCAGGTGTGGCTGCACCCGCCTTTCTCCTCGTCGCAGTGCCAGATGGGATTGCCTTCGGCATTGTCCTCCTTTTCGATGTAAAAGCCGGGGCGTTCACATTCTGGGCAAAACTTGCCGGCGTAGATGCGGTAACGCTCGCTCTGCTTTTTGGCCTGGTTGATGATTAAGTCGCGGTCAGTGCGCTCGATCCCCTCGTAAAACGGCCATTCGGATTTGCTGCGCGAGCGCAGGTCCCGGTTGAGCGTGGCCTGCAACTCTTCGCCAAGGTGGCGTTGCACCGCCGTTTCTGCTGCAGCTTGCAACCGGCTGTCGATGGTTGTATGCACTTGAATGCCGTCGCGGTACAAATCGTACGGGGCCCCGTCCGCTTTGGCAAGCAGCCAATCGCCTTGGGCATCTTTCGCACCGAACAGTTCCTTCAATTCCGCCCGCAGGGCTTCGCGGAAATACGGCGCCAAGCCTTCATCGTGGCTGACCTTTTGGTAATTCAATCCCAGGGGAAGGGCCCGCAGCGAATCCGCCTCGGCCTCGTTGATGCGGCCGTAGCGTTGCATCTGACCAAACACCACGTTGCGCCGGTTGAGCACGAGCTCGGGACGCCGCAACGGGTTGAACAACGAACTGTTCTTGAGCATGCCCACCAACATGGCGGATTCATGCAGTTCCAGTTCACTCACGTCCTTGTCGAAGTAGATGTTGGCGGCGGACTTCACACCGACCGCTTGGTTCAAGAAGTCGTAACGGTTGAGGTAGAGAGCGACGATTTCGTCTTTGGTGTAAAACCGTTCGAGGCGCGCCGCGATGATCCACTCCTTTGGTTTTTGCAGGAATGCGCGCTCCAGGGTACTCGTGCGGTCGTACTGCTCGGTGAAGAGCTGTTTGGCCAATTGCTGGGTGAGGGTCGACCCGCCCCCGCGCTTGCCCATGTAGGCGATGGCCCGTGCCAAACCGATGAAGTCGATGCCGCTGTGGCCGGTGAATCGGGCATCCTCCGTGCTGATAAGGGCGTCGACCAAGTTGGACGGCAGTTCACCGTACCGGGCGTCCGCTCGGTTCTCGGAATAGTACCGACCGATGAGCTTTCCGTCGGTCGTGAAGACCCGTGTGGCGAGGTCCGTTTTGGGGTTGGCCAAGGTGTCGGTATCTGGTAATTCACCGAACGAAGCCAAGACCGTCAATCCGGCGAGGCCCAGCAACGGGCCCAGGCCGATGAGCCAAGTCCACACCCTCTGCCGTGTGAACGATGGCTGAGCTTTTTTCTTGGAGGATTTCGCGCTTTTCTTGGCCATTCGTTCTACAAGAATAAGACACGAAACGCGAGTCAAAGCGCTGAAATTTTCAGATTCAACTTTATTCGCAACTTCCCCTCGGGGTGGCCGTGGAAATGCATCCTAAATTTGCCCCTCTAAACGTTTCCCATGGTCGCACTCATCAAAGCCGCTCAACTCCTGCTCAGCCTGTCCATTTTGGTGGTGCTTCACGAATTTGGTCACTACTGGGCGGCGCGTGCGTTCAAGACCCGAGTGGAGAAATTTTACCTCTTCATGAACCCCGGTTTTTCGCTCTTCAAAAAGCAGATCGGAGAGACCGAATGGGGCATTGGCTGGTTGCCACTCGGAGGCTATGTCAAAATCTCAGGGATGATTGACGAATCGATGGATACCGAGCAGATGCAACAGCCTGCACAACCTTGGGAATTCCGTTCCAAGCCTGCCTGGCAACGCCTCATCATCATGCTGGGCGGCATCATCGTCAACCTCATCCTCGGCTTTGCTATTTACAGCATGGTGCTGCTGGTGTGGGGCGAAACGGTCTTGCCCGCAGAACGCATCCCATACGGATTGGAGGTGGACGAGCGCCTGAAGCCGCTGGGATTCGAAGACGGCGATCAAGTCGTCAGCATCAACGGAGAAACCCCGGTATCGTTCACGGAGATCCGACGGTCCTTGTTCTTCGACCCTGTAAGCGAAGTTGAACTCTCCAGAAATGGCGAGCGGGTGCAGCTCGTGTTCGAAGAAGACCTCGGGCAATTTTTAGTGGATAGCTCAATCCGAAGGCCTTTCGGACTGCGCGTACCAGCGCTGGTCGAAACCGTAAGCCCCGGTTCTGGAGCAGAAGCCGGTGGCCTGTTGCCCGGCGACCGAATCGTTACGCTTGACGGAGCGGCGGTGGGTTTTCATGGCGACGTGCTCGAGTACCTGCGAGCGCATCCGGCATCCGACATTGAGGTAGGCGTGATTCGCGGTGCGTATGAGCGCGTGCTCCTGACCTGTCAAACAGACAGCACCGGTGCGCTGGGATTCTTCCAGAAGGATCCCATGACCATGCCGGAGTTCCAACTGGAAGAGCGAACCTACGGTGCAGGCGAGGCGCTGGTTAGTGGATTCGCCTTGGCATGGACCACCCTCGAAGAATATGTGCTGTCGATGCGGTTTTTGTTCAGCCGATCCGGGGCGAGCCAGGTGGGAAGTTTGGTGACGTTTGGAAGCATTTTCGATGCCGGCTGGAATTGGGAAATATTCTGGCGCAATACCGCATTTTTTTCGCTGATCTTGGCCTTCATGAACCTCCTGCCCATCCCGGCATTGGACGGCGGTCATGTGGTCTTCTTGTTGTATGAAATGATTGTGGGTCGCCCGGCGCCGGATAAATTTTTGGAATGGGCCCAAACCGTAGGCATTGTGCTGCTTTTGGGCTTGATGGCGCTCGCTTTGGGCAACGACATTTGGCGGGTCATCACCGGCCAGTTCGGTTGATCCTGCGTACCTTCCCGGCATGACCGTAGCTGACATCAACGCATACGGCCTCGTCATCGGGGGCTCGCTGGTGATCATCCTGAGTTACTTCGCCAACTTGCTGGCGAAGCGCACCAACGTCCCAAGCGTTCTGGTCCTGATTGCCATGGGCATCGCATTGCGCGAAGGCCTGAATGCCATGGGCCTCACCTCCATTCCATTTGAGTCGTTGGTTTTGGAACTGCTGGGAACGGTTGGATTGATTTTTATCGTGCTCGAGGCCGCGTTGGAGTTGGACTTGACACGGGACAAAATGCCCCTGATCATCAAAAGCGCCACCATGGCGTTGTTGGCATTGCTCGGAAGCGCCGCAGCCATCGCCGCCTTCCTCAATGTGTCCATGGACATCCCCACCTTCGAAGGGTGGGTCTACGCGATTCCACTGTCCATCATGAGCAGTGCCATCATCATTCCCAGTGTAGCCGGCTTGGACGCTAATGACCGGGAATTCATGGTTTACGAGAGTACGTTCTCGGACATTTTTGGCATCATGGCATTCTATATTTTGCTTGGAAATTCAGATGCAGAAAGCACGAACTCGGTCATCGCAAGCATTGGCACGAACCTCGTGGTAACCCTGGTTCTCGCTGTGATTGTGAGTTACCTGCTTGTCTATGTATTGCAAAAAATCACGAGCTCTGTTAAGCTGTTCCTGAGCATTGCCGTATTGCTGTTGATTTACTCCATCCAAAAGCTGCTTCACCTCAGCCCCCTTGTCCTGATTTTGATTTTCGGGTTGATGCTCAACAACCACCGCATCTTCTTCCCCAACTGGACGAATAACATGAAGCGCCTGCGATGGCTGCCTTCGCCCGCCAAATTGCTCGATGATCATCGCATGCACGAGTTGCACCGGGACTACCATTTGCTCACACTGGAAACGGCCTTTGTCATTCGCACATTTTTCTTCGTCCTTTTCGGCATGACGGTCTCTTTGGTCTCATTGACCGACCTGCATGTCATCACAGAAGGGCTCATCATCTGTTGCGTACTCTTCGGTGTTCGTTTCATCAGCCTGTTGTTGTTCCAACGCAAACGAATTTTCCCGTTGCTTTACATCGCGCCTCGAGGCCTCATCACCATCCTCTTGTTCTTCCAAATTCAAGGCGCCTATTCTCAATTTGCACAACCCCAATTCGACCAAGGCATATTGCTTGTGATCATCCTGGTCACAAGCATCATCATGACGATCGCCTTGGTCCAAAACGGCATCACACTGCGCGGTGTCACGTTGGTTCCTGATATGGTCCACGGTGAAAATGAGCCCGACGAGGCCCTTGAGCCCCGTGCGGATGCTGAGGACGATGCCCCCGCTCAAACCTAAAGTTTCAAGGGAACATACCACTCCCCGGGCATCCTTCGTACCCATCCCCCCATCTCCATGGCGTGCAATTGCCTTCGCATGCTCTCCATATCCTTGCCTGCGAGCATGGCCAAAGTCGCTAGTTGAGCCCCACGCGTTTCCATGATGTGCCTCCAAGTCGAACGGAAGGCCATGGGCAAGCCTTGTTCGGCAATGCACGTACGCGTGAATTCGATGCCTTTGGCAATTTCGTCGGCCAATGCATCCACCGATTGCCAGCCCATTGCAGGAAATTCACTCAACAACCTGCGATTCCCTGCCCAGGGCGGGGTGTCGAGGCCTTTCGAAGGGCGGTAGACCCAACAGCTCACCCCCAGATCCAGTGCGAGTTGGGCTGATATCAGCGCACCGCCTTTGGCCGGACTCTGAACCACAACGACAGCTTCTGCCAGCCCAACCACGAGTCGATTGCGCGCAGCGAAATGCCAACGGTGAACAGGCTCACCGGAAAGCCTTTCTGAGAGGACGGCGCCGCCCAACTCCAGCATCCGCATTGCGATGGGAACACTTGACCGAGGTTGAACGTCGCTGACACCGCCTCCCAAGATTCCGATGTTTCTGTGCCCGACGTAACAGGCTCCTCGGTGTGCCGCGGCGTCTATGCCGCGTGCCAACCCGCTTACAACGGTCGCACCGCGCAGGGCCATGGCCTTGCCCAATTCAAACGCGACGTGTTGGGCCTCTGCCGAGCATTTCCGAGTACCAACTACCGCGACATGACAACCCGATTCTGTTGATAGGTGGGGCACACCTCGGCCAAAAACGACCAGCGGCGGATCCGGCAACTCCCGCCAAGCCGACGGAAAATTCGGATCATCCCAGGCCATCGCCCAACTTCCTCGGCCTCTTTCATCGTGCAATAACTGCAATCGTTCGCCGAACCACCGGTCTGCATTCGGAATGCACCGAGCAGCCCACTCCACGGCCTGTTCCAATGACCCTGCTAAGCGCACCATTTCCCTGGCTTTCTTCACCCCCAACCCGGGCACACCTGCCAATACCCACCATGCTTCCAACCGGTCCATGCGGCAAGTTCTGCTGAATGGCCTGCTGCCTCATGCATGATTGCCCCCCGAAGGCCATCAACTTACATTCGCCCAAATGTTGCATCTTGCAGATATGATGCAACGACATTTGTGGCTGCTTTTCGCCTGGTTTTTGGCCTTCAGCAGTGCTGCACAGACGTTTTCCGGAAAGGTGACGGATGAGGCAGGTATGGGCCTGCCCGGAGCCTTCATCACCGCCAAAAATACTGCCGGTGAACTGCTTGGAAACGTCAGCCTTCCTGACGGCTCGTACACCCTCGATTTGAGCGCGTGGAAGGGACAGAGCGCCACATTGAGCTGCAGCTATATCGGAATGGAATCCGTGGAACGTACCATCGCCAGCTTGGAATCCGGCGCGGCTTACGCATGGGACTGGCAATTGACAGAAACTTCAGAGGTGCTGGACCTTGTCGTGGTCTCCGCTGGGCGCTTTGAACAATCTGCAGCTGAGGTAACCGTATCGGTTGATGTTCTTCCTCCCCGAATTGTGGAGAGCAGAGGGACGACCACCCTCGAAACCGCCTTGGAAATGAATCCCGGTGTGACCTTTGTCAACGGTGAACCTCAAATCCGAAGCGGAAGCGGCTTCAGTTACGGCGCGGGCTCACGGGTTATGATTTTGATCGATGACTTGCCTGTTTTGAGCGGCGACGCCGGACGGCCAACCTGGGGCTTTCTTCCGCTCGAAAACCTCGAACAAATTGAAATCATCAAAGGCGCGTCGAGCGTCTTGTACGGCAGCGCAGCCTTGAGCGGAGTCATCAACGTTCGCACCCGTTTTCCCGATGCACGTCCACTCACGCGCGTCAGCCGACAAGTCGGCTTCTACTCCGACCCCCGGTCTGAGCATGCTAAAACGTGGAACGTTCGGCCGCAGCAGTCCAACCTGCGATTCTTGCACAGCCAACAACTGGGTGCGTGGGACATCGTCATTGGTGGCAACATCCTCCGCGACGATGGGTTTCTTGCCCCGGAAGAAAATGCGCAAATGAGCGCGCGGGACTACCACTTCTCACCTTCTTTAATCGGTATCGACTTGCTGGACCGTACCGTCGACCGATACGGAGCTGAACACCGCGCACGGATCAACGCCAACCTGCGCAAGCGTGAAACCAAGGTGGAAGGCTTGGTCTACGGCCTCAACACCAATTGGCAAACGGGAGAATCCCTGAACACCTTGATTTGGCAAGTGGCCCCCGACTCGATTTACGGGGCGTTTGGAGGAGCTGCTACCCGAACCAACCAGCTGATCGGAACGGTTGATCCCTATGTTCAATACCTCACGCCCGGTGGAACACGGCATAGCTTCCGCAACCGATGGCAATACCTCAACAACGACAACGACAACGACCAATCGAACGGTTCTCACGTGGCCTATTCGGAATACCAGGTGCACACCACCGGCGAGCGCTGGGGCATTGAAGGCCTCAATCTGACATCGGGGGTGGTGAACATGGTGGCCTTGAGTCGAGCAGAGCTGTATTCAGGTGGCTCCTCGGACGGCAACAATGCCGCAGCCAACCGCGCGGCGTACGTGCAAGTGGATCAGTCACTCGGTGAACGCTTCAAATTGGCCGGAGGTGCGCGCTACGAACATTTCTCCGTCAACGGAACAGGAGCGGGCAAGCCGGTCTTCCGTCTGGGCGCCAATTACCAGGTTGCTGAGGCCACCTATATTCGGAGCAGCTTCGGCCAAGGATTCCGGTTCCCTACAATCGCCGAACGTTACATCCGCACCGGCCTTGGAGCCTTGCAGATTTACCCCAACGAAGAGCTTCGGCCGGAGTTTTCATGGTCTTCTGAAATCGCCCTCAAGCAAGGATTCGGCTTCAAAAACACCCGCATCGGGGACATCGTCGGCTTTATTGACGTGGCCCTGTTCCGACAGGATTACGAAGACTTCATCGAGTTCACTTTCGGGCAATGGGGACCTGACGAAGGTGAGGTGCCTTCCATCGACAACGTATTTGGGCTTGGTTTCATGAGCGTGAATACCGGCGGAAGCAGCGTCACCGGAGCGGAGGCCTCCATCACCGGCCGTTGGACAACACGGAAATTCCAAGCCGATTTCATCACCGGCTACACGTACACCAACCCGATCAGCACCACCCCGGAGTACAACTACAACCCCCAGTCGGATGGATTGGAAACAACGTACCTGAGCACCAGCCAAGACACCACAGGCATGCTCCTGAAATACCGATCTCCTCACGTATTTCGGTTTGATGTTCAAGTGTCGGGGCAGAAGTTTTTTGGTGGGGTCAGTGCCCGGTACCAAACGGCCCTGCGGAACTTCGACAAGGCTTTTATCGAATTCGAAGAGCAGGGATTTGTGCAGTGGGGCGTGCAGCAATGGCTCGATGAGAACCCCGATTTGCCATGGATCATTGACGCGCGCATCGGACGGGAATGGCCCAATGGCCACAAACTCTCGCTGGTCATCAACAACATCACCAACGCAGAATACGCGATTCGACCGATGGCCATGGAGGCGCCGCGCCTAACTTCGTTGATGTACACGTATCAAATCGACTGATGTCCGATCGTTCTGCCGTCCTCGTTGCTGTCATTCCGGCACGAATTGGGTCCACGCGTTTTCCCGAAAAACCCTTGGCACAGATTGCGGGTAAGCCGATGATTGCTCACGTCGTTCAACGCGTCCACGAATCGGCAGCCTTTGATTACATCCTTGTTGCCACGGACGATGAGCGCATTGCCGACGCCGCACGTCAAGCGGGCGCCGATGCACGGATGACAGACCCCGAACTAGCCAATGGAACGCTGCGCTGTCATGCAGCGCTTTGCCAATGGGAGGCTGAAAAAGGGTTCGAAGCCACCTGGGTGGTGAACGTTCAAGGGGACGAGCCGTTTGTGCACCCCGAACAGTTGCAGAAGCTCGCTCAGCTCATCCGAAGAGCCGGCACCTCCATTGCCACCCTCGCACGCCCGAAGTCCGCGGACGATCCCGAACGGACGAATACCAACCGGGTCAAGGTGGTGTGTGACCTCAACGGGCATGCACTTTATTTCAGCCGCTTGCCTCTGCCTTCCGGCGAGGGTCCATGGTTGGAGCATGTCGGGCTGTATGCATTCGCTCGCGGCACGTTAGAAGCCCTCACCCACCTCCATCCCACGGCCCTTGAAAAAGCGGAACACCTCGAGCAGCTTCGGTGGTTGGAGCACGGATGGCGCATCAGCGTGGGGCGTACAACGCACCCAACGCATGCCATTGATACCCCCGCTGACTTGAAGGCATTGGAAGCGCGTATTGCGACGGGGGAAGTCGCTTAACTTTGAGGTCCAAACCGCAGATTCATGCACACTTTTTTTCGACCCTTGGTCCTTGCCGTTTTTGCCGCAATTGGCCTTTTTTCCTGCTCAACTTCTGATTCCAACATGAACGATTCGACCCAACCCGAATTCAATGAATCCCAGTTTTCTGCTGCACCGGTAGCCGAGAAAAAAGAGCACATCACCAAAATCCACGGCCTCGAGCTCAAGGACGATTACTTCTGGATGCGCCTCAGCGACGCGCAAAAAGAGGCGGAGGCTCCGGATGAGCAAACGGCCGCTGTCGTTGATTACCTCAACGCTGAGAACGACTACAAAACGGAAGTCCTGAAGCCAACCGAAGCCTTCCAGGAATCCCTTTTTGAAGAAATCGTCGGCCGCATCAAGCAAGACGACCAAAGCGTTCCCTTGTTGGACAACGGCTACTACTACTACACCCGTTACGAAGAAGGGAAAGAATACCCGATTCACTGCCGCAAGAAGGGCAGCCTCGATGCCGAGGAAGAAGTCATGCTCAACGTCAATGAAATGGCGGAAGGCTACAGCTACTTCGCCGTCGGTGGGCGCTCCGTTAGCACCAACAACAACTTGCTCGCGTTCAGCGTGGACACCGTCAGCCGCCGGGAATACACCCTGCAATTCAAGGATTTGACCACCGGAGAAATCCTCGAAGACCGCATCCCCAACATCAGCGGGGGCGCCACCTGGGCCAACGACAACCGCACGGTTTTCTACACCAAGAAGGACCCCATCACCCTGCGTTCTTACCGGATTTACAAGCACGTTTTGGGTACCGATGCGGACGCGGACGAGGTGGTATACGAAGAGACCGATGAGACCTTCTCCTGTGGGGTTGGCAAAACCAAAAGCGAGGCCTACCTCATGATCGGAAGCTATTCTACCGTGAGCAGCGAGTGGCGCTTCCTTGATGCCAATACACCCGGAGGTGATTGGACCATCATTCAACCACGTGAACGGGATTTGGAATACGGATGCAGCCACTACGGCGACCACTTCTACATCACGACCAACCGCGATGCCAAGAACTTCAAATTGGTTCGCACCCCAGTCACCGCGACGACCTACGACAACTGGGAAGACGTTCTGCCACACCGGGATGACGTGTTGCTCGAAGGCGTTGACATTTTCCAAGACTACCTCGTAGTCTCTGAGCGCTCCAACGGATTGAATCAAATTCGCGTCAAGCGCTGGGATGATGCGGCAGACTACTACATCGAATTTCCCGATCCGGCCTACTCCGCTTACGTAGGTGCCAACCCCGATTTCAATACCCAGCGACTCCGGTACGGATACACCAGCATGACCACACCGAGTACCGTTTTCGAAACGGACATGGCAACCAAAGAAACCGAAACGCTGAAGCAGTCCGAAGTCTTGGGCGGCGAGTTCGACCCTGCCAATTACCAAAGCGAGCGCGTCATGGTCGAGGCACGGGACGGCACCATGGTTCCCGTCTCGATTGTCTACCGCAAAGGCGTCGAAAAGAACGGCAAAAACCCCTTCTTGCTCTACGCGTATGGAAGCTACGGATACAGCATGGATGCCGGATTCTCGAGCACGCGTTTAAGCCTGCTTGACCGCGGTTTCATCTACGCCATGGCGCACATCCGAGGTGGGCAAGAGATGGGCCGTTCTTGGTATGAGGACGGCAAGATGTTCAACAAAAAGAACACCTTTACCGATTTCGTGGATTGCGGACGCGCCATGTGCGAACTCGGCTTCACTTCGCCTGACCACCTCTACGCCATGGGCGGATCTGCGGGTGGTTTGCTCATGGGTGCGGTCATCAACATGGCGCCTGAGCTGTTCAACGGCGTCATTGCTGCGGTTCCTTTTGTGGATGTCATCAACACCATGTTGGACGAGACCATTCCATTGACCACTGGTGAGTTTGACGAATGGGGCAACCCCAAAAACAAGGACAGCTTTGATTACATGATGTCCTACAGCCCCTATGACAACGTGTCGGCGCAAGACTATCCCCACATGCTCGTTACCACGGGTTACTGGGACAGCCAAGTGCAATACTGGGAGCCGGCAAAATGGGTGGCCAAGCTGCGCGACGTGAAAACCGACGACAACTTGCTCATCATGGACTGCAACATGGAAACAGGGCACGGCGGTGCTTCCGGTCGCTTCAAGCGCCTGCGCGAGACGGCCATGGAATACGCGTTCTTCATGATGCTCGAAGGCATCAACGAATAACGCGGAGCATGCAACGCTACCGCAGGCTCACGATTGAGGAGCTGGAAGCCGTACGTCCGGAATTTGTCAAGTTCCTCGCGTCTGAAGGCATCGCCGCGGATGATTGGGAGCGGAAGCTGCGCGACGGATCGTCCGATGTCGAGGCGTGCCTCGATGAGTTCAGCGAGAAATTCTGGGACGGTGCCACGGCCGCCATTTCTTGCCTCGAGCACCGGCCCGGTAACGACAGCCTTTGGGTGTTCCACTTCGCAGAATCCGCTGCGCATGTCATCCAATGCACCCAGCAAGACGGAGCCTTTCAATGGTCACAAGGTGGGAAGAACTACGCCCAAGAAGCACGAGGCCGAGAGATTTTCTTGCTGCTAGAACAAGGCGCGCAGCCCTGCTCAGAAGACCGGTTCAAGGAAGTCCACAACCAGATGACGGCGGCTGCGAATCAGGCCTGATTGCGGTACGCTGCTTCTGGAATGTCGAAGCCGCGCTTCGCTAGCCAGACCGCAACATCCGCTTCGACTGGGTGGTGCCAGTGCGCTTCCAGTCCCGCTTGAGCGGCGCCTTCGACGTGCTGCTTTGAATCGTCAATGAACAACGTCCGTTCCGGGGTGATGCCGTGGCCATGGCAAATGGTGAGGAAGGCCTCAGGGTCGGGTTTGCGCATGCCGAGTTCGTGGCTGTAGTGGATGCCTTCAAACGCCGAGCGAAATGCACTCAACCCAAACGTATTTTCCATCCAAGCCTCGAACACCTGTGCGTGGATGACATTGGTGTTGGAAAAAATGTACAACCGTGTCTGCCGGCCCAACGCTTGCACCAACTCCACCCGTGAGGGATGCATGCCGATCAAAATACAATTCCAAGCATCCACCACCGCTTCACGCGCAGTGCCTGGTGCGCAGTGGCTTTCCATGAACCGGTAAAACGCTTCAGGAGCGATCCGGCCTCGTTCCAAATCATCGAATTCAGGCGATTGGCCGGCTTGTTTGTACAGCCCCGCAAAATCCTCCACACCCAGTGCCTTGAACGCTCGCACCGGAGCATCGTAATCAATGTCATACAGCACCCCACCAAAGTCGAGGATGACCGCTTCGGGGAGCGCCGTCATGTTATCGGATGACTTTCCAAGGCTTCAGCCATGCATTCTGTGAAATGCGTTGTTGACGCAACTCTTCCAAATGCACGCGTGCGCTTTGCTCGTCCAAATGGGTCGCATACGTCACGATGTGAAGCCCTCCGTCTTGTTCGAACACCTGCGCATCGAATCCGTTTGCCACCAGGTCATTGGCAAGCACTTGCGCATTGGCCTCCACCGAAAACGCACCGGCCACGAGCATGTAAAGCCCCGGGTTATCATCCAATGCGGCGGGAACACCGATTTCATCTGTCGTTGGACGCTCCACAGCAGCCTCCACTTCGAGCGCCAATGCACCCGTCTCTTCCAAAGCTTCAACGTCGTCCCAAGATGGCACTGCCTCTCCTTCAAAACGCGGCTCAAAGGCAGCCACCACGGCGGGGACATTGATGGCGCTCATGCGCGCATCTTGCGCCTCCCAGCTGTCCGTCAAGAACATGCCCAGTCCCCCAATGATTGGCACTGCTAGTGCAGCGGCAACCCGCGCCAAAGGAACCGGCACAGCCGGCGCAGGCATCGGGATGACCTTTCCTTTCGGTGGCTGAGGAAGCTGAGGTTGCGACGCCGCTGGAGCAATCGGACGCAGCGGAATGTTGCGCAAACCAAACGAACGCAGCATGCGCTCCATCGCTTCATCGGCTAGAAATTGAACCCGTTCGTTTTTGCCTTTGTACAGGCGGCCGACGCGGTCGATGGTGACGGTACTGCCACCGTAGATTTCGGCTTTCAACTGCGTCACTTCCAGCGCAATCGCTTTGACCGCTTCATCCAACGTTATGCCTTTGGCGCGCGAGACCGCCTGGGCGAGCACTCCATCGTGGTGCACCAACCGTTCGTTGAACAGCACCGAGCGATACGGCGGTGTCAACTCCTGCCGGGCTTCATCGTACTGCGCCGACTGGCGGTTGCAAACAAATCCTCCCAATTCGGGTACCACAATGCAATCGTGGTCCAAGAAAAGCGGATGAAGGTATTGGTCAAGGATGCGCATGGTGTGCAATCGTGCTCCGAAAGTAGGCGAATCCCGCCTTTCCTGCAAGTGCACCCGTTACCGAATGATGGTGACGGTCCCCTCGACAAGCCGCGGCCCGTCCCGCAATTCGAATCGCAGGCGCCAGGGGTAAACCCCATCCGGAACGAAATGGTCGGAGTCCTGAACCTGGTGATTGCCAATCCACGGTTCGGCTGGGTCTTCACTGTAAAACAACAAGTCACCCCAACGGTTGAAAATTTCCAGCCGATACCCCCGAGCTTCCAGCCCTTCAACAAAAAACGCATCGTTCACACCGTCATTGTTCGGGGTAAACGAATTGGGTACGTACAAGGGATAAAAGACGTCAATGAATGTGCTGTCACGGCCGATGCAGCCTTCCGGCGAAACCGATTCCAGTACAAACCACTGCGGGCCGGTCACATACACCTCCGGTGTTAAGCAATCGCTGCAACTCAGGTTGTCAGCCGGCGACCACCACAGTGAGTCGGCGTCCACGGTTCCAAACAACCGGACTTCGTCCAACCAATTCACCTCGCGGTCGGGCCCCGCGTCCACATATGGCGGCTGCCAGACGTAGACCGTGATTTCAGAACTGCCCGTGCACCCGTACTGATCTGTCGCGTAAATGGTGAACGTGGTGGTTTCAATGGGGAATACCTGCGTAGTCTGGGCATTCGGGTTGGCTACTAAAGCCGCCGGCGACCACGTGTACGAAACGGCGTCCGACGAACTCAACTCCATGGTCTCACCTCGGCACATCCACCCACCACCAGTCGCCGAAGCCGTGGGTGCCACAATCTCCACCGACACGCTGTCCGTTCCTACGCCACAGGCGTTGGAGATGGAAACGTAGTACGTCGTGTTTTGAGACGGAGAGGTGTAGGGGTTTTGGCTGTACGGATTGGTTACCAGGTCTTCGGGGGTCCACACGTAGCTGTCGCCCTCTGAAGCTTCCAAAAACACCCCTTGGCCGGCACACAAGTAGATTGTCGGATACGTCTGACCGCCCGGCGCGGACTGGATCACGTTGATGGTGACTTCTTCCTCGCCGAGGCAGCCAGCCGGCGAAGAAATCAATGCCGTGTATGTGGTAGTCTCCGTCGGACTAGCAGTGGTCGTCCCTGACGTGGGCGACCCCAACCCGGTTGTCGGGCTCCACAGTACTTCATTGCCCCCGGTGGCTTCCAGCTCCACCACGTCGCCGTTGCAAATGGTCATGTCCGGTGATATCTCCGTCTGCAACACCTCCACGACCACGGTTACCGAGGCTGTACCCACGCCGCATCCGTTGCTGTCTTCTACCGTGTAGGTCGTCGTCTCCGTAGGCGTCACCAGTGGATTGGAGACTGTAGGGTCATCGAGGGTGGGATCCGGCTGCCACTGAAGCGCATCGGTTCCGTATGCCTGTAGGTTGACCGCTTCGCCTTCGCAAATGGGCGGAATTTCGTCGATGAGCGGCTGTGGAATCTCTTCAATGAACAAGGTGACAAAAGCGGTGTCGGGTTCCAAGCATCCTGCGGAACCGGTGACGTCTGAGACTATGAGCATGATCTCCCACTCGCCCGGCGTCGCATAGATGTACTCGGGATTTTCCTCATCGCTGGAGTTCAAGTCCCCGAAGGACCACTCGTAATCCGTTCCGCCGATGCTGTTGTTGATGAACTGGATGGGGTCCCCGGCGCATATCAAGTCGGGCGCATCGATGTCGATGTCGGCCACCAACGATCCGAGATTGAACTTGAACACCCCGAGGTTGCAGTTGCCTGCATCGTTGGTGTTGGACCAAGCACCGGTCGTCGTGGGGAAATCATCCCAGCCCCCGCAGCCAGCGCACACGGCCTGATACACCGTACCGTTTTTGTCAAAACGCGAGGTGCCGCCGTCCACGTGTTCGTTTGAAAAGGGCCCGCCGAAGTACGTCCCATAGGTCAAATCCGCTGCGTCCGGAGCGAGCACTCCCAACCAAAAGTCACTCCCATCTGTGCTGATTTGAAAGGCCTCCTCAGTGGTCGGCATTCCGCTGGTGGTGGATTGGGAGGCGTATGCGCTGTTGGCTGAGTTCGTCTGACCGCCCCAACCGCTGATGTACATCTCGTCGCAATCGGAAACCAAAAAAGCGGTCGGACTGATATCAACGCCCGTCATTGGCAACCCAACTCGCGTGACGAATTCTGCCGTTTCCAAGTTGTCGCTGAAGCGCACAACGAACGTGCTCCCATCGGGATTGGCATCGTACACATCGCCCACAAGGGCCAGATCGCTGCCAACGGTTTGGCCGCACAAGTGCGGGCGATTATCGGTGTCCAGTTGAACGAAGTAAGACTGGTCGTAATCATCCGTGCCGAAGTACGTCGCCGTCGACAGGAAAGGTGAGCCGCTGTAGTCAATGGAAAAAACATAGCCGTCGACATCTCCTGCCAAATCAGGTTGATACGCCCCTGGCGTGGTCGGGAGGTCATTGCTCTTCGTACCGCCTGTGACGTATGCCAATGCTTCCGCAGTAGAAAACTGGATGGCAAACGCCGCGTCATCGGATTCCCCGCCGAAATACGTGGAGAATTCCAGGTTGGCCAGGTCATTGGACAAGCGAAAAATCACCGCATCGCTTGAGCCGCTAAGCCCGGGATCAAAAGCATCCACCATGGGAAAATCGGCACTGCGTGAGCTCGAGGCCACCCAAACAGAACCCGCTGGATCGATGACCACTTCACCGCGGCATACGTCACCGTAATTGTAGTTGAGCTTCTCGCCGAGGTTCACACCATCATTTTCCGCACCGCCAATGAACGTCGAGGCCTCCAGCGAACCGTCGACACCGTCGATTTTCGATATGACAATGTCACACCCGTTGTCGTACGTACCGTAAAAACTATACACACCCAAATCAAGGAAAGGTCCTCCGATGAAATCGGGTTCATAGGCATCCGCAGTGGTCGGAAAATTCTGGGAACCCGTGGTGCCCATGATGTAGATATCGCCACTCTCGTCCGTCACCAGGCTGTGCGGATACTCGCGTTGGGAACCGCCGAGGTACGTGCTGTATTCCAACATGGAGCCGTCAGATGAAAAGACGCTGATGCCGAAATCAAAGTCCCCACCGCTGAACGCACTGCTCACCGCCCCAGCAGTTGTGGGGTAGCCGTTGTCTCGAACACCTGAACCGCCAATCAATCGTCCCTCATCATCATACGCCGCCGTGAATCCCCAGCTGTCGGCGGTAGAGCCCACAAACGAGGCAAACTCAATTTCCGGATCGATTATCAAGGGGCGGTTGACGTCGTATTCACCAAGGACAAATCGAAGTCGGCGGGCACCGCCGTCCAATGTTTCCAATGCATAATCACAGGGCACCTCTTCGAGGCGCGTTCCGTTGAGTTGATAAGCAAACGGTTTGGCCTCAGTGAGGTGGCCCCACGCCCCTGTGGCTGCATCGCCATCGCCCACGCGGGGTCCAATGAAATGCTTGAGTGAACCGTCGGATTGTACCGTTGATTCCAACCCCGTATACAGCAATGAAATCTGACCGGGGTCTGCTCCGGCAGCGACGTGCCAATCGCATTTGATGTGCGCTGCATCGCCGCGTTGACCATCGATGACGGCCTTGATGCCGGGCCACACTTCAAGTGCATCCAGTTTGCTGTTGGGCTTGAGTTTGCTTGCCCAACGTGACGGATCATTCCCTCGGTAGTACGAAACATGATGCGAAGCTTCTGTGCCCGATTCAGCTACCGTGATTTCTGGTTGGCAATTCTCCCAGCGCACATCCAAGACGTACGAAACGAGCGGCCCAGATGGCGACTCATGACGGCCCATTGCATCGTATCCCGCGCCCAGCATCTCCGCTTTCCAGCCCGCTTTGGTCAGCCACCAGTCGCCACCGTTGACGCGGGCGGAGTACATGGCTTCATTTGCCCACTGTCCACCATTCGGTACAAACCAAACGCCAGCCGGTGCCTGGGCATGCTCTACGGTTCGCCGGCTCGGGTCTTGCGCCGCGTTTGCCAACCGGCTGGAACCCACGAATGCCCCTAAGAGGACACACCATAACATTATGTTTGGGGCAGAACGCATTCCAAACAAATAACGACAAAAAGCAGACTCAGGTTGCCTTTCCCGTAAGAGTTATGCCAGCTGTTCCGTGAGTAGACGCATTTCAATCACCGGGGACATGCGTTCGTGCAAAATGCGGTACACCGCATCGGCAATGGGCATCTCGACTTCAAACTTTTTATTCAAATGAAAAATCCCATTGGATCCGTTGAACCCTTCTGCTACCATGTTCATCTCCATGATGGCGCCTTTGACGCTGTAGCCTTTGCCAATCATCATGCCCAAGGTGCGGTTGCGGCTGTGGGGGCTGTACGCCGTCACCAACAAATCGCCTAGGTAAGCGCTTTCCTTCACATCCCGGTCGTGTTCGTGAATGGCCGCCAAGAACCGCTTCATCTCCTGGGAAGCGTTGGAAATGAGTACGCTCAGGAAATTGTCGCCGTACCCAAGGCCCATGGCGATTCCCGCACCGATGGCATAGATGTTTTTGAGCACAGCAGCAAGCTCCGCGCCAAAGACATCCTCGCTGGTTTGGATCTTGATGTAGCGCGTGGCCATAGCGTCTGCGACCACTTGTGCAATGGCTTGGTCGGGGCACGCCACTGTGAGGTAGCTCAGTTTTTCCCGTGCCACTTCCTCCGCGTGGCACGGTCCGGCAACCAGCCCAATGCGCTCGTAGGGCACCCCAAACTCTTTGTGGAGATACCGGGCGGGAATGCTGTGGTATTCGACCACCATGCCCTTGATGGCATTGATGAGGATTTTGTCGCCGACCCGTTGCGGTTTGTGTTCCTGAATGGTCGCATCCAAGTAGCCCGAGGGAATGGCAAAAATCAACACATCGCTCGCGTCAACAACCGCCTGCATATCCGTGCTGACGCGGATGCGATTCGTGTCGAACTCGATGCTTTGAATGTAGTTGGGGTTGCGCCCGTACTTGAGCAAATGGTCCTTGGTGTCTTCCCGGCGGACCCACCAATTCAGTTCATCCGTATTGGTCAAGAGCAACTTGGCGATGGCCGTTGCCCACGAGCCGCTTCCAATCAAGCCAAAACGGGGGTTGGAATCCATGCGCCAAAGGTAGTGGACTCGGGATTGCGCGCTACCTTTGCCGCTCCAATTGTCAGAACGCAAACCCATGAGCGACGACCTCCTCAAAAAAGTCATCAGCCACGCCAAAGAATACGGTTTTGTATTCCCGTCAAGCGAAATCTACGACGGACTCTCAGCGGCTTACGACTACGGCCAACTGGGTGCCGAATTGAAGAACAACATCAAGCACTACTGGTGGACCGCCATGGTGCGCATGCATGAAAACATCGTGGGCATCGACGCCAGCATCTTTATGCACCCCACCACTTGGAAGGCTTCCGGTCACGTGGACGCGTTCAACGACCCCCTCATCGACAACAAGGACAGCAAAAAGCGCTACCGCGCCGATGTGTTGATTGAAGATCACATCGCCAAAATCGAGGCGAAAATCAACAAGGATGTCGTCAAGGCTGCCAAGCGGTTCGGCGATGCCTTCGACGAAGCCCAGTTCCGCAGCACCAACGGCCGCATCCTCGACCGCCAAGCCCAAATCGACAGCATCAACAGCCGGTTCAAGGCCGCCATGGATGCGGACGACTTGGCCGCGGTCAAAACCCTCATCGAAGACCTCGAAATTGCCGATCCCGACACGGGAAGCCGCAATTGGACGGACGTGCGCCAATTCAATCTCATGTTCAAAACCGAACTGGGCGCCGTCAGCGGCGACAGCGGCATCATCTACCTGCGCCCCGAAACGGCGCAAGGCATTTTCGTCAACTACCTCAACGTGCAGAAGAGCGGCCGCATGAAGCTGCCATTCGGCATTGCCCAAATTGGCAAGGCCTTCCGCAACGAGATCATCGCGCGGCAGTTCATCTTCCGCATGCGCGAATTCGAGCAGATGGAGATGCAATTCTTCGTCAAACCCGGCACGCAAAGCGAGTGGTATGAATACTGGAAGGAAGCCCGACTGAAGTGGCACAAGGCCCTCGGCTTCGGCGACGGCATGCACCGCTTCCACGACCACATCAAGTTGGCGCACTACGCCGACGCGGCTGCGGACATCGAATTCAATTTCCCGATGGGCTTCAAGGAGTTGGAGGGCATCCACTCACGCACCGATTTTGATTTGAGTCAACACGAGGAATACAGCGGCCGCAAGCTCCGGTACTTTGACCCGGAATCCCAAGAAAGCTACGTGCCATACGTGGTCGAAACATCCATCGGCCTCGACCGCATGTTCCTCGCTACCCTGAGCGCTGCCTACAACGAGGAGACGCTGGAAGACGGATCGCAGCGTACCGTCATGAACATTCCTGCGCCATTGGCACCGGTCAAGGCGGCTGTGTTGCCGTTGTTAAAGAAGGACGGTTTGCCGGAGAAAGCGCGCGAGGTGCTGAACCTCTTGAAACTCAACCACAACGTGCAGTACGACGAGAAGGACGCCATCGGCCGCCGCTACCGCCGGCAGGATGCCATCGGCACGCCGCTCTGCATCACCGTGGACCACGACACCTTAACGGACAACGCGGTCACCATCCGCGACCGAGATACCATGGCCCAAGAGCGCGTGGCCATTGCTGATTTGGCTGCCCGTGTGGAAGAGAAAGTAGGACTCGCCCAATTGTTTGCTGAGGCATGAACCTCACCGACCTCGACCTCCAAGGCCAGCGCGCCTTGATCCGCGTGGACTTCAACGTCCCGCTGAACGAAGCCCGAGAAGTAACCGATGACACGCGCATCCGCGCAGCGCTTCCCACCATCCAACACGTATTGGATCAAGGAGGGTCAGCCGTGCTCATGTCCCACCTCGGCCGCCCGAAAGGCCGCGATGAGGAATTCAGCTTGAAGCACATCTTGCCTCGGCTTGAGGCCCTGCTTGGGCGGTCCGTCAAGTTCGCCTCCGATTGCGTGGAAGACGCAGCCCTCGATGTGACCCAATCCTTGAAACCCGGCGAAGTCGCGTTGTTGGAAAACCTCCGCTTCCACCCGGAAGAAAAAGGCGGTGACGAGTTCTTCGCCGGTCAACTCGCCGAGAACGGTGACGTCTACATCAACGACGCCTTCGGTACGGCCCACCGCGCCCATGCCTCCACCGCTGTCATTGCAAAGTTCTTCCCGGAAGACAAGGCCTTCGGCACGCTATTGGCCGGTGAAATCGATGCGTTGGACAAGGTGTTGGCGAACCCCGAAAAGCCCTTGACCGCCATCATCGGCGGCGCCAAAGTGAGCTCCAAACTCGGCATCATCGAACACCTCATCGGCCGCGTGGACCGGTTGATCGTGGGCGGCGGCATGGCCTACACCTTTGTGCAGGCGCAAGGCGGTTCCATCGGCACCAGTTTGGTCGAGCCAGAAATGCACGCGCAGGCTTTGGCCATCCTCGAGAAGGCCCAATCCAGCGGCACAGACTTGCTCCTGCCCAATGATACACTGTGCGCCGATGCGTTCGCGCCAGATGCCAACACCCAAGTCGTTCCCACGAATGCCATTCCGGCCGACTGGATGGGCCTGGACATCGGGCCTGAAACCACTGCGCGCTTCGTAGATGCGGTGCTGACAAGCAAAACGGTTTTGTGGAACGGGCCCATGGGCGTATTCGAGATGCCGGCCTTTGCGAAAGGAACCAATGCTGTCGCAGCCGCATTGGCGAAGGCCACTGCCGACAGCGGCGCCTTCACCTTGATCGGTGGCGGGGATTCCGTTGCCGCCATCAATCAGGCCGGCCTCGCCAACCAAGTCAGCTACGTGAGCACAGGCGGTGGCGCCATGTTGGAATGCCTGGAAGGAAAGGTGTTGCCCGGCATTGCCGCGATCCGCGACTGACCAGACTCAACGCTCGAGCACCTCGCTCATCACGAAAGAACTCTGCACCGTGCCGATGTTGTCCATCGCCGCGAGCTTGTGCGCGATGAATTCGTGGTACGCATCCATGTCCGGCACATCCACCGCGATGAGGTAGTCAAACGCCCCGGCGATGTGGTAGCAGTTCTGCACCTCCTTGAAGTCGCCGATGTTAGCTTCGAATTCTTTAAGGAAGCGGGCGTCGTGTTGCTTGAGCTGGACGTTGCAAAAGGCCCGGATTTGCATCCCCAGTGCGCGTCGATCGGTTTGGGCGGCGTACCCGGTGATCACCCCGTCATGCTCCAACCTGCGGACCCGCGTAAACACGGCCGATCGACTCAGCCCGGTCTCGTTGCTGAGTTCCTGCATCGATGAGCGGCCGTTTGCTTGTAGCAATTCCACAAGGTGGCGGTCCAAGGTGTCAAGCGGACTTTTCATTTGTTTCGTTTTAGTCGGATAAACGCATCTTGTACAACACAAACGTACTTTATATTCTGTTTTTACAGAACAATTGTTCCATTCAAGCACCAAATTCCGGCTTTTTGATGAAGTTGGGACATGGCACACCGCGAAACCACCGCTCCGTTTGTTGGCCACAATCCCGCCGACCACGAAGGATCCATCAAGACCCCCATCTACCCCACGAGCACGTTCAAGTTCTCCTCAGCGGAAGAAGGCGCAGCCCACATGGAAACCGCCTACGGCGTTCCAGGCGCAGCGACTCCTAGCAGCCCCAAGGCCATCTACAGCCGCCTGAGCAACCCCACGCTCAGCGCTGCAGAACAGCGCCTGTCCGCTTGGGATGAATCCGAGGACGCGGCGTTTTTTGCCAGCGGAATGGCCGCCATTACCACGACGTTCTTGGCCTGGACCAGTGCCGACCGCCCCCTGTGGTTCTGCCCGCCACTGTACGGCGGTTCGGAGCACTTCATCCGCGAGATCCTCCCCGGCATGGGCGTGCACGTGGTTGAAGTCGATCACCTCGATCACTTGGATGCCATTCTTGAACGCGAGGGCGGGCGCAAGCCGGGAATGATCTACCTCGAAACCCCGGCCAATCCCACCATGCAAATCCACCGCATCCGCACCGCGGCAGATTGGGCACGGCACCACGAAACAGAAGACCACCGCATGATTGTGGGAGTCGACAACACCTACCTCGGTCCCATCCTTCAGCGGCCGTTGCAGCACGGTGCTGACGTGCTCGTGTATTCGGCAACGAAATACATCGGCGGGCACAGCGACCTCATCGCCGGTGCCGCGAGCGGCAAGTCGGATGCCATCGCGCGCATCCGCGAGTACCGCCACTTTCTCGGGGGCATGGCCGACCCGAACACGTGCTGGATGCTCATGCGCAGCATGGAAACGCTCACCATCCGCGTTCGGCACCAACAGAACGTGGCTGAACAGGTTTTTGCCCACCTCCGCAACCACCCGAAGGTGCAGCGGTTCGTCAGTGCATGGTCCGTGGACCTGCCGGAGGCCGACAAGGCGATCGCGGAAGAGCAGATGCTCGGCGGAGGGGCCATGGCCGCCTTCGAAGTCGCCGGCGGGCGCGAGGCCGCATTCCGCGTGCTGAACGCCTTCAAGCATTTCCAATTGGCCGTGAGTCTAGGGTCTACCGAGTCGTTGGCCGAGCATCCCGCCAGCATGACCCACGCAGGGGTACCGCCAGAAGTAAAGGCCCAATTCGGCATCACCGAAGGGCTCATCCGCATCAGCGTAGGCATTGAACGGCCGGAAGATTTGATTGCGGATTTGGATCAGGCCTTGGCACACGTTTGAGGCGAAAGGCGTAGCTTCGGGTATGCGCTTGTTGCTTTTCATTGGCCTGATTCTCGGAACTGTCACCGCTTCCGCACAAACCCGTGTAGAAGTCTATCCCGACGACCGCATGCTGTGGAGTGAAATGATCCTCCATGCGGAAAACGGCGTGGTGCGGGAAGGACGTGATTGG
This sequence comes from bacterium, assembly GCA_029979565.1. GTDB lineage: Bacteria > Bacteroidota > Bacteroidia > Flavobacteriales_D > Sanyastnellaceae > UA16. The sequence continues at coordinate 35,319 of JAPOHG010000007.1, forward strand.
CGCGGGCAGGTCATTTGGACCACCCAGCCAGAGAAGATTTTTGCGGGCTACTCAACGAGCGCATTCGACTTGGCGTATTCGGTCCGTGAAGGCCAGCTCATTCAGGGCGATTCCTACTTCAGCGACGCCATTATGTATACAGCGGAAGTGCGCGGAGACGAACTCCAGGTGTTCATCGGGGACAGCACCTTCCCGTTGGATTTGGTGTACACAGTGCGGCCACATCCATTTGACGAAAGCGCATTCGGATTGTACAAAGAGGACAGCATCAGCGCATTCGACCGCATTTGTGTGTTCCGCGGGATGCCTTCTCCGGAGGAGCTTTATGCGCTGCTCCTCGCGCAAGGGTTGTTGTAGCGCTTAGGCGATGGCCTCGACGGCCTCCACACGGAACTCAAATTGTTCCATGATTTGGTTGGCCAACAGCTTTTCGCATGCCGTCTTCACTTGTTCCTCGGCTTCCGACTGGCTCCCGGCCTCCACCTCGAGGGTGATGTGCTTGCCAATGCGCACGTTGTCGATGGAAGACAATCCGATGTTCTTCATGTTGCTTGAAACGGCTTTTCCCTGGGGGTCAAGCAAAGCAGGCAATGGCATGATGTCAATGGAAGCTCGGAATTTCATGGTCAGCTATCGGTTGGTTTTTTGAATATGGGCTCCGCCTATCGCGTACAAAAGTAACCCCACGAGCATTCCCAACCCGAGCGCGCGGCCAAAAAATGCTGACACCAAGCCCACGGTTGTAATTCCCCCCAAAAAGACCGCTCGACGGCGGTCAAACGCCGGATTCTTCCCCCAGCCTTTTAAGTCCAACATGGGCCTGCGGCTCACCATCCACCACGGGATCAACGTACTCCCGATGAACACCGCGACCAACATGGTAAACACCCCGCCCAAGCCATACAGCCCCCACGAGCCCTGCATCTCGTATTGCGCACCCACAAGCAAAATGCCGATCCACCACAGCGCACCCGCGGGTGCCGGCATGCCACTGAACCCCGAGTTCTGCTGGCCTGCGGCGACCTCCACGTTGAACCGTGCCAACCGGTAGGCCGCAGCCATGGCCATCGTCAACGGCAGAAGCTTCAATGGTGCCGGAATGGCCGGTGCCCATGCATGCAACATCATCACCCCGACCACAGCCGGCGTCACGCCGCTGCTGACCGCGTCCGCAATGCTGTCCAACTGCGTGCCCATCGCCCCATCCGAACCGGCCCAACGCGCCGCGATGCCGTCGAGCAAATCGAACAGCTGGCCCAACAACCAGATGCCCGCCAGTGCCAACATGCCCCAACCACGCCAGTCCTGTGACAACGCCCCGAATTCGTAAAAAGGTTCCGCATCCATGTGGCCACTGACCGATGCGCCGTAGGGCCAAATGAACACACCCACAATCACGAGCACCCCGCTCAGCAAGTTGCCCATCGTCAAGGCGTTGGCTACATAATTCTTCGCGCTCATGCTGCGAATGTACATTTCCCGCGGGTTGGATGTAACCTCGGCCCATTCGTTTTCGTATATTTGCCAACCCAACACATGTTGGTTTTAATGGTCCGATGGCCGAGTGGCTAGGCTCAGCTCTGCAAAAGCTGCTACAGCGGTTCGAATCCGCTTCGGACCTCATCGTTTAAATGGAAAGCCCCGTTATCACTGAGATAGCGGGGCTTCTTTTTTTGTGCAGTGCTTTGCGGCATGCAACAGCTGGATGATGAGCTGGTGAATGCTCCTGAGAGGCAATCATCAAAAACGTTACAATCGCAATCATCGCGCCCATGAGGATTAAATGGAGCAGCTCAAAGTTCTCGATTCAACACATGATTACCGCGGTCTAATGATCTCGTGTTTTGAGTAAAATCAGACCATGAAGGGTTTGGTTTGTCTGGTTTTATGTTGTTTTAGTCTTTGATTACGGGAGTTTAGTTGGTATATTTCGAATGTGAGACATTTTATTCCCCCCAAACGCAGTCTGTTGCTCTTCATTCTGATTTGTTCGAGCACTGCATACGCGCAAAGCCTAACACAGGCACAACTTAGCGAGGCAGCGCAGTCAAAGTCTGTTTATCAAGATTTGCAGTCAAAAGGCGCAAATTTCTTTGCAACCCAAGCCGCCTTTAATGCCTACTGGGATAACCGCGAAATTGAAAAAGGACAGGGTTATACAGTGTTTAAGCGTTGGGAGTATTTTATGGAAGAAAGGGTGTATCCGTCTGGAATAATTTTCCCTTCGAATGCTCGGTCAACAGCAGAAAGATTGTACTCATATTCACCTTCTAGTGGTTCAAGCGATGATACTCCGGTTCTTAACTCCTGGAAATCACTCGGACCAGAAGAAGCAATGGACGGTTGTTATGGAGTAGTTGGAAATGGAAGGGTCAACAAGGTAAGGGTAGACCCTAATAATAGTTCGATATTGTTTGCAGCAACTCCTGGAGGAGGGATTTGGAAATCGGCCAACGGCCAACCTTGGAAGCAACTTTGTTCTGATACCTTAGCCACTTTTGGAACGGCTCCGAACGACACTATTCCCAACATTGGCATGTCTGATATCGCAATTGATTACAACAATAGCGACATTCTTTATGCTGCGTCTGGTGACCACGATGCCTTTGACAATTACTCCGTTGGTATTTATAAATCAATCGATGGGGGAGAATCATGGTCACTGTCTTACAACGCCAACGACGGTGCATTTGGCAATTGGAGTGCCGCAGCGGAGGGATGGGGAATTGGTCAACACCCCTACGGGCAAGATTCAAAATTAAATTTCACTATTTCCCGGATCCTCATATCCCCCGATGACAGCAACAAAATCATTGCGTCAACTCGAAAGGGAATCCTTTACACGGAAAATGCCGGCAACACTTGGGCAATGGCCACCAAATCCGATGATAGCGATTTGGATGACGAGTTTCATGACATCGAATTCAAACCAGGAGATTCTAACGTGGCATACGCAGGAGCCGAAGGAGGGTTTTGGAAATCTGTGGATGGCGGCATATCCTGGACAGAATCCGCTCTTCCAAATTCGGCCGGAGCAAATCGAACGGCAATTGCAGTTGCAGAATCAGAGCCAAGTTGGGTTTATTTGATCTCGTCAGCAGGTAACGGAGGGCTCCACAACTTATACAAAAGCGAAGACTCTGGAGATAGTTGGAGCATAATTAACAGCTCCAATGCGGGTGGACATCCAAACTTGCTATGTGGCTCACTAAATGGTGTCTGTAATGGTGGGCAAGGAAACTACGATTTGTGCATTGCGGTTTCGCCAGTAAATGCAGATAGCATCTTCGTCGGTGGTGTAAACCTCTGGAATTCTCCAGACGGAGGAGCGACTTGGAATCAGATAGGTCATTGGTTTGACGGGCAGGTTCCAGAACATATACATGCAGATCATCATGGTTTAACGTTCAATGGTGAAACCTTGATTATCGCAAATGATGGCGGAGTTTATGAGTCCACTGATGGGGTGACATTCAATAACACCTCCCAAGGACTTGTAAACGGTCAGATATACAGCATGGGGCTCGCTCAGGATACGCTTGGTATGCTCTCGTGGGGCCTTCAGGACAATGCAACTCAACTTCGCATTGACAATAGAATTACAACCTTCCCCGGAGGAGGCGATGGCTTTGAGACTGAAGTCTGGGGCAATTCCAATCATAATGACAATGGTATCGCGAGTGATGACGAGTTTCTGGCCTATCGGAGCAACCAAACGGGCTGGTTTTACCGGACTGTAAATGATACCGTTTCCGCGTACGGAAATTGGACAAATTGTTATCCTGAAGAGAATAGTCTTCGCAATACACGTATAGCACGGGCCAATGGTGCAGCTGGAACTGTCGATGAGCCAGGGCAATGGCAAACTCCTTTCTTGGCAGACCCCGAAAGTCCCAACCATATTTTTATCGGCAAGACTCTAGTTTACGAGTCCATTGACTACGGGCAAAATTGGAATGCCCTTCCATGCATTGGATTGAACGCCGGTGGGGCATTGAATCATATTGAAATTTCCTGGCTAGATGAAGACTACATCTATGCTGCACGGCACAATCAAATATTCAGTTCCAGCGATGGAGGATTGACATTTAATGACGTCACTGGAGCTGTCCTGCCGAACAAATGGATTACCGACATCGAAGTCGACGACGCTAATCCGCAAAGAGTTTTCATCACCATGGGTACATACGCCTCTGGTGAAAAGGTATATGTCAGCGATGATGCGGGCCAAAACTGGTCCGAAATGTCTGACGGCATACCAGACGTTCCGGTTAATTGCATCCTCTACAGAGAAGATTACACCGATGAAATTTACATCGGAACTGACATCGGGGTGTACGTATGGGACTCAGATGAAACTGAATGGGTCGACTTCAATTTGGACATGCCAAATGTGATTGTCTCAGACATTCGAGTTCAGAACAACACAAGTCAAATTTATGCTGCAACATATGGCCGTGGAGTCTGGAAAGCCCAGCTACCTGTTTCAAACAGCGAGACTCAAGCGTCCGTCATATGTGATTCCGAATCGATTTCGATGGATTTAGATACCATTCATGATGATGGATTGGTCGGAGATTGGACCTATTGGTTGGATGAGAATGTGAATGATGTCCTTGTATCCGGTTCAATTAATGAATCAACCATCACAATTGATGGCAGCTTGGAAGGGACGGGGCTTGACACCCTCAAGGTCTACGGTTTTGACGGGGATAATAACTCTGTCATTCTTCACCTAACTATCGAAGAAGCCCTGTATCCGAAAGTCGTTGATTACTATGCTGTTCTGCCGGAGAATTACAGCATTCATGGTGGTGGAATTCAATTCACTTTTGAGGGTAACTATGACGAGCCTGTTGAAATTAACTTCCTGCATCACCCAACGAAGGAGACGAATACGGTTGGCAGTATAGAATTGGAAAGTGGAGCATATTGGATTCTTGATTTTACCAATTCCAAAGGATGTTTAAATCCCGCCCCAGCGAATACGACGACGCCAATTGAAAATAATTCAGCGCCCATAAAGTTGCCGATCCCGCATTTTGTGGAAGATTAAGCCCTTGCTTTAACAATGTGAGCTTCCTCCCTTGAAAAAGGACCATTTCAAGGTACCGCTCAAACGCCATTTCCGGCGTCTTCTCAACCGCCTTGGGAGCTTCCCCTTCCATCACGGAGAACGACGACATTACAGCCTCATAGAAGGCCTTATTGCGTCTCCTACCCTGAGGCTTCGCCTGATAGAGTTCCGTCTCTATGTGGGCCTTCAATCGCTTCAGTTGGTGGTTGATGATGTCGTGACTTTCCGCAGCCACGGTACGAACCAATTGGGTGTTGTCATTCCAATGGCTCACGTGTTTGACTTCATGCCCTGTGGAGAATCGAAACTGATGCCCGCGTCCTTCAGAAATGAGCACGTAAATTTTTCCAGCGAGAGTCTTGGTTGGTCGAATGAAAAATGATGTTGTCATAGGCTACTGTGCATACCATTGTGCATACATCTTATATATATGCGTTAGTGCACTTTCGTTTTTCTTTCACCAAAATCCTCCGCAAGCCCAACAGCGACAAGGGTTCAACAGCAAGCAAGTGAAAGAATTGTCAACACAGCGAAAGCCGAAAATCCGTCCGCTTCGGACCTCCATTTTCAATAAGCCCCAAGCAACCGCTTGGGGTTTTTTTGTGCGCAGAGCGGTGAATTCCCGATATTCGAGCCAACCCTTCATTCACACTTCATGGACGCATCAATGTTCGACACCGCCATGTTTGCCGCCTTGGCGACGGCTTACCTTCTCGTGGTTCTTCCGATTCTCCTCATTCTGATCGTTGCGAGCTGGAAGATTTTTACCAAAGCGGGCCAACCGGGTTGGACCATTCTCATTCCGCTCTATAACATTTACGTGTTCACCAAGGTCCTGTCACGACCCAAGTGGTGGATCCTGCTGTATTTTTTTGGCATCGTGCCCTACGTGGGGTCATTTGCCGTCTTGTTCGTCAGCATCATTGACAGCTTCCGCTTGGCGAAGCTCTTCGGAAAAGCGCCGGTGTTTGGCGTTGGTTTGCTGCTGCTTTCAGTCATTTTCTATCCCATTCTTGCATTTGGCAGCGCCGAATACGATGAAACACGTGTCGTTGAAGGAGAGCTTATTTAACATCGTCGCTGCTTCAGTGTTGATGTGCAGCTGCGGCACCCGTCCCTCCGAGCTGCAGCTCTCGCAGGACTTAGGTATCGGAACCGCGGTCCCGCACCTCACCACCGCGGCCAATGGCCTGCCCGCCCTTCTTTACGTTCAAAGCAACGACACTACCCACCGGCTGAATTACCGTAAGTGGGAAGCGGGTTCATGGGGAGCAGCCCAGGCCATTGCAGAAGACACCGCCATGTTGGTCAATTGGGCGGACCGGCCACAATTGGCCTTTGGACCTGATGGGGCAGCTTACGCCCATTGGCTGCGCTTTGATGAGCGGGGCGACTTTGCTTACACCATCCAGGCCGTTCGGAGCATCGACGGTGGCAAATCGTGGTCCGAACCGGTCAGCCCCCACAAAGCAGAGCAGGTCGCAGAGTACGGTTTTGCACAGTGGATGCCCTTCGATGGCGGCGCTTCCCTGACATGGCTCGATGGACGGGATTTCGATGAGAACCCCGACCCCACAGCTGCTCGGATGGAGGTGCGCTTCGCTCAGTGGCATGCCGGTGGAACGTGGTCCGAGGAAACCGTGCTCGACTCTTCAGCCTGCACCTGCTGCCCGATGGCAACGCTCGTTCATCCATCCGGACCCGTCGAGCTGGTCTATCGGGACCGATTAGCGGGGGAAATCCGCGACTTCAATCGCATCATCGTCGAGCCCACTTCCGGTTCGTTTCAAGACCTCGGGCCGCTCCATCGAGACGGATGGGAAATCGCCGCGTGCCCGGTCAATGGCGCATCGATGAGTCAAAATACCGAGCGGACATTGGCTGTTTGGTACACCGCCGCAGAAGATTCCGCTCGCGTACGGTTTGCCTGGCGCAAAGCTGGATCCGTAGCCTTTGACACGCCTGACAACCTGAACCTGAACACACCGCTCGGCCGTGTAACCACGGCAACAGACCAACGCGGGCACTTCTACGCCATGTGGCTCGAAACCAACGAAACCGGCGGCATCGCATGGATGGGCCAATTGTGGGATGCCTCTGGAACTGCCATCTATCCCACTCCCATAGCGTTGATCCCCGCCAGCGAAAGCCGCGCCGGAGGCTTTCCCACAGCCGTTGGCCTCGACGCAGGTGTGCTCGTCGCCTGGACCAATCCATTCCCTGAGCCTCATGTGATGACCGCCGTCTGGCAATGATGATTAAACCAACCGCTAGAATCACCGTCCCACACCCAATGACCCGCATCCTAACCCTGATGGCTGCCGCACTTTGCGTCGCGCACGCCTCTGCTCAAACCGAGGGAAACAACGTCTTCGGCCCCGACCACATCCTCCAAGTCGACATTGATTTTTACAGCCCAACCTACTGGGACGAATTGCTAGCGGAGTACGACGGCGAACAGAATTACATACCCGCGGCCATCACCATCGCTACCGAAGTTGACACCACCACCCTGGATTCGGTGGGCATCCGGTTGAAGGGCAATTCGAGCATGAACCACCCCGGCAACAAGAAGCCCTTCAAGGTGGACTTCAACCGCTTCATCCCCGGCCAAGCGTACGACTTGCTCAAGAAACTCAACTTCAACAACGGCTTCAAGGACCCCACGTTTGCCCGGGAAAAAGTCTTCTTGGACCTGTGCGAAGATGCTGGGGTTTTGGCGCCACGGGCCACGTTTGCGGAAGTGCGGTACAACGGCGAAGCGTGGGGCTTCTACACGGTCGTGGAACAGATTGACGACCAATTCCTCGACCGCAGCATCGGCGACGACGACGGCATGCTCTTCAAAGCTGGGTCCAATTTCGGGCCGGGCAGCGACGAACCAAGCCTCGTCTACGAAGGCCCTAACGCTTCGGACTACGGCGATGCCTACGAACTCAAAATGAACGAATCGGACGACTGGTCGGATTTCATTGGATTCATTGAATTCATCAACACCGCCTCGGACGAGCAATTCGAAAACGAGCTGGGTGACCACCTCGATCTGCAACCGTATTTGCGATCAGCCGCGTTGGACAACCTGTTCGCCAACTTGGATAGCTACACGCTCTCCGCACGCAATTACTACCTCTACCAAAACACCACCCTCGGACGTTGGCAGTGGATCAAGTGGGACTGCAACGAGACGTTCGGAAGCTATGCCATGGGCGTGCCGGGGGACATGGCGGAGCTCGATGTGGAATTCGATGGCGGCAATTACGACCGGCCGTTGCTCGAGCGCATCCTCGCGAACGAGAACTTGAAAAACGCCTACTTGGCGGAAATGTGCGAACTCCGGGAACTGTATTTCAATTCCGAATACCTCGACCCCCGCCTCGACGCCATCCAAGCATTGATCCAAAATGCGGTGTACAACGACGACAACAAGATGTACTCCAACGCCGACTTCGCAGCCAACTTCGACAACAACCTTAACACCGGGGGGCCCGGAGGAGGAGGAGGGCCCGGAGGGTTGCTGTACGGGCTGCATTCCTTCGTGGCCGATCGCAGTGCCTTCGTGGCCAATGAGGTGGATTGTACCACATTGAATGTCTCCACGTCGCACCCTAAGCACCGGCTTGCCATTTTCCCCAATCCCGCAAGCAATCAGATATTCGTGCAGTGGACCGATGAAGGAAAAAACGGAGACATGACCCTCTTTTCCATAAGCGGACAGGCCGTCCAACAGTGGCAGAATGTGGCCTCCGGCTCACAACTAGTTTTTGACGTGCCCGCGGGGCTGTACGTACTTCGTTCCAAACTCGGATCCTACGTTGTTACCAAACCTGTTCAGGTGGTCAAGTAGTGTTGAAGAAAAGCAAACAACGCCTCACTGTGGTCAAAGGGGCCCTAATATCTCCGACCTTCGCAGCATGAATTGAGCGAAACTGCTCAGTTCACGATTTAATATTCTTTTGAGTTCATTTGACGAATTGGGTCTTTGCACACCTGTGCTGAAGGCCATCGAAGCGTTGGGTTACGAAACCCCAACCCCCATCCAAGCCCAAGCCATCCCCAAAGTGCTCGCCGGACACGACGTCCTTGGCGTTGCACAAACCGGCACGGGCAAAACAGCAGCATTCAGCCTGCCCATGATCAACCGACTCCACTTGGAGCGGTACAGCGGTCAATTCCGCCCCATCCGCGGGCTGATTTTGACCCCAACACGGGAACTGGCCAAGCAAATTGAAGACAACATCCTCGGCTACACAAAAGGTGTCAAGCTCTTCTCGGTCACGCTATTCGGTGGTGTCAGCCAGCACAGCCAAGTGCAAAAACTTCGGCGCGGTGTGGACATTGTGGTCGCCACCCCCGGGCGATTGCTTGACCTCATGGACCAAGGGTTCGTCAACCTACAGCACTTGGATTACTTCGTGCTCGACGAAGCGGACACCATGATGGATATGGGCTTCATCCACGACTTGCGACGCATTATCAAACACTTGCCACAAAACCGCCAATCGCTGTTTTTTTCGGCGACAATGCCGCCCAATATCTTGCAGTTCGCAAGCACCATGCTCAAGGACCCCGAACGGGTGGAGGTGGCTCCTGAAAGCACCGCCGCCGATACGGTGGACCAGCACATGCTTTTCGTGGATCAAAACGACAAGCGCGACCTCTTGGTGCACCTATTGAAACAAGAGGACGTCGAAACCGCCTTGGTTTTCACCCGCACCAAATACGGCGCCGACAAGGTTGTCCGCCACCTGAAGCGCAACAAAATCAAGTCCGAGGCCATCCACGGCAACAAAACCCAACCCCAGCGCGACCGGGCTATGAAGGCATTCCGTGCCGGCGACTTGAACATCCTCATTGCTACGGATATCGCTTCCCGCGGCATTGACGTCACCGGCGTCAGCCACGTCATCAACTTCGAAATCCCCAACATTTCGGAGACGTACGTACACCGCATCGGCCGAACCGGACGCGCCGGCGCCAGCGGCGTCGCCTGGTCGTTGGTCAATGAAGCCGACGAGCGCAAATACATGGAGGACATCCAGCGCTTGATGGACCGGGAGGTCCCGGTTCTCGAAGACCACCCCTGGCACAACGGCATGGAAGACATTCCGCTGCACCGCGGTGGCGGCACGCGTTCCAACCACAAAAGTGGCGGTGACAACCGATCCAACGACGGTAAGCGCTCGTTCAAGAAGAAGCCCCGGAACAAGCGACCCTTCAACAAAACCGGCGGACCCGGAGGGCCGGGTGGGCGCTCGGGTGAAGGGCAAAAGCAGGGACAGGGACAAGGCAACGGCCGTGGCAAACGGCCTTCACGAAAGAAGGGCGGCAACAACTTTGGAGGCCGGAAATTCAAGCCCGGCAACGGTTAATCGCGAACATTTTGTGGGCTCAAACGCTTGGTTTACCATCCCATGAGCGCACACGAAATGGACAGCAATGACTTGGTAACAGAAGCCGCTGAGTTTCTGGAAACGTGGCGCGCGCATCCCGAAGCAGACCCACCTTCGGAAGAAGCCTGTAAATTGCGCTTGAAGGAAATTTCGGACGAGGTACAAACGACCGGTCTGTACACACACACCGCTCGGGAACTCGAATTCGGAGCGCGCTTAGCCTGGAAGCACAGCAACCGCTGCATTGGCCGGCACCTTTGGCGCTCCTTGGAAGTGCGCGATTGCCGAACGCTCCACAACGCACCTGATCGAGAAGAACGTGCCATCGAAGCCCTGACGGACCATCTGACGAATGCCTACCGCGACGGCAAAATCAAAAGCATCATCAGCATTTTCGCCCCGCGCACACCCGGTCAGCCCGACCCGGTCCGCATGGCCAATCATCAGCTCATCCGCTACGCCGGATTTGCAGCAGCAGGCGACCCCGACTCCCGTGCCATCACGTCGCATTTCTTGCAAGTCGGTTGGAAGCCTGAGCAGCAAGGCGACTTTACGTTGCTGCCTTGGCAATTTTATTGGGACGAATGGCCCGGCTACGCACACGATGTGCTGGCAACGCAGCCGGAATTAGCGCAAGAGGTCCGGCTCGAACACCCTGAAAACGCCGCATTTTCCGAGCTCCAACTCCAATGGTACGCCTTGCCTGTGTTGGCCGACATGGCCCTCAAGATCGGGGGTGTTGTGTACCCTTTTGCTCCGTTCAATGGCTTCTACATGGGCACTGAAATTGGCGCTCGCAACTTGGCCGACGCCAATCGGTACGACCGGCTGCCTGCTATAGCCCAGTGCTTCGGACTCGATACCAGCACCGAACGCAGCCTCTGGCGGGATCGTGCGCTGGTCGAGCTCAACCGCGCCGTGCTCTACAGCTTTGACAAAGCGGGCATTTCGGTGGGCGACCACCACAACCTCGGCGCGCAATTCGAAGCATTCTGTACGCATGAGTCGGGGAAAGAACGCGAGGTAACCGGTGACTGGTCATGGCTCAACCCGCCCCTTTCTGGGCCGCAAACACCCCAATTTCACCGGGAATACGACAACACCGTCTGCCAGCACACCAACTTTTTCTACCAGGCCCCACTGTGGCAGCAAACCAAGCCCTCAACTGGCTGCCCCTTCCACCTCTGATTGGACGTGCTTAACTTAAGCGACGGCGTCACCACGCCACACCCGCTGTCAAAATTTTAGGCGTCAAAAAACCCCGGATGCGCGAACACCCGGGGTTTTGTTCAGACTGAATGTGATCCATCAACGAATGATGGATACCAACTGGGATTCGTTGCCAATCTGGATGATGTATGTGCCGGAAGTCAGGTTGCTCAAGTCAACAGAGAAGCTTCCCTCCACACCTACCAATGGCCATTGGCGCACAATACGACCGTCCATCGTGTAAAGCGAGCAGAATGGCGCTGGCTCGTTGAATGCAATCGTCGTGTAACCTCGGGTCGGGTTCGGATACACGGTGAAGGTTTCGCCCTTCACCACATCTTCCACGCCGCTGCTCGATTCGGTCAAGCCCAATGCTGCTGCCATCCGCGGAGCTGTATAGCCTTGAATGACGTCAATCCAAGGAAGCGCTTCATCCGGACCCATGGTGGGATTCAATGACAACTGGGTGGCCGTGATGTTCGTGCCGTTGGCGGAGTCAACCGCCTGCGTGATGGCGACGTCCCACCACTGCCATGGTGAACTGTCAAACGGCTCGGACGGCGCACCGTCAACATAATTGTTCAGTACCGGGTACAACCCGTCCATGCCGTCGTTTAGCGCATTCGCTGCCACCGAAATGTCGTCCGCCAATTCCAAGCTTTGGAAGATGTCGTTGTTGTTTGGTGCTTCTTGGGCATTGATGATGGCGTGGAAATCATACGCCCCTGTGGCCTCAATCACCGGCTCATTGGTGGTCGGCACCACTACTACGCCAGTGGTGTAAGGAGCAAATTGATCGTGCGGACAGTGGAAGCTCACCATCGGCACATCTCCGGCATCCAACCATTCGGCTGAACCCATGGCCCCACCCGTGTTCATCTGGAAGTTGAATTCCGAACTGTACTCCGGGTAGTGGCCAACACAAAGTTGAGTGCCGTCGGGCGCGAAGCCGTCTTGCTTGGCCTCTGGGTCGCCGTTGATGGCTTCGATCACCATCGGGATGAATGAGCCATCGCCCGGGTCGTACCAAAAGCTCTCAATGGCTTCTCCGGCGTTGTTCAAAATGATGTCGTTGTAATCCTGCAATGTCGCTGAAGCAAGTGTGACGTAGCCCCCGGTGCCGTCGCCGAACATAGCGATTTTGTCCGGGTCAATACCGTACTCATTGCCCATCTCTGCTGCATTCATGCGGAAGTAGCGAACGGCCGTGCGCGCGTCTTGAACGCCGCGGTATGCTGCGTTGATGAGCTGATACGTACGCTCAACTTGCGTGCCCGCCAGAGGGTTCCATCCAAGGCGGTAGTCCACTGAAGCCGTGACATACCCCATTCGTGCAAAACGGTTGGCCAGCTCTACAATGGAACTGTCCTTGCGGGTGCCAAGGGGTGAGCCGTTCAGGTACTGCGGCAGAAAATTACCTGTGTGAAACAGAAGGACCAAGGGGCGGCTGGTGAGGGTGTCACCGACGGGTTCATATACATCCAAAAACTGGGTCATCTGCATCGGAGGAAGTCCCTGCAATGCCGTGATCACTGTGATGTTCGAGGCATACACGACATCTTCAGTAACCTGAACCTCATCAAATACTTCATCCAAGTAACGCTCTTGTGCTTGGAGCCCAAAGGCCAAGGTCAACAGCAGTAATGTAAAAATTTGCTTCATGCGGAATAGGGTTGATTTGTGATTCCAAATTAGGCGGGTGTCGCACGGTTGAAACGCCTTATTTCGAAAAGCTATGAACCATGGTTATCAACAATTTGAGGGTAGTGCCCTTGGAATGAACTAAACCCGTCGATTCTCGCGTTTGTAACTGGAATGCTGTTACTTTACATCATGCGAAAGTTTGAAACCCTTGCCCTTTTCCTTGTGCTTTTATCCGTTGAAGTACAGGCACAAGACACGCCGATGAATGCCCCTGAGGTTATGCCGGTGCTCAATTCATGTGCGCTGATTGAAGATCGTACGGAGCGTGAAACCTGTTCCAATCAAGGCATCATGGAGCACATCATCAACAAACTGCAATACCCTGAAGCCGCGCAACAAGCTGGCATCGAAGGCACCGTCATTGTCAAATTCATCATTGACAAAAGGGGGCAAGTCAGCGAAGCAAAAGTGCTCAAAGGTCCTGAGGCGCTGTCAAAGGCAGCCGAAACGGTGGTGCGGGGATTGCCTGGATTCACACCGGGCACACAAAACGGAAAGCCCGTCAATGTCGAGCTCGTGTTGCCCATCCGATTCGCCCTTTCTGACGACTAAATCCCGACGTCTTTTTTCATGGATTCACAACGCGTCCTGATTGCAGTATCTGCTGTTCTTGCCTTTCTATGCCTCTTTCTAGGGCTTCAGCTTTACCAAAAAGGGGAAACCATTGAGGCGATTGAGGGGGACAACGCGACCCTGACCTTGGAGCGTGATCAAGTCTTGTTTGACCTCGAAAAGTTGCGGTTCAGTTACGACACCCTCTCCACGGAAAACGCACTCATGCTCGCCGAAATTGCAGACCAGCGCGGGCAAATCGACCGGCTGATGACCCGCGTGAAAAACGGAAATTGGGAACTCGGAAAAGTCAAGAAGGAGGCCGAAACCCTTCGCTCCATCATGAAGGGTTATGTTGCAACCATTGATTCATTGAATCAACTCAACCTCGCATTGATCGACGAAAATGACCAAATGCGCGCCCGGGTAGAAGCCATCCAAGAGCGCAACGCCAACTTGGTGGAACGCCAGCAAAACATGGAGGAAATGATTGTAGCAGGGCAAACCTTACAGGCTGCCGAGGCCGCTGCAACGGGGATCCGGGTGTTGTCCAATGGCCGTCAACGGGACACCGACCGCGCCGCACGCACGAGCATGGTCAAGGTCTGTTTTACCCTGCTCGAAAATCGCATCGCCCAAGCCGGTGAGAAAACCCTGCACCTTCAGGTCAAAAACGCCAATGGCGAGGTGCTCGTTGGCGAACAAACAGCGGGTGTGAACGACGCAGGCACTCCTGTCAGCGCAACCCGGAAGGTCGACTACAACAATGAGCGTGTGGAGGCCTGCATTTTTTACATTCCACAAGGCACCTTAACTGCCGGCGCCTATTCCGTTGCGCTACTCGAAGGTGACGAGACAATCGGAAGAGCTCAGCTTGTTTTGAACTAACGCGCCTGTCAACTGCCGAAGGGCGTTCAGAAAAAAGGCCTAAAAAAAAGCGGAACCGTGCGCATGATTGCAGCATGAATGCCACTGAACGAGGCCGCTGGGGAGAGACGCTTGCGGTCATTCACCTTGAAAAACACAAAACCCAAGTACTCCTGCGCAATTGGCGATGGAATCGTTTTGAAATTGACCTCATCGGACGCAGTGGCGAGACGTGGGTTTTTGTGGAAGTCAAGGTGCGCAAGTGGGGGTTCGGCGCTGCGGGCGTTGAAGCCGTGAACAGCCAAAAACAAGAGCGCATCATACGCGCAGCACATCACTTCTTGCGCATCCACGACATCGATGCGAGCCGAATCCGATTTGACATCATCTCCATCGAATACAACCGCCACATGCGTCGCATCAATCACATTCCTGACGCATTCATTTGCCTTCCCACTTGAGGTATCTTTGCGCCATGAAGAAGCCTGCATCCTCCGGGCGCTCAGGTGGTCGCTCGAACGGCCGCTCCGGCGCTTCCCGATCTGGACGAAGTGACTTTCGTCCCGGCGCCAAGTCCGGTCCAGGAGGCCGATCGGGTGGCCGCAGCAACAAACCGCGAGGCCGCAAGCCGCTTGGCCCTTCCGGTGGGCCCATGCGCCTGAATCGATACATCGCCAATGCAGGCGTTTGCTCGCGACGCGAAGCCGATGCGCTCATCGAATCGGGTGTGGTCACGGTCAACGGTGACACCGTTGTCCAAATGGGCTATAAAGTCAACGCTGGCGACACGGTGCAAGTGGGCGGCACCTCCATTCGACCCGAGACCAAACGCTATGTTCTGCTCAATAAACCAAAAGGCTTCGGAACGTCGATCGGTGATGCGCGCGCGCGGCGAGGTGTGGCCGAATTGGTGCAAAAGGCGTGCAAAGAGACCATCCGCTCCATTGATAAATTGGACCGGGAAAGCACAGGTTTGATGCTTTTCACAAATGATGAGGAGCTCATGGTGCGCATGAACAACCCCCAATCTGGATCCCCGCGGCTGTACCACATCGCGTTGGGTGAACGGGTGCAATCCAGCCACCTCGAGGAACTCAAAAAAGGATTCATTGTTGACAAGGGTTTTGTGCGTGCCGATGAAGCAGAATTCGCCAACGAGGAACGCAACCAAATCGGGTTGAAACTCGTATCCAGTCGCAGTCGCATTGCCCGGCGCATGCTGGAGCAGCTCGGCTATCATGTGATCAAAGTGGACCGGGTGACCCTCGGGCCGCTCACAAAAAAAGACGTACCACGCGGCAGCTTCCGGCACTTGTCGGACGCCGAAATCAATCTGCTCCGGATGAGCTGTTAGCCATGGCTGAAAGCATTGTCATCATACCGACTTACAACGAGATCGAAAACATCGAGCGCATGCTCGACACCGTTCTCGCCTTGAACCCTCCATTCCACGTGCTCATCGTGGATGACGGTTCTCCTGATGGCACCGCTGCTGCGGTCAAGGCCAAGCAAGCCAAGCATACCGAACGCATTCATCTGCTCGAACGATCGGGAAAGTTGGGGTTGGGCACGGCCTACATTGCCGGGTTCAAGTGGGCGTTGGAGCACGGCTATGAATTGATCTACGAAATGGATTGCGATTTCTCGCACAATCCGCAAGACCTCCCGCGTTTGCGGCAGGCCTGCGTTGATGGGGCAGATGTTGCTGTTGGTTCGAGGTATACCCGAGGAGGAAAAGTAAGCAACTGGCCTGTAGGACGCATTTTGATGAGCTATTTCGCTTCCGTTTACGTGAATACAATTCTGTGGCTCGGCGTCCGCGACTCCACAGCGGGCTTCAAGTGCTACCGAGCAGAAGTCCTGCGTACGATTGATTTGGACCGCATCCGTTTCATCGGATATGCCTTTCAAATCGAAATGAAATACAACGCACGTCGGTTGGGCTTTCGCATCGACGAAGTGCCCATTACCTTTGTCGACCGGGAATTGGGTACGAGCAAAATGAGCATGAACATCTTCCAGGAAGCTTTCCTAGGAGTGCTCCAAATGCGGTTCCGCCCCATCCGCCCGGCCAACAAAAGCTAGATTCATGTCCGCAACTCCGACCCGTTTCATTCGCGCATCCATTGTCAACGAAGGAAAAGTAGAAGTCGGAGATGTTTTGATTGCCCGCGATGGCACCATCGGTGCCGTAGGTGGAGCCTGCGACCAACACCCTGAAGCGGCCGAAGCCATCCAAATCGATGCCCAAGGCTTGTGGCTTATGCCGGGAGCCATCGACGATCAAGTGCACTTTCGGGAACCCGGATTGACCCACAAAGGAGAAATCGCCACGGAATCCGCAGCGGCAGCTGCCGGCGGCATCACCACGTTCATGGAGATGCCTAACACCGTCCCACAAGCATTAACGCAACAAGTTCTTGAAGACAAATACGAGCGCGCCGCTGAGGTCAGCGCCGTGAATTATTCCTTCTTCATGGGCGCCTCCAACGACAACTTGGACGAGGTCCTTAAGACCGATCCGCAGCGAGTCTGCGGCGTCAAAGTTTTCATGGGCTCATCCACCGGAAACATGCTTGTCGATAACCGCGCCGTGCTCGAGGCCGTATTCAAAGAGAGTC
>JAPOHG010000080.1 GCA_029979565.1 bacterium
AGCTGGAGATAACGTAGGAGTTCTTCTTCGTGGAATCCAGAAGGATGAAATTGAACGTGGAATGGTACTTGCAAAGGCAGGCACAATTACACCACACACAAAATTTGAATCACAAGTATACGTTCTTACAAAAGAAGAAGGTGGTCGTCACACACCATTTTTCCCAGGATACCGTCCACAATTCTATGTTCGAACAACAGATGTAACTGGAAAGATTGAATCTTTCCGTAGTGATGAAGGTGAAGAGGCGACAATGGTAATGCCTGGTGACCGTGTAAAAATGATTGTAGAACTTATTCAACCAATTGCGATTGAAAATGGAATGCGTTTTGCAATCCGTGAAGGTGGTCGTACTGTTGGGGCTGGAGTAGTATCTGCTATTATTGAGTAATTCATCCCTTTTAATTGTTCTTCACCTTTCCTTTTTTTAAGTGTAAAGGTGGAGAACATAAGGTTTATTAAAGGTTAGGTCTAATGCATTTTGTGTTTCAAGAAACTAGACCTTTAATAAAAGCCTTGCTTTTATGTCAACAAAAAAATATACTATAGAGTAATCCTACTTTTGTTGAGAAAACAGTTTGAATTGTGTCAGGGCTGAAAAGAAGCAGCACTTAAAATTTTTTTTTT
>JAPOHG010000081.1 GCA_029979565.1 bacterium
GGCCAATAACGGTGTACTCAGGATCCAATCCATTGCTAAAGAAGAACGAGAGGTTGGGTGCGAACTTGTCGATGTCCATTCCTCGGCTTCGATAGTATTCGACGTAGGTAAACCCATTTGCGAGTGTGAGAGCGAGTTGTGTGATTGGGTTTGCTCCTGCTTCTGCAATGTGATAGCCACTGATGGAAACAGAGTAGTGGTTGCGTACATTGTGGTCAATGTAGTATTGTTGAACATCACCCATGAGTTTGAGTGCAAACGGTGTCGAGAAGATGCACGTGTTCTGGGCTTGGTCTTCTTTGAGGATGTCTGCTTGAACGGTTCCACGTACGGTTGAGAGGGTTCGTGCTTTGATTTCCGCATAGGTTTCAGCATCAACCAATTCATCGCCACGTCGTCCTACTGTACCTAGACCGAATCCATTGTGGCCTTCTGGTAATTCTCCACGATAGGCAACATCGAGTGGTTCGATGGCTTTGCCTTGTTCTTTGAGATACCTCTCGACTTGTTGATCGATTGCTGCATTGAGGAAGAATGCGAGGAGGATTGGAGCAGGACCGTTGATGGTCATCGAAACCGATGTGTTGGAATCGCAGAGATCA
>JAPOHG010000082.1 GCA_029979565.1 bacterium
AAATCTGAGGGAGACTACGAAGCTGGAAAAAATTTAATTGAAAAATACGGTGTTAAAGTTGATAAAGAGTTACACGCTGAAATCTTAAAAAGAAATGAGAAATTTAATACAGCACCATACAGTGGATTTATAAATCCAGAATTAGTTCCAGTGTTAAATGATTCTAATGAAATAATTGATATTAAGATTGTTCAACCAAAAGACTTTGCTACTCAAATGCTTGATTACGCAAAAAAATATACTACTCTACCTGACTATAATTGATTTGTGATTCCGGAAGGACTCGAACCTTCAACCTACTGCTTAGAAGGCAGTTGCTCTATCCAGTTGAGCTACGGAACCAGATAATGTTGGCAAATGTAAATCTATTAATTAATTAATGCAAGAGGTGATTCTGTAGGTTTTCCTTTCATTTCTATGCAGTTAAACATCAAGCCGAATATAAGAGCATTCTGCAACTCCTGCAACGATTTTGAAATTTTTGAATTTTAGGGGTACCCTATTAGGATTTTGGTGTTTGTTTTTGGGGATTGGTACGGGGTTGATAATAGTTTAGCACAATCCTTTTATAAAGACATAGTGGGGTCTTTTGGTTATAG
>JAPOHG010000083.1 GCA_029979565.1 bacterium
ATTTTCATACTTTAAATCTATCTGATGTAAAAATTGATTGGGTCTCTAAAACTAATAAATTCTTATCTTCATTTAAAGTTGAGCAAAACCCTATCACCACTCAGATTGAATCTCATGATGGCATTGCTGAAATCTCTCACTGCATTCAAAGAATTAATAATATTTTGATTGATCTTAATCAAGATATGTGGATTTATATCTCTAATGATATATTTAAGTTAAAACTTAAAGACGGTGAAGTTGGATCATCTACCATGCCACACAAAGTGAATCCAATAGATTTTGAGAACTCAGAAGGGAATCTAGGACTGTCCAATTCATTGATGGGTTTTTTTGCTGATAAGTTAACTAAATCAAGACTTCAAAGAGATCTTTCTGATTCAACTGTATTGAGAAATCTAGGCATTGGATTTGGATATAGTTATCTTGGAATTAGTTCTTGTATTAATGGCTTAAGCAAAATTCAACCAAATAAACAAAATGCTCGAACAGAATTATCTGATAATTGGCAAGTTCTAGCGGAAGCAATTCAAATAGTGATGAAACTAGAAGGATACGATAATGCCTATGAAGAAATAAAAACTAAAACTAGAGGTCAA
>JAPOHG010000084.1 GCA_029979565.1 bacterium
TGAAAAAAAAGGAAAATCATTAGAAAAAGTCGCAAATAAGAATAGTGTTCTAAAAGAGTTGTTTGATGTCATTAACAATAAAATGAAAGATGGGATTAGCGTATGGCAAGAACAAATTATTGTGCATACAGAAACAGGAAGGAGGGTTCTAATGTGTGCATGCTCAGACCTCTCAAGTGAAACTCAAGATGAAGTAGGATTTGTAATTGTTTTCGACGATATAACCATCCAACTACAATCACAACGTGATGCGGCATGGGGTGAGGTCGCTCGTCGTTTGGCCCATGAAATCAAAAACCCACTGACACCAATACAGCTTTCTGCTGAAAGGTTAAGAAGAAAATACTTAAAGAAAATGCCGAAAGAAGAGAGCGAAATACTAGATCGTTCAACACATATTATTGTGGAGCAGGTTGCCGCAATGAAAGAGATGGTTAACGCATTCAGCGATTATGCTCGATCACCTGATATGGAGATATCTTCAACGAATGTTGCAACTCTGATGAGAGAAATCATCGATTTATACAAAGAACAGGAAACAAACACTAGTATTACATTTTCTATAGATTCTGAAGATTTGATG
>JAPOHG010000085.1 GCA_029979565.1 bacterium
AATCCAAATGCTTGTAACTACGTTGATCCATCCATTGTCACAGATCTAGAAACCTGCGTTTTCGCAGAAGAAGGATACGATTGCGATGGCAACTGCTTGAACGATGCGGACGGCGATGGCGTATGCGATGAGTTTGAAGTAGAGGGTTGTCTGGATGAAGTTGCGTGCAACTACGATCCTGCGACCACAGACGAAATTGAATGCGTATACCAAGAAGAAGGTTACGATTGCGATGGTGTTTGCTTGAACGACGCGGATGGCGATGGTGTTTGCGACGAATTCGAAGTTGCGGGATGCACCGATGCATCGGCATGCAACTTCGACGCGTCTAACACGGATGAAGACGGTTCATGCGATTACTGTTCTTGCGGTGACCCAATCAGCGGCTACACGCTGCAGGTTGAAGAATACGCCGTGGATGGAATTGAAGGCATGACGACTTACCGATTCTACATCGGCATGGAAGCGGCTTCTGATTTCTTGAGTGCGATGTACGGAAGCATCCAGAACCCGTTGAGCATTTCAACGTCAACCGGCTTCTACAATGACGCTTTCGCCGCAGGACCTACAGCGGAGGGCAT
>JAPOHG010000086.1 GCA_029979565.1 bacterium
CATGCCGATATTTATGGGGGGTACACCACGGAGGCGGCTTTTGGGGAGGCGTTCGCCCTGGCTGATGTAGAAAGAGAGGAGGTTGAATTCATCTCCAAATGCGGCATATGTTATCCCCCGGAAGGCACACCACATGCTGTCAAACGGTATGACTATTCCGCGGCCCACATTCGCCGTTCTGCGGAAAACAGCCTGCGGAATTTACAGACCCCCTACCTCGACCTCTTCTTGCTTCACCGTCCGAGCCCCTTGTTGGATCCTCGTGAGGCGGTGGATGAGCTTGAGCGCCTGCAGCGTGAGGGAAAGATTCGGTCGTGGGGCGTCTCCAACTTCACACCGTCGCAATTGGCCTTGGTTTCAACCTGTGGCCAGCCGGTATGGAACCAAATCGAATGCTCGCTGACCCATACAGATCCACTGACGGACGGCACCCTGGACCACCACCAGGTTCACAAAATAGGGACCATGGCTTGGTCCCCGATGGGGGCGCTATTCACACATGACTCACCCCAAACCGAGCGCATTCAAAAAACTATTCGCCGACTAGTCGAGCAATACAACGCCCCTGAGGAGGTGC
>JAPOHG010000087.1 GCA_029979565.1 bacterium
GCATACTACTAGCGTTCATCCTGAGCCAGGATCAAACTCAATTTCTATTAATTTAAAAGTTATAAAACAATTAAATTTTTTCGAACTAAAATCTATAAAAACATATAAATTGAAAAATTTTAAAATAATATGGTATTCAATAATTCTGAGATATTAGTACTTATTAGCTAAAACTTTTACAAATCTTACACATTAAGCCTATCAACGTAATAATCTTTTACGTTTTATAAAAAATTAGTCTAAAGAATAGTTTCTCACTTAGATGCTTTCAGCGATTATCTATTATAAACATAGCTACTCGACAATGCTATTGGAATAACAATCGATTCACCAGAGATTTACTTTTCCCGGTCCTCTCGTACTAGGGTTTACTCCTTTCAATTTTTAACACTTATGGTAGATAGGGACCAAACTGTTTTACAACGTTCTAAACTCAGATCATGTACCGCCTTTCTTGGCGAACAGCCAAACCCTTGGAACCACTTACAGCTCCAGGATGCGATAATCCAACATCGAGGTGCCAAACCACTCCATCGATAGGGTCTCTAAAGAATGATTAGCCTGTTATC
>JAPOHG010000088.1 GCA_029979565.1 bacterium
GCTATTGAAATGACTGGCGATGTATGCTGCTGCTTTTTCTGCGCCGCGCTCTCCCGTCTCGCGACCCTCAAACGCATCGCTTGCCAACACCATCAAATGGTTTTCTAAGTCTTCCGCTAAAATCGTAGAGGCAAAAGCTTGAGGATCGGCCACTTGCGCTAATACCTGAACCGACGGAATCAACGACAGTAGACATAAGGCCACTGCGCAGGCAATCTTGTTCACTCGGCGTTCGTGTCGGCCCCCCTCAAATTCCTCTTCCATGTACGATTTCAATATTTCCAATCCTTCTGCTTCCGTCACGAACCGTGCTGGAATGCACAGGACATTGGCATTGTTGTGCTGTTTGACCAACTTGGCTACTTCGCTGTTCCACGCCAGGCCAGCTCGAACAGACTGATGCTTGTTGGCCGTCATAGCTACACCGTTGGCGGAACCGCAAATCAGGATACCGAAATCCACCGTTCCATTGGCCACATCTTCGGATACCGCGTGAGCGTGATCAGGGTAGTCCACACTTTCCAGGGAATCCGTTCCCCGATTGATAACTTCGACACCTTGGGATT
>JAPOHG010000008.1 GCA_029979565.1 bacterium
TGCCCCGGCGGAAGTGGTCAATGCTCAAGTTGTGTGCGATGCGCATCACCCAAGGCAAAAACTTCCCTTCCTCGTTGTACTTCCCGCTCTTGAGCGTATTCACCACCTTGATGAAGGTGTCCTGAAACAGGTCGTTCGCAAGGTCGCTGTCGCGGACGATGAAGAAGATTTTGGAATAAACTTGTTGTTGATGGCGGTTCAAAAGGGTTTCGAACGCAGCCTCGTCCCCGGAGAGGTACAAGGAAATCAACTGTTGGTCTGAAAGTGATGCTCGCATCATTTTACGCAGTTAAGGGTGATACACAACCCGAGTCATGGGAAATCGTCGGGGCCTTACTTTGAAGCGTAAAATGTTTCTATCGCGTGCTATTTTCGAATAACTCCATCTAATATACGTCATAATTTCGTCGCTTCGAAACCCACGGGCGATTTGGGGTGTTAACAAAAGCGAATGGAGATCCGGATCAAAGGTGCACGTGAGCACAACCTCAAGAACATCGATGTCACCATACCCAAGCGGAAATGGACGGTCATCACTGGGCTTTCCGGGTCGGGCAAGAGTTCGCTCGCCTTCGACACGCTCTACGCGGAAGGACAGCGCCGCTACGTCGAGAGCCTGAGCAGCTACGCCCGCCAATTCCTCGGCCGCCTCGACAAGCCCGATGTGGATTCCATCGACGGGATCTCCCCTGCCATCGCCATTGAGCAGCGCACGTCCTCGGGCGGCCCGCGCTCCACGGTGGCCACCCGCACCGAGATCCACGACCACTTGCGCCTGCTTTACGCACGCATCGGTACCACCATCTCTCCCATCAGCGGTGAGCCGGTTAAGAAGGACCGCCCGGAAGACGTATTGGACCGATTGCGAACGCTCGAAGCCGGCATCCGGTTCCTCGTCGTCGCCCCCATCCACAAGAAAGCCGACCGCACCTGGGCCCAACAACTTGAAATTCTGCAGCAGCAGGGATTCAGCCGGGTGATGGACGCCACCGGGGCGGCCCACGCCATCGCCGATGCCATCGCTTCGGGAGCCGACACGTGGTGGCTCGTGGTGGACCGCTTGGTCACGCCCACAGCCGAGGATGAAGGTGATTTCGATTCCCGCGTTTTCGATTCCGTGGAAACGGCCTTTTTTGAAGGGGACGGCGCGTGTGAAATCCGGTTTGCCGACGGCGACCGCGAAGCGTGGGCATTCTCAGACCGCTTCGAACGAGACGGCATCACATTCCCTGAACCCAGCCCCGAACTGTTCACCTTCAACAGCCCCATCGGTGCGTGCAGCCGTTGCGAAGGATTCGGACACGTCATCGGCATCGACCCCGAGCGCGTTGTGCCCGATCCCAAACTCAGCATCTACGACGACGCGATCGCCTGCTGGCGCGGAGAACGCATGGGCAAATGGAAGCAACGCCTTTGCCTGGCCGCTCGGGACAATGACATTCCCATCCACAGCGCCTGGCGCGAGCTTTCTGAAGCCCAGCAAGCCTTGGTCTGGGAAGGCGGCAAAGGATTCAAGGGGCTGAACACCTTCTTTACTTACTTGGAGGAGAAGAGCTACAAAATTCAATTCCGCGTCATGCTCAGCCGTTACCGTGGCCGCACCACGTGCCCCACGTGCAACGGCACGCGCTTGGGCGAAGGCGCTCAGAATGTATTTGTCGGCGGCCGCACCTTGCCCGAGGTGCTGCGGATGTCCGCCAGCGATGCCTTGGACTGGTCCCAAAGCTTGGAACTGAACCCGACGGAAACAGAAATCGGAGAGCGCTTGTTGCAAGAGGCGGAAACCCGGCTGCGCTACCTCTGCGAGGTCGGGGTCGGTTACCTGACCTTGGACCGATCGAGCAAAACCCTCAGTGGCGGAGAATCACAACGCATTTCGTTGAGTACCTGCCTCGGCAGCAGCCTGGTCGGCAGCACCTACGTCCTCGACGAGCCGAGCATCGGCCTCCATCCGGAAGACACCGAGCGCCTCATTGGCATCCTCAAGCAACTCCGCGATATCGGCAACACCGTCGTTGTCGTTGAACACGACGAAGACATCATGCGGGCCGCTGATCACCTCGTGGACCTCGGACCGCAAGCGGGAAGCTTGGGCGGCGAAGTGGTTTTTGCCGGTGATGCACCCACCTGGGAAGGCCTGGACACCGACCACCCGTCACTGACCGCCGCCTACCTCAATGGTCACCTCGACTACACGGTCAAGCCCCCGCGCCAACTCGGCTCCGACTGGCTGGAACTAATCGGCGCCTACAAAAACAACCTCAAGGGCGTCGACATCCGCATCCCGTTGCACGCCTTGACCGCCATTACCGGCGTAAGTGGTTCGGGCAAAAGCACCCTGGTCAATCAGGTATTTCTTCCTTTGCTCCGGGCTGAATTGGAAGGTCTCGGCGGCGGACAATCTGCCTTGGGGGCACTATCGGGCAGTGTGCATAAGGTTGGCGCTTTGGAATTCGTCGATCAAAACCCCATTGGCAAGTCTTCCCGCAGCAACCCGGTCACGTACGTAAAGGCGTACGACGAAATTCGGCAACTGTTCAGCGGAACAGGCATTGCCAAGGCCCGTGGTTACAAGCCTTCCCATTTCAGTTTCAACGTCGCCGGCGGCCGTTGCGAGACCTGCGAAGGCGAAGGCCAAGTGACCATCGGCATGCAATTCATGGCCGATTTGAAATTGCGGTGCGACGTGTGCAAAGGCCGACGCTTCCAGGACGAAATCCTCGATGTGAAATGGAATGGCCGGCACATTGCCGACGTCCTCAACATGACCGTGGCTGACGCCGTTCATTTCTTTGCACCAGCGGCCGACGCTAAGAAGCCCAGCGCGGTCCAAAAGCGCCTCCTTGCCAAACTCCAACCACTCCTCGACGTCGGGCTGGGTTACGTGACCCTCGGACAGAGCAGCAATACCCTCAGCGGGGGCGAAGCCCAGCGCATCAAGCTGGCCACCTTCCTCGGGCGTGGCGACCGGCAAGAACATACCCTTTTCGTGTTTGACGAGCCAACCACGGGCCTTCACGCTTTCGACGTCCAAAAGCTCATGGTTTCTTTGAATGCACTGCTTGAAATGGGCCACACGGTGCTCGTCATTGAACATCAACTCGACGTCATCGCGCAAGCCGACTACATCATCGACATGGGACCCGGCGGCGGAGAGGCAGGTGGAACCGTGGTGTGCCAGGGCGCACCAGAAGCCATCGCAGCCTGCACGGACTCCCTCACCGGCAAACACCTCAAATCCAAAATGAAATGACCCTACGCCACTGTTTACCCACAGCGGTGCTCATCCTCGCCACCGGCTGCGGCACAGCGCAAGAACCTGAGATGAAGCCCGCCATTGATTGGAGCGAAAAGCTCACCGATGAGCAATTTCGGATTCTGCGGCAATGCGGAACGGAACCGCCGTTTACGGGGGCCTTTTGGGATCACCACGAAGATGGGGTCTATTGCTGTGCCGGTTGTGCCCAAGCGCTATTCGACAGCCGCGACAAATACGACAGCGGCAGCGGATGGCCGAGTTTCTTTGAAGTCCTGGCCGAAAAAGCCATCACGACGCGTACTGATTATAAATTGGGGTACCCGCGCACTGAGCTCCTGTGCAGTGCCTGCGACGGCCATTTGGGCCACGTTTTTGGCGACGGACCTGAGCCGACCGGGCTGCGCTATTGCATCAACAGTGCCGCACTTCAGTTCTCCCCACGCGATACTGCGCAAGTCACCGAAAAAAGCCTAAAGAACGAGGATTAACGTCCGCAGGTGAAGGAGATGCCCTCTGCTTGAATCAACTGCGCTCCGCTTTCCACATTGCCCTCCGCGTCGAGAATGGCTTTGGTGCGGCCGTGGATGTTGATGAGGCCATTGACGGTGCCCGTCGTGGTGAATTGGGCAATCAAAATTCGCTTGTCAGCGGGAGCCAACGCTTGTCGCTTGTCCGGCAAAACGAACCAAGCACCGTTGTCCGTGGTCAAAGTGCCACCTGCTTCAAATGCATCGAAAAACGTGGTCTCCGGTGGAAACGCGGTCAGTGAATTCATGTAGTTGTCCTCGAGTCCAATGGTCACCCAGGAGTCGTAAGCGAGGGTCGCATCATTTTCAACATCATACCGCTGGACTTCAGCGGCCATACCTCCTCCTTTGGGGTGCTGGTAAAACCCGCTTTCACACGAGATCTCCAGTGGCCTGCCCGTTTCACCGAAAATGGCATCGATTACGTCGCCTTCACTTTCCATGACTGCGTACACCCGGTAGGTGCGACCGGCGACAACACCTCCGTTGTCTATTTCGTCCACTTCCATGTGGGAAAACTGACCCCATGAAATGGCGGGGGTCAACAACAACGCAACAGCGCTCAACTTCCAAGAATTCATGTTCATCTTGTTGGGATTGCTCCTTATTTCACAATTCGATTACGTTCTAATATACGACGAGAATTCATCGAGTTCGAGCGGAAGCCCGTAGAACGCGGTACAAAATAGGTTAAGCAAATCTCATGCGAATGCGGGCTGAGGTAGCTCGCAGCGGTACTCGTAATGTCATAAACATAGGACAACCCGAACGGTCCATATTGACCTCCTACGCCCATGACCAATGCATCATTGGTGCGGAAACCCAAGCTTACCCATGCCATATCAGCGTACCATCCACGGAGGTAAACATCGAGCTGCGCAGGGGTGCGCTCCGTGACGCGGACCAATGCTGAAGGCTCAATGATGAAGTCGTTGGAGACTTGGTACTTGTAATGGCCCATGAAGCGGAAATGGCGCACTTGTTTGTTGTCCAAACCACCTTGAATAGGTGAATTTTCCAAGCCAGTCGATGATTGAATCAAATGGGGAACGGCAAAACCAAATGCATACGCCTCGCTAAAGACCATCATTCCGAAATGCGCATCAATGGAAACGGATTGTTCCATGCCATAGGTCAATGCGGGATCTTCAACATCCCAGACATCGAGGTCATTGTCAAAGGACCACTGGTTCGCCATCAAGCTCAGTCCGAATGACACGGCATCGTAGTTGTTCAAATCAATGGTGTAAGACCCGCCCAGTTCAATGCCGGTGCGCTTGATGGCACCGCCCGTATCATCCGAGTAAACGATGCCACCAACGCCAACCCGATTGGGCAGCGCAGTGTGGCCGCTGAGGGTCATCGTTTCGGGCGCACCTTCAAACCCAGTCCATTGGTTGCGGTACTGCATGGTGATGGGCGTTTCAGGGAGTGTGCCTGCAATGGCCGGGTTGCTCAAAAACGGATTTGTCATGAACTGCGAGCGGCGGAACAATTGCTGGGATTGTGCCTCAGGCGCTACCAAAGCGAGGCCCAAAGCCACAAAAAACAGGGGAAGAACGAATTGCTTCATGGGTGCTTCAGTATTTCAAGGTTACGGTGCCTGTAATTGGATCCTTGTCACCGGCAAATTCAATGACATAATAGTAATCTGCTACCGGCAGCGGTGCATTGTTGTACCGGCCATCCCACCGTTCTTGGTACCCTCTCGAATAGAACATCTGTTGGCCCCATCGGTTGAACACCCGCACTTCTGCCGTTGGGAAAAACTCCAATCCACCAACAATCCATTCGTCATTGTAGCCGTCCCCGTTCGGCGTAATCGCTTCAGCTATGAAAAAACAGCCAATGGTGGGGTCCACCGTAACAACGCGGGTTAACGTACATCCGAGGCTATCGGTGACGACTACGGAGTAAGTGTCTTCATACAACCCCGTCGCTGTAGCTGTCGTCTGGGCCCCTTCATCACTCCAGAGGTATTCAATGGGCTGGAATCCACCAACGACAGAAGCTGTCGCGGTGCCGTCCTGCTCATTCCAACACGTCACCGGCGAACTCAGCATGTTGATGATCATGTCCGTGTCCACATCCGCCGCAACGGTAAAGGCCGAGTCCTCAATGCAACCGGTTGAATCGATGGCCGTGACGTTGTAGATTCCTTCGTACAGGTTCAGTAAGTCGATGCCCTCCTCCAACACATCCCACGTGATGTCACCTGTGCCACCGATTGGGAAGATGTTGACTTCTCCATCGTTCATCCCGGTGCACGTGACGTTGGTCACGTCGATGAGTACTTCAATCGGATCAGGCTCCGTGATTTCAAATTGGGTGGAATCCATGCATCCGTTCGCATCCACAACGGTGGCGGTGTATTGGCTCGCGCAAAGCGCTGCAAAATTGTAGTCCTCAAGGCCGTTCAGCGTCAGCAATACAGTGCCCGTGCCGCCACTGAAATCTATGATGGCCGTGCCATCGCAGTCGCCTCCACAAACAACGTCTTCCAAGAACAACCACTCCACTTGAAGGGAATCAGGCTCAATGATTTCGGCCGCTTCGGTAATCAGACAACCATTTTCGTCCTGTACGGTGACACCAACGGGGCCCTCATCGAGATTTTCCAAAGTGAACGGCAATGCACCGTCCTCCGGCTCCACCAGGCTCAATGCTCCGGTTCCTCCGATGCCTTCAACCGTCAAAAGGCCATCCGCATAAGATGTACAGGTGATTTCCGTCGGAGTCAAAATCACTTGTATGGCGTCCGGCTCGATGAGCAACTGAGGATCCGAACTCACTTCGCATCCGACTTCATCCATGACGGTTACGACATAGGTGCCTGCCGCCAAGTCAAAGCACGGGTCGAACTGAAACGCTCCCGCGGGTGGATCCACTTGGTAACTCAACGCCCCGGTTCCTCCTGCTGCATTTTCCACACAGATGGAACCGTTGGCTTCGCCATTGCAAGTGACGTCCTCGAGTACGACATCGAATAGAATGGAGTCCGGCGCCATCACTTGGAAGGCCTCCTGAACGACGCAACCATTTTCATCAATGGCATTTGCGAGGTAAGCACCAACACATAAGTCCTCATCGTCGTATTCGTTTTCATCGGCATCTGTGACCGTGTAATCGAATACGCCTGAACCCCCGAATGCTGCGATGTTTACCTCGCCCTCACACGCTTCTGCACACAGCAAATCCGTTACTGCGAGTTCAATCGTTACCGGTTCGGGCTCCAGGATGGTCACGTTTGTTTCCACTTGGCATTCATTCGCATCGGTGACAATCAAGAGGTAGTCAGCCGCTTGAAGATCCGTGACCGTAAAATCCACCGTTCCTTCCCCGGATATGTTGGCGCCTAAGTTGGGCGACCCGGCCAACGTTAACGTGCCGGTACCTCCACTCATGTACCCCTCGATGATGCCGTCACCATAAGCAAAGCAGGTAATGTCTTCAGCTGTGACTTCGAGGACCAGCGGATCGATGCACGAAATGGTGATGGAAGTGTCCAATGAACATCCGTTAGCGTCGTTGATTTCAAACTCCCATTCCCCGTTGCCGTCGATGCACTCGAGCCCCACCCATTGATTGTTCGGGTCTGAAAGAACGCCGGAACCTGTATTGGTGGCGGAATACGCAACGATTTGATAATTCGGTGTTCCCCCCGTAAAGTCAATTTCAACCACGCTGTTCAAATCACCTGGACAGGTGTTGTCTTGGAGTAATTCCCAGTCCGCTTGAAGTTCTGGCGGCTCAACAAAAGAGAACAAATCCGTGGAGTCCCGACAGGTATTGCCATCGACGATGGCCACGAAATAGTCGCCTTCCACGAGGTCGTTGAATTCATTGTTGTCCACTTGGGTGGCAATCAAGGATGAATCGGATGCATCGTACAGTTCGTAGGTGATGGGCAGCGTACCATTCGCGTTGACATCAACGCTCGCCAGGTCACCAAAGCAGTCAATGTCACTATTGACGGCAATGCTGGCGTTTGTTTGCGCATAGTTCGCGCAAGGGTTTGGAACGGATTCTGCGCCGAAGCCATCTCCTTCCATGCACCATTCTTGGTAAGGTGCTTGAACACCATCAACGAAGACTTGAAAGCAGGCTTGGAATTCAAAATCTCCACAGGTTGTAATCTGGGCAAATTGGATCCGCAAATCATCTCCTGCAGCCTCCGGAATTACCGTGAAAATAAGCCCACCGTCTTCCTGTTCCGCGCACATGGTGGTCGAAGCATAAGCCGGGTTGCTGCCTGTGTATTGCTCACCTACCGCAAAACCCAAGGTCCAGTAGGTATCGTAAGCCACCTCAGGGAAAAAATCAATAAGCGCAGGGTTTTGTGTGCCACCAAGCAAAACATCACCCAAACCAGGGTTAAAACAGCCACACGGAGCGTTGATGTAAAACGGCGCAGTCCCAAGGACTTCCGCATCGGAATAAATGGCGCTCAGCTCATCCGTCGGGTTCGTGAATTCAGCGAAGAGCTTGTACGTGACATACCCTTCCAACTCAGCGAAGAGGGGCTCACCCGCTCCATCGAATGTGGTGGGTTCGTAAAACGCAGTATCTACTTCCCAAGTTACTCCGGTCATTTGAGCGAATGCTGAACCGCTGACCAATACCAAAGCCAGTGCGATGAGAAGCATACGGGGAGCAGAGGCCACGAGGCCGCGGAAGGTTAAGGGGTGAGAATTCACGAGTTCTTTCATGAATGGTGTTTCAGGGTCTGCACGTAAAACAAGCCGCTTTTGCAAAACGTTGCTTGCTCAATTGAAAGCGCAAAATAGCGGAATTCCGCTACATGAGCATCATTTGTCCGTCCCCCACAGCCGTTTGACCTCGGCCTCAGAGAGATGGCGCCACTTTCCGGGCGGCACGTCCAACTCCAATTGCATGATGCGGACGCGTTTCAAGCGCACCACGCGGTGGCCCAATGCCTCACACATGCGGCGAATCTGCCGGTTCAAGCCTTGCACCAAAATGATTTTGAAAACCGTAGGCGAAAGGCGCTCCACTTGGCAAGGACGCGTCGTGGTGTCCAAGATGTGAACCCCGCGTGACATCGAACGCAGAAAGGCGTCGTCGTACGGGCGGTTCACGGTGACGATGTACTCCTTTTCGTGGCCGTGGCGTTCCCGCAGAATGTGGTTGACGATTTCACCGTCATCCGTCATGAGGATGAGTCCTTCGCTCATTTTGTCCAAGCGACCTACTGGGAACACCCGCGTCGGGTAATTGACGAAATCCACAATGTTGTCCTTCTCGCGGCGTTGGTCCGTAGTACAAACGATGCCGACGGGCTTGTGAACGGCCAAGTATACATGCTCCTTCTCTGCATCTGGGGAAACGACCTCCCCCCGAACCGTGACCACGTCACCCGGCATCACCTTGGTCCCCTTCTCTGGGACCTTGCCATTGATTTCGACTGCTCCCGCATCAATGAGTTTGTCTGCGGCACGACGCGAGCAGTATCCCACCTGCGTGAAGTACTTGTTGATTCGAATGCCCTCGTCGTTTTCCATGCCGCGAAAATAGCGCATGCAGGCAACGGTCCTCAACCTGCTACCTTTGCTGCACCACAGGTTGACTTCAATGAAAAAAGAAACCGTCTACACCCCCCAGCACAACGTTCGAATCGTCACGGCGGCTAGCCTTTTCGATGGTCACGATGCCGCCATCAACATCATGCGCCGCATCATGCAACGTTCCGGTTGCGAGGTCATTCACCTCGGTCACGACCGCAGTGTAGACGAAGTGGTCAACTGCGCCATTCAAGAAGACGCTCAAGCCATCGCCATGACCTCCTACCAAGGCGGTCACATGGAGTATTTCAAGTACATGAAAGACCTCCTGGACGAGCGCGGCGCAAGCCACATCCGCATTTTTGGCGGCGGTGGCGGCACCATATTGCCCGAAGAAATTGAGGAGCTCCACGCTTACGGCATCGAACGCATCTACCACCCGGACGACGGGCGCGCCATGGGGCTGCAGGGGATGATCAACGACCTCATCCAGCGTTGCGACTTCACCACCATCGAAAGTGCCGATGCGTTGAGCGAGGAATTCAGCGCCTTGTCAAGCGCCTCTCCACGTGCCATTGCACGGTGCATCACAGCCGCTGAACTTGATACGGAAGGGTTTCAAAAAGCCTTCCGAGCGGCCCACAGCGACATTCCCAAGGTGCCCGTTTTGGGCATCACCGGAACCGGTGGCGCTGGCAAATCTTCCATGGTCGACGAATTGGTTCGCCGGTTCCTAGCCGCTTTTCCAGAGAAGCGCATCGGCCTGATCAGCGTCGACCCCTCGAAGCGCAAAACCGGCGGGGCCCTTCTCGGGGACCGCATCCGCATGAACGCGATCAACAACGAACGCGTTTACATGCGTTCGCTTGCCACACGCCAATCCAACCTCGCCCTGTCGAAGCACGTGGCTGAGGGGCTGGACGTCTTGCGTGTTTCGGGGTTCGATCTCATCGTCCTTGAAACCAGTGGCATCGGCCAAAGCGATACCGAAATCATGGACCACAGCGACGTGGCCCTGTACATCATGACGCCGGAATTCGGAGCCGCCACCCAGTTGGAAAAAATCGACATGCTCGACTTCGCGGATGTCGTGGCCATCAACAAGTTTGACAAGCGCGGCGGCCTGGATGCCATCCGCGACGTGCGAAAGCAATTCAAGCGCAACCACGACCTCTGGGAAGCCCAAGACGAAGACCTGCCGATTGTCGGTACCATCGCTTCCCAATTCAACGATCCGGGAACGAATCAGCTCTTCAACATGGTCATGAACTTGCTGACGGAGCGAACAGCGGTGGAATTGGTTGTGCCCCCTGCTGAAGGGGAAGGTTCAAGCGAAAAGCAATTCGTCATTCCCCCCAAGCGCACGCGCTACCTCAGCGAGATAGCCGAGCAGATCCGCCACTACAACGACTGGACCGAAAAGCAGGCCGCCACGGCAGGCCAACTGCAGGGCCTGCTCACAGCCCAAGCATTGGTGGACGAAGCAGCCGAAGCCATCGAAGCCAAGGCACACGCGTTGCAATTGGAGATGGACCCGAAGGTCTTGGAGTGGTTGGAACAGTGGCCCGAACTGCGCGAGCGGTACGAATCCGAAGTGTTCACCTACGAAGTACGCGGCAAGGACATCAACGTTCAGACGACAAGCGAGAGCTTGTCCCACCTCGACATCCCCAAAATTGCCGTGCCCCGGCTCAGCGGCTGGAGTGATCTGACGCGCTGGTCCTTGCAGGAAAACCTGCCTGGCAGTTTCCCCTACACGGCGGGCATTTATCCGTTCAAGCGCCAGGGTGAGGATCCAGCGCGCATGTTTGCTGGAGAAGGCGGACCGGAGCGAACCAACAAGCGATTCCACTATGTCTCGCAAGGAATGCCGGCCAAACGATTATCCACTGCCTTTGACAGCGTTACGCTCTATGGGCGCGATCCCGATCGACGTCCGGACATCTACGGCAAAGTGGGCAACAGCGGCGTGAGCGTCTGCTGCCTCGATGACGCTAAGAAACTCTACAGCGGATTCGACCTCTGCGACCCAACCACCAGTGTGTCGATGACCATTAACGGTCCAGCCCCCATCCTGTTGGCCTTTTTCCTGAACGCTGCTGTGGATCAGCATTGCGAAAAGTACATCCGCGCGGAAGGGCTTGAAGCCGAGGTTGAACGTGTCCTGAAAGCCAAGTGGGAGGACAAGGGATTGAAACGCCCAACCTACCTCGGCGACCTGCCCGAGGGACACAATGGCCTGGGCCTCCTGCTTCTGGGATGCACTGGCGATGAGGTGTTGCCCGCGGACCTCTACCTCCGGTTGCAAGCCGAAGCCATGAGCCAAGTGCGCGGTACGGTTCAGGCGGACATTTTGAAGGAAGACCAAGCCCAGAACACGTGCATTTTCTCGACGGAGTTTGCGTTGCGACTCATGGGCGATGTCCAGGCTTCGTTCATCGACCGCTCCATCCGCAACTTCTACAGCGTGTCGATCAGCGGATACCACATCGCCGAAGCAGGGGCCAATCCAATCTCGCAATTGGCGTTTACCCTCGCCAACGGATTCACCTACGTCGAATACTACATGAGCCGAGGCATGGATTTAAATGAATTCGGGCCCAACCTCAGCTTTTTCTTCTCCAACGGTATTGATCCCGAGTACGCCGTCATCGGCCGGGTGGCTCGACGCATTTGGGCCAAAGCCATGCGCGAGAAATACGGAGCATCTCCACGCGCCCAAATGCTCAAGTACCACATCCAAACGTCAGGCCGTTCGCTGCACGCACAGGAAATCGATTTCAACGACATCCGCACTACGCTCCAAGCGCTATACGCCATATACGACAACTGCAACTCGCTGCACACCAATGCGTACGACGAGGCCATCACAACGCCCACGGAGCACAGTGTGCGCCGCGCCATGGCCATCCAACTCATCATCAACAAAGAGCTCGGCCTGACGAAGAACGAGAACCCGCTTCAGGGATCCTACATCATCGAGGCTTTGACCGATCTTGTTGAAGAAGCCGTGATGGTTGAATTTGACCGCATCACCGAACGCGGCGGCGTCATCGGGGCCATGGAAACCATGTACCAGCGCTCGCGCATTCAGGAGGAGAGCTTGCATTATGAGACCCTGAAGCACACCGGCGAATTCCCCATCATCGGGGTCAACACCTTTCTCGCCAAAAACGGTTCACCCACCCTCACCCCCGGTGAGGTCATTCGGGCCGAGACCGCGGAAAAAGAGGCCCAGCTGGAACAGGTCGCACGCATCCACGACGGCCACGCTGAAGCTTCGACGAATGCCATCGATGCCGTGAAGTCCGCCGCCATCGAAGGAAACAACGTATTCGAATCGCTGCTGGTGAGTGCCAAACACTGCACCTTGGGCCAGCTGAGCGATGCGCTGTTTGAAGTGGGCGGTGCCTACCGACGCAACATGTGATGCCAGCAACCGGTCGAGCCACATCGGGCATAGCATGGATGGTCCTGGCGACCGTCTTGTACACCGCCGCCAATTTGTGCGTCAAGGCGTTGGCGCATTTACCCACTGGTGAACTGGTCTTCTTGCGCTCAGTCATCTCCTTGGTGCTGACAGGCGGCTGGCTCTGGTGGAACGGCTATTCCTTGTTTGGTGTGAACCGCAAATGGCTCCTCATCCGTGGCATTTTCGGTACGATCGGACTCGCCACCTTCTTTCATACGCTGCGCTTCATCCCCATTGCGAGCGCCACGGTCATCCAGTACCTGTCCCCCATCTTCACCGTGTTGCTCGCCCGCTACTTTGACGGTCAACGCTCAATGCGGCCGGTGCAGTGGTTGTTTTTTGCCACCGCGTTTGCCGGAGTGCTGATGGTCAAGGGGTTCGATCCGCGCATCAATTGGTTCTATTTCGGACTGGGTGTGAG
The DNA here is from genome assembly GCA_029979565.1 of bacterium. Taxonomy (GTDB): domain Bacteria; phylum Bacteroidota; class Bacteroidia; order Flavobacteriales_D; family Sanyastnellaceae; genus UA16. The sequence continues at coordinate 13,202 of JAPOHG010000008.1, forward strand.
CAGCGCCATGGCCGCTGGAGTGGCCTACCTCGCCACAATGAAATGCCGCGAGACGGATCACCCGGTTGGGGTGGTTATCTGGTTTCACCTCGTCGCCGTACCGGTAACCGGGGGATGGACGGCGTTCACCTGGGTTCCCCCGGTTGGCAACGAATGGCTGCTCGCTTTGGCTGTGGGCCTGCTAAGCGTGGTAGCACAGGTGGCCATGACGTTCGCCCTTCACCAAGGCGAAGCAAATGTTATCATGCCATTCAAGTACTTCGGAGCCGTCCTCGCTTTCATTTTCGGGTTGCTGCTGTTCGACGAGCATCTCAATCAATGGGCCTTGGCCGGCATCGGGTTGGTCATCCTGTCCGTGACCGTCAACACCGTGCTCAAACGGCGTTGGGAACAGAAACCATCGACTTAACGCAGCCGCACCGCCTGTTCCCAGCTTTGCGTACGGTAGATACCTTGCAGTCGCTCAGTAACCGGGCCCATGCCCGTTGAGGCGCCGATGCGCCGTCCATCGATTTCCACCACGTGCGCCAAGCCGCCCATCGTTCCAGTCGTGAAGACCTCGTCAGCTGTGTAAAATTCCGTCAGACTCACGCGGCGTTCATCCACCGGAATATTAGCTCCGCGCGCAAGCTCCAGCACCAATTGCCGCGTCAACCCCGGCAGGCAAGCCACCGCAGTTGGGGTGACGAGGGTGCCGTTGCGTACAGCGAAGACATTGGTCGCATTGGTTTCAGCGATGAAGCCTTCGCCATCGAGCATCAAGGCATCGTCCACTCCGGCAACGTTAGCCTCGATCTTTGCGAGGATGTTATTGAGCAGGTTGTTGTGGTGGATCTTAGAATCGAGGAATGCGGGATTGTTACGGCGAATGGCGGAGGTCACCAGCCGAATCCCTTCGTCGCCGTAGACCATGCCTTTGTATTCAGGCAGCACAATCAATGTGGTTCCAAACACATTCAGTCGCGGGTCCATGCCGCTCGTGCTTTTCATGCCGCGCGTCAGGGTGATGCGGCAGTGAACACCATCTGTCATGCCATTGGCTTTGAGCGTGGCAAAAATCGCATCCTCCACATCCGCTCGGGTCGGAATAGCAGCAAAGGCAAGTGCATGGGCAGAGTCCAGCAAGCGGCTGATGTGTTCGTCGAACTGCAATGCTCGCCCATTCAGAATGCGCAAGCCCTCCCACACGGCATCGCCGCCCTGAACGACACTGTCGAGCACACTCACCTTGGCCTCCGCTCGGGGTACCAGTCCGTTGACCCAAACAAGGGTGTCCGCGTTGCGCGGGTCCGGTTGGTTGAATTTTGCCATGGGATCAGTTCAATGCACGAGCGCGCAGGAATTCATACAGCGGCTCTGTTTCTGCAACTAAAGGTAAGAACCGCTCCTCGACAGGCGGTAATGAATCCGTGTCCGTCGCAGGGGCCTTTTCCCATCCGGTGGAGGCGTGCACGCGGTGGTACCAGTACTTGGCCCACGGGCCGTCTTCCTGACGCGGACCGGCAGGCCACTCAAGCATGCACGAATCGAAGTCCACGCCCAGCCAATCCATGAGCGCCCTCAAGGACCGTTCAGGCGCCGCAACAAGGCGATCGGAATCCAACACGGCCGCCGGCCATCCTTCCGCCTCACAACGTTCTAGCCACGCCGCTTGGTGGTGGTAGCATAAATCCAGAGCGGTGGGCGCATCGATGTGCGCTCGGTACGATTTCAATACTTTCAGAGGATGGCGCGTAAGGAGCACATGCTTGTGCTTTGCAAAATCTTCCGGCTCAGGCCAACCTTCCAAGTGGTTCGCCATGTGCTTTAGGAACACGTGCGCTTCAGACCGTTCAAGCGTGGGCAGAATGCTCGCCCGCTCGGCAGGCATCGACGCAAGCACCTCCGCACGCGAAGGGCGCTCAGCACCGGTCTGCTTCAAGAAATGGGCAAACAAAGGCTCGTCGACCACTCCGAAGTCGGGCCGCTGCGCAAAGCTGTACATCAAGGCTGTGCTGCAATTGCGGGGGCCGGACCACAGGGAAACGGTCATGGAGCTTTACCGAACGACCGTAATGCTTCCAGAATACGCACGGGGGACCATCTCGTGGACCGACTGCACCGTCAAGCGGTACATGTACTGCCCATCACGGACGAAGTGATCTCCGCCTTGGTGCTGCCCAATCCAGGGCTCCTTGGGGTCAAACGATTCAAACACCTTTTCACCCCATCGGTTGATGACGATTAGGTGGTACGTCTCCGCGACAAACGATGTCCCCACCGGCAAGAACGCGTCGTTCAAACCGTCGTTGTTGGGGCTGAACGCCGTCGGAACATAGACCGCGAAGTCAATCGGTACGAAGTACGCTACGAGCTCTTCTTGGTCTTGCTTGGGCAAGGTGATGTTGGCCGCATTGGCGCTGGGGTTGGGTGCCGAGTTGGCAATTTCCCATCGGTCAAACGCCCAATTCTCCACAGGAGCAGCTTCGGCGTTGAGCAAGCCCGCGATTTCGAGGCCACCCTCCCACTCATCCGTCACAATGACCGCACCACCTTCGACGCGGACGACGCCTTTGTTCGGTGGCTCCACGCGGACCTTGAGGTCGCTGTGCTCGATGACGTTGAAGTGAGCCGTGTACGTGGCAGGCTCGGTTACAGAGATGCTCCCGGCTGGGTTGGCCATGGAAGGAACAACCTGTGGACCGGTCGACGACCAACCTGTGAAGACGTGCCATTCATCCAATCCGACCGCCTGTACGTTGTGCGCGCCGTATTCAAGCAATTCTGTTGCGGGGTAGTCCACCAGAGCCGTTCCGTCGACGTAGATCTCTCCGGCGCCGGCCGGTTCGACGATGAAGGTGACTTCTTGCGGATCAGCATTGGACGCGAAGTACGCTACCAATGTCGCATCGCCACTCAGCGTAAAGCCGAGGTAGGGGTTTGTGGGGTCGTTCAACGTGATATCCCCTTCCACCACTTGCCAGAACAGGAAGACTTCGCCGAGGGTCTCCTGGGCAGTCAATTCCATCGGCACACCTGCAAAATACGTGGCATCCATCGGAACATCGAATGGACCGATGTCCACAGAATTCACCTGGACCTCACCCATGCCATCGATGATGAGGGTCAGCGTAACCGATTCCACTTCGTAGCAATCTTCTAGGCCATTGATGAGCATTTCCGCACATCGCTCCTCAATAAAGTCGTGGATTTCGTCCACGTTGGCCATCCAACCGTCATAATTACCGCCCCAGCGATCAATGTGGCGGCCCATTTCCGGTTCGATGACGTTGATCATGCTGTCCAGCACCGCGTGCATGTTGTCGCAGCTGAAGTGCGTATTGCTCAAGTCGGCCCAACGGTTGATGTACGTCGCCCAGAATTCCTCGTTTTCCATTAAGGAATTGAAAATCGGAATGTGCCCTTGGCCACCTACGTTTCCGAGCGACTCGGGATTGCACGGATCTGCATCAGGCGATTGAGAAGGAACGCCCGTGTAATTCGCCCCGTGGCCAAACGTGTTGTCCATGTCCCACAATGCGTAGCGCCACTTCTTGCCGCTGCCATCGGGATGGCGGCCGCGCCACCACGCGGTGTTCCAGTTCAACCAGTCGGCACATACGGTAAACGAGTTGAGCAAGTAGTAATCAATCAAGCTCATCACGTTGTACACGCTCGTCACGTATTCGTAGTTGTCCGGATCGGTCATGTCTTGACCGGTCACGAAGTTCACCAGCGGCGCCCAATCGGCATTGTCACCGTACTCTACCCACGTACCGCCCCACGTCTTGATGAAATCAACAAAATGACGCGGTTGGTCGTAGTACTCCGTGGTGAAATCGAGGTCATCCACTTTCTCGCGGTATTCATACACGCCCCAGTATTCCCCGTTCAGGTAGACGATGCAGCTCTCGTTTGTGCGCTCGTCAATGTGCAAATCCGCCAAATGGCTCAGCGTCTGCACGTAGGCGTCGCGGATGTGTCCGCCGCCTGAACTGGGGTAGTTGTCGTTTGCCGCGGCCTTGAAAATCAAACGCTGGTACACATCGCGCTCCTTCACGTGGAAGAGTGGCTCCAACAGGCCATAGCTGTGGCCCATCTGATCACGGGTGATGTAGTCAAATCCCTTCTGCGGGTAGGCATTCGAATCGTTACCGTGTTCGTTGGAGTCACCTGAACCCTCGCACCAGTAGGTACCGTCGGGATGGAAGAATTCAATGTGGCACGGCTCGTCTGCTCCACCGCCCCATCCACCGGGCCATTGGCCGTCCTCTTGGCCGTCGCCGGAAACCGAAACCACGATGATGCTGTGGCTGTCTTCTCCAGTAAAATAGGTGTTCGTGTTGATGTGGGAATCCGCGTACGCTCCGGTGGGATCAAAGCACCGCGCGCGAATGACCGTTGTCTCGTTGACCGCGATGGGTCCTGTATACAATGGGCTGCCAGGGTTCGGCGCGTAACCGTCCGTCGTGTATCGGATGTCGTAGCCAGCAGGAGCGGTAATGGCCACATTGGTGCCGCCCGCATAGTAACCAGACTCTTCTTGGAACTGCGGCGTCGGCGCGTACTCGGTGTAGAAGTTTCCGCCGTTGGGATTGCCCGGAGTGGGATCTGTGCACACGCGCCATTGGCCTGCCACACCGTCCGTGTCGCGAGACCAACTGTGGTCGGCTTGCGTCGGTGTCCAGTCTTCGTAGAAGGTGTAGGATTCGAGGATGTTTCCGGCCGGGTCCGAGAATACCACCGACTCCCCCATCGTTTGCGTCACCTTGAAATTCGTATTCAAGTTGCCTCCGATGTACAGGTTTTCGGGTACTTCGCCCTCGTTCGAGCAAATGATCAACAAATAACCGCCGGCCGCAATGGTCGTCCCCGCGGGGATTTCGAACATTTGGGGATTGTCGGGATTGTCGGACAACCAGTGCCCGTCGAGATCAACCGCCGTCGGTCCTTGGTTGTAAAATTCGATGTAATCCTCGTTGTCGCCGTTTACGCCCAACGTATAGTTGCTGGCCGAAAACTCATTGATGATCACCTGCGCAGAGGCTGCAGAGGCAACCAAGCACGCAAAAGCGACGAGGAAAGGGATGGTCAAGAAGTGCTTACGCATCATTGAATGTTCAATTGGCCGGTAAATACTGGCGTTGCAGGTCCAGAGAGGGTGTAAAGGTAGGTTCCACTTCGAAGCGCACCGCGGTCAATGGTGTACGAGGTGCCTGAAGGGTTGGCCGTGTGCACCACGCGACCGGTCGGATCGGTGATGGTCAAAAGCATGGGCTGACGCGTTGGGTTGGCAAACCGCAACGTCGCGTAATCCGTCATAGGGTTTGGGTAGAGCATCGGAGCAGCGGCATCGATGGCCTCAGCCACACCGCTCGAAGTAACACACCCTTCCTCAATGACATTCAACGTGTTGTGGTAATCTTCATTGACGACGTCCGTGACAAAATCAATGCACACTTCGTCTTCAATGGTAGCCCAGTACAGACGCACCAGCGGCACGAACTCGTAGTGTTTCGGAAAGCTCATGTCTTCGTACGACAGGCCAATGACTTCCACGCCGCCTGGGGTGAACGAGGGAGTGATGGAGTACTCGATGGGATCCGCGAGGCTCACTGCCGAAGAGATCGCCATGCCACTCATGGAGAATTGATACCCTACGATGCGGTTGTTGGGGTTGTGAACGTAGATGTCCATGTATTGCTGCCCCCAGTTGACGGCACCGATGGTGAAATGCACCGTATCAAATGGATTGACGATGTGGTTCACCGGGAAATCACACTTGTCGTGGAATCCCGAGCTATCGGGGTGCTGGTGAAGCTCGTTGTAGAGCTGGCACAGCGCCAAGTGGGCTGCATCCGTCACCGTGATTTCGTCGTCTTGGTCGACGTCCGTACAAGGCAGCGCTTCGATGTCGTCGCCAAGGATGTGCTCAACGTAAGCCACGGCATCGGCGTACTCCTGAGCGCCGTTGTTGTCGAGATCACCCATAAGAGCCGTGCCGTTGCAGTCGCCATTGCAGTCGGTCACTGCGGTACCGAACTCGGTACCTTCACAGTCGCTAAAGGGTTCGCAATCCCCTACCACGTCAACTTGCAGTTCGCCGGTTGAACGGTCGAGGTTGATGCACACAGCCGCGTGGTTGTTCTCATAGGAATTCTCGGCGCGTCCAAGTGCGTCCGGGATGAAGTCGTAATTCGCGCGAACGATCAAGTAGTAGGTGCCGTCCGCAACATCCGTCACATCGATCCATTGGCAGCTCAATCCCGAGCCGTAGATGTCTCCGCAGCCCGCCGATATGCCCATGTTACCGCAGCCGTACTGGCCGGTACCGCCGCCACTGCATTCCAGGTCCATGACGCAGAAACCGTTTTTGAACCCGATGGGAATGTACTGACCTTCGAGCGTGAAGAGGTCGTACTTGGCGTAGCCTTTGTGGTGCCAGTGGCTGTGGCAATCGCCCCATTCAAACTGGTTGTTGTCCGCCTGACTGGGAACGCCGATGTAGTAATCCAGCGTACCGATGTTGAGGATGTGCGTCGTGAAACGGACCAACTCGCGGTCGCCATATCCATTCAAGCACCCCTCTTCGATGTAGCAGTCGGTCTCGCTCACCTGCATGACTTGCGAGGACAGGCTGTTGATGATGGCTTGGGCACTGACAATCAAATCCGGACCTGTGCAGTCGGGATCCCCGGGGTAAATGCAGTCTCCGCTGTCCACCTCGGCGAGCGGATTGTAATTGCACGCCTCTTCATCCGTGCAGCCTGTTGGCGGGCCGGCAAAGTTGAATTCCCAATTGAAGCCATCAGCACAGGCCCCATCGGGGTCTGCCAGTAGCAATTCGGCATCGAAACTGATGTCAGAGCTCGTGGCGTTGATCTGGTGCACCTCCACCGCCAGTACATTCGCACCGTTGTTCATGTTCAAAGCAACCGGGTATTCGTACAACTCGGATTCGTTACCACCCACAATTTCACTCAGAGCAGTGGTCTCGGAGTTCACAAACCCATCGGGCATGTTGCTGCGCATGATTTCCACCCCGTTGAGGTACACCACAGCGCCGTCGTCGCGGCGCAACCGCAGCAGTCCTTCCATTCCCGTTCCTGACTCTCCCGTGTAGTCAAAGGTGTGGCGGAAGTACGTCGTGATGTGCTTATCCGAAGCATTGTCACCGTACGAGACTGTTGTCGCCTCATCGCCGTCGCCGTAGCCCAATTCCGCATTGCCAGCAGCCCAGTCCGCATCGTCATAGTCCGTCGCGGTCCAATCGGATCCCAGGTCTGCGCCCTGGTCGTGGTAACTCCACTCGGATTCTAAATCGACCAAAGTGGCATAATCGGGCGAACCCAATCCCATGCGAATCCACACGGGGGTTCCGCCTGCCAACAGCACCGTCAGGTTGGCTTCCTCGCCGCAACCTCCTTCTTCGTCGTCGAAGTAAATGGTGCCCTCATTGGTGTTGTCAAAACTGCCCATGTTGCAGTATTCGTAGATCCACAGCTTCGTATCGCAACCGGTCCCGCAGGTGTTGAACTCGTACATGCCATTCGCCGGCGGAGTGAAAACGTACCACGCGTTGCCCTGTGTTTGAGAAATGGTGCCGTAGTCGGCCTCGGTCAATTCAAACGCATCGTTGCAGGTCGCTCCTGGTGCGCAGTCGAAGCTGACGGTCTCACCGTAGCCGTAATTGCCCCCTGTCGCGATTTGCACGCCGTCTTGGTAAACGTAGTATCCACCGGGTGCGAAAATGCCATCGCCGTAGGAATCGAAAATGCTGAATTGCAGGCAAGGCTGTTCGATGGTGGCATCGAAGCACACCACGCCTCCTTCCGCATCCGTGCCCGAGCCGATGATTTCACCTTGGTAGGTCAGTTCCCATGATATTTCCCACGGATAACCGTCCGGTTCAATGACCACTTCAATTTCGGTCTCATTGTCTGCACACTGGCTCCATGCGGGCGCACCAGCCCAAACAAAAAGCAACAACAACGCCCAAGGGAAGGCGTTCAAACGGGAAGAAAATGCCAACATAGGTTTCAATTTGGTGGTCAAACTCCGAAGATAATCAATCCTTTACAGTCGAACGCCACCTGTGCCCGAAGGGTTGCATGCCGCCTGAGCATTAAATGTTGAAGAATCTGCTATTTTTGCGGCATGGCACACGACCCTTCACACGACCACGGACACCACGCAGAACCAGAACAGAATGAAATCGGCGGACCCGTCGTTTTCGCGTTGATTTTGTTCGGCTTGGTTGTGACCGTTATCGCCTTCTTGGCGTAATCCCAAACGCACATCAGGTTTAGTGAACCACGTCCATCTCTTGGACGAGGTGACCTGCGCCTGCGTACACATCGGTGATCCACAGGACATATCGGATGTCCACCATGATGTTGCGACAGCGTGAGCCATCGAACAAAATGTCGCTCATGGTCGATTCCCACGAGCGGTCGAAATTGATGCCAACCAAGTGGCCATCTCCGTCGATGGCCGGTGAGCCTGAGTTTCCACCTGTCGTGTGATTGGAACCGGTGAAGCACACTGGCAGCTCCCCCGCTTCATTGGCATACGGCCCCCAGTCTCCCTCTTGCAGCGCCTCCACCAAATCCGCCGGCAAATCAAAATCGGCATCGCCGGGCACGTATTTCTGCAAAATGCCTTTCGCTGTTGTAAACGGTAAGTAGGTCATGCCGTCGTAGGGTGATGACCCTTCAACCTTTCCGTAGGTCAGGCGCAACGTGCTGTTGGCATCTGGAAAGAATGCCCGCTCCGGAAACAACGTCCGCAAGCCATTGGTGTACACCCCTGTCAACGAATCAAGCTCAGATGACGCAGCACCGTAACCGGCAGCCACGCGTTCGAAATACGCATTGCGCATGGATTTGATCAGGGCGTACAAGGGATCTTTCGAGAGCTTGGCAAATGCCTTGGCGCTGCCTTTAGCCAACAACGCCTCCACCGCTTCACGGTCATCGAAAATGGACTTATCAAAGGCACGCGCCGCCCAAGCGCTTGGATTTGAAGCAGCAGCTTCGAGCTCATCCGGAACGAACGCCGGATCGATGTGTTCAAAATAAGGAGCGACCAAGGCACCCATGATGTCGCGGTCGACGTTGGCGTCGTATTGCCGGAAGTGCTCCGCGGTGCGGCCTTGGAGCTCACCGATGACGGCGTCGATTTCTCCCGCAGCTTCGGTGGCTTCCCAACGTTCCACAAGCGGAGCGAATGACCATGCGTAATTCAAGGCATCAGGCCCGTAGTACACCCATTCGATGAAGAGGCTTCGCGCTAGCATGTACGGGTTGCGCTCGGCGTTTGCCGCTTGCATTTTGCTGATCAACTGCATCCACGGCACGTTGTCTGCTTCCGCGGCACGGGCCATGAACTCTGCCTCGAGCTCGAGTTTTTTCCCTACGGCATCCAATTCGTTCAAGCCCTTGTTTTGCCCAATCCACTTCTTCCAAGCGTTGGCGATGGAGCTTTGCTTGTCCGCATAGGCGATGCGCAACGCAGGCGAACTCGCACGCGCGGCGTTGACCACAGCGAGGGAAGCGTCCCGCATTTCGATTCGGGCGGGGTTCAGGTGTTCCACGACGTAAGTCACCGCATCGCTGGTCAAGTACTGCTCCGTGCGACCGGGAAATCCAAAAACCATGGTGAAGTCCCCTTCCGTTACGCCACCAAGGTCCACCGGGAAGTGGTGTTTAGGCTGAAAAGGAACGTTCGATTCGCTGTAATCCGCCGGTTCATTGTTGGCGTCCGCGTAAATGCGGAACATGCTGAAATCCCCCGTGTGACGCGGCCACACCCAATTGTCGGTGTCCCCGCCGAATTTTCCCACCGCCGAAGGAGGCGCCCCGACCAGACGCACGTCGCGGTAGGTCTTTGTGGTGATCAAGTAAAAGCTGTTGCCGAAATCAAAGGCCACCACCTCTGCTTCGAGGCCGTTGCCATCTGTCGCTTTCTCCACCAAGTCCGCTTTCACAGCTTGGGCATCTTCCGCACTGCGAACGATCTCTGTAACGTCTTCAATGCGGTCAATAAATGTTGCTACCAAATTCGGATTGGCCAGCTCATCGGCACGCGTCATTGCCCAAAAGCCATCGGTCAAGTAGTCGTTTTCCACCGTGCTGTGGTACGCAATCTCTCCATACCCGCAGTGGTGGTTGGTCAACAGCAACCCTTCCCCGCTAACCATCTCCGCCGTGCAGCCCCCATTGAAATGCACAATGGCATCCTTCAAACTGCCTTCGTTGATGCTGTAAATGTCCTCTGCAGTCAAATGTAGGCCCATCGCCTGCATATCTCCTTCGACCGCTTGGAGCAGCGTCGGAATCCACATGCCCTCTTTGGCCTGAGTGGTGGCGTGGGACAAGGCAAATACGCTGAGCAAAAGGACGGGAATGAATCGGTTGATCATGGGTTTCGATTTCGTGTTGCGGGGTTGAAGATAAGAAGGCCGGGATTAGCTTTGTGACCATGGAGTTGAACGCTGATTTCCGGTCGGATACGCTGACCCGACCCACCCCAGCCATGCTGGATGCGATGCACGCCGCCCGTACCGGGGACGACGTCTTTGCCGAAGACCCCACCACCGAGGCTTTCCAGCAACGGTGCGCGGACCTATTTGGCCACGAGGCGGCGCTGTTCTGCCCTTCCGGAACCATGACCAACCAGATCGCCATCAACGTTCATGTCCGGCCCGGTGACGAGGTCATTTGCGACCGAATGGCGCACATCTACAATTACGAAGGTGGCGGCATTGCGCGCAACTCCGGCGCTTCCGTTCGCCTACTGCATGGCGACCACGGACGGTTCAGCTGGGAAGACGCTGCAGCGGAAATCAACCCGGCTGATAGCCACTACGCCCGCACCTCGCTCGTGTGCATCGAAGACACGTGCAACCGCGGTGGTGGAGCGGTGTGGGACGTAAAGGAAATTCAGACCATTCGCGAAGGCTGCGATGCGGCTGGGCTGCCCTTGCACCTCGACGGAGCACGGTGTTGGAATGCCATGGTGGCACGTGCAGGAAATACACTGCCGGCTGCAGCGGACTGGAAGGCCTACGGACAGTTGTTCGATTCCATTTCAGTGTGCTTCTCCAAAGGCCTCGGTGCACCCGTTGGTTCCGTCTTGATCGGCTCCAAAGCCTTCATAGCAGAAGCGCACCGTTCGCGCAAAGTATTTGGCGGAGGGATGCGCCAGATTGGTGTTTTGACAGCGGCTTGCAACCATGCCTTGGATCACGAATTGCCTCGGCTTCAAGAGGACCACATCCGGGCCAAGCAAATCGGAGACGTGCTCGCAGGACTGAGCCAGGTCACATCCGTCGATCCCGTTGAGACCAACATTGTCATTTTCGAGATCGCCTCAGGTTTAACAGCAGCAGAATTTGTTGAAGCTGCCACACGGGACGGCATCCACTGTTTCGCTTTCGGGCCCCAGCGGGTGCGCTTGGTCGTCCACCGCGATCTCAATCAAGGTCAGATTGACGCCACGTGCTCGGCGTTAACGCAATCCGTGCTGAACCGCTAGTTGGCGCACAATCACGCGTTCATCGTCTTGGAACTGCAACACGTATTGACCGTTTTTCCAGCCGGCCACGTCGAACACGGCTGTTGAGCTGCCCATCCATTGTGTGGACGCTACTTCACGTCCAGCCAAATCAAAGGCACGAACGGTCCAACCGCTCGACCCCGGGTCGACTTCGAAGAACACATCTTGGGCCGACGGGTTGGGGTACAACACGGCATCGCCCAGCCCGACTTCACCAACCCCAACCGAGCAGTCGTGCACCGTCAGGATCATGGCATCGGCGAATTCACAACCGGAGTCGGTTGTTCCGCTGAGGACGATGCTGTACGTCCCCGGCGCAAAATCACCTGGCGAAACGTAAAAGAACTGGTTGTTGGAACCGTCTTGCCATTCGTAGTCGTAGCCAAGCGGTCCATAAATCAGCAGCGGCTCATCCTCGCAGATGATGGTGTCGTTGCCAATGGTGAAATCACTGGGCTCTACCTCTGGAACAAATGCAGTCACGGGGTAGGCACAGCCATTGGCATCGGTCAAGTTCAACTGGTAGGTTCCCGGTGACAGGCTGTCGAGGTTTTGCTGTTCAGAGGTGAACTCATTGGGGCCGGTCCACGTAAAGGTGTAAGGATCTGAAGCGCCTTCCACCTCAATTTCAATGACCCCGTCCGAGGCCTCTTCGCAACTTGCTTCAGTGACCGTAGTGCTCACGCTCCAAGCTTCTGGCGCAGCAACGGTGCGCTCAATGGTGAATTGGGTACCGCAGGTCGTGGTGATGTCAGCCGTGTACACCCCAGGGGCCAAGTCAAAAATCCATGAATCGGTCGAAGTGTACCCATTTGGCCCTGACCACGTGCAATCGAAATCCGATCCTCCCTGGTTGACGTAGGCCAAGATGAACCCATCCGGTGCCGTGTCTTTGTCCAATGGGCACGCCACATTGCGTACCTGTGCGTCAGCAGACGCGTCGTAGGCCTCTGAAGTGAAAACGGAGACATCAGCATCGCCGGTTTGGCCTGCCCATCCATCCACTTGGATGTAGTACGTTTCACCCACTTCCAAGCAACTCGTGTACATCGTCGAACGGTAGCCCGCACACCAATCGTCATTGGCCCCGACCAACTCATAGGTCGAGAAATCGCCGCAATCGGTGGCCCGGTACAGGGCCAATTGCGTGTCAAACGTCGAGAACTCCGAACACGTGGTGATGGTCACAGGGTCCGTCGTTTCAGGTGTGAAGGTCAACCATACGGAGCTCGAGGCGTACCCGTCCGACCCGCACCACGATCCGGGTAAGCTGCATGAACCGCTCGGCGCTGGCCCAGGACTCATCTCTCCCGATTCAACTGTACCGCCACCTGAAGTCACCACGACGGATTCGCCATTCACTTCAATGGGAGCCGCATCGCACGGGACGTCGTTGTCAATAAACAAGCTCTCCCCTGCCGTAAACGTCCACACGTTGCCGTATCCAGTGCCATTGAAAATTCCGGAGATGACGCCGTCCATGTAGAGATCAAACCGATTGCCGCCGTCGCCGTAACTGTCTACATGAATCAAATCCACCACAGTACCCGCAGCCACGCAGAAGGGTCCTTCGGTGTAGATGGCGTTGTTGCCGTAGGTTGTACCGCCATTGCCGCCATTGCCGGCTCCGTCGCACCCTACATTGGCCGAATTGCCGCCGCTGGCGATGAAATTTTCACCTCCGCAGGCCTCTCCGGTAGGCGTAAGCTCCCAGTACAATTCGTAGCCCCATGGGTCCGTATCGATGACGAATTCGATGGCGACTTCGCCTGCTTCACACTGCGCCTGTGCGCCGGGAAGAGAGAACACAAAAAGGGAAGCAATTAAGAAGAGGAATGCAGGTAAAAAGTGACGCATCGCAATGGGGTTAATGTTTGGATTTCGAATATACGCGAATTGGATTCACTGCCATCAACCGCTAGCTTTGCGGTCCCCAATGCTCATCCTCCTCTCTCCTTCCAAAACCCTTTCTTTTCAAGATGCGCCTCCGGTCGAGGACAGCACGCTACCCGCGTTTATCGAAGCATCGGAAAAGCTCATGGCGAAGCTGAAGCGGTTGAGCGCGAAAAAAGTGGAAGGACTGATGAGCGTCAACTCCAGTATCGCTGCACAGACGGTCGAATGGGCGAGCGACTGGAGCACCCCCTTTTCCGCAGCCAATGCCCGGCCTGCAGCACACTGCTTCAAGGGAGCCGTTTACACAGGGCTTCAAGCCCGAACGTGGAGCGATGCCGATCGTGCTTTTGCTCAGCGCCATCTGCGCATCATCTCCGGATTGTATGGCGTGCTGAAGCCCTATGACCTGATGCAGCCCTACCGCCTTGAAATGGGGTTGAAGTGGGCCATTACCCCCAAAACGAGCAACCTGTATGCCTTTTGGGGCGATCGCATCCAGCAACGCATTGAAGCCGACGCCAATGGCCTAATCATCAATTTGGCCAGCAACGAATACAGCAAAGCGGCCATCGCCAAATCCTATGCGGGGCGGGTCATCACCCCCGCCTTCAAGGAACTGGTTGGCACGGAGTACAAAGCCAAAATGGCGTACGCGAAAGAAGCCCGAGGCACCATGGCGCGGCACATCGTCCAACACCAATGGACGAACCCGGAAGACTTGAAACAATTCACAGGAATGGGGTATGCTTACGACCCCAACCTCTCATCGGCGGACGATTGGGTGTTTACCCGCGACGCTTCATCATCGAAATAATTTCACCATGAAACACATCATAAAAGCGGCAACGCTCTTTTCTCTCATCACTTTGCTCGCCGCTCCCGGCCGGGCCCAAACCACTCCCTCTATGGAATCCATTAGCTATGCCCTGGGCATCTTGTTCGCGAAGAACTTGCAAGACCAAGGCCTCAACGAAATTTCAACCGACGACATGGCCAAAGGCCTCGCCGAGCAAATGGCCGCTTCAGCCAGCATGACCCCTGAACAGGCCAATGCCATGGTGGGTGAATTTTTCCAAGCCAAGAAAGAAGCCGCAGGTGCAGCAGCCAAGGCGGAGAGTGAAGCCTTCTTGGCGGAAAACGCGAAGAACAAAGATGTCAACGTGACCGCATCCGGGTTGCAGTACACCCACCTCACCGTCGGAGAAGGTGAAAGCCCCACTGCGGCATCGACGGTGACCGTGCACTACCGCGGCACGCTCATCGACGGCACCGAATTCGATTCGTCGTACAAGCGCGGCGAACCCATCTCCTTCCCACTCGGTGGCGTCATCAAAGGGTGGACAGAAGGCCTGCAGTTGATGAAGCCCGGCGGGAAAACCAAATTCTACATCCCACAAGAATTGGCGTACGGCGCGAACCCCAACCCGAACGGTCCCATCCCACCGTATGCAGCGTTGATCTTCGAAGTGGAATTGATCTCCTTCCAGTAATCAAGCTCCACTGCATCATGAAAAACCTCGGTTCCGCCGGGGTTTTTTAATGCCCAGCCGGCGCAGAAATTCATTAGTTTGCACCCCATGGACGCATTGATTACAAACGACGCTGTGGTGCTCGGCTTGCTGGTTTCGACACTGGCCTTGGTCTTTTACAGCAGCACCCTTCCTCAGTTTAAGCGGTTTTACACCATCATCCCAACGCTGCTCGTCTGCTACTTCTTGCCGGCGATGTACAACAGCTTTGGACTGGTGGACGGCGAAGCGTCCAATTTGTACTTCGTGGCCTCACGCTACCTTCTGCCGGCCAGCTTGGTCCTGCTCTGCCTGAGCATTGATCTCAAAGGCATTTGGAACCTGGGACCGAAGGCCATCATCATGTTTTTCGCGGCGACCATTGGCATCATCATCGGGGGGCCACTCGCCCTGTGGGCAGTTAGTTTCATTGAGCCCGCGGTACTAGGCGGCGATGCGCCAGACGCCTTCTGGCGCGGGCTGTCGACGGTAGCCGGCAGCTGGATTGGTGGAGGTGCCAATCAGGCGGCGTTGAAGGAAATTTCCATGACCACCGACGACCAGTTCTCCGCCATGCTCATCGTGGATGTGTTTGTTGCCAACCTGTGGATGCCCTTTTTGCTGATCGGAGCAGGCATGAGCGCAGCGCTTGACCGCCGACTGAAGGCGGATGCATCAGCGGTGGATGAACTCAAAAAGAAGGTCGAAGCCTTCCAATTGGGCATTGCCCGAGTGCCGTCGTTTACCGACTTGATGATCATCGGCGGTGTGGCCTTCGGTTCCGTCGCTGTGGCGCACGTATCAGCGGATGTCCTTGGACCGACATTCAAAGGCTGGTTCGGTGGCATCCTCGAGCACAACCCCGACAGCTTCGTTCAATTCTTGAGCAGCTTGGAACAG
Source organism: bacterium (assembly GCA_029979565.1). Classification (GTDB taxonomy): domain Bacteria; phylum Bacteroidota; class Bacteroidia; order Flavobacteriales_D; family Sanyastnellaceae; genus UA16. Next base: position 29,044 of record JAPOHG010000008.1, read on the forward strand.
GGATTCTTCTGGATTGTCGTGACGGCGACTGCGGTTGGTATTGGCTTGAGCTTCACAGGGCTTCGCAATTACGAGGGTGCCGGAGCGAGCAAATTGGGCAGCGTGTTCCTGTACATCCTCGTTGCGACCATTGGCATGAAGATGGACGTGGTGGAATTGTACCACAACTGGGACGTTTACTGGTCGGTAATTTTGATTGGACTTATTTGGATGCTCACGCACATTGTGGTGCTGTTGAGCGTAGCCAAAATCATCAAGGCCCCCTTCTTTTTTGTCGCGGTGGGCTCACAAGCCAATGTGGGCGGTGCGGCCAGTGCACCAATCGTAGCGAGCGCCTTCTCTCCTGCGCTGGCTCCAGTTGGGGTCCTGCTTGCTGTATTGGGTTATGCCGTTGGTACGGTGGGAGCCATCGTGTGCATGGAGCTCATGCACGCCATCTCTATGTAGGTCTGACGAATTAAAGCCAGTGCCCCATCGCCGCCTTTTTGACGGCGAGGTAGGCTTCGTTTTCTTTGACCGGAGCAATCACGACCGGCTCGCGTTGTTCGACACGGATTCCGTTTTCTTCGAGCTCCTTTACTTTCTGTGGGTTGTTCGTGAGCAGCCGCGCGGTTGTTATGCTCAATTCCTTCAAGATGGCAGCGGCAGCATCAAACGAGCGTGCGTCCGCCTCGTGCCCTAAGGCTTCATTCGCTTCAATGGTGTCCATCCCTTCGTCCTGAAGGTTGTACGCCTTCAGCTTTTCAACCAATCCAATGCCACGTCCTTCCTGACGGAGGTACACCAAGCATCCCCCTTCTTCCGCAATCTTCGCCAAAGAGTAGGCCAATTGCTGGCCGCAATCGCATCGGCTGGAGCCGAAAACATCACCGGTCATGCACTCGCTGTGCACACGGACCAAGGGCGCCTTGGTGCCATTAGCTGAGGGTGCCACCAACGCAATGTGCGGGTGGCCATCTCCCTCTTCACCAAACGCAATCATGGTGAATTGCGCATTGGGCACAGGAAGTCGGGCTTCAACGAGTTTTTTCACGGGGCAAAGGTAGGCAGAACATCCGGCGCTTAAGAACAGAAAAGCCGGCTCCTGGAGGGGAGCCGGCTTTCCATGAATTTGTTCGCAGTTGCTGCTCTTATTCGCAGTCGGTGCCGAATACTGACAAGAACTGCAACAAGTCAGGTGTCGCCACCAAGCCGTCGCCGTCCAAGTCACCTGGGCAAGCGTTCAATGTGAATTCGCATGAACCGTCGTCGGTGTTGGCCGCCGCGTCGTAGTTGTCAGCTGCTTCATAGATGCAACCGAATACCACTGGCGTCGCGCAAGAACCGTCGTCTTCTGTGGCGTTCATGTCAAATTCAGCATAGAATGGATCCGTGCAACCTGGGAGTGGGCACGTTGCCGCGCAGCTTCCAGCGCAGTATTCAATCGTTGCACCATCCGTTGCTGTTGCACCGTAGTTTCCTCCGCCGGCTCCAATCGGAAGCTCCGGGTTGGTTGAGCATTCCTCAGGAGCGTTGAAGACAGAACCCCATCCTGACCATCCGTCAGCTGCACCCGTAGCTGCGATGACGAATTCGAATTCCGTTCCTTCTTCCAACGTCAAGGTTCCTGTAAACACGCCGTCCGCGTCGGCGTCGGCAAGGGTAACTCCCCAAGCGCCCCAGCCGTTCCAGCTGCCATTTACTACGATGTTATCGTAGTCATCATTTGGGAAACCGGTGTAGTTCATGTCAATTGCGATTGCAATGTCCACGTAAACTGGAGGATTCACTTCATCGCACGTCAAGCACGTGCCGTACGTATCTGCAGTGGTCGAACCGGAATCAACCAAACGGTTGGCATAGCTGCTGTAATCCGTGACAGGAGCGCAAGAAGCGCCGTCCTGCATGTCGTCAATCAAATCCTCTTGGTGCGCCCAGTAGTCAACCATGTACTTGTACTCAAAGGTTGGGCCAGGAACATCCAACGTGATGCTGTATGTTCCATCCGCATCATCGTCAGTCAAGATGAGATCTACACCCCATCCGAAGTAAGGGCCGGTGATGTGCACCGTGGTGAAATCAACACCTGCACAGGTCATGTCCACATTGAACGTGGTCGTGTAGCTGCAAGATCCGTCATCCACATTTGCCTCGCTGTTGTAGTTGTTGGCATTCGCGTCCGTACAACCGTAGACGTCACCTTCGTTGACGTCACATGCTTCGCACGTTTCCCAACAAACAGCATCCAATACCATGTCAACACCACCTTCGACGTATACGATACGGTTGGTGAAGTCGCCCGTAGTCAGGGTGCATGCTGCGTCCAAGCTGTCCAAAGTCTCCGCGGTGCCTGTGTTAACGAATTTGTATTCGTGACCTCCTGCAGGCAATGTGGTTGTGTATTCATAAATGCCATCGCCGTCTTCGTCGCTCATAAGCTCACCGGGGAAACCCCAGCCATTCAACGTTCCACCGAAGATGGTTACATCACCACCAACAGATTCTGTGTTCATGTCCAATCGGAAGGTCACCGAAGCTTCAGACACGGACTCACACGTACCGTCCGTAGAACATTGGCCGAAGCACGTGGAAATCTCAGTCTCACCCGTGATGGCCGGCAAGAAACGGTCGTTGTAGTTCGCAGGATCTCCACAAGGCAGTCCAGCCAAGTTTTCCTTACAAGACCAGTCGCCACATGCACCGTTGGTAAACGTGTAGTAGCTAGAGAAACCTTCATCCAACATCATGGTGATGCTGTAGATGCCGTCGCCGTCAGGGTCGGTCATCTCATTGTCGCCTGGGTTTCCGAAGTTTCCGCCACCGGCAAGATATACGCCTGTCTCAGCTACTTCTTCGTTAGCCATGTTGACATTGAAGGTCACTGCGTACTCCATCACCTCAACGTCACAGGCAGCGCATTCCGCGTAGCAAACCACGTCAATGGTCACATCTTCGGTACCCGCTTGGTAGTTGCGGTTTGTGCTGGAGTTAGCACACGCACCAGGTACGGTCTCTTCGAAGCCCCAACCTGGGCCGTTCAAGTATTTCCACTCGAGGTAAGAATTTTCAGCTACGTCTTGCGTGTACGTGTAGATGCCATTGCCGGCGTCGGTCATTTGGCTCGCGCCGCCGTCCCAGCCTTGGAAACCTCCGGCGATGAATACACCAGCAGGATTAGCACCAACGACGGACATATCCACTTGCCACGTTACCGAAATCGTACCAGCAACTACACCGGTGCATGCTTCGCATGAATTGTAGCAAACTACGTCCAACGTCGCGTCCTCTGTCCCTGTCGTCAATGTGCGATTTACAAATCCATCGATGGTCGAAGTGCAGGGGTCTCCGTCAACGAAGGTCTCTTGGGCATTCCAACCGTCAAGCGTGAACTTGTATTCGTACGTGTCTTCCTGATCCAATTCAATGGTGATTTGGTATACACCGTCACCATCATCATCCGTCATCGCCGCGCATCCGCCACACCAGCCATTGAAGCTTCCGTTCAAATTTACGGTGCCGTATGAAAGACCATAATCATTCATATCGACTTGGAACGTAACGTTTGCTGTGGCTGGAGGTGCCGCGCATGTTCCGTCTTCGGAGCATTGACCAAAGCATGTGCTGATGGTCGTTGGGGCCGTTACTGCTGGAAGCAATCGGTCGTTCCAAGTACCATCCGCGCAAGGAAGACCGGCGAGGTCTTCTTTTGCACCCCAATCCCCACCGTTGGCTGGGCTGTTCAAGAAAATGTAGTTCCCACTGTATCCTTCAGGAACAGAAACAGTGACCGTGTAGATACCATCACCGTCATCATCGGACATGGCATGCCCCATGGCATCTCCAAAGTAATCACCGCCACCGAGGAACATGCCGTTCGCTCCGACAGTGATGTTTGCAGTATTGCAATTGAACGTCACATCGTGTGACTGTGCCCATGCCCCCATGGTGATGAAGAGGGCTACAACGCACGCGAGTAAATTTTTCATTATGGATTAGTTTTCTACGAATGCCCTTATTCTGCCATTAAGAGGGGACAATTCATCGGCGTAAGATAAAGCATAAAGAGTGTAAAAACAACAAGGAATTTAATTTTTAACTGCAAAAGGTGTCTGAAATACAACAAATTGGCATCAATGAACGGAGCGGTCTACGAGCACCAATGAGAGCGCACCAGCTCCTAGACTGAAACCCGCAATCATCATGGTGAAAGCGATGTCTCCGTTGAAAAGCAAACCGTTGACCCAGTTGATTCCTCCGAGCGCTGCAAGGATTTGCGGGATAACGATGAACATGTTGAAAATGCCCATATAAATGCCCATCTGGTCTTTGGGAACTGAACTTGATAACATGGCATACGGCATGGACAAAATGGAACCCCATGCCACGCCAATGCAGGCAAAGCACCATTTCAACTGTGCAGCACTGTCCGGGTTCAGTTGCAACATCCACGCAAAACCAAGTCCACCTACAGCGAGGGAAACCCCGTGCACGAGGCGGCGGTTGATGGAATGACGGCTGGTGTAAAACGCCAGCAGCAGCGCAAACGCCATCGAACTCAGCCCGTAAACACCCATGGCACTCGACACCGCATTGGCCGCCTCATTGAACGCCGCATTGGCCGCCTCAAAGTTGGCCGCTCCGGCTTCCGGGTTAGGGGATGCGAAAACATGTTCTGTCAATGCCGGTGTTGCAAACGACCACATCGTGAAAAACGCAAACCAACTAAAGAACTGCACCACCCCCAGCTGGAGCATCACCTTCGGCATACCTGCAATCGAACCGAGGATTTCCTTGGCTCCTGCTAAGAACCCTGCTGACTCCGCCTTGGCCTTTTCGAATGCTGCCAGATCTTCCGGCGGATCTTCGTCTGTGTTCCAAACCGTTACAATAATCGTAATCAAAAACACCGCTGCACCTACCGCGAACGAATAGAAAACAGAATCCGGAATCTCCCCTGCAGGCGCCTCGTTTTTGGCACCCAATTGTGTCACAATCCACGGAAGGTTGCTCGCAATCCACGTCCCGATGCCAATGATCAAGGTTTGAAGGACGAAGCCAAAATTGCGCTGGTCCTCGGGCAGCTTATCCGCAACGAGCGCACGAAACGGTTCCATGCTGATGTTGATAGACGCATCGAGCACCCACAGCAATCCCGCGGCCATCCACAGCGCAGAACTGTGCGGCATGATGAACAGCGCGGCCGAACTCAGGATGGCTCCAATCATGAAGTACGGGCGGCGCCTCCCCCACTTCGGGCTCCACGTGCGATCGCTCCAGTATCCGACGATCGGCTGCACCAACAATCCCGTCAACGGCGCTGCAATCCAGAGCCCCGGCAATTCTTCCGGACTGGCCCCCAGGGTCTGAAAAATGCGCGACATGTTGCCGCCTTGCAAAGCAAATCCGAATTGGATTCCGAGGAATCCGAAACTCATATTCCAGATCTGCCAGAACGAAAGTCGTTTTTGTTCTCGTGGCATAAGGGTAGTATTTTGAACCGAATTTAGGACTTCGTGTCAAATGAACACCAATCCACTTATAAACAAAAAGCACCGGACGAATGGTCCAGTGCTTTTCGGATTGTGTTCAAAGTTCAGCGCCTATTCCGGGCAAGGGTAGCTGTACGCCGCCAAGAATTCCAGCAGGTCACCTGAGCCAACCAAGCCGTTTCCATCCACATCGAATGGACAGTTGTCCTCGGCTACCAGTTCGCAGCTGCCGTCGTCTACGGTTGCTTCGTTGTCGTAGTTGGCCGCTTCCTCATAAGTGCATCCGAATACGTCGTATTCACATGAACCGTCATCATCCAAGGCCAACGGACAGTAGTTGCTCGCCGCTTCATCGGTGCAACCTTCGAACGTACACGAACCGTCATCGTAGGAAGCCAATGGGTCATAATTCGAGGCATTGGCATAGGTGCAGCCACCGGCAATGCAGGAGCCGTCGTCCACGTTGGCTTGTGGATCGTAGTTCTCAGCATTTGGGTTTGTGCAGCCCGGGTATTCGCACGAACCATCATCATCGGTAGCCTCGTCGTCGTAGTTCTGGGCCTCCGGATCGGTACAGCCCGGAATTTCCAGTTGGTTGCAAATGCCGTCTCCATCTTCGTCTTGCAGGCAGTTGCCGTCGCAATCATAGAAGGTCTCTGGGAAAACGCATGATCCATCCTCGGTGTTCGCATTCGGGTCGTAGTTACAAGCCGTTGGGAACGTGCAGCCTTCGAACTCACAAGACCCATCCTCATCGGTGGCATCCTCATTGTAGTTGTCGGCATCCTCATCGGTGCAACCCGCAATTTCCAATTCATCGCATACCCCATCACCGTCCGAATCGTTCAAGCACACGCCATCACAGTCGTAGTAATCTGCAGCGTACAGGCACGTTCCGTCATCGGCTTCGGCTTCCGGGTTGTAGTTGCACGCCATCACATCGGTGCAACCGAGCGGGATGTCAGGGAAGACCAGCGTCTCGTTCAATACCTGCGGGTTTTCACCATTTTGTGCGCGGTATTGCAAGTTGACCTGCAAATCAACCTGGCCGCTTGTGGTGAGTTGAGCAATCAATACTTGTCCGTTTTCATCGGGGAAGGCCAACGGCTCCATATCCGGCAAAACAAACCAGCTCGCTCCTAAATCATTGTCAACAGCGAATTCCCCGCCGGCTTCAAACGCAGCTGCTGCAGCATCTGTGCCAACCGTAGAGAGGTTCACATCGCTGTTCTCCCCTCCAATCGTAAACCAGCTATCGTACACCACATCCGGATCGATCAAATCCGCGAATGGACTGATCTCACTGGCAAAAGCACCACCAATGGCATTTTGATAGAAGCTTGTGGTCGACGAAATGCTCATCGGATTGTCCTCTTGGGCAAATACAGCCGTGAGCTGGTCGTTCGGGTTGGTGAAGTTGGCGTAAACACGGAACGTGCGCATGCCTTCTTCTGGTTGATTCTCAGCGACCATCTCGTAGGACAAACCTGAGTAACTCGGTTCCGGATATTGACACGTTCCATTGTCCAATACTGCACCCGGATCGTAGTTGTCCGCATCGGGATCCGTACAGCCCGCCCCGGTGACTTCAACTTGTGGAAAAGTCAAGGACAGGCCCGTCACCTCAAACGAATCGTCATTGCCATCGCGCAATTGCAAATTGACCAATGCATCGGTCAACCCATCGGTCGTCACCTGAGCTAAGAGCACCTTCCCATCCACCGGTACCGCCTGGGTAGAAGCACCTGGAATGAGGAACAAAGAACCGCCGAGGAAGGTGTTGACATCCAATGCACCACCGGCTTCAAAGGCCGGAGTGAATGCATCCATGCCCACGGTATTGGACAAGTCGTCTTCACCCGGAGCGGCGCCGATCGCCAACCACGAATCAAATTCAAGGGATGGGACCACGGCAAAAAAGGCCGGGTTGATACCGCTCGCGAACGCTGTACCCACATCGTCTTGGTAGAAAGATGTGGTTGGTACCAACTGCCAAGGCGACGCTTCCGTTCCATACACCGCCGTTACTTCGACATCGTCAGAAGCAAAGTTGGCATACAAGCGGTAGGTTGTCAGCCCCGAGATGCCGTCTTCGGCGTACACTTCATACGAGAGTGACTCGACCAGTCCATCCAACCAGATGCACGTGCCGTTGTCGGTCAAGGCTTCAGGATCGTAGTTGTCGGCGGTCTCTGATGTACAGCCGAAGACTTCCAATTCATCGCACAAGCCGTTCTCGTTGATGTCGTTGACACACGTACCGTCGCAGTTGTACAATTCGTCCGGATAAGTGCACGAATCGTCGTTGTCCGTGGCGTCGGCATTGTAGTTGCACGCCGCCTCATCCTGGCAACCTGGGATTTCCAGTTCGTCGCAAACGCCATCGCCGTCCGTGTCGTTCAGGCAGTTGCCGTCGCAATCATAGAATTCATCCGGTCCGTTGCCATCGCAACCACAAGCGCCTTCTGGAATGCCCGTGCCGCCGCATACGCCGCATTCGTCCAATTCAGCGCACGAACCGTCATCGACATTGGCCGCTGGGTTGAAGTTGCAGGCCTCAGCATCGGTACACCCTTCAACCACCACATCACCTGAACACCCGCAGGTGTCATCGTAAGCATCGTTGATGGTCAGCGCATCGCCATCGTCGCACGCGTCGCCAGGATACGCACATGAGCCGTCGTTGGCCTCAGCAGTGGCATCGTAGTTGCAGGCGGTTGCGTCCGTGCACCCCGCAGGGACTTCTGGGAACGTGACCGTAAGTCCATCGGTGTTGTAGCTGTTGCCCTCCAAGTCATCGTATTGGAAATTCATCACCAAGGTTACCACACCATCCGTGGTCAATTGTGCCACCAAAACTTTGTTGTCGTCGCCGGCAATCGCATCGCCATTGGCACCCGGGATCACAAACCAAGACCCTCCCAAGAACGTATCGACCGTAAATCCGCTGCCATTGTTGAACCCGTCGAAGTAGGATTCCATGCCTACAGAGCTCACCCCACCATCGCCGTTGGTGTCCTCCGTGCCGATGGTGAACCAGCTGTCGTATTGCACTTCAGGGAATACCGAAAAGAAGGAAGGGTTGATGAACTCGCCGAAGTTCGAGCCCAACTCGGTGTTGTAGAAACTGGTCGTGGTCACGACACTCAACGGTGCGTCTTGCGCTGCGCTGACCGTTCCGTACACCGCAATGAGTTCATTGGTTGGCGCATCAAACGTGGCATAGACTCGGTATGTGGTTCCATATTCAGACGTGGCGTATTCCTCCACCTCAAGCCCAGCAGGACCGGTGGGAACCAAGGTCCCACTGCAGGAACAATCGGCTTGGTACACATCATCAATCGTGTTGCTGAACCCGTCGTCGCAGGCGTCGCCGGGGTAAACGCATGAGCCATCGTTTTCTTCTGCAGCGGAATTGTAATTGCATGCTGATGCATCCGTGCAACCGAAGACAATCTCAAATCCGGCACATTGGCAATCGTCACCGATAACATCCCCGCCTGTGCTGGCGTCGCCGTCGTCACACGCATCGCCAACAAAGAAACAAGAACCGTCGTCCGTGTTCGCTGCGCTGTTGTAGTTGCAAGCCGACTCAGACGTGCATCCTTCCACAATGGCCTCTCCCACACAGTCACATGAACTGCTGTACGCATCATTCATGGTCATTGCATCGCCATCGTCGCAAGCGTCACCCGGGTATACGCAACTTCCGTCATTGGCCTCTGCTGTTGCATCGTAATTGCAAGCAGCATCGTCGGTGCAGCCCGCTGCAACTTCTGGGAATGAGATGGTCAGTCCATCGGTGTTGTAGCTGTTGCCCGCTTCATCATCGTACTGGAAGTTCATGATCACCGTAACGACCCCATCCGTGGTCAATTGCGCAACCAATACTTTGTTGTCGTCGCCAGCGATCGCATCGCCATTGGCACCCGGAATCACAAACCAAGACGCACCCAAGAAGGTGTCAACCGTAAAACCGCTGCCCGTATTGAATCCGTCGAGGTAGGCCTCCAATCCTACCGAGCTCACGCCGCCATCTCCATTGGTGTCTGATGTACCGATGGTAAACCAACTGTCGAACTCAACTTCTGGGAAAACGGAGAAAAATGACGGGTTGATGAACTCACCAAAATTCGAGCCCAACTCCGTGTTGTAAAAGCCGGTTGTTGAAACCACACTCAATGGCGCATCTTGCGCTGCGCTCACCGTTCCATAAACGGCAATTAATTCGTTGGTTGGCGCGTCAAAGGTGGCATACACACGGTAAGTTGTTCCGTATTCAGAGGTGGCGTATTCTTCTACTTCGATTCCAGCAGGGCCCGTAGGGACAAGGGTGCCTGCGCAAGAACAATCGCTTTGGTACACGTCATCAATGGTGTTGCTGAGTCCATCGTCGCACGCATCACCGGGGTAGACACAGGAATCATCTGATTCTTCAGCGTCAAAGTCATAATTGCATGCTGCTGTGTCCATGCATCCGAAAACAATGTCCACACCCGAGCAGAAGCAATCGTCGCCAATGGCATCACCGCCGGTGCTGGCATCGCCGTCATCACAAGCGTCACCTATGAAGAAACAACTCCCATCATCGGTATTGGCTGATGCGTCATAATTGCATGCTGATTCCGAGGTGCAGCCCTCCACAACCGGTTGCCCGGAACATATACATGCCTCGTCGTATGCATCATTGATGGTCAGCGCATCTTCATCATCGCAGGTGTCTCCAACGAAATAGCAACTTCCGTCTTCTACTTCAGCTGTGTCATCGTAGTTGCAGGCTGTTGCATCCATGCACCCACTAGGCAGCTCGGGAAATGTTGCTGTTAAGCCGATTGCCGTTGAGGTGTTTCCGTTGACGTCATCGTACTGGGCATTCAACACAACGGTAACAACGCCATCGGTGGTCAACTGAGCAACCAACACCCTATTGTCGTCTCCCGCCACGGCGTCGGCATTGGTTCCGGGGATGATGAACCAGGACGCCCCGGTAAACGTATCAACAGTGAATCCGTTGTCGTTGTTAAAGCCGTCCAAATAGGGCTCCATGCCCACCGCGCTAACTCCGCCCGGTCCATCAGTGTCCTCGGTCCCGATGGTCAGCCAGCTGTCGTATTCAATTTCTGGAAAAACGGCAAAGAATGCAGGGTTGATGTCTTCACCAAAGTTGGATCCGAATTCCGAATTGAAAAAGGAAGACGTTGTCAAAATGCTGAGGGGCGCATTCTGCGATTCACCGACCGTTCCATAAATGGCAACCAATTCATCGTCGGATGCATCGAAATTGACGTAGACCCGGTAGGTCGTTCCGTATTCCGAAGTTGCGTGCACTTCAGCCTCGACACCGACCACGTCGGCCAAGGCGGGCACTGTTATCAGCCCCCCGAGGAAGGCCAGAAATAAATTTCGCATGGAAATGGAGTTACAGTTACTTGGATGTTGTGAATCTGCAAACTACAATTTCCCCGATGATTGCGCAACTCAAATTTGCATCATGACACCGGAATCAACGTTTCAGGCGATCAATGAGGTGCTGTGTGCTCGCATCATGCGTCGGCGCGTCGCCCTCCTCTGCCCATTCTGCGAGGATGTTTTTCGCTAAAACTTTACCCAATTCCACCCCCCATTGATCGTAGCTGCACACGTTCCAAAGCAATCCCTGAACGAAGATGCGGTGCTCGTACAGCGCAATGAGTTGACCTACATTTTTTGCATTTAATGCATCCAACAAAATGAAGGTACTGGGACGGTTGCCTCGAAAAACACGGTGCGGTGCAATCGCATCAATTTCCGATTGCGAACGCCCGGAAGCTCGCATCTCTTCGCGCACTTCCGACTCATTTCGACCGCACATCAACGCCTCGGCCTGAGCGATGGCATTGGCCAGGAGCTTGGTATGGTGATCCGTATAGGCAGATAACGGTGCCTCGACGGCAATGATGTCTGCTGGGTGAATGTCTGTCCCTTGATGCAGCAGCTGGTAAAAAGCGTGCTGGCCATTGGTTCCTGCCTCTCCCCACACCACCGGCCCCGTTGGGTGTTCCACAGGTTGACCGTCCCGTCCAACATACTTGCCGTTGCTTTCCATATCTGCCTGCTGCAAGTAGGCCGGAAAGCGGTCTAAATCTTGAGCGTACGGCAGAACCACATGCGTGGAAAAGCCCATGTATTCCCTGTACCATACCCCCAATAGCGCACTGATCAGCGGCAAGTTTTCCCGAGCAGGCGCCTCTGCGAAATGGCGGTCCATAGCACGCGCACCTGACAACAATTCCGCAAATGTGCTGCTACCAACTGAACACGCAATGCTCAATCCAACGGGCCCCCAAAGGCTGTAACGGCCTCCTACCCAATCTCGAAATCCGAAAACATGTTCCGCTTTCACCCCAAAACGAACGGCCGCGGGAATGTTCGTAGAAACGGCAGCGAAATGATCAGATACCGGCAAAGAGGCGGATTCCACCCATGACTTTGCCGCGTCTGCATTGGCCATGGTCTCCTGCGTTGTAAATGTTTTGCTCACCACGATGAACAAGGTCGACTCGGGGTTCAAACCGTCCAATACGGACTCCAAATGCGCCCCGTCAACGTTGCTGACAAAATGCACGCGAGGACCCTTGTGTGATAGGCTGCGCAATGCTTTCGTTACCATCAGCGGCCCCAAATCAGAACCACCAATGCCAATGTTGACGACGTCCGTGATGCGGTCGCTGGATCTGACAGCATCGGCATAAGACCCCATCGCGTGGCGGGTGGCCAATACCTCATCCATGACATCCACGCCATCCACTGTAAACCCATCAGCAGCCGCACCTCGCAAGGCCATGTGCAGCACCGCACGGTCTTCCGTTTGGTTGACGTGTTCACCCGCATACAAGCCCTGTACACCTTCTTTCCAACCTGCTTCTTCTGCCAGTGCGAACAAGGCCTCCATCACCTCTTCGGTCACGCGGTGTTTGGACCAATCCACAAACATCCCTCCCAAAGAGGCGGACATCCGCTGCAGCCGACTTGGATCTTCAGCAAAGAGCTCCCGCAAATGAAGCGCACCAGCGCTTGAGGCCAATTCCACGAGGCGCTTATGAGCAGTGGATTGACGAAGGTGAAAAGGCTTCAACATGCAGCTCAGGCGTTGCGATTGACGCAGTTCAGGTCTTCAAATGCCTGCTTCAAACGTTCCACGAAATACCCCTCCCCTTGGCGCAACCAAACGCGCGGATCGTACTTCTTCTTGTTTGGAACATCAGGCCCTTCCGGGTTCCCAATTTGGGTCTTCAAGTAATCAATATTGTCCGTCACGTAATCCCGGATGCCGCTCAAAAAAGCCCATTGCATGTCCGTATCGATGTTCATCTTGATCGCACCGTACGAAATGGCCTCGCGGATTTCTTCAACAGTTGAACCGCTGCCTCCATGGAAGACAAAATCAACCGGGTTAGAACCGGTACCGAATTTCTCTTCAATGAATTTCTGGCTGTTGTCCAAGATTTTGGGTGTAAGGGAGACGTTGCCCGGTTTGTAAACGCCGTGAACGTTTCCAAAGGCCGCAGCCACCGTGAATTGATCGCTGATGGCGCGGAGCTCTTCGTAAGCGTATGCCACCTCTTCCGGTTGGGTGTACAGCTTGCTGCTGTCGATGTCGGTATTGTCCACGCCATCCTCTTCCCCACCGGTTACACCCAGCTCAATTTCGAGGAACATGCCCAAGCCATGCATGCGCTCGAGGTAAGGCTTGCATGTAGCGATGTTCTCCTCAATCGGCTCTTCGCTCAAGTCGATCATGTGCGAACTGAACAAAGGTTGTCCTGTCGCAGAGAAGTGCGCTTCACTTGCGTCGAGCAATCCATCAATCCAAGGAAGCAATTTGCGCGCGCAATGGTCGGTGTGCAGGATCACCGGCACACCGTACGCCTTCGCCATCGTGTGCACGTGATGGGCTCCAGCAATGGAACCGAGCACAGCGTTCGCTTGATTGTCCAGCTTCAAGCCTTTGCCTGCGTTGAAGGCAGCACCTCCATTGGAAAACTGAATAATAACCGGTGAATTCAGGTCGCGAGCTGTTTCAAGAACGGCATTGATGGAATTCGTTCCAATGACATTGACCGCAGGAAGCGCGTAGCCATTGGCTTGGGCGTCTTCGAATACTTCGCGCACCTCTTTACCCCACAGGACGCCTGGACGAAATTTTTGACTCATGGATAGCAATTTGGGGCACAAAACTAAGCCCCGCTAACGACATAGCCCGCCCAAATGCGAGTGAATCTTCTGGACTTATTCCTGAGTGGTTGCCACTAAATTCTCAAGGGACTGCCGCGCCCATTCGGCCGCCTCAGAATCCGGGTGAACTTCGATGACCTGCTGGTAGGTTTTTTTGGCCTGCTCGCGGTCGTTCAATTCCACCTCCGCAATGAACCCTACCAAAAAGGCACAGATGGAACGCTTGTCGTAATTGGCGTAGTTGTCGTGGATGTCGCGAAGCTGGGTCATGGCCTCCTGGAACTTGCCTGCGGAGCGCAACAAGTCTGCCCTTCGAAACAAGGCCTCGGGTGTAAATTCATCATCGTGACATCCATTGGCAAACTGCGCATAGGCTTGCATCGTTTGCGCCCGCAGCTCAGCATTCACGTCTTCCCCTCCAGCCAACAACGACTGCTCCATGCGTTCAACCTCCAATCGCAATTTCGCGCAACTCCCTTCCTCCGAAGCGCCGCAACCTATGTGCAAAACAGCGATGCATCCCAGGGTCCATATTCTTGCCCTCATCGTTTGCGCTTTGGAAATTTCATCCGGTAATCTGAGGGCACTTTGCCCAAGCCGATGTCCCGCAGCTTTCCATGGAGCAACTGGCGCTTCATGGGCGTCAAATGGTCTGTGATTAGCACACCGTCAAGGTGGTCGTTTTCATGTTGCACAATCCGCGCTGCCAAGCCCGTCAACCGTTCTTCGATGAGCTCCCACTTCTCATTGTAATACTCCACTGAAATCGAATTGGGACGCTCAACCCCTTCCCTGATGCCGGGAATGGACAAACACCCCTCGTCCATCTCACCGGTATCTTCGGACTCATCGAACAAGACGGGATTGATCATCACACGCTTGAAATCCTTGCAGCCCGGATCGCCTTTTTCTCCTTCTGCAAATGGAGAACCGTCGCAAACGAACAAGCGGAGTGAGTGTCCGACCTGAGGCGCGGCCAATCCAACACCATCAGCTTCGTACATCGTTTCCCACATGTTCTGCACCAGCTCATCCAATCCGGGGTGGCTTTGCTCAATGTCTTCAGCTTCGGCCTTCAGCACCGGATCACCATACGCGACAATGGGTAAAATCATGGGGCAAAGTTAGGGCAGTTATTCGGCTGGGAACACCCTACTTTTGCACCATGCAAATGCTGGACACCATCCCAGAAGCCATCGAAGCCGTGCGCAATGGTGAAGTCATCATCGTTGTGGACGATGAAGACCGAGAGAACGAGGGCGATTTCCTTGTTGCCGCTCGCCATGCTACCCCAGAGGTCGTCAACTTCATGGCCACGCACGGTCGCGGATTGATTTGCGCTCCTTTGGTGGAAGAACGGTGCGATGAGCTGGAATTGCCCCTCATGGTTGAATCCAACAATGCCGCATATGAGACCCCCTTCACGGTAAGCGTGGACCTGATTGGCCACGGTTGTACAACGGGCATCTCCGCGCAAGATCGATCAAAGACCATCCAAGCGCTGATCAATTCGAACACCCGTCCTGACGAACTGGGCAAACCCGGGCACATCTTCCCCCTTCGTGCACGAAAAGGGGGCGTTCTTCGCCGCGCAGGCCATACGGAAGCCGCTATTGATTTTGCGCGCTTGGCCGGTTTCGAACCAGCGGGGGTCATCGTTGAAATCATGAACGAGGACGGAAGCATGGCACGCTTGCCTGAGTGCCGAGAACTGGCGGACAAGTTCAATTTGAAACTGGTCTCCATCGCCGACTTAATCGAGCACCGACTGCAAAATGAAACGTTGATTGAGCGGGTAAAAGAAATGGAGATTCAAACTGCATTTGGCCCCTTCACCGCTGTAGTATTTCGGCAATTGTCGAATGAGGTGGAACACGTTGCATTGGTCAAAGGATCTTGGAAAGAGAACGACGAAGTTCCGGTGCGCGTGCACAGTACGAGCATGCTCGGAGACGTGTTTCAAATCACTGATTTCGGTAAAGGCCCCATGCTGCATGCCGCCATGAAGAAAATGGACGAAATCGGATGCGGCGTCCTGGTATACCTCAACAAACTGCGTCAAGGAGGTGGCATCCTCGATGAATTAACGGCTTACGAGCGCATTCAAAATGCCGACCAGAAAGTGCCCGGGCACATGGACACCAAAGATTACGGCATCGGCGCACAAATTGTCCGACAGCTCGGCGTGCGCAACTGCCACGTTTTGACCAATACCGAGCGTACCTTAGGTCCCATCGGTTACGGCCTCACCATCACCAAAACGTCTGCCTTGGAGTTACCCGCGTAATCCAGACACATGAATGAGGCATCAAAAAAGGGACCCGATGAGGTCCCTTTTTTAATCGCATGAAGTTGGTAAGCGCTTAACCTTCTTGGTTTTCCGCTTGATTGTCAGCTTGCTTCTCACCGCCCTTCTTGTCGAATTTGCCGTACTTCTGTCGGAACTTGTCAATACGACCTGCTGTATCTACAAACTGCGCTTTACCGGTGTAGAAAGGGTGTGACTTGTGGCTCACTTCCACCTTCACCAATGGGTATTCGTTTCCATCTTCCCATTTAATGGTTTCTTTCGTTGCAGCCGCTGAACGGCTCAAAAACGCATAGTCGTTTGACATGTCTTTGAAAACAACCAAACGGTAATTATCGGGGTGGATTCCTGCTCTCATGGTTCGAATTGTATGCCCTTAAGGGGCGGCAAAGATAGGATACATGCTGGGAATTTCAAATACTTACACTTTTTAACGAGCTTCTGTCAATAACGAATTTCAACATCGCGTTATCACCTTGAAACCGGCCCGATGTTTGTTCTGGTTTTAAGTGAGTTTAGCGCAAGCTAAGCATCAAGTGATAATTTGGTTAAGTTGGTCCTGTCCCAGAACGCTGGGACAGGACTATTTTTTTTAGGCCAGCCTCAACCTGCATTACACCCCACTTCGCCCACAGCCAGATGTTTGCAATTCCGACGCCTCGCGCGCGAAGCCTTTGCATCAGCGAATAGCTTGGCTCTGTGTACGCGAGCACTGCATACCGAAGGCTACTGATTGGCTTGATCCTCTTGCCCATGTTCGCGCTGGCACCGAACAAAAACGCTGGAATCGTGCAGGAACACGACCTTCCCGGCGATATTGAGGTCGGTCAAACGCATCTTGTGACGTGGTCCCTTGACATCTTCGATTGCGAAGGGTTTGCCCGTTTTCAAATTCAGTTCCCGGAAGGCATCGATGTCCAACCCGCGGAAACCGCCAACGCTTCATTCTCATTTGAAGACGGCAAGGCCAAGTTCATCTGGATGGAATTGCCGCCAAAGAATACGCTGGAAGTTTCACTAAAAATTGCAGCCGACGATCGTTTTGAAGGCGGTTCGGTCACCCAGTGGTTTTCATTCATCCGAGACGGACGTCGCAAAGACGTTGAATTTGAACCGCATCACCTGGCACGAAAAGAGACTGCTGTTGCTGCACGCAACGCCGAATCATCAGAATTTCAGGTTCTGCGCAAATGGACAGCAACCACTAAGCGAAGTGGGACCATGACCGTGACCATTTCCGGACATGAACCCGGCCAATTTCTCAAATTAACGGAGGTGCTGGGGCCTCACGATGCCGCGTCCATTTTGGAAGATTCCGACTGCCAGATCCGCGACGCCTTTGACGACCAACTGGTGTTCATTTGGCAGGCTGCACCGAACACCCCTGAAATAATTGTCAAATACACCCTGCGGGGAGGGGAACCCCTCTCGGTCGGCGGTCGCGTCTCCACCATCCTAGATAACGTGGCGGTTGAACAAAGTATCGAAGCCATGGAATCCATGGCTGAAACAGGCTCATCTGCTTCCGTTTCATCCGCTCCATCCGAATCATCTCCTGAACCGGAGCCATCGGTCGAAGACATCGCCTTTCGCATCCAAATTTTGGCTACCCATGCGGAAGTAAGCACCAACGCTGTCAAGCGCATCTATGCCTACCCAGGCGATGTGCGACTCGAACGCCATTCGGAATGGCACAAATTCACCACAGGCTACCACAGCACTTACAAGGCTGCCCGGGACAACCGGGTTGAATTGAGTACCCACCATACGTTCCCCGGCCCGTTTGTCGCCGCTTACCGGAAGGGTCAACGCATCACCGTCCAAGAGGCCCTCTTGGTCAGCAAACAAAATTGGATTCCCTAATGAAGCGCAACTCAACGGATTGGAAATCAGCCATCAATGGCTACGAAACATACCTCGCCTTGGAACGCGGCCTGAGCGATAACTCCATTGTCGCGTACCTCCGTGACATTACCAAGTTTTGCAATTACTGCGTAGACCATGAATCGGTGCAAGATCCCGGACTGGTGCAAATGGAACACATCGAGCGGTACCTCGGCTTCCTTTTCGATGAAGGCATCGCACGCAACAGCCAGTCGCGCATGCTTTCAGGCATTCGAAGCTTTTGCAAATACCTACGCGTCGAAAACATCATGGAAGGGAATCCCGTCGAACTCGTTGAAGCCCCCAAACCTCAGCGAAAACTCCCCGACGTATTGACCGTAGACGAAATCAGTGCGATCATCGGCGCAGTGGACCTGTCTCGGCGGGAGGGCGTGCGCAACAAAGCCATGCTTGAGGTGCTGTACAGTTGCGGCCTGCGCGTGACCGAATTGTGTGAGTTGCAACTGTCCAAAGTGGATTTCATCGACCGTGTCGTTCAAGTCGTGGGGAAAGGGAACAAAGAACGAATTGTGCCCATCGGCACCGCTGCCCTCACCGCCATCGACGACTACTTGGCCCATTACCGTTCCGATATCATCCCCATGAAAGGCCACGAGGACACTTTGTTTCTCGGAAGGCAAGGACGTGGACTGAGTCGACAGATGGCCTTCACGATGTTGCGGCGGGTGGCAATCCACGCCCAAGTGCGCAAGAGCATATCACCCCACACCTTCCGGCACAGCTTCGCAACGCACCTGCTTGAAGCCGGGGCTGACTTGCGAGCTGTTCAAGAGATGCTTGGACACGCTCAAATTGCGACCACGGAAATCTACACACACCTCGACCGGCGCTTTCTCCGCGACCAAATCGACGCATTCCACCCACGCAGCGCACAAAAGCAAAAGAAAAAGACCACTTGATGAGGCCCAGCCTTCGTTGCGCGCTCGTCCTGTGGCTGTTCGCGTGTACGTCAACACCCTCAAGAGGACAGCAAACCTTCGACCGTTCAACCGAACCGTTCGTCAGTGCAAATGGCAGGGACACCCTGGGCTGTGACTTCTACATGCCCCACAACCCCATTCATCCAGGATGGGGAGTCATATTCTTGCACGGAGGAGGGTTTTATGCCGGCAGTCGCGAGGGAGAAGCCGGCCAATTCTACTGCTCTGCCTTGGCCGAACGTGGCATTTCGGTATTGAGCATGGATTACCGTCTTCGACAGATTGGAAAAGGTTTCCATTGCGACGTCAGCATTCAAGATAAACGCGAAGCCATTCGTTGGGCCGCGGAGGATTTGATGGCAGCCATCGACGCTTTTAGCGGATATTTCCCCGAAGGCATCATTGCAGCCGGAACTTCGGCCGGAGCCGAGGCTGTTTTGGATGCTGTGTATGCCCTTCGTTTATCTTCATTGGATGGCGCAATCAGCCTCGCTGGCGGGGTAGAACCGCCTCAGGTGTGGCGAAACACGCCCATCCTGGCAGTTCACGGAACCTGCGACGCCCTCGTGCCCTATTGCATCGACCTCCATCACTACTGCCCTGCTGAAAGCGCGGGAGCCCTGCTGCTCGCTGGAGGTGGCGGAATGGCCAATGCTGGAGCGAATGTCGATTTGTATTCCTTCCAATACGCTGGCCACGAACTGAGCACCTCCATGTTGACCGACGAATTCTTCATCGAACAATCCATTGCATTCATCAATGCCGTCGCCACACGTACCTTCGAAGCCCATAGCTCCAACATTCCCCTCTACAGACCATGCAGCCTCTCTCAGCATCCCGAGCCCCGTTGTCAATGAAACGTCTTTTGCTCCTCCTGACCTTCGCCTTCTCAGCTACAAGCTCAACTTGGGCACAGTATCCACATCCGGCCGATGAACGCGGTTACATCGTCCGTGTGGGCGATGCTGTCCCTGATTTTCAACTCGCTTGCACAGACGGCTCGGTTTATTCGAAGAAATCCTTGATTGGCAAAGCCTACGTGCTGCAATTCACGGCTTCATGGTGTGGGGTTTGTCGGAAAGAAATGCCGCACCTCGAGGAAGAAGTTTGGAAGCAATTTGGGGGCGAACAATTCGTTTTGCTGGGAGTCGATCTCGATGAGCCAGCAGATAAAGTACAAGCCTTCGCAAAACAAATGGGCACAACCTACCCCATTGCACCCGATCCGGAAGGTGAATTGTTCTATAAAATCGCCGGACCCAAGTCAGGCGTCACCCGCAACGTTGTAGTGGATGAAACCGGGACCATTGTGTTCCTAACCCGCTTGTTTGAGGAAGCGGAGTTTGAGGCCATGAAATCGGTTATTGAGGAACTGGTCAACCGGTAACAAGCCGTTGCCAGTGGCCTTGTGCTTCCGCCAACATTTTTGAAGCCGGACCTGGCTGGACCATCGGCAATCCCAAGTGTTCCAAAACAGCTTGCAGGGCTTCCGAGACTGGTTGGTCATCCACCGCAGGAGCATGCGTTTGCTTGGAGAGTTTTCTTCCGCGGTCATCCAATGCCAACGGCAGGTGGTGGTAGCGCACCTCAGCCCCACCTAACGTGCTTTGCAAATGCAGGTGGGCCGCTGTAAATGGCGCGAGGTCGGCCCCTCGAACGACGTGCGTAACACCGAGGTACATGTCATCGACCACATTGGCAAGGTGATAGCTGTAAATGCCATGCGCATTGCGCAACCCAAAATCACCCACTTCAGAAACCAAGTCCATGGACATCGCGCCAAGTCCGCCGTCTTCCCAAGCCACAGGGCCGGTTCCTACTGAAAAGCGAATCGAACGCGGTTCGACGTCGGGTGCTCCTTTGCACGTGCCGGGATAAATGGATTGACCAGCCAATTGCTTGCGCGTGCAAGCGCAGGGAAAAGTCCGCTGCGCATCCACCAAGGCATTCAAGGCGTCACGGTACGCTTCAAATCGATTCGATTGGTACAACACGTCCCCATCCCACTCCAATCCAAACCGCTCCAGGGCATGCAAGATCGAATCAATCGAACCAGGCGCGACGCGCGGCCCATCGAGGTCATCGATGCGGAGGTGCCATTGTCCGGAATGTGCACGGGCGTCCAGCCACGAGCCGACCGCAGCGACCAGCGAGCCGAAGTGGAGTGGCCCAGATGGTGTGGGTGCAAAACGCCCTACGTATGGATGCGGATCAGTCACGCACCAACTTTCGGTACTTCACGCGTTGCGGTCCGACGTTGCCCAATCGTTTCTTGCGATTTTCCTCGTATTCGCTGTACGTTCCTTCAAACCAATACACTTGGCTGTCGCCTTCGAAGGCCAGAATGTGCGTACAAATTCGATCGAGGAAGTACCGGTCGTGAGAGATTACAACGGCACAGCCCGCAAACGACTGGATGCCTTCCTCCAATGCGCGAAGGGTATCGACATCGATATCGTTGGTCGGCTCGTCGAGCAGGAGGACGTTTGCTTCCGTTTTCAGGGTCATGGCCAGGTGCAGGCGATTGCGTTCACCGCCGGAAAGCACGCCGCACTTCTTTTGTTGATCAGCGCCGTTGAAATTGAAACGGCTCACGTAAGCGCGGCTGTTGAACAACTTTCCTCCGATTTCCAGTTGCTCGTTGCCCCCGCTGATGACTTCCCAAACGGTCTTTTGCGGGTCGATGTCGGCGTGACGCTGATCGACGTATCCAATTTCCACGGTTTCTCCGATGTTGAAGCTTCCCGCATCGGCTTGCTCTTCTCCCATGATCATGCGAAACAGGGTCGTCTTGCCCGCTCCATTGGGACCAATGACCCCTACAATGCCGGCTGGAGGCAAATTGAAATCAAGGTTTTCAATCAGCAGGCGTTCTCCAAATGCTTTCTGCAACTTGTCGGCCTCGATGACGGAGTTGCCCAGACGTGGACCATTGGGGATCGGAATGGTCAAACGGGCTTCTTTTTCATTGGTGCCTTCCGCCAACATCTGTTCGTAGTTGTTGACACGGGCTTTGTTCTTGGCGCGGCGCCCTTTGGGGGATTGGCGCACCCAATCCAACTCCCGCTCCAATTCCTTTCTGCGCTTCGATTCTTGCTTTTCTTCTTGGGCGAGGCGCTTGGATTTTTGCTCCAACCATGAAGCGTAATTGCCTTCATAGGGGATGCCCTCACCACGGTCCAATTCCAAAATCCACTTGGCAACGTTGTCCAGGAAGTAGCGGTCGTGCGTCACGCAGAGGACGGTGCCCGGGTACTGTTCGAGGTGCTGTTCCAGCCAGTCAATGGACTCAGCATCCAAGTGGTTGGTCGGCTCGTCCAACAGCAGCACATCCGGTTGCTGCAGCAACAAACGACACAATGCCACACGGCGGCGCTCACCGCCCGAAAGCACCTCAATCTTGGTGTCATCTGGTGGACATCGCAAGGCGTCCATCGCGATGCTCAACTTCGTATCGAGTTCCCAAGCATTCAGCGCGTCAATGCGGTCTTGAACTTCCGCTTGGCGGTTGATTAACGCCTCCATTTTATCGGGGTTGTTCAGGATCTCTTCGTCCATGAACTTGGCGTTGATTTCTTCATACTCCTTCAACACGTTGACAATCTCTGCGGTGCCTTCTTCTACGATTTCACGGACCGTTTTGGACTCGTCCAATTCAGGTTCCTGTGATAAATAACCCACACTCAGACCGGGCGACCACGTCACGTCACCAGTGTACGCCTCATCCAGTCCAGCGATGATGCGCATGACCGTGGATTTACCGGCTCCGTTTGCACCGAGGATGCCAATCTTGGCCCCGTAATAAAACCCGAGGGTGACGTCTTTGAGAATGTGCTTACCAGCGGGGGTGACTTTGTTCACCCGGTGCATACTGAAAATGACTTTTTTATCGTCTGACATGGCAAGTGTTTGGTTTAGTGCAAGTATACGGACGGTCCGGTTTGGGGTCGAGCCTCAAGCTTGGACGAGTTCCAACAAGGTGATCTCAGGCGGCATGCCCACCCGCCCGTGGAATCCCAGTACACCGAATCCACGGTTCACGTGCAGGTATTGCCCGCCTTCTTTGTACAGTCCTGCCCAGCGGCGGTAGCGCCATTTGCTCGGCGACCATTTGACGCCTAGCCATGGAATTTCAATGCCAAACTGCATGCCGTGTGTGT
>JAPOHG010000089.1 GCA_029979565.1 bacterium
GTACGCGCGCGCGCACCCGCACAAGATGGGCGCTTGGGCTCCCGACTCCAAGACGCGAGTCGCGTCTATGCCCTCCGGGGACTTCTACGGCTCGGAGAAGACCTCCGTGATGCGCGCCGCGGGTTTTCTGCGCGTCGAGCTGCACCCCGCGAGCGGCGGAGCGGCGACGACGCTCAAGGAGAAGGTTCCCGTGGAGGCGCTGGAGACGGTGGACGCCGCGCGCATGTCCCTCGCGGACCTCGACGCGTTCATCGAGAGCGAGCTCCGAGACGCGGCTTCGAAAAACCTGATGGTCTCGCTGCACCTCAAGGCGACCATGATGAAGGTGAGCGACCCCGTGCTCTTCGGACGCGTCGTGTCGGTGTACTTCCGCGACGCGTTCGAGCGGCACGAAGCCGCGCTCGCCGCCGCCGGCGCCAACCCCGAGAACGGCTTGGGCGCGGTCCTGGAGGCGGTGGGCAAAATCTCCGACGCGGCGTTGCGCGCGCAGATTCTCGCGGACATCGACGCCTGCTACGCGCGGCCCGACCGCCCGCGCGTCGCGATGGTGGACTCGGATCGCGG
>JAPOHG010000090.1 GCA_029979565.1 bacterium
GGTGAATCGAGCTAAGCGTTAAACATTTAAGCCAGGTCTCCTCGAGCGTCCGGCATCGAGGAGGCGCGGAGTGAGCCGGGCTGAGTTGAGAGGAAAGCATGAATCTGCACGAGTATCAGGGGAAGGCGTTATTCGCCGAGTACGGCTTACCAGTCTCGACGGGTCACGCGGTCGATTCAGCCGAGGCGGCCATCACGGCTGCTCAGGAAATTGGGGGGCAGCGTTGGGTTGTCAAGGCGCAGGTTCATGCCGGTGGTCGGGGCAAGGCCGGTGGCGTAAAGCTCGTGGAGACTCCGGAAGCGGCCGGTGAATTTGCCTCGCAATGGCTTGGCCAGCGCCTGATCACCTATCAGACGGATGCCGCTGGGCAGCCAGTTTCACGGATCTTGGTGGAAGCCTGCACTGACATTGCCGACGAACTCTATTTGGGGGCTGTGGTCGATCGTGCTAGCCGAAGAGTGGTCTTTATGGCCTCCACTGAGGGCGGCGTTGAGATTGAGAAGGTCGCTCACGAAACTCCCGAAAAAATTCTCAAGGCGGAAATTGATC
>JAPOHG010000091.1 GCA_029979565.1 bacterium
ATGCAACAAGGTAGGCTGTACGATCTTTAATTTACAGGCTACCGCCTCTGCCGCCAACCTCTCCAACACTCGATGATTCGATGACTCGATCGCTTGTTTCCATTATTCGGTGGCTGGCATATTCATTGATTTTGGTGGTTTTTCGATGATGTGGTGTCATAGCCACAAAGGAAATCCGCCGCCCCCCCTTTGTGGGGGCAGCTGCAGGCCGCTTCCTTTGTGGCTATGTAGCTATGTGGCTATGTGGCTCTATGGCTATGTAGCTATGTTGCTATGTGGCTATATGGCTATGTGGCTATGTGGCTATGTGGATAAGTTCCAAAATTCAAAATTTCCAGTTCATGTTTTTTGATAGATATGAAATTCATATCCAAGATGTTGAAGATTTTGTTTACAGGGATCTTCATCCTTTCCCGGTGCCCGTCTTCACAAAATTGAAACAAATGAGATATACGAATTTTCAAAAAATGTACATAGACTTTCAAAATAATCAAATTGTTTGATTCCCATATTTACAAAACATAT
>JAPOHG010000092.1 GCA_029979565.1 bacterium
CGTCCCAGGCTCCACCGGAGCGCAGGTCGGCGCGACGCTCTGGCGCGACGTTCCGATTGTACGTATTTTCCCCAACGAGGAGTACGCCGAGCGTTGGGCGGAACGCGCCACCGGCGGACACGGAGTTTCTCCATTTATTGAATTGCTCAAAGCCGAGGAGCTACACGAAAGCATCAAGGCGCCGCATGGTGCGGGCCTGGTTCCTGACGCGGGTTGGGTGAACGTGGTGGCCCTGACGGAAGCGAGCCGGGCGAAGTGGCAAGGAATGGACCGTTGGGAGCGACGAACCTGGAAAATGGAGGACGGGTGCCCGGAGGGATTTGATGCCGTTGTGGATTGCAGAGGAACCGGAGCCGTAGAAGATTTGGCGGCCTTCGGATTGGAATTGAGGCGAAACCACGGCGAGGTGCTGCGCGTCAGGCCTTCAGGACCGTGGGGCGACCGCATTGTCAACAACGTTACGTGGGCGTTGCCGCTGGGTGATGGTACGTACCGAGTGGGTTCCACCTACCGCTGGGACAT
>JAPOHG010000093.1 GCA_029979565.1 bacterium
AGGAGGTGCTTCTGTTGGCTTGGTTGATGCGCCACCCAGCGGAAATTGTTCCGGTTGTAGGGACCACCCGTTCCGAGCGTTATGCTACGCTGCTGAAAGCCAAGAACCTTTCCCTTTCGGACGAGGATTGGTTTGCGTTGACGGAAGCCAGCTGGGGGCACAAGGTGCCGTGATCAACGGTGGGCGGCAACCGTGATTTTTTGCGTGCGATTGCCCCAACGTAAAACGTACATTCCCGGCGTGCAGGAATGAAGGAGCAGAGGCTGTCCGGATTGAATCCACTCCCGTTGGACCAATCTTCCATGCATGTCATAAACCCGTAAGTCGACCAGGGCGTCGTCCTCTCCTTTGAATACCAAAGGTTGTTCTGCAGTGAGGATGGAGGGATAGAAGAAGGCGTCAGTCGCTTTCACCCCATCCACGTGCATGGGGTTGCCATTGAAGACCACATTGTCGTAGTAATAGGCTGTCGTTCCCGACAGGTACCCAGGGTTGCCAAAATCAAAGAAGACGGA
>JAPOHG010000094.1 GCA_029979565.1 bacterium
ACCAACGGCATCGCCGGAGACGACTTCCGTGTCCTGTTGGCGCAAGTCACGACGGATGGGGACCTGTCCGGCTCCATGTACGTTCAGTTCTTTGAAAATGGATCTCCAGCGGCAGACACCCGTCAACTGATTGATTTCCAGCAGGCCTGCTACGGCCCTGAGGAACTCGCGGCCTGTGAATACCCTGAGGACTTGTTGGATTGCGACGGCAACTGCCTGAACGATGCGGACGGTGACGGGATTTGTGATGAATTGGAAGTCCCTGGTTGCGACGATGCAACAGCGTGCAACTTCCAGCCCGAAGCGACCGACAACGATGGTTCGTGTGATTACGCGGCAGAAGGATACGATTGTGCCGGCAGTTGCTTGTCCGACGGCGACGGCGATGGCATTTGCGATCCTTTCGAAATTGCCGGCTGCACGGACGCGACTGCATGCAACTACGCTGCGGACGCTACGGACGAGGACGGCTCATGCACCTACCCAAATGCTGGCTACGACTGCGATGGCAGCTG
>JAPOHG010000095.1 GCA_029979565.1 bacterium
TCCCTCGGAATCCTCAACTTTACAGCAAGGCGGAGATACCTCTCCAGCATGTCACGAGGGCCGATGTTGTCTATATGGGGCTTGTCGATAACGGAAGAATCTCTTGGACCACCACTGGTCCACCCCTCGAATTCGTTTTCACGCCAATACCGGAAACTTCCCACGGTCACGGGTTCCCACATTCTTTATCAATAGCATAACATTTTTTTCGATTTTGAAAGTTAATTTAAAATTCTTCGTCGAACCCGATGTCACCCGTGTCGTCATCCATCTTTCCGTAGTCACCAACTCGCTTCTCGAAGAAGTTGGTCTTTCCATCTAGAGAGATGTTTTCCATGAAATCAAATGGATTTTTAGAATTCCAAATCGCTGATTGACCCACGCTTTTGAGAAGTCGATCCGATACGTACTGGATGTATTCACTCATCATCTCACTGTTCATACCTATAAGTTTGCACGGGAGGGCATCCAGGATGAAAGCCTTCTCTATCGACACCGCCTCTTTC
>JAPOHG010000096.1 GCA_029979565.1 bacterium
CGGGTTTAATGAAGCTGCTTCTGCTCTGCCGAGGCGTCGAAGACAATATCGAATACCTCGCGGAAGCAGCGCACAAAATGCACCGTGATGCCTTCACGTAAATAATCAGGCAACGCCTCGTAATCGCCTTTGTTCGCAAACGGCAGGACGACCTCGGTAATTCGCGCGCGACGAGCCGCAATCACTTTTTCGCGAATACCGCCCACCGCCAAGACCTGTCCCGTGAGCGTCAGTTCTCCCGTCATGGCCAGAGGCCGCGGTAAGCGCTCCCCCCGCGCCAGCGACACCAGCGCCGTCGCCATGGTGATGCCGGCACTGGGGCCGTCTTTGGGCGTCGCCCCCTCGGGCACATGCAGGTGCACCATCGACATATCAAAAAAATCTGTCTCGCAACCAAATTCCCGCAGATGCGCCACGACATAGCTGTAGGCAATCTCGGCGCTCTCTTTCATCACCTCGCCGAGCTGACCAGTCAGCTTGAAGCCCCGGTTCAGGGTGTG
>JAPOHG010000009.1 GCA_029979565.1 bacterium
ATAAACTCCGGGTTGATGCCGCTCGCCAAGGAAGCGCCAAAGGCATCGTTGTAAAAACCTGCTTCCGTCGAAAGCGAAAGCGGATCCACGTCGTTGCCAAATACCGAACTCACAAAGTCGTCTGCGTTCAACAAATCGACGTACACACGGTACGTCGTCTGACCAGGTACAATGTCTGTAGCGTACTCCTCAACCGTCAACGTGTAGCCGCTCGATGCACCGCCGCCTTCACAGCTGCAGTAATCGCACGTTCCATTATCGTCCGTAGCGTCGGCGTCGTAGTTGCAAGCGCTGCTGTCTGTACAGCCCGCTACCTCAAACTCATCGCATGTACCGTCACCGTCTGTATCCGACAAGCACTCGCCGTCGCAGTCGTAGCCCGCTGCAGGGCCATTGCCTTCACAGTCACAAGCTCCGTCGGCAATGCCATCACCGCCACACTCGCCGCACTCATCAAGCACGTTGCCCTCACAATCGCAAGCGCCCTCAGCAATGCCGTCACCGCCGCATACGCCGCACTCATCGAATTGCAAGCATGAGCCGTCGTCGTCGGTGGCATCTGCATTGTAGTTACAAGCCGTTTCGTCCGTGCAACCGGCAACCTCAAATTCGTCGCAAGTGCCGTCGCCGTCCGCATCGTTCAGGCAATTGCCGTCACAGTCATAGCCTGTATCGGGGAAGTTGCCATCGCAATCGCAGGCGCCATCAGCAATGCCGTCACCACCGCAAACACCGCATTCGTCCTCTTGCAAGCATGAGCCGTCGTCCTCGTTCGCGTCTGCATTGAAGTTACACGCTGTAGGATCAGTACACCCAGGAACAACGTATTCACAGCTGCCATCATCGTAGGCAGCATCGGGGTCGTAATTCGAAGCTTGGTCGTCTGTACAACCACAAGCATTTCCGCCGGTACCACCACCGCTCTCGCCTTCTGCATTAAACGTACCCGTTCCGTCAAAGGTGAAGGTCTTGCGCAAGTCATTCGCTCCATCACCGTTTCCGAAAATCTGAACAGGGAATGTACCGGAGAATCCTCCGTCAGTGGTCAATTGCATGATCAACACGCGACCGTCTGCATCAGGCAATCCGTTCGGCGTGCCGTTTAATACGTACCAAGCTCCGCCGGTTTGGGTGTTCAAAGTAAAGTCTTGGCCGTCAATGGCTGATCCAGATTGGAAGGCAGCCACAAAGGGTTGATCAGAATCCTCAACGGTGCTGATGGCCACTTCGTCACCCGTGTTTTGGCTGTCGATGCCAATGGTGATCCAGCTGTCCACCGCAATCGTTGGGAAGACCGCAATGAATGCAGGGTTGATGCCGGAAGCTACCGCAGCTCCGAACGGGTCATTGTAAAAACCGTTTTCGGTGCTCAATACCATCTGATCACCGTCATTTCCGTACACAGAGCTTACGAAGTCATCCTCGTTAATGACATCAATGTAGAATCGGTAAGTCGTTTGGCCGGGAACCACATCGGCTGCATGTTCTTCAATCGTCAGGGTGTATCCACTCGATTCACCTGTTGCTTCCCCACCGCAAGAGCAGTAGTCGCACGAGCCATCGTTATCTGTGGCAGACGCATCGTAGTTGCATGCAGCTTCATCGGTACAGCCCGCAATCTCAAACTCGTCGCAGGTGCCGTCGCCGTCCGCATCATTCAAGCAGTTGCCGTCACAATCGTAGCCTGTTTCTGGACCATTGCCATCGCAATCGCAAGCGCCTTCAGCAATGCCGTCACCGCCACAAACGCCGCACTCGTCGTTTTGCAAGCATGAGCCATCATCGTCTGTCGCTGTAGCGTCGTAGTTACAAGCTGCAGCGTCGGTACAACCGGCGACTTCAAATTCGTCGCACGTGCCGTCGCCGTCCGCGTCATTCAAGCAGTTGCCATCGCAATCGTAGCCGGCATCGGGGCCGTTTCCATCGCAATCGCAAGCACCTTCGGCAATGCCGTCACCGCCGCAAACCCCACACTCATCCTCTTGCAGGCAGGAGCCATCATCTTCTGTCGCGTTTGCATTGTAGTTGCACGCGGTTTCGTCGGTACAACCTGAAAGCTCAAACTCGTCACACGTTCCGTCACCATCGGCATCGTTCAAACAATTGCCATCGCAATCGTAACCTGTTTCTGCATAGGTACAAGAACCATCATCATCGGTTGCGTCAGCGTTGTAGTTGCACGCCGTAGCATCCGTACAGCCTGCGATTTCGAATTCGTCGCACGTGCCGTCTCCGTCAGCATCATTCAGGCAGTTGCCATCGCAATCGTAGCCTGTGGCAGCGTATTCGCATGAACCGTCGTCATCCGTAGCGTCGCCGTTGTAGTTGCACGCCGTTGCATCTTGGCAGCCTGCGATTTCAAATTCATCACAAATGCCGTCTCCGTCGGTGTCGTTCAAGCAGTTGCCGTCGCAATCGTAGCCAGCATCTGCGTAGGTGCACGAACCATCGTCCTCAGTAGCATCGGCGTTGTAGTTGCATGCCGTCGCATCCGTACATCCAGGAGCTGCATATTCACAGCTTCCATCGTCATATTCAGCGGTTGGGTCGTAGTTGGAAGCAGACTCATCTGTACAACCGCAAGCGTTTCCACCTGTTCCACCTGAACCCTCACCTTCTGCATTAAATGTACCTGTCCCATCAAATGAGAAGGTCTTGCGCAAATCATTCGTACCGTCGCCGTTCTCAAAAATTTGAACCGGAAGGGTACCGGACAGGCCAGCTGATGTTGTCAACTGCATGATCAATACGCGTCCATCATCATCTGGAAGGCCGTTTGGCGTTCCGTTTAATACGTACCATGCACCGCCTGTCTGGGTATTCAATGTAAAGTCTTGACCATCAATTGCGGATCCAGATGCAAACGCGCCAACAAACGGCTGATCAGCGTCTTCCACCGTGCTGATGGCTACTTCTTCGCCTGTATTCTGGCTGTCAATGCCAATGGTCAGCCAGCTGTCACCACCAATTGTTGGGAAAAACGCGATGAATGCCGGATTAATACCTGAAGCCACGGTAGCACCAAGCGGGTCATTGTAAAAACCTGCTTCAGTAGCAATGCTCAGTGGGTCTGTGTCATTGCCATAAACGGAGCTCAAAAAGTCATCTGCATTTACCAAATCAATGTACAAACGGTACGTCGTCTGTCCAGGAATAATATCCACAGCATGCTCTTCTACCGTCAGCGTATAGCCGCTCGCCTCACCACCGGTAGATTCACCGGCACATGAGCAGTAGTCGCAGGAACCATCGTCTTCTGTGGCGTCCGCATTGTAGTTGCATGCAGCACTGTCCGTGCAGCCTGCGAGTTCATCGCTATCGCAAATGCCGTTGCCGTTGGCGTCGGAAGTGCAATCACCACCGCATACGCCCAACGCATCTGTTGTATTGCCGTCACAATCGCATTCACCATCGGCAATGCCTTCACCACCGCATACGCCGCATTCATCTAACTGCAAGCACGAGCCATCATCATCGGTCGCTGTTGCACTGTAGTTGCACGCTGAAGCGTCGGTACATCCAGCTACCTCAAATTCGTCACAAGTTCCATCGCCGTCCGCATCGTTCAAGCAATTGCCATCGCAGTCATAACCATCGTCCGCATACGTGCAAGAACCATCATCTTCGGTAGCGTCCGCATTGTAATTGCATGCAGTAGCGTCCTGACACCCAGCCACCTCAAATTCATCGCAAGTGCCGTCACCATCCGCATCGCTGATGCACGTGCCGTCGCAGTTGTAGCCCGTTTCGGCATAGGTACAAGAACCATCATCTTCTGTAGCATCCGCATTGAAGTTGCATGCCGTATCATCCGTGCAGCCTGGAACCGGATCGGTTCCACCTCCTCCATCACCTTCCTGATAGAATGTACCGGTGCCATCGAATGCAATGGTTTTCCGAATGTCCGTCGAACCATCACCGTTCTCGAAAATTTGGAAATTCATCAAACCCGAGAACGTGCCTGTAGTGGTGAATTGCATCACCAACACCTGCATGTTATCGTCTGGCAGACCGTTGGGCGTATTGTTCAACACGTACCACGCTCCCCCAGTTTGCGTATCAAGGACAAAATCCTGACCGTCGATGGCAGATCCTTGTTGGAATGCGGCTACGAATGGCTGGTTGGAGTCTTCCACCGTGCTAATCGGCACCTCGTCCCCTGTGTTCTGGCTGTCAATTCCGATGGTAATCCAGCTATCCGCTGCGATGGTCGGAAAGAACGCGATGAACGCGGGGTTGATGCCTGAAGCGACTGTGGCTCCGAAAGCGTCGTTATAAAATCCGTCGGAAGTTGAAAACGACAAGGGCTCGCCGTCATTCCCGTAAACGGAACTCAAAAAGTCGTCTGAATTGATCATATCGACGTACATCCTGTAGGTCGTTTGACCTGCTACGATGTCTGTCGCATGCTCTGAAACTGTCAGTGAATACTGACCAAAAGTGAGTCCGGACATCAAAAATCCGGCGCAAAGCAGTAGAATACGGCTCATTTTCGTGATGGTTTATGGCATCGTAAATATAGCGAATTTTCGCACACTTATCGACATTCAAGCCAATTATCTCGATTAATTCTGTTTTTTGTCCGCCTAAAATCGATGTAATTCAGCCGAAAACAGCCTTGTGAAATCTAGACAAGGACATAAAAAAAGGGAGCAAAACGCTCCCTGCTTTATAGGCTATCCATTGGCTTTAAAAGTCGTCTAACTCATCCAGCCAATCCGTGTTTTTGGGCTTCGATTTTTTCAGCTTCGAAGGCTTCGGTCCGTCCGCATATATGTCGCGTTGTCCTTTCGGTTTGTTGGTTTTTTTCGCATTCGCTTTTTTCCGAAAATCGCGTTGAGGCGGCTCGGACGATCCGGACTGGCGACTAAACTCTGCGCTGTCCGAGCTGCGCGGAGAGCGGGGACCTTTGCTTTCGGATTCAGGTCGCCTTCCAGAGCGGTGGTCTCCCCCGGAGCCTTGCGTACGTGGACGTTCTTCTGCTTCCTTGACGACCATGCGGAAGCCCATGAGTTCAGCTCCGTTCATTGCATCAATGGCTGCTTTTCCTGATGCTTCATCCCGCATTTGGACAAAACCAAAGCATTTGGATTGGCCGGTTTCCCGGTCCGTAATGACACGTGCATAGGCAACTTCACCGAATGCAGAGAATGCCTCAACCAAATGCTCATCCTGAACATCACGGTTCAATTTGGCAACAAAAAGTTTCATCTAGAAAAAGGAGGGATAAGGATACGTGGGGTATGACCACATAGGCTTTTCATGCTTGAACGAATACACACAAACATACTTCAAATTCGAAAGTCTCCGTCCATCAAGCGCCCAAGTTGCCCCAAAGTGGATTTCTCTCCTTTGGAATGCCCCCCTGCATTGGGGGCATTGGCGAGGATGCGATTGGCCAAGCGACTAAAAGGCAAAGACTGCAACCAAATGGTTCCTGTGCCTCGCAACGTTGCCAAAAACAACCCCTCTCCTCCAAAGAACATCGACTTCAATCCACCCGCCGCTTCAACAGAATAATCAATTTGTCCGGAGTAGGCCACAATGCATCCGGTATCAATGCGCAAACTTTCGTTGTTCAACTGCTTTTGCACAATGGTTCCTCCGGCATGTAAGAAGGCCATACCGTCTCCCCTGAGCCGCTGCAAAATGAATCCTTCACCTCCGAAGAATCCGGCACCAAGTCGCTTGTTGAGTGCGATTGAAACTTCTGTCCCACGAGCGGCACAGAGAAAAGCATCTTTCTGGCAAATCACTTCACCACCCAAATCGGCCAATTGAATCGGCATGATCTTTCCCGGATACGGCGAAGCAAAGGCCACCCTTCGCTTGCCCAGTCCATCGTTGGTAAAATGCGTCATGAACAAGGATTCACCCGTAAGGATGCGTTTACCAGCGCCCAACAAGGAACCGAAAAATCCAGCATCCACGGCTGAGCCGTCCCCCATTCTCGCTTCAAAGCGGATGCCCTCTTCCATCCAATTCATTGCGCCTGCTTCGGCAACAACGGTCTCACCTGGATCCAATTCGACTTCCACCGTTTGCATATCGTCTCCATAAATCTGAAAGTCAATTTCGTCACTCACCTTGGTCATGTTTCCGGTATTTTTGGGAAAATTAATCGCTGTTTCATGATTCACCAACACACAGCCTCCTCATTTCTGCGTCCATTGATTGGCTTAATTTGCCTCGGCGCAGTGCTTCTGCTCACCAATTGCCAAACCAATTCTTCTCCGATGAAACGCGCTATGGCTTACCCTGAGACTCGCACCGAAAACGTCAAGGACACCCTATGGGGAATTGAGGTTGCCGATCCATACAGATGGTTAGAAGACGACCGTTCCGAGGAAACCATGGCTTGGGTGGACGAACAAATCGCATTCACCCGAGGCTATTTGAACGAACTGGCGTGGCGACAGCCGCTTCGCGACCGTTTCGAAGCCCTCTTCAATTACGAGAAAATTGGAATGCCTCGAAAGATCGGCGACCGCTATTTCCTCTCCAAAAATGACGGGCTTCAAAACCAGAGCGTCTGGTACGTGCGCGACGAGCTCGACAGCGAAGACAAGCTTTTCCTCGACCCAAATGCGCTGAGTGATGACGGTACTGTAACGGCATCGTTGGGAAGTGCAAGCGAAGACGATCGCTACATCGCTGTCATCCAAAACGAAGCAGGGTCGGACTGGCAGGAGATTCACATTTACGATCTGGCCACGGGCAAGCCCCAAGGTGATGTGCTGAGGTGGGTGAAATTTTCCGGAACGAGCTGGGTTGGCAATGGCTTTTACTACAGCCGTTACCCGGCGCCCGAAGGCAGTGAGCTCAGTGCGGAGAATACATTCCACAGCGTGTACTATCACGAAGTTGGTACTGACCAGTCCACGGATCGACTGGTTTACCGCAACGACAACGAACCCAACCGTTACCACTTTGCTTATGCCACGGAGGACAAAAAATACCTCATCCTCAATTCTTCGACCGGAACGGACGGCAACAGTTTGGACTTTTTGGATCTGACCCGCCCCGATGCGACATGGCAATCGCTCATCCCAGGTTTTGATACCCGCAGTTCCGTCGTTGACCACCACAACGGTCGGTTCTTGGTGCTTACAGATATCGATGCTCCCACCTACCGATTGGCGGGAATATCCGCTTCAAATCCTTCCGATTGGATCGATGTGATTCCCGCTGCTGAGCACCTGCTCGAAGGCGTTCGAAGCACCGGCGGTCAGCTCTTCGCTACCTACCTGAAAAACGCCTGCAACGCTGTTGTACGCATGGACATGGACGGCTCCAACCCGAGGGAAATCGCCCTGCCCAATGAAGCTGGAACAGCCGGCGGATTTGGAGGCAAAATTGATGCGTCCGAGACATTTTATGCGTTCACCTCTTTCACCTACCCCACGTCGATTTACCGCTATGATATGGCAACGGGTGAAAGCACATTGTTCGCGGCTCCTGATGTTGACTTCAATCCCGAGGACTTCGAATCCAAACAAGTCTGGTACGAATCCAAAGACGGCACAGAGGTCCCGATGTTCATTGTCCACAAGAAAGGACTTGAATTGGACGGTAACCGACCAACCTACCTCTATGCGTACGGTGGTTTCAACATCAGCCTAACCCCCAGTTTCAGCTCGTCTTTGCTCCTGCTGTTGGAAAACGACGGGGTCTACGCCATGCCCAACCTTCGCGGTGGTGGAGAATTCGGAGAAGATTGGCATGAAGCGGGCATGCTCCTGAAGAAGCAAAACGTGTTCGACGACTTCATCGCCGCCGGAGAATACCTCATCGATCAAGGATACACCCAGTCCAATCGATTGGCCATCGCAGGCGGATCCAACGGAGGATTGCTGGTTGGTGCGACCATGACCCAACGACCGGACCTGGCAGGCGTTGCATTTCCGGCTGTTGGCGTTATGGACATGCTGCGTTACCATCGGTTTACCATCGGATGGGGATGGATTCCGGAGTATGGCTGCGCGGACAGTTCCAAAGCGGATTTCGAAAACCTCGCCGGTTTCAGTCCCTATCACAACCTCGCCCCCGAAACGGCCTACCCAGCAACCATGGTCACCACGGCAGACCACGACGACCGTGTGGTTCCTGCCCACAGTTTCAAATTTGCTGCACGGCTTCAGGCTTGCCAAGTAGGCCCTCGCCCTGCGCTCATTCGCATCGAGAAAAATGCAGGTCACGGGGCCGGCAAACCCACCTCTAAAATTCTGGACGAACAAGCGGATAAATGGGCATTCATGTTCCATGAAATGAACGTCCCCTTAACGCAGGAGTGAGTTTCAGTACGCCCCAGCAACTCCAGGTTGGATTCGAGGACGAACATCTCATTGTAGCCTGGAAACCCCATGGGGTCTTGACCTCGGGCAACAGCGGTCGCACGTTTGTTCGGGAGGTAAACCGTTTGGTTCCCAACCTCCCTGAAAGCGGTGTCTTGCCATGCCATCGACTGGATTTCGGGACCAGTGGTTGGGTGGTTTTTGGGAAGCACAAGGAAGCGGCACGTCAAATGGGATTGCTTTTTGAATCACGGCGTATCACAAAGCAGTATGTCGCCTTGGTGCATGGAAACGCGCCCACCGCGATGAAATTGGCTTGGCCAGTGGATGGAAAATCCGCCGAGACGTGCGTTTCATTGTTGGCGAAAGGGAGCATCGCGGGCGGCGGACCCGTTAGCTTCATCCACGTTGAACCCATCACCGGTAGAATGCATCAAATCCGACGGCACTTGCATCAAGCCGGACACGGCGTCGTCGGCGATGACCGGTATGGAATTCCCGGAAAACACTACCGGGGCAAAGGGCTGTTTCTATCAGCTTACGGCCTCGCGTTTGGTCATCCCTTCAACCCGGAGGAAGTCGCCCTCCAAGCCCCGCCCTCGAAAAAATTCAGAAAGTTGCCCTTCGTGCACCAATCTGATTTCATCCAACGCTTCAGCCTATCTTCGCACGTATGATTGCGCGCTTTCTCCGCTCCAGTTACCGCATTCCGGGGTTCCTCTTGTTGAGCCTTGCTTACACACTAAAACTGGGAATGGTGCGCATGATTTTTGGTGCCGACCGCCAGCGCATTCACGGTATCCTGATCCAATTCATTCACCGCGTTTACGCCTTGATGGGCATCCGAGTGTTCGTCAAAGGTCAATTGCCCGAAGAACCCTCAATCCTGATGGGAAACCACCGCAGCTACGTGGATGCAGTGATGATTCCAGCGAAGACGCCGGTGGTCTTCGTAGGGCGGGTGGAAAGCAAGTCATGGCCCATCATTGGCTGGGGGGCCACGCTGCTGGGAACAATCTGGGTGAATCGAAAAAGTAAAGAAAGCCGAAAAGAAACCCGTGAATCTGTCAAGCAGCGATTGAAAGATGGCTTCGGGATCGTGATTTTTCCCGAGGGCTCAACGCACATGGGGCCCGACCTTCTCGAGTACCGACCATCGATGTTTTACATCAGTGCTGAAGGAGGCTTTCCGGTGACGCCGATTGCCATCGAATACAAAGACCCGAACATCGCTTGGGTCGGGCAGTCGAAGTTTGTGCCCCACGCGTGGAAGCAATTCGGAGCCAAATACATCGATGTCAAGGTCTCATACGGGGACACCTATTGCCTTCCTGACGGCGGCGAGATGCTCGAGAGGACGCGCGCATGGACAGAGCAAGAAGTGCTGCGTTTACGTCAAGAATGGGACAAAGAGCTCGCTGAAGAAAGGAGAGGATGAGCACCCTTAAATCCATTTATCGGTCCATTTCGAAGCGATGGCAAACCCTTCACTTGGATTACCACGTGAATCTAGTGCCACGCTCGCGGCCCGAGACCGGCGACGGACTGAAGGAGATGCATTTGATTTTGGATCAGCGCCGAGCCGCCATCAAGAACGAAGTTGAACGCATCCTGAATTTCGCGCCAGAACTCCATGCCATTCGCAAACGATCCGAAGAGTCGAACCCCCTTCTTCCCGCTTGGAACAACAACTTTCTTCCGGGGCTTGACATCGCAGCCCTGTACATGTTCATCGCTGATCGAAAACCCAAAAAATACATGGAGGTCGGTTCGGGCAATTCCACCTTGGTGGCGGCAGCCGCGAAAAACCAATACAGCACCGATACCGAGATCATCAGCATTGACCCGTACCCACGGGCTGACATCGACCAAGTAGCACAGCGCATTGTCCGCCGGCCGTTTGAACAAGTCGGTCCCGAGTGGGCAGATGAACTGGAAGCCGGTGACATGCTGTTCATTGACAACAGCCACCGGGCATTGCCCAATTCAGATGCCACCGTCTTCTTTTTGGAATGGCTGCCACGACTCAAACCAGGGGTCATCGTCCAAGTGCACGACGTCTATTTGCCGTGGGACTATCCGGAAGACATGTGCGAACGAGGTTATTCCGAACAATACATGCTGGCGGCTATGGTCATGAGCAATCCGCAACGCTACCGCTCCATTTTCCCCGCATTCTGGGTGGCTCAGCAGCCCGAATTTCAAACGGTCTTGTCACCGTTGTGGGACCATGAAAACCTTCGCGGTGTCGAACGCCACGGCGGTTCATTTTGGTTCGAGATTGGCCCTGAAGTCAGCTGGGTTTGATTCAACGTTGGATGACCACCGGAGCAGAGACTACGGTGCCATCTCCCATTCCGATTCGGAGCGTGTACATGCCCATCGCCAAGTCCTGAACCTCGAGGGTCATCAGCACATCGACAACCGGCCAAGCTCGCACCACTTGACCGCGTATATCGACCAATTCCAATCGTTCGATGGCACGAACAACATCTTGCATGGAAAGGGTCAGGACATCTTGCACCGGGTTGGGAAACAACGCCAAGCCCAACATTTCAAATTCGCCAATGGCGTTCACCAACAAATCGATTTCCAATGCCACCTCTCCGCTGCACCCGCTGGTATCGGTTTCAGTAACGGTCACGAGGCCACTCCCGGTTGAAGACCAAAGTACGTCCACACTCAACAAACCAACCCCACTTAACTCGCCTTGAATGGAACCCCCGTTGACGGTCCATGCATACGTGTGTTCGGCATTGCCATCGTACGAGTAACTCTCGGTCGTCAAGTCGGTTGCGGTTTGAGCGCCGGTAATGGTGCCTTGCGCCACATAGAAACAGGAACCGTCATCCACATTGGCTGCAGCGTTGAAATTGCACGCAGCATCGTCTAAACAACCTGGCACAGGAGGCACACCAGTGCATTCGCAGTCATCGTTAAAAGCGTCCAAAACGGTTCCTTCATCGCCGTCGTCGCAGGGGTCACCCGTGCTATAACAACTGCCATCATCGGCATTGGCTTCTTCGTAGAAATTGCACGCACCGGCATCGGTGCAACCCGGAACCACCGGCAAACAAAAGTTATGGGAAATGGCATCACCGTAATCCGGTTCGCCCATTGCAACGATGACCGCACCGTCACCTGAGGTAAAGACGTAATTCCCGTCCGCATCGCAAGATCCCCATTGGCTTCCAAACATCCCGTCGCCGTATTCGTCGGTGATCGTCAGCACGTGGCAGCCATTCACCAAACAGCCCTCCCATACCTCTTCCGCTTCTTCGGTTTGGTAGGTATCCGGTTCAACACTGGCCAACACTTCACCTGCTTCACTCACAATCTCCCAACCCACCTCTTCCGGCCAGCAGTCGGTTGTAATGGTCAGGACTACATCGCTGCACGGAAACTCACAACCACCGTTATCAATTGTAGCAGCTTCGTCATAATTCAAAGCATCCGGATCGGTGCACCCGGGCACCAGCGCACCGCAATCAGGCGTATCAAATGCGATGGTATCGCTCACCAAAGTATCAAGTGAGAAGAAAACTTCATAGGGCGTGTTCGGCACCAAGCCGGTCAACAAAAGTGCAGAGCTGTTGCTCAAGCCTCCGTCCAACCCTTCTGTGAATTCACAGGTCCATCCTGCAGCTGCTGAATCCTTGTAGCATACAATGTCCGCTGCGCAGAGAAAATTGGAAAACGAGGCCTCCAAAGTCGCAACGGTCAGCACCGTATCTGCACCCACGTCGTAAACGCATTCGGCCGTGGCCGTGAACGATTCAATGGAACATTCAACCGGCCCGCATCCGGCCATGGCAAGGTTCACGGAGTTGGCCACATTCAAGCGGCCTCCAGTGGCCACTTCCGTGAGCAAGTTGGGCACAAGATCCACACCATCGTAAATGTATCCGAGCACCAAATCAGCTGCGCCTTGAGGGTTCACAATGGACAGTTCGGCCAAGTCGGGACAAGGAACGCTGTAAACGAGGGCAATCGCGCCAGCAACGCACGGGCTGGCAAAAGAAGTCCCGCTGGTATTGCCGTAATTGCTCGAGCCACTGGGAAGGTAGACTTGTTCCCCGGGCGCTCCCAAGTCGATGCTCTGGACACCATATGCACTGAATGTTCGAACGTCGTTGTTGTTCGTGGCCGTGACGGAGACCATGTAATCCGATGAACATCCGGTGGGCATGTCCCCCACATTGTCGATGTTCCATGCTTGGTTGGCCGTGGCTCCACAATTCAAGATGCCCGAAGCGCCGAGTTCATCATAATACGCGCACCACGCCGGGTAGTTCTCCGGATTGGCTTGATCGATGCCCCACGAAGCGTTCGTCGCGACGACAAAAGCTCCTTCCGTCCCTCCGGAAGCATTGAAGATGTCCCGCAGCGTTTTGGGGTATTCGTATGCTGCAATGACATTGCTCTCGGAGAGTCCATTGGCCATGTCCACTTGCATGATGTCGACATCCCAATTCACCCCTGCTCCACCGGTACCGTTATTGCCAGTGGCACCGATCATGCCACTGACCGAAGTTCCATGGCCACCCCCTGCGATGTTGTCGCTGTTGTTGCCCACGTTCCAACCGTTGTAATCGTCCACATAGCCGTTGTTGTCGTCATCGATTCCGTTGTCCGGCACTTCGCCTGGGTTGGTCCAGTGGTTATCGATGAGGTCTGTGTGGCTGTAATTGGAACCGCCCCCTTCCAATACGGCTACTACAACACGCGCACCGTTTCCAGCGACACCGCCCGTTGTAACATCCCACGCCAGGTCCGAATCGATATCATGATCACCGGATTCTACGTGATGCCACTGCTGGCCGAAGTTGGGGTCATTCGGGACCGTTTCCCGCTCCGATACCAGGTGATTCAACTGTGCGGCCCTGACATGCCGGTGCGACTTGAACTTGCCCAAGGACTCGGCCCAATCGGCACCCGCCACATGGACCAAGTAAATGTTGGTCGACGGCGAAGGAACATCGATGACTTCAAAATCAATTCCCACTGCCAATTCCTCGAGTGCTTTATCAGCTTCAATCCCACCAGCCAACATGACCAAAACTTCATGCTCTACGAAAGGCGTTTCGTCTGCGGCGATCTGACTGAATAGCGAGCTGTGTAGACAAAGCAAAGCAGCAAGCAATGCATGTTGGGGTTTCCAGAACATGGTTTCAAAATTTCTGAGGTACCTCAAAGGTATTACCAAGCCTAGGAATTTGGTGGACCGAAATGCAACATCCGCCCCTCCTCATCCGTAGGTAGAGCAAAGTATAGTTTGACCATGTGCTCGATAACAGCAATTTTGAATTCCAATTCGCCAGTGGATGAGCTCCGGGCGGCAGCGCTTTCTATTTCCAAAAGGCAACGGCACCGGGGCCCGGATTGGTCCGGCGTTTTCCAACACGAACGCGCAGTGCTCGCTCACGAACGGTTGGCGATTGTGGATGTAACGAGTGGAGCCCAACCTTTGCTCGATCCGGATTCCGGAACCGCACTTGCCGTAAACGGCGAGATTTACAACCACAAACAGCTTCGAGCCCAAACGACTTCATTCCCCTACCAAACCGGGAGCGATTGCGAGGTCATCCTCGCCCTTTACCGGGAACACGGTCGCGACTTGGCCCACCACTTAGAAGGCATGTTCGCCTTCGTCCTGTATGATGTTGAAAAAGATGCGTGGTTGATCGGTCGGGATCCGATTGGAATCATCCCTTTGTACTTCGGCCATACCGCCGACGGTGCTTTGATGGTTGCATCGGAAATGAAGGGCATCGAACCCTTGTGCGAGGACGTAAGTGAATTCCCGCCCGGGCACACTTGGTCTTCAGAAGATGCCGTACCAAAGCAGTATTACAACGAGGCTTGGATGGATTGGGAAACCGCTCCAAAGCAAGACTACAAGAAAGAAGAATTGCGCACTGCCCTGGAACAAAGCGTCAAGTCGCATTTGATGGGCGACGTGCCGTACGGCCTCCTCATCAGCGGTGGACTCGACTCTTCTGTCATTGCAGCCGTTGCGAAGAACTTCTCGCAAAAGCGCGTAGACGACGAGGACAATTCCGACGCGTGGTGGCCCCAAGTGCACAGCTTTAGCATCGGCCTAGAGGGCAGCCCGGATGTCGCCGCCGCACAAAAAGTGGCTGACCACATTGGCACGATTCACCACCCCCTGGTCTTCACCATTCAAGAAGGCCTCGACGCCCTCGAAGATGTTATCAAACACATTGAAACGTACGACGTCACCACCATTCGGGCCTCCACGCCCATGTACTTGATGGCGCGCCAGATCAAAGCCATGGGCATCAAGATGGTCCTCAGTGGCGAAGGCGCAGACGAGCTGTTTGGCGGCTACTTGTACTTCCACATGGCTCCTGACGCCAAGGAATTCCATGAGGAATCCGTGCGCAAAGTTTTGGCTTTGAATAAGTACGATTGCTCACGGGCCAACAAATCCATGATGGCGTGGGGCATTGAGACGCGCGTGCCTTTCTTGCACAAGCCGTTTGTCAACTACGCGATGAACCTGGACCCGGCTGCGAAAATGGGCGGCAACGGTAAAATCGAGAAACACATCATCCGCGAATCGTTCGAGGGGCTCATTCCCGATGAAGTCCTTTGGCGACAGAAGGAGCAGTTCTCCGACGGTGTAGGCTACGGCTGGATCGATGGGTTGAAAGACCACGCAGAACGCCTGATCAGCGATGAAGAAATGGAACGGGCTGCGGTTCGTTTTCCGATCAATCCACCTGCTACCAAGGAGGGTTACTTCTACCGCACCATTTTTGAAAAGCACTTTCCGACAGCAGCAGCGGCGAATTCTGTGCCGGGCGGCAAGTCTGTCGCCTGCTCAACGGAGAAGGCACTGGAATGGAATGAAAGCCTCAAAAATGTGGTGGATCCTTCCGGCAGGGCCGTCACCAATGTGCACAACTCCGGCTACTCTGCAGAAGCGGATTCTTGAGCCTTGGCCAAGCGTTTTTGATAGCGCGATTGGACAAGGTCCACGAGGATGAGGACAGAAACAGCGAAATAAAAGGTGGTCTTGTTGAGGGCATGCACCTCGCCGCCGAACAAGGTCAAGTGAGCCAAGTGACCACCTTCAGAAAGCAACATCACCCCAACCAGCAACAAAATGAACAAACCGAGCACTTCGTAGGCTCGGTTTTTCTTTAGAAATGCCGCCACCCGGTTGGCAAGCAACAGCATCACCACGCCGCTCAGTAGGATGCTGACCACCATGACCGCCATGTTGTCGGTCAATGCAATGGCCGTTAAAACACTATCGAAGGAAAACACGGCGTTCATAAGCACCAAGGCCACGATGGCCGAGCGAGCCGACTTGGGTGTGGTCGCCTCAGCGTGTGCGCTTAAATCACCGGCAAGCATGTGCCAAACTTCTTTGACAGCCGTGTAGACGATGAATCCGCCACCGACCATGGCGATGATGCTGTGGCCGTTAAACGATGCTTCGAACACCCCTTCCCAATTCACCGTAGCGAAGGGCTTTTGGAACCACTGAATCAATTGAACCAGCAGCAGCAGCAACGCCACCCGCATCACCACGGCTCCAAGGATTCCAATTCGCTGAACCCGAGTTCGTTCCGATGATTCCACTCGACCGGATTCGATGGCGATATAGAGCAGATTATCGATGCCCAATACCGCTTCGAGGGCCACCAGCATGATGAGGCTGATCAACCAATCCATGGCTTGCTAGTGTTCATGAATAAAGTCTTCTTGCGGAAACCTGAACCGCTCGTTGTAGATGCCACCCTCGGCGCGTTTCCCCATGGAAATGGCCATGGTAATTCCGGCGCGACGGGGCAAATCGAGAAGCTGTTTCACTC
Source organism: bacterium (assembly GCA_029979565.1). GTDB lineage: Bacteria > Bacteroidota > Bacteroidia > Flavobacteriales_D > Sanyastnellaceae > UA16. The sequence goes on from JAPOHG010000009.1 coordinate 16,142, forward strand.
GTTTCGAATCCAACCCTTCCATGGGACAAGAATCAAAGCCTTCTGCCCGCGCCGCCAACATAAAGGTCTGGCACGCCAAGGCGGTCGTCTTGTGGGCCCAGACGTCCATGTGCGCCAGGCTGATGGGCTCGCGCGGGGTGGGCTGCCCCCAGCCCCGGACGGTAAACCAGATCCATTTGAACGGACGGAACACGCCAAAGGGCCCTTGGTTATAGACCAGCTTGGTAATTTTCTCGAAGTACTGGAAGGCTTTTTCGGGGGTCTTGGGATTGGATCGCAGGTGCGCAATCATCCGGTCGTTGTTGCGGCGCCATAAATCTGGTCGGGCCACAAACACAAACAGCTCCTGTGCCGTGGTTGCCGCGGGTTGACCCAAGCAATACTGGGCCAGTTGTGCTTTTTTCTCAGCGGAGCGCACCCAGTGGATTTCCCAAACTTGAAGATTGGAGGAATTGGGGGCTTTCAATGCCGCATCCATCGCCCTTCGCACTGCCTCCTCTGGCACGGGATTGTCCGCATAAATCCGAACGCTGCGCCGGGAATCCACCACGTCATAAAATGCCCCTGCATCGGTAGCAGGAGCTTCCAAGACCTGGCGTTTGGACGCCTTGGCTGCTGAAGAGTCGAATACCTTGACCTTTACCATGCCACAAACTTAGGCGGTGCGGTGTTCGATGACAACGGGTTCTGCTGTCGTTTGCGCTTTTTCTGAAAAGTGGACGGCGTTCCGGATGCGGTGCGCCGCTCGCTCATAATCGGCCTCGTTTCGCGCATGGATGACGGCCAACGGCGCTTCGGCATCGGCCACCGAATCCAGACGCATCCACCCCGTGCATCCAACGGCGTGATCAATGGATTGACCCGCACGGGTCCTTCCACCGCCCAAATCCACAACCGCCAAACCGAGTTGGCGGGTATCCACGCTCGAGACGGCTTTACCCCAATTTTCTTCGGCAGCCATCACCGGACGAACAACGGGAGCATTCGATAGGTGGTTCGGATTGGACAGCAAATCCACAGGTCCTCCCATGGCCGCCATGGACTGGGCGAAGCGTTCTGCAGCCGTGCCGTTGGCGAGCACCCGGTCGACGGCCATTGCCCCTTCGTTCGCGGAGGCAAACAATCCGGAAAGGCAGCCGTTTCGAATGGCCAAAGCCTTCGTCACTTCATGCAGCCTTCCCGCCGTGATTTCACCCCGCAACAAACGCATGGCCTCTTTCACCTCGAGTCCGTTACCGGCGGCATCTGCCAACGGCTGGTTCATATCCGTAAGCAACGCTTCGGTGGGCATCCCTGCTTGGGTTCCCACGGCACATAGCGAATCCGACAACTCCCGCGCAACTGTCAAGTCCGTCATGAATGCGCCGTTCCCGACCTTGATGTCCATCACCAACGATCCGAGGCCCGCCGCTAGTTTCTTCGATAAGATGCTGGCCGTGATCAATCCGTACTGCTCCACCGTCGCCGTCACATCGCGGGTCGCGTACATTCGACGATCGGCCGGCGCAAAGTCATCTGTTTGGCCGGCGATGGCGAATCCACACCGCTCGACTGCTTGGCGAAAGGTCGACTCGTCTGGAGCGGTGTTGTAGCCCGGAATGGACTCCAGCTTATCAATCGTTCCCCCTGTGTGCGCCAATCCCCGACCGGCAATCATGGGTACGAACCCGCCGCAAGCAGCCAAAATCGGGGCCAGTACGAATGATACCGTATCGCCTACGCCTCCTGTCGAGTGCTTGTCCAAAATCGGACCTCCCAACCGTTCGGCGTCCCAATCCAAGACTTTGCCCGAATCGCGCATGGCCAACGTAAGGTCCGTGCGTTCACGGTACGAGATGTCCTGAAAAATAGAGGCCATGGCAAAGGCCGCGATTTGCGCATCCGTCACTTCACCCGCTGTCACACCTTGAATAAAGCATTGAATCTCGGCTGTGCTCAATGCGTGCCCATCCCGCTTTTTTCGTATGATTTCAGGAATCAACATGGCAAATACCGCTCAGTTTACAGCGACAAGAAGAGTCCGGCAATGGTCGCCGACATGAGGTTGGACAAGGTCGCCGCGAGCACCGCCTTCAATCCAAAACGCGCAATGTCTTGTCGTCGCGACGGCGCCAATGACCCCAGGCCCCCAAGCAAAATAGCAATCGATGAGAGGTTGGCAAATCCGCAGAGCGCAAAGGAAACAATTGCCTTGGTTTTTTCACTCAAAATCACCTCAGCGCCTTCTGCCAAATAAGGAGCAAAATTCAAGTAAGCCACAAACTCATTGACGATGAGTTTCTGACCGATGAATGAACCGGCCACGATGGCCTCACTCCAGGGTACGCCGATCAAAAATGCCAGCGGTGCAAAGACATAACCCAGGATCAATTCAAGTGTCAACTCCGGGTGATTGAACCACCCTCCGATGCCGCTGAATAATCCGTTCACGAGCGCAATCAACCCCACAAAAGCCAGCAACATGGCACCAACATTCATGGCCAGTTTAAGTCCCGACGCGGCGCCATTGGCTGCTGCGTCGATGACGTTGACAGATTGGCCATCCAACTCTTCGTTCATCTCCTGTTTCGTAAGGGCCTCCTTCGGGGCCTCTGTTTCTGGGTAGATAAGTTTGGCGAACAACAAACCGCCCGGGGCGGCCATGAACGAAGCGGCAATCAGGTATTCCAGCGGCACCCCGAGGGACGCATATCCAGCCAATACCGATCCTGCGACCGACGCCAAACCTCCCACCATCACAGCGAAGAGCTCAGAAGAGGTCATGTTCTTGATGAAGGGCCGCACGACAAGCGGCGCTTCCGTTTGCCCAACGAAGATGTTTGCAGTAGCGGAAAGGGACTCCGCACGAGACGTGCCCAAAGCTCGCCGCAATCCGCCCCCAAGCACGTTGATGACCCACTGCATGATGCCGATGTGGTAGAGCACGGCAATCAAGGAAGAAAAGAAAATAATGACCGGTAAGACCCGAACGGCGAACACAAAACCGGACCCTCCGAACAGTTCGAACATCTGGTCCGAATTCAAGCCGCCAAAAATAAAGGTGATGCCGTCGTTTCCATAATCAATCACCCGCTGCACCCCTTGGGATATGGAAATAAGCAGCGACTTTCCGAAGGGGAAATACAATACGAATGCCCCAAAAAACAATTGAATTCCGAAAGCACCCAGTACAGTGCGCAATTGTATGGCTTTTCGGTTGTGCGAGGCAGCGAAAGCGATGCCAACCAGCACCACCATACCCACGAGACTCATCATCACTGTCATGGCAACGAATCTACAATGCATCCGAAGAATGTCAGCTACTCAAACGCCATTCTGCGTTTTAACGCGTGCCGACGTTCCCAACGTGGGGCTGTAGATGCCTGCCACACTACGCCACAGCGCAATGAACCAGCTGTCCAATCCGATCGTTGGTACCAGCCAACAGGCAACGCGTTCGAACGCCAAAGCTGCACGCCTCCTTCTACAAACGCCCCTGCATCGCCGCGAATGCTGCGCTCCAATCGTCCTTGGAACGTGACATGGTTGTACCGGTATGAATCCCACCCAAACTCACTGTATACGCTTTGCCCTGAATGGTGGACTGCGTTCCATGAACACCGCGCTTTGCCCGCCCATGCAGCAGTTGACCCGGCAATCCAGGCTTCAACACGCGCACGGTCTTCGTCATAAATGCCACGGACAGCATCCGCGCGGTGAACCCATCCCAGATCAACGCCTCCGGTTAGACCGGCGTGCTCAGACACCTCGAGGCGCACGGCACCCCCTGTCTCGGTCCAAAGCCGATACCCCAGCCATTCACCGTCTACGAAATGAGCAGCTGAACGGAATCCGACCTCATTCCCTGCAGGCCCTTCGCTCATCGCCCAATCTCTAAACTGCGTTTCTCGGTGCCTCAATTCAAACACGATGTTCCCCAAGTAATGGGTACGACGCTGGCCAATCTTATGCAATCGAACTTGCCCTCGAACACGCGTGAAGATGGGGATACGAACATCGGCACCCACCGCAAATTCTCCGCGGTCGAACCCCATACTGGCGGCATAATTCCACGCGTTTTTTTCTACATAAATTCGGCTTGCTCGTCCTTGATTGTGCAAAGCCATCCACCACTTTCCACTCCAATGCGTGGCGTAAAACGCCCGCCATTCCTCCTGATACCTCAGGTTCCGTTCCCATTCTGTACCTGAGGAGGCCTGCGCCTCTATGCCTGTTTCTACATGCTCACTCAGCACGCGGCGCATGCCCATGTCCAATGCTCTTCGGTGTTGTCTCGCTCCTGGATGACCGGCATAATCCTCGATGCCCAACGCTCCTCTCCAATACAAGGCATTGTGCCCAACTCGTTCATGGCCCCACCCTTTGAGCGAAGTGGCCATTGACGAGCACCAAACAGCCTTGGCCGATTGCATGGGGTTGTAGGCCATTCCAGAGCTGGCATCGAATTGAACCGCATGGAGGGACTGCTGACCAACACAAAGGACAGAAAAAGCCAAAGCCCCGGCAAAGAGGATTCCTCTGCATGCCAACAGTTGATTCTGCCTTAAGCTTGAACACCGCATGCTGCGGTATACGTCTTTCAGTGCTTAAGGGTTGCGGTGGGAAGGCAGCTTGAATGCGAGGGGAAGAAACTGAGAAACATCGGCTGAAACAAGCACATTCGAGTCGCCCGTTTGCATCAAAAAGCGGATGGGTGTGCCCTGGCGGTCTTCCGTCTCCAGCATGACTTGCCTGCAACCTCCACAGGGTGAGAAATCCATAACGGGCATGGCACTGTCTGTCACCACAGCCGCGGCTACAATTGGGTCATCGGGATGCTGCGCACCGGCTGCGAAAAAAGCAACCCGTTCAGCACAAAGTCCACTGGGGTAGGCTGAGTTTTCTTGGTTACTCCCTTCCACAATACCCCCCGAAGCAAGCAGAACAGCTGCACCTACATTGAACTTGGAATAAGGGGAATACGCCGATCGGCACGCGCGGTGAGCAGCCTGCAGCAACTCCCGGTCGGAAGCTTCCAATTCGTCCACGTTCCACTCCTGCACACAAAAGGACCGCTCAATACGTTGAATCATGGCTGCAAGTAAAGGAAATTTATTTGGTCCCGGATGCGTTACCTTGGCATCATGCGAACGAAACAAGACATTGTAACCAATTGGTTGCCCCGCTACACCGGCATGCAATTGGCGGATTTCGGAAGCCACATCTTGTTGACCAACTTCAGCAATTACCTCGAGAAATTCGCAGAATGGAATGAATGTGACATCATCGGACGCGATAAGGCCATGCCCTGTGCGACCGTAGATGACATCACCATGATCAATTTTGGAATGGGCAGCGCCAATGCGGCCACGGTCATGGATTTGCTCTCGGCCATTTCGCCAAAGGCTGTGCTTTTCTTGGGCAAATGCGGTGCCTTGAAAGAAAAAAATCGAATTGGCGACCTCATCTTGCCCTTGGCTGGCATTCGCGGAGAGGGAACTTCCAACGATTACTTCCCACCTGAGGTTCCAGCCTTGCCGAGTTTTGCTTTACAACGCGCCATCTCCTCAACGGTTCGGGATTACAACCGAGATTACTACACGGGGTCGGTATACACCACCAACCGCCGGGTTTGGGAGCACGACGATGCGTTCAAAGCCTACTTGCGCAGCACGCGGGCTCAAGCCATCGACATGGAGACGGCCACCCTGTTCAGTGTGGGATTCGCGAACCGATTGTCCGTCGGGGCGTTGCTGCTCGTGAGCGACGAACCCATGACCCCGTCAGGCGTGAAAACCGATGCCAGCGACGCAAAAGTCACGGCATCCTTTGTGGACGAACACATCAACATTGGCATCGACTCCCTCAAGGAAATCCAATCCGAAGGACGGTCGATCAAACACCTCAAGTGGCGTTAAAAGTCGGCGTCCTCGACGCGAAAGAAATAGGTGTGTGACCAATTGGAAGGGATGCGACGCTCTTCCTGGCTCACGATTCCCCAATTTTCTGTATCGGTCCAATCCTTGGTGCACAATGCTCCAGTTGCGGAGGTCACGAACAGCGTATCAATGAAACTCGCTGGATCCCATGGGATGGAATTGCCACCGAGAATGTCATTGACCCCTAGCAGGTAGGTCTCACCTGCAGCGACGGATACCGTATCAGGCGGAATGGAACTGTAGTCCCAGGCCTTGTGCACGACATAAACATCTTCTGAAGAGTGGTTTTGCAGGTTCCACTCAAGCCGGGTGTTGCCTTCGCATGAAAAGAGCGAAATGGCCAGGGCTACAAACCCAAAACTTCTGATCGGTAAGGATAGGCGTCCAAACATGCGTGCGAATTTTGGACGAAGATACGCGGCCAACCGCGTGTTTTACGCCCCTATGTACAGGACATCGTCATCGGTAAGGAATCCCTGAGCGCCCATGAACCGGTGAAGCCGCGAATGGCGTTGACCGGAGTCCAGCTGGATCCATTGTGACTCCGGCGTTTCGTTCAATGGCTCTTCGAATGAGACTTCCCGAATGGCTCCGAGGTCAACCAATTCGTGCCAAATGACACTCGCGCTTTGCGCCTCGTGGTCGCCGCGGTCACACCGTTCCTGCCATGTGGCGGCGGCACCGTCAACATCAAGAAAGGGCAATTGGCTTAGCAATTCAACAATCGGCCCTGACACACGGGCAAATAAACCCGAGGCCGGAATGCGTAAAATCAAAGAATCGCTTTCAAATTGAGGGAGAGCGTTGGGGTTCCAGATGTAAGCCATGGTATTCATGTATATCCGGGTATACGGGGACAGGCCGCATTTCGTTGCGTTGAAATAATTACCTTGCCTTAACCAAATGCAGGCCAGACGTTGAAACGACTCCTTCTCATTGCGCAATTTGCCCTGGTGGTTAGCCTGATGAGCGGGCTGAGCCAACTGCGTGCACAGGTCGATACCGAATTTTGGTTTGTCGCACCGGAGGTGTGGGCGAACCATGGAGACAGCCCTACCCTTTTGCGCTTTGCCACATTCGATCAGTCGGCCATTGTCACTGTGGAGCAACCGGCCAACGGCGCCTTTCCCACGCAAACCATATCAGTTCCGGCCAACAGCGTGTCCTCGCTGAACCTAGCGCCTTGGCTGGCCCAAGTCGAAAACAAGCCCGCAAATACGGTCTTGAACAAAGGCATCAAAATCAGTTCCACTGGACTGATTCAGGCCTATTATGAGGTCAATCCCTCCAACAACCTCAACCCGGACATCTATGCTCTGAAAGGAGCAAATGCACTTGGAACCGCCTTCTACGTCCCGTTCCAGAATTACCTGAACAATGGGTACACCCAATCTCCCGCAGGCTTTGACATTGTGGCAACGGAAGACAATACGACGATTGAAATCACGCCGCGGAAGCCCATCGTTGGTCATCCGCAGAATGTGACTTTTACCATCAACCTTGACGCCGGCGAAACATGGAGCGGCCGAGCAACATCCACCTCAGCGAGTCAACACCCCTACGGAACTGTCGTCAATTCGGACAAACCAATTGCCATCACCATCAGCGACGACTCCCTCAACGGGACACCCTACGGCGGCTGTGCGGATCTGTTTGGCGACCAGATTGTTCCCGTCGAAATCGTCGGCACGGAGTACATCGCCATCAAGGGCAACCTCAACGGACCGGACAAGGTGTTCTTTATCCCCACTGAACCGAACACCACCATCTCCGTCAACGGAAACGTGGTAACCACCTTGAACACCCTGACTTCAATCTACACGCATACGTTGTACGCCAACTCAGCGTATTATGAGGCGAGCAGTCCGATTTACGCATTGCACTTGACCGGATTCGGCTGCGAAGTCGGCGGTGCCCTGTTGCCCCCCATCGTTTGCACCGGTTCACAAGAAGTGGCCTTCATCCGTTCCACCAATGAATTCATGGGTTTAAAAATCTTGGTTCCTTCAGGCGGCGAGGGAGATTTCGAATTCAACGGGAATCCCGCCTTGATTAACGCGAGCCAATTCAGCGATGTACCGGGGACGGATGGGGAATGGAAATACGCCAACATCACGGCGTCTTCGTTCGTACCCCAACTGTCTGCTTCCCGATTGTACAACTCAAGCTCGACCTTTCATCTTGGCATCATCAACGGAGGAGCCACCTCGGGCACGCGCTATGGATATTTCAGCAATTATGCCGCCCAAGCCTACGTCGTTCAAGTCGACGACAACACCTTGTGCGAAGGCGATGAGCTCGACCTGGAATCCAACCTGCTTCTAGGCGCGACCTACGATTGGACAGGACCAAACGGATTCTCAGGACAAGGCAATCCCTTTCCATTTGGTGAAGTAGGGCTCGACGATGCAGGCGAATACGTGGTCTCCGGATTCGTAGGTGCGTGTCCGATTGAAAACGACACGTTAAACCTGTTCGTCTATCCGTTCCCCGAGACACCAGAAATCATAGGAGACTCAGTGGTGTGCGAAGGGGCACCGCTGGTGCTGTCGACCCCCTCTGGAGAATCGGTGCAGTACCAATGGTCAGGACCCACTGGATTTTACCCCAGCGCCGACAGCATCATGGAGGCAGCAGTGACCCTCGACCACGATGGCATTTACACGCTCGTCATTAATGACCACGGCTGCTTATCGCCTCCGACCTTGTGGGACGTAGAAGTCACCCCTCAACAATCGCTCAGCATCAACGCTGGAAACTCCGCGTGGTGCCAGGGCGAAAACTTCACGCTTGAAACCTCACCCATCGCCGGCGCCTCGTATGCTTGGACCAATCCGGAAGGCCAAGCCATCGGCAGTCAACTGGGCATCCAAGTAACGAACAGCCAACCCGACGATTCCGGATGGTATACCGTGCAGGGCGAAGCCGAAGGGTGCCCGCTGGTGCCGGATTCGACCTGGGTGGATGTGATTGAAAACCCCGTCATCGAGGCGGTGGAGGCCCCTGCGGTCTGTCTAGGCAACGAGGCTGCGTTCTCCGCCATCTACACGTCAGGTGGAACAGCCGATGTGACGTGGTTCGACGCCAACGGCGACAGCCTGGGTTCCGGGAATCCCTGGGTGATTACAAATGCGGATTGGGAAGATGCGCAAACCTATGGGGTGAGCGTGAATTACTTGGGGTGCCTTGCGGGCCCGGTCCCGTTTGACTTCAACCTCGTCCCCCCCCAAGACCTGGACATTCTCGATGCCAACGGCACGCCGATTGAATCCGATGAAATCTGCCAAGGCGATGAATGGATGCTGGACGGCAACGGTCCAGATGGCACGGCTTGGTCGTGGAGCGGACCGGATGGATTTACCTCCAATGCACAAGCATTCACGCTGAACAACGCCCAACCCGATGCATCCGGGTGGTACGTCGTCAATGGCACGGTCGGCACCTGCCCCATGAATCCCGATTCGGTATACCTCGATGTATTCCCTACCCCTGCGCCTCCCGTGCTGAGTGGATTCACAGAAATCTGTGAAGGATCCGATTGGTCGTTGAATGCTGAAGGCGACGGCACCATCCAGTGGTTCCATCCCTATTGGGGCAGCTTCTCCGGAGCAAGCTGGCCGTTGAACGCGGTACCGTTGGGCGGGGCCGGAACCTATGAAGCTTACGTGGTGGACTCCAATTGCCCATCCCCCGTGGTAACCGCAGAGCTGGAAGTAGCTCCGCTCCCCGAAGTCATTGCGACCAACTTCGGTCCCATCGAGGTGGAGCACTGCCCGGACAATACACCCGCATTGGATTTGCCCGAATGGGATCCTCTGTACGCCGTGGAATGGACCTTCACCGACAGCGATGACAACACCATTGAATTCGGTGAAGGCCCCGGGATGGTGGCCTTGTACGATGGCCTGTATACCGCCTATTTGAACACAGGGGCTCCGTGCAACTTGACGGCCGAGGGTACGTTCGATGTGACGACTGTGCTGTGCGCGTTGGTGGTTCCCAATGTCATCTCGCCCAACCAGGATGCGCAGAACGAACGTTTCGCATTGCCTGATCTCAGCTATTTCCCATTCAGCACCTGTCGAATTTTCAATCGCTGGGGCCAAGTCGTTTACGCGTCGCAAGATTTCGGCAATGCCGCCGGTTGGGAGCCCACTGCGGATGAGGCCGTTGAAGGTACCTATTATTACGAGGTCATCATCAACCGCAACGAAGGCGACTTGAGCATAACGGATGAAAACGGTACAATGACCCACACAGAACCGGGGCCCATCCGATTGGTGGGCAGTTTAACCCTCGTCCGATGAACGAATACACGCGTCCCATCGCCCTTATCGCCCTTGCTGCAGCGCACATCGCATTGAATTCGGCTGGTGCCGCGTGGTCGGACACTTTCCTCGGATTGCTGCTGATGTTGGGGTTGTTGGCGATTGGCATTCCACACGGTGCGCTGGATGTATGGACGCATCGCCACCGTTCACCCGGTCGGCATTCCGGGATTTATATCGGGCTGTACCTGCTGGCCATTGCCGCGATTCTTGGCTTGTGGTGGATGTTTCCGCATGCGGGCCTCCTCGTCTTCTTGCTCCTCAGCGCTTGGCATTTTGGGCAGGCGGATTTTGAACGCTGGGAAATTTCAAAAGGCCACATGGCTTGGGGCACCATTGCATTGGGCATGATTTTGAGTTGGCACGTGGAAGAAGTCAACCCCATCATCGGCCAAATGGGCATCGATACGGAAACGCTCGACGGGCTGCTTCAGGTGCAAGATGAATTGCAATTCGTGTTTACCGCTGGGTTGATTTCTTGCGGCATCGCGGCCATGCGGATGAAGCACTTGCCGTGGGCGCTCGCCATTGGCTTGATCGGCATGACGCCATGGATTCCCGTCTTGCTGTCATTCGGTTTGTACTTCGTCGGACAACACAGTGCTTCCGGCTGGCACCACCTGCGTCAACGGTTGGGTCTGTCATCGAAAGCCCTGTGGCTGAAGGCCCTGCCCTTCACTGCTGGAGCCGTGCTGCTCATAGGCCTGGGCATTTGGGCTTTCGGCAATCCGGAAGCCGTGCAGTCGGATGCAACGGTTGGTGCTTTTTTTATGTTATTGGGTTGCATAAGCATTCCCCATATCTTCGAGTCGCATTGGTTTCTAATGTCTACAACCAAGCACCGACGTTGACATTGCCCCACCAATCCAAAATGACCATTCGTGTTTTTCGCTTACTATCCTTGCTTTGGCTAGCAATCCTATACAGGCCAGAAGGAGCATATGGACAGTTGGATACGGAATTTTGGTTCGCCGCTCCGGAGGTTTGGGCAAACCACGGAGACCAGCCCATACTGCTGCGTTTCTCAACCTTGGCAGAGGCGGCTCAAGTGACAGTGGATCAGCCGGCCAACCCCACATTTCCCGTCCAAACGTTGAACATTCCGGCCAATGGAACGCAAACGCTGGATTTGACTCCGTGGATCGATGATATTGAAAATACACCGTTCAACACCGTGTTGAGCCAAGGCCTCCACATCACGTCGGATGCCCCGGTGACCGCCTACTACGAAATCAACCACAACCTCAATCCGGATATTTTCGCGCTGAAAGGGGCTTCAGCTTTGGGCGTTGAATTCTACGTGCCCTTTCAGAATTACCTGGACAATTACTACACTCAATCCAAAGCGGCCATGGACCTGGTTGCCACAGAGGACAATACCGAAATAACGGTCGTGCCAACTGCCGCACTCGTCGGCTATCCTGCGGGTGTCCCCTTCACCATCATCTTGGATACGGGAGAAACATATGCGCTGCGCGCGGCCAATGCCCAAGCCGTAAACCACCCCGCCGGGACCTACATCACAAGCACCGCGCCCATCGCAATTACCATGAGCGACGACAGTGTCTTGGGATCGGCCTATCCTCCGGGAAATTGCCAAGATATTTTGGGTGACCAAGCCATTCCCGTCTCCATCGCAGGCACCGAATACATCGCCGTCAAAGGGAACCTAAATGGACCCGACAAGGTCTTCATCCTAGGGACCGAAGACAACACCTCCATTTCCATCAACGGCACCAATGTCTGGACGGTCAACGCCGGAGAAACGTACGCGCACACCTTGAGTTCGCCTGCTGCGTATTACGAAACAAGCGCACCCGCGGTGGCGCTTCACATGACCGGATTCGGCTGCGAAGTCGGCGGTGCCATCCTCCCGCCTATAACCTGCACCGGATCCGATGAAGTGGCCTTTGTGCGCTCGAGCAGTGACTTCATCGGCATGAAGATCATTGTCCCCACTGGAGCGGAAGGTGATTTCACCTTCAATGGAAACACCGGCAACGTAAACGCCGTCAATTTCAGCGCCGTGCCCGGTACAGGCGGAGAATGGATGTACGCCAACATTACTGCATCCGCGTTTGTGCCCACCGGCGGTGCATCTCGTTTGGTCAATGGTACTGCAAAGTTTCACCTTGGCATCATCAATGGTGGAGCAACATCTGGCACTCGGTACGGGTACTTCAGTGACTTCTCCAATTACCAGCACTCAACTTTTACTTCAGACAATGAGCTGTGTGCAGGGGAAATGGCTGAATTGTTTGCCTCACCCATTTTGGATGCCACTTACGAATGGATTGGTCCAAACGGCTTTGCAGCAACAGGTGATGATCTGACCATTGGTCCACTAACCGTTGACGATGCCGGACTGTACGTGGTCTCCGGTATGGCTGGTGAGTGTGAGATCTTACCGGATACCCTCGAACTTTTTGTCGCCCCCCAGCCTCCTGCTCCGGAGGTCGTGCCGATTGACGCACTGTGCGAAGGCGATGACTGGTCGTTTACGTCTTTGACAGCGGCGGACAATTGGATTTGGGAAAATGCTGCAGGAGACATCGTTTTTGAAGGAGACAGCACCGCCTCCTATTCCAATGCCGACCCTTCTGACGCTGGGGAATACACGCTGGTGGTAGAGGCCGAATCGTGCCTTTCAGAGCCGACCGTGTTTGAACTTGTGGTGGTGGAAACAATCCAAGCGCCGCTCGACACAGAACCCATTGAAATTTGCGAAGGAAGCAGCCTGACATTGGAACCAGACGCGACGCTGCCCGATGCCACCTGGGAATGGACCTTACCCAGCGGAGATGCTTTCGTTGGTGAATTGCTGTTCATCCAAACCACTGCGGCCGAGGATGCCGGCACCTATACGCTGAACGGAACGAACAGCGGCTGTCCGTTGGTGCCCTCCGAAGTCGACGTGAGCCTCAGTTCCCCCGAACCGGTGGAAGTCACCGCTCCTGAGTTTGTGTGCAACGATGCGGCGGCGGTGTTGTTGACAACCGATGACCTGTACAGCGGAACCTGGACAGGAACCTGCGCGGACTGCCTATCGGCCAACGGACAATTGACCCCAGCAGATGCTTCACCAGGCATCGTGAGCATCACGTATTCGTCTGACAATCCGTGTGCGCAGACGACCACAGTGGAGGTCGAGATTGGGAGCGTCCCGGACGCCGCCATCGACGACCAGAGTTTCTGCGAGGGCACCGGCGAAGTGGTGATGGTGCCCGTCACCAACGGCGGCAGCTGGACCGCAGCATGTGCCAATTGCTGCACGTCAGATGGCGTTTTTGACACCCAATTGGCGGGAACAGGAGCCTGGGACCTGACCTACACCATCTCGGGCACCTGCCCGGCAACCGGGACGGCGACTTTCACGGTCACCCCCAATACGAGCAGTGCATTTGCCTTGATTCCCGAGTTTTGCCTGGACCACGATCCCGCTGTCGCTGTGCCTGAAGAAACGGGGGGGAATTGGACCGCATCCTGTACCAACTGCATTTCCTCCACTGGACAATTTTCGCCGCAAACGGCAGGTGCTGGGTTGCACACCGTCTCCTACACGATTCCCGGCGCGTGCGGGACCTCGACCGATGCCACAGTTACTGTATACGGACTGCCCGAAGCCGAGTTCACCTTCAGCCCAACGGAGGGATGCGCCCCTGCCGTAGTGGCATGCACCGCCCCTGCCAATCCGAGCATTGTGGATTGCCAATGGACCTTCAACGCCAATGGCGTGGGCGCTTCCATGGCGTGCGATGACCACACGTTCGTCATCGAGAACCCCGGATGCTACCTCATGAGCCATACGGTGCTGGACAACAACGGCTGCACCAACACGGCTACGGCAGCGGAATTGCTTTGTTTGAGTGCACCGCCCTCCTCCGCATTCAGTTTGACACCGGCTCAAGCTTCGATTTTCGACACCCACATCGAGGCCTGGGCCTCGGACTCGGTGGCGACGAACACGTACAGCTGGAATGTTGACGATCTGTCCATGGGTGAAGGAGCGTACCAGTCGTTCTCCATCCCAGAAATTGGGTTGGACGCATTCCAGCTGTGCATGGAAGCCACGGACAGCGTGGGGTGCTCCTCCCTCACCTGTGCGATGATTGATCTCACGGAGGGATTGAACGCTTTTGCCCCGAATGCCTTTACCCCGGATAATGACGGCCACAACGATGCCTGGCGCATGCACACGAGTGGCGCCGTGACGCGTTTTGAGTTGCGCATTTACAACCGATGGGGTGACTTGGTCTTCGCGTCTGAGGACCCCGAGGCGTATTGGGTCGGCGACGTCCAAGGTGGAGACCATTTCGCACCAGACGGGGTCTACCATTACGAGGCCGTGCTGCGCGATGATGCATACTCCCTCAAAACTTTGCAAGGCCACATCTTGTTGATTCGATGATGATACGATTGAACTTCCCTGCCCTTTGCACGGTCGCATCGACCGCCCTGCTTTTCGTCCATTGTTCTACCGCTCCATCCGGTGAGGCGCCTGCTGCAAATGCATTCAAAAAAATGAAGCCATACGAGGCAGAAGCTTGGAAATGGTCTGCACCGGATGCCGAATGGGACGCTTGGCACGCAGCTAATGTCCTTGACGAAGTGGACCGTTGGAAGTTTGAGCACATCACAGATGGAGCAGGAACGCGCACCATCGAAGGCGAATGGCGCCTGGAGGGCCCCACGAACATTGGCGGACGATTCAATTTCATACGCCAACATCCAGAAGATCCAACGATGCTGTACGCCGGAAGCAGTGCCGGCGGACTGTGGAAAGGTTCTGGAAACGCAGAATGGCAACCCTTAACGGAGGATTTCCCGGCCATGTCCATGGGTGATCTGACCTTCTACCCGGGCAATCCGGACCGTGTGTTCTTGGCCACCGGAGACCCCCAAATCAGCAGTTTTCCGCGCATCGGAAACGGGGTGTACCGCTCATTGGATGGCGGCGAATCTTGGGAAAACATGGGACTCGACTCCATGGGCGTGATCAGCAAATTGTTGTTTGTGCCGGGTGCAGAAGGCGAAGGACCGGTACTCTTCGCGGGTGCCATGGGAAATCCGGCACAACCAAACGCTTACCGCGGCCTTTTCAGAAGCGTGGATGCTGGAGTCAATTGGA
Organism: bacterium; assembly: GCA_029979565.1. GTDB lineage: Bacteria > Bacteroidota > Bacteroidia > Flavobacteriales_D > Sanyastnellaceae > UA16. The sequence goes on from JAPOHG010000009.1 coordinate 31,516, forward strand.
ATCAGGTGCTGCTCCCCAACGATTCAGCAGGTGTCACAGACCTGCTCTACGACCCGGACACCGAAGCCATCTACGCCGCAGCGTGGCAACGCACGCGAAATTCCACAGCGAGTGAAGTATGGGGTCCACACTGCCGCATTTGGAAATCCAACGACAACGGCGTCAATTGGCAAGTCCTGCCCAACCCCTGGGGAACAGGCGAGCGCGGACGGATCGGATTGGCCCAATCGCCCCAAGGCGTCTATGCCCTTGTGGTGGGTCAAAACAGCCAATTGGACAACCTGTACCGCACCACCGATGGCGGGGAAACCTGGAGCGCCGTTATTCCAGAGGACAACATTCCCGAAAACGCCTTGGGCGGATTTGGATGGTACTTCTCCAAGGTGCGCATCAACCCCTTCAATCCCGATGACATCACCATCCTCGGGGTCAACCTCTGGAATTCCGTCAATGGCGGAACGAATTGGAACCTGATGGGCCCTGAATGGTGGACTTACGAGGTGCATGCCGACAAACACGACTTGCAATGGCTGGGATCGGAGACGTGCATTTTGGCCACCGATGGCGGCCTCTACAAAACAGAGGACCACGGCGCGACGTGGGAAGACCTTGAAGACATCCCCGTCACCCAATTTTACCGCGCCACCTGGAATCCGCACAACCCCGGATTCTACACGGCAGGCGCACAAGACAACGGAACGACCACGGGCAATTACGAGGATTTGGGCGGATGGACCCGCGACCTCGGCGGCGATGGCTTCACCTCCATCTACCACCCCACCGACCCCGCGCTCCGGTATGCCGGATACCAATGGGGCAATTGGCGCTTCAGCCTAACCGGTCCCGATGAAGAACCCCTGTGGAACGATTTCACTTACGGCATTGAGGAAGAAGACCGGGTCTGGTGGGACGCGCCGTTGATTTATCATCCGTCCAACCCCGATGAAATGTGGACCGGCTCGCAACGGCTTTACCGCATGGAAGACGCCCCGGTCAGCGTTTGGCAGCCCGCTAGCGAGGATTTGACATACGCCACCGAACCAGGTCTGTCCTATCGGTGCGTAAGCGCCATTGCCGGATCTCACTACAGTGTAGATGTAATTGCCGCTGGTACGACCGACGGCCGTGTGTGGATTTCTGAGGACCACGGCGACTCGTGGCAACCCATGGAAACCGGACTTCCGGGGCAGTTTGTCACGGACATCGAATTCGACCCCTACCACCCGGACTCCATGTTCTGCACGGTGAGCGGATACCGCAATGCCATCTATTCCCCTTTCATCTTCCGTGCGGCCATTGGCGAAGCATGGCAGCCCATCCAAGGCGACTTGCCCGAACATCCCGTGAATCAGATCCACGCACTAAATGACAGCATTTGGGTGGTGGCAACAGACGCAGGTGTATTTGCCACGCTGAACCGAGGATCCAATTGGGAACCGGTGGGTTCCTTGCCCACCATTCCAGTGTACGATGTCGACGCCGATACCATCACGAACCGACTCATCGCAGGAACGTTTGCTCGGAGCTTATTGAGCTTCCCGCTCGATTCTCTGCTCCCGGCGCCCGAGGTGGTTGAGCCGAATAACGTCGCGACCACCGAAGCACCAGCCAACTGGGCGTATCCAAATCCGTTCACCAGCACCCTCAACCTCAACTTGGGGGAAGATGTACAATCCTTGCGCGTGATCGGCTTCAGCGGCAGAATAGTGCATCAAGAAACCGTGACCAACACCTCAACGTTGGTGATACAATCAGGCGCCTGGCCCGCTGGCAAGTACATTGTCGCGCTGGAAACAGCAAACGGACCCCGTTCGCTTCAAGTCATCAAAGGGCAGTGATTACTGCACCCAGAAACGGTGGTATTCCGTCGTGCCGGGAATGCGAACGAAGTGCAACCCTGCGCTTAAATCCCCCGTTGGAATGGCGAACCATTCACCCGTGCCGGTTGCCGTTTGAATGAACCGACCGCTGGCGTCGTATACCTCGAAATTCCACGCAGTGCGGGGAGAAGTCAACCACTGGATCTGCAGGGGCTCGCCTGCCTCCACGACCGTCGGGAACGCGCGCCACTGGCCGTGTTCAGCTTCCAGCCATTCGGCAACACCAACGGCTTCGTAGTCGTAGGGACCGCAAATAGGCTCGTATCCGGAACATATCCAGCTTGACAATGCTCCTGAAACGGTGCCCAATGTCTGATAGTATGCATCAGCATCCGTGATATGCGGGACGTGTCCCGCGCCTTCCAGTTCCGTGAAGCAACTTTCAATCCCCAAGGCTTGCGCTGTTTCATGGATCATCGCACTCCCATCCACTTCCGTAATGGGGATGCCGCTCAGCATGATCATTCCCGTGCTAAACGGCACCGTTCCATCATTGGTTCCATGCACGGAGACAATTGGAGCATCGCCTTCACTCATGTAGTCGACAGATTTCAGCGCACCGCCTATGTTAACAACGCCTGCAATCGCACTGCTGTAGCCGGGGTTGCCCGACTCTCCCTCTAGACCTCCTCCCATGCCTGGCTGGGATTGGTCGACTTGTGGAGGGATTTCTGATTCTTCATCGATGGACGCCATGTGCAAGCCGATGAATGCGCCTGCGGATACCCCTCCCAAGTAAATGTGATCGGTGTTCACGCCCCACGGATTCCCATCCTCTTCCACCGTTTTTCGAAAGAAACGAACTGCAGCTTTCCCGTCGTGATAGGCACGCCACACGGAACGTACCAATGCATTCGAGACGTCGAGGAAATTGTCCACGCCAACACGGTACGACATCGAAGCAACGACATACCCCATCTTCGCCAAGTCTTCACAAAGTGGCACGACATCCTCACCGGCATTGTCACCACCAATAAAGAATCCCCCGTGCCCCATGATGATCAAGGGCCTACTTTCATGCACATCGCCCTCAGGCTCGTAGATGTCAACGACGAGGCTTTGGTTCAGTCCCGTTGTGTTGATCGCATTGCCGTATTCGACGTCGTAGGAGACATTGAAATTTTCAAATGCGGACGTGTAGCGGTAGCGCGTTCCGTCGCATTCGTCAACTTGAGCGAATGATGTGATTGGCGTCAGCAACCATGCGCAACAGGCAGCAATGGCCGTTGCGCGAAGGGACGAGTAGAATTGTTTCATCTTTGAGAACAGGTTTGGTTTCGTGTGAATCGGACACCGATAAAACTACAATAGAGATGAAGAAGTTCTTTCCTTGGTTATGTGGCGCAGTGCTTCTGGCCCTGTTTTCGTGCCAAACGCCGGTTGTCAACGAGCGACATGCAACGGTGCAATGCATGGACAGCACGCACATCTTTTTTGCGCCATCCACGAATTGGGACTCCCTTCGAGCGGACGACGGATGGCGCCGCTGGGACAACGGACGGTTCCTGACGCGTACGATCGATATTCCCACCTTTCACGTGCGACCCACCATCACCGCTCATGTGACGCTGCGTTCCGCAGGTGACCCGTGGGACAAATCGGGTTCGCTCGTCCTCCTTCCCGATGCCGCTCCCAATTTGCTGGATGTAGGATTCGAAAAGGACACTTTGGCGCAAACGGACTATCCGGGCATTGCCCTCAACGAGGCGGGCTCTGGTTTCCAACCCACCGTTGAACTGTTGCGCTTCATCACCCCATTTGGAGTAGGCCATTTTAGCGAGTCCGAACGGTTGGACGAATACAAACCCGTTTACATCCCGAAATGGGAAGACTCCGTGCACTGGGAAGCTGACATCAGCCATCTGTGGGAGGCTCTTGGCGATTCAGCAACGATTGGGGTGTACATCGACACATGGACGAGCGAAGGGTACACACTGGATGTTCAACTTGATTTCGAACCCAATGCCGCGACGGTGATTCCGGGCAAGGCACTGACCACCCTCCCCCTCTTGAATACCTCCAAATTTGGGAGCGAACAAACCGCCTACGACGGGTTCGCTGAGGGGCCTTTGGTCGTCACTTTGGCCCTGGATGAACCAGCGGCTAATGCGGCCTTGTACTACACGGCCACCGGACACGGCGGACACGGCAGAGGCGATGAGTTCGTGCGTTGCGAACACCACGTGTCATGGGATGGCGACACGTGCCTTTCGTTTACACCCTGGCGGGACGATTGCGCGAGTTTTCGGCGGTTCAACCCCACTTCCGGCGTTTGGATGGAACGTACCTACTGGAAGGGAGACAGCCTCGATGAACGCATTGCCTCGAGTGATTATTCACGTTCGGGGTGGTGCCCGGGGAGCGATGTACCACCGGTGCGTGTGCCCTTGGGAAACCTCGACGCCGGAGTGCATGAATTGATCATCGATGTACCGACCGCACAACCGTTCACCGAAAGCGAAATGAACTTTTGGAACGTGGCGGCCTACCTGACCTACGAGCGCCCGTGAAGCGTTGGTTTATCCCGTTTTATGTGCGACCTTTGCAACCGCTCTGAAATCTGTGGTTTGGGTACCAAATCGCATTTGATTTTGACTAACCCATGGCAAAAATCATTTACACGAAAACAGACGAGGCACCCGCACTGGCGACGTACTCGTTTCTGCCCATTGTCTCCTCCTTCGCCAAGCGAGCGAACGTGCATTTGGAAACGCGCGACATCAGCCTGGCCGGCCGCATCCTCGCCGCATTCAATGACCGCCTTCCGGAGGCCCAGCGCGTGAACGATGCCCTCGCCGAATTGGGTGAATTGGCCAAGCGACCCGAAGCGAACATCATCAAGTTGCCCAATATCAGTGCGTCCATCCCGCAGCTGAAAGCAGCCATTGCCGAATTGCAAACCGCAGGCTTCGCCCTGCCCGACTACCCCGAAGAACCCGCGAACGACGACGAGCGCGACGCCAAGCGCCGCTACGACGGAGTCAAAGGCTCAGCGGTGAACCCCGTTTTGCGCGAGGGCAACAGCGATCGCCGAGCTCCCAAAGCGGTGAAGGCGTACGCTCAAAAGCATCCCCACAGCATGGGCGCTTGGTCTTCCGACTCGAAGTCACATGTAGCGCACATGGACGGAGGCGACTTCTACGGCTCCGAAAAGAGCCACACCGTCGCTGAAGCCACGGATGTGCGCATCGTGTACAAAAGAGCCGACGGCACCACCAAGGAGATGAAGGGTGCTTTCCAGCTCCAGTCGGGCGAAATCATCGACGCCGCCGTCATGGACGTGGAACGGTTGAAGGCGTTTGCACGTGCTCAGATGGCCGATGCGAAAGCCAACAATTTGCTCTTCTCGCTGCACCTCAAGGCGACCATGATGAAGGTCTCCGATCCAATTCTTTTTGGCGTGTTTGTCGAAGCGTTCTTCGCTCCGGTATTCGAAGGGTTCAAGGCAGAGCTCGAAGCGGCAGGTATCGACTCCCGCAACGGTTGGGGCGATGTGGTGAAAAAAATGGACAGCCTTCCAGAAAAGACGCAGGCCAAGCTGAACGAAGCCATTGGCGCCGCCTTTGCCGCCGGACCGGACTTGGCCATGGTGGATTCCGACCGCGGCATCACCAACTTACACGTGCCATCGGATGTCATCATCGATGCCTCCATGCCCGCGATGATTCGCAACTCGGGTCAGATGTGGGACAAAGCAGGTCAAACACGCGACACGAAGGCCGTCATTCCAGATCGATCCTATGCCGGTGTGTACCAGGCCACAATCGAATTCTGCAAGGCCAATGGGGCCCTCGACCCGAAGACCATGGGCAGTGTATCCAACATCGGACTAATGGCGCAAAAGGCCGAAGAGTACGGATCGCACGATAAGACGTTTGAATTCCCTGGTGACGGTACAATCGTGGTAGAAACCACATCCGGCGAGGCGTTGATTAAACAACCGGGCAAGGCGGGCGACATCTTCCGGATGTGCCAAGTGAAGGACGCCCCTATTCAAGATTGGGTGAAGCTCGGCGTAAAGCGGGCCCGCGTCACCGGCAACCCAGCCGTATTCTGGCTCGATGAAAATCGCGCTCACGACGCAGAACTCATCAAGAAGGTCAAGGCCTACCTCCCGAACCACGACACCGATGGACTCACCATTGAAATCTTGGCCCCGGTTGCAGCCACTAATTATTCATTGGAGCGCATTGTAAAAGGTCAAGACACCATCTCCGTGACGGGCAATGTCCTGCGGGATTACTTGACCGACCTCTTCCCCATTTTGGAAGTTGGTACCTCCGCGAAAATGTTGTCCATCGTGCCGTTGATGAACGGCGGTGGCCTCTTCGAAACCGGAGCGGGCGGATCTGCACCGAAGCACGTGCAGCAACTGCAGGAGAAGAACTACCTCCGCTGGGACAGCTTGGGCGAATTCCTCGCCTTGGCCGTATCCCTTGATCACTATGCGGACCAGACAGGCAATGAAGAAGCCCGCGTGCTCGGCCGCTGCCTCGACGACGCGACCGGTCGATTCCTCGACGAAGACAAGAGCCCGACGCGGCGCTTGGGCGGCATCGACAACCGCGGTTCACACTTCTACCTCGCACTCTTTTGGGCTGAAGCACTGGCAGCACAACAAGAAAGCCCAGCACTGCGAGACGCCTTTGCCGAATTGGCTACAGCCATGCGCGCTAGTGAATCCACCATTGTCGAAGAACTCATCGCCGTTCAAGGCGATGCTGCCGATACAGGTGGCTACTACCGAATGGACGACGCAAAGGCTGCGGCCATCATGCGTCCCTCTGCCACGCTCAATGCCTTGATTGACTGAACTGAGCGCAGGCCACAAAAAAAGGGGAGCTTTCGGGCTCCCCTTTTTCGTTGGATGTTTTCTGGTTATTGGTAAACCCGCACGTAGTCCACAGCCATGAAGACCGGGAATGTGGTGGTTTCGTCCGGGTAACCCGGCCAATTTCCGCCCACAGCCACATTCAGAATGAAAAAGAATGGGTTGTTGAACGGGTACGGCTGGCCGTTCATCATGCTCGGATTGATGTTGAAGAACACCTCATCGTCCATGATGAAATCGATGTTGTTCTCCGACCAATCGATGGAAAAGACATGGAACTCTTGGTCGAAGTTGTCTGGGTAAATGCTCGTGGACAATCCTTGGTGGTTCCAATTGGGCCAATCGATGCCCCAATGCGCCGTGCCGTGCACCGTTCCGGGCAAATGTCCCAGCAACTCCATGATGTCGATTTCACCGCATGCCGGCCACCCCACTTCGGGATAATTGCCACCGAGCATCCAAATCGCAGGCCAAATGCCTTGGCCCTTCGGAAGGATGGCACGCACGTCGATGCGACCGTATTGGAACTCCTGAAGATCCAATGATTTCATCCGCGCCGAAGTGTAGGCATTCTCACCCACCTTTTCTGCGACGATGAACAACTTTCCGTCCGCAACAAAGCTGTTGCTGGCACTGTTCGTGTAGGTCTGCAGCTCATTGTTGCCCCAGCCTCCACTTCCATTGCCGAGGTCGTACGTCCAGTTGTTCAGGTCAATGGCCTCGCCTTCAAATTCATCCGCCCAGACCAACGCCATGCCTTCGTACGAATCAGCGGCATCGTAGCCTTCGTCCGAAATGTAAATCATGGTGTCATCGTTTCGGATGCCAACACTAGCTGTGGGCGCCCCAATCTTGACATAGCCATTAACCGGGTTACTCAGCTCCACCGTAAAAAATTCGTCCGGCTCGAGGTATTCGTCCGATACAATCTCAATCGAAATGTCCTTCGAGAATTCTCCGGGCTCGAAAACCAATGTTCCCGACACCGGAATGAAGTCATCTCCTTCGGTGGCTGTTCCCGGAAGAGAGGCGTAATCAACCGTTACGCGTTCCGTGTTCACCTGACCAAGGGTGACTGTCAGGGTGACAGCATCCAAGTCAGCAGTTTCGAACACGGTCACATCATTGGCCCAACGGATTTCCGAGTTTACCGGAGGTTCTGGATCACCACACCCCTCGCAGGAACTCAATCCAACTGCACAAGCCAACACCAATATTCCGTTGAGCTTTTTCATCAGAGATCAACCACGAAAATGAGGGTGAACCAGCCGGCCGACTGCTGGCAGTCGCCGGTTTGAATTGGGCCATGGATAACCAAACGATCTTCGGTGAGTTCCAAGATGTCATACACAGGACCCGAATCCCATACGCCCATGAATCCGCACAAGTCCTCGGAGAATGGAGAAAGGCTGATCTGGTCTTCCCCAGACGTACCTGTTCCTTCCGTCAAAAAATAAGTGCTTGGATCGATGGCTATTTCGGTCTCAACATAGCCCTCGAACGGGTTCATGGTGCTCCCGTTGTTGTTGTACAAGTAAACACCGTCCTCTGTGAACTGGTAGCGGTCGTCGTTTTGGAACGATTCCAAACCTGCAGGAGGTGAAGTGTACCATTCTGTGCTATACGGATCGGGGCCGACGGCGATGGCTCCAATCTCATCGGAGAATTTCCATGTTTTCTGATTCTCACAGCCTGTCAACAACTCCAACATTCCTGCGCAAGGCAATTCCAAGGTTTGGTCAATGGTGATGGTCTCATTGGCCTGTCCCATGCCTCCGGCGGTGTGCACAGAATAAGAAACTTCATAGTCGCCCTCCACCGGATAGTAGGCCGTATCGAGTTGGCGATCGGATGTTTGCCCGTTGCCAAAATCCCAGAGCTGAAGGAAGGACCCTTCAACATCTGCAGCACTGAACTCAACACGATTGGAGTCGATGCCAACCACTTGACCCAATGAGTCCACTGCGTCGATGAACGACCAAGAGATGGAGGCTACAGGAGCTCCTGGCAAATCAATGCCTTCTTCTTCATAGGGCTTGCAGCCTTGCAAGCTGTAAAGCACCACGCCCAAAGCGATGGATGCCAGTGTGATGTACTTGTTCATATTAGTATCCATTGTTTTGGGTGATCAAACCACCCGATAGCGTGATTTCAACTTCTGGGATGGGGAATACTTCATGCACCCCCGCAATGAAACCGAGCTCAGCCATTTCATCGGCTGCTCGTCCCTGGCGCACTAAATCGAAATACCGGTGGCCTTCCAACCCCAGCTCTACACGGCGTTCATGCAGAATGGCGTCCAAAAGGTCCTGCCCTGTTTCCGCCGAAAGATTCGGCAAGATCGCGCTGTTGTTATTGCGTGCCCGCGCACGGACGATATTGGTCAGCTGGCGTGCCAGTGCTTCGTCACCGAGGTAATACGCCGATTCCGCTCCGAAGAGCAATACGTCAGCGTAACGAATGACGCGGTCGTTGGAGTATCCATTGGGATTGGGGTCGCCAAATGGCGCCTCGTCCGAAGCGTTGATGAAGAACTTCTTCGGGTAGTACAAGTGGGGCATGCCCGTCGCCTCCAATGTGAAGGTGCCGCGGTCGCCCATTTGGTCGCCCACTTGGAAGACGGTTGCCGCCAAACGGGGATCACCGTTCTCAAATTCATCCACGAAATCCTGCTCTGGAATATTGAATCCATAACCGCCAAACTGGCCGCGCGCACGCTGCCATACGTTGGTGAAGGTGCCTTCCAACTGGTTGCCCCAGTTGCCGCCTGAAGCGTTCATGTACTGAATCTCCCAGATAGAACCAGGACCGTTTTCGCCCGCTTCCGTGAAGATGTTGGCGTAGTCCGGGTCGAGGAAATACTCCTGAGAAGAAATGATTTCCATGCACAAGTCGTGGCACGGTTGCCACTCTGCTTGGTACGCATGCGCCTTGGCCAACAAAGCAGTGGCAGCGCCCCACGTCGCACGTCCGATCTCCGAAACGGAGATGGCACTTCGCTTGGGCAACGCATCGCGTGCAGCGGTCAAATCCGCTTCAATTTGAGCCCAGACTTCTGCAGCAGGTGTTCGGCCCTGCTGGTATTCGCTCGGTGAGAGGTTGTTCAAAATAAGCGGCACATCGCCAAAGACGGTCACCAAGTTGAAATACCAGTACGCTCGAATGAACGCCGCCTCGCCGAGGTAGCGCGCCTTCTCCGTGGGATCCATCTCGATGTTCGGGACGTTGTTCAACGCCAGGTTGCAGTAGGCGATGCCGCGGTAAGCGACCTGCCACTCCCCCAACAAAAGCTTGCTGGACGAATTGCCCTGGAAGTTTTCGAACAAGAACAAATCCGGCTCATCACCATCGCCCGAACCGCCTTTGAAGGAATCGTCGGAACAAATGTCACCGAAGTACCAACGGAAATGCGGCGCCAATTGCGCGCTGCCTTGGATGTTCGTGACCTCTTGCTGAAGGTTGTTATAGCAAGCGATGGTTGCTGCTTCTGCGTCCTCAGGCGTGAGGTAGTAGTTGGCCTCGGTTGAACCGACCAACGGAGTGATGTCGAGGAATTCCTGCTTACACGCTACCAAAGAGACAGCGAGGAATCCAATCATAAAGAGTGTTTTCTGTTGTTTCATGGTTGTGTGGATTAGAAGTTAATGTTTACGCCGGCCATGAAGGAACGGGCCGCAGGATAGAATCCGCGATCAATGCCGATCTCCAACGTGCCACGTGTTCCGATTTCAGGATCGAGACCGGAATACTTGGTGAAAGTGAACAGATTGCTCGCCGCTACGTATACACGACACTTTCCGATTTGCAAACGTTGCATCACGCTCTCCGGCAAGGTGTAGCCCAACTGGACATTCTTGACCCGGAGGAACGAACCGTCCTCCACAAAACGGTCGGAGATGCGGTTGTTTTGGTTGGGATCACTGTGCGAAATACGCGGATACCAATCACTTGTTCCCTCTCCCGTCCAGCGCTCGAGTGCCTCAACGGGAAGGTTGGTGGTGTTGAGGTCGTAACGGAACACCCCATTCAGAATCTCATTGCCATACGTTCCCTGCAGGAACAGGCTGAAGTCAAAAGATTTGTAGTTCGCTGATGCATTGAAACCATAGGTGAAATCCGGATGGGGATTTCCGATCATGGTTTTGTCATCGCTATCGATGACGCCGTCACCATTTTGGTCAACGAAGATGACATCACCAGCCTGTGCATTGGGCAATGCTTCGTAGGCAGCTGCCTCTTCGTCCGTTTGGAAGATGCCTGCCGTCTCATATCCGTAGAAGTACGCCATAGGCTGGCCGATCTCAGTGTAGGCCACCAAGTCGCCAATGCCGAAGACCGAACCCGTTGAAATCGGTTGGCCACCTTCACCCAAGTCCGTTACTTCGTTGCGGATGAACGAGATGTTACCACCGATTTCGTACTCGACAAGTCCCTTTTGGTTGCGGTGGTTGACCATGAACTCAAAACCGGAGTTTCGAGCCGATGCTACGTTGGTTGCTGATGGCAAGAAGCCGACAACGCCGGGCAGTGGAACCACCGCCAACATGTCGTTGGTGTTCTTGATGAAGTAGTCGGCGACGATGTTAAGCTTGCCTTTGTACAAGTCCGCGTCGATGCCCACATTGGTTTGTTCCACCGTTTCCCACTTCAAATCAGGATTGGAAGTATTGATGGGTCCCGCACCATTGACCTGCACCTGTTCACTTCCGAAGGTGTAGTTCAGGCCATTGTAAATCAAGGACGTGTAGTCAAAGTTGCCAATGCCGTCGGCGTTTCCGTTCTGGCCCCAGCTTGCGCGGAGCTTCAAGAAGTCAATCCAGTCCTTCTCGGCCACCCAGGGCAACTCAGTCATGTTGTAGGCTGCTGAGAATGATGGGAAGATGCCGTAGCGGTTGTTTCGACCGAAGCGAGAAGAGCCATCACGGCGGACCGTTCCGGCCAGCGACCACGCCTCGCCAAGGCTGTAGTTAACACGGACAAATTGCCCAATAAACGCCGATTCTGAAATGCCACCGTTGGCCGTTGGCGCTTGTTCAGCTGTGTTCATGCTGTTGCTCAAGTAGGCGAACAGTACGTCGTTCGATGCCAAGCTGTCGCGCGAACCGTAAAAGTTGGTGCTCAGGTTGTTCAACGCTGAGTAGCCTGCGATGACTTGCAAGTCGTCGCCATTGTTCAACTCTTTGGAGTAGTCCACCGTATTCTCCCACTGCCAATTGCTCCACTTGTTTTCGCCGAGCACAAGGGAGTTGACCGGACGAAACTCATAAGCAGGACGCTCGGGGTCGTTTTCGCCGATACCCAAGTCATAGGAAGGATAGAAAATACGGTGCGAGCCCAATGACAAATCCACCGACATGGTCGAGCGGAATTTCAAGTTGGACAAAATGTCAAATTCTGCGAACGTTGAACCGACGAAACGGTTCGTGGTCCAGAAGTCGTTGTTCAACGCGATTTGGTTCGCTGGGTTGGCGATGTCGGAATCGATGAACGTACTGTAGGCATAAGATCCATCGGGGCGTTGCGCCGTGGTAATCGGATCCATGTTCAACGCACGCCCCACAGGGGTGGCGAATTCGTTGTTCTCAGCCAGCGCCGAACGGTTCAGGTGCGTGAAATTTACGTTCTGGCCCATGCGGAACCGCTCGCCGCCGTCTTGGCGGGTGTTGATGCGGAAGGTGTAGCGCTCGAATCGCCCCTTCTCTCCACCGATGATGCCATCCTGCGTGAAGTAGCTTCCGCCAACCGCTGTTGACGAAGTCTTGGTGCCCTTCGTAAAACTGAACGAGTGGTTCATCATCGGGGCGCGCTGGAAAATTTCATCCTGCCAATCGAAGCCTTCTCCCAATGCTGCCGGATTGCTCAACGCTTCCATTGGAGCGAGGCCCGCAGCGGAGCGGCTTTCGTTCATGAGAATGGCGTACTCTTCAGCATTCAACAGCGCCATGTATTTCCAGGGCTCCTGAACACCGTAGTAGCTTTCGTAGGTGATTTGTGGCTTTTGGCCTTTGTTGCCGGATTTGGTGGTGATCAATACAACACCATTGCCACCACGCGCTCCGTAAATGGCCGCAGAAGCTGCGTCCTTCAAAATGGAGATGGACTCGATGTCCGAAGGGTTCAAGTAGTCAATTCCAGCGCTGGGGATGCCGTCAATGACGTACAACGGCTCTGCGTTGTTCAATGAACCTGTTCCACGGATCCGGATGGACTGGGTAGAACCCGGTTGACCTGAATTCTGTGTTACCTGGACCCCAGCAGCTCTACCTTGCAGCGCCTGCTCCGTCCGGAGCACGGGCAGTGAGGTGATTTCCTTGGTGTCGATGGTCCCAACGGCACCGGAGATTTTGCTGCGCTTCTGGTTGCCGTAGCCAATAACGACGACTTCCTCCAATCCCGCAATGTCTGCATCCAATTGGACGTTGACCGGTTGGTTGGAAGTTGCGCTCACCTCTTTGCTGCGGTAACCAATGAAGGAGAACACAAGGGTTGCAGGGTCACCCGATACGGGCAACGTGAATTTTCCATCGATGTCAGAAAAGGTCGCGTTCTGCGTCCCTTTCTCGACCACCGTGACCCCGGGCAAACCGGTGCCATCTTCAGCGGCGGTCACCGTCCCGGAGACCATCCTTCCCTGTGAGAAGGAGGTCGCCAGGATGGCACCGATGAATCCAAATGCTAAAAGCAGTTTTTTCATCAGAATTCAGTTCTTGCTAGCTGTGCTAGTTTCTAGTTTAAGTGTCCGTTGATTACTGGACTTTGATCAGTTTTTCGGTCGCTACCACTCCGTTCATGTTCAACTGCACGAAGTACACGCCTGCCGCTTCTGTACTCATATCCAAGGTCCAGACCGGCGTGTTGGCAGGCAACAAGATGCGCTCAACCAACGCGCCATTGAAGGATACTACGCTCACTTCGCAGGGTGCGTTGTTCGCACCTTGCATGCGCAACTCCACGAAATCGTTGGTGATGGATGGAACCAATTTGAAATCCATTCCTCCCAACTCCATCACGTTGTCAGGTGTGCATACGTCGCACGAGTTGAAGCAGTAAGCGATGGTTTCAACCTCGGCCTCGTCGTCAATGAACAAGTAACGGTTGGTGTACACCGAGTCAGGCGTGGTTACCGTGCACTCTCCGTGTACAATGGGATCAAAAATCTCCTCAACACCGCTGTTGACGAACTTGTATTCGTGGCCACCGGGCAGCAAGTCCACTGTCACCTCGTAAATGCCGTCGCCGTCATCATCGGCCAATGGCGTTGCCGTGTTGTTCCAACCGTTGAGGGAACCACCGAAGATGGTGACGCCGCTCACGACCAATTGCTCGCTCATGTCCACCTTGAAGGTGACAGGAACAGGAGAAATCATCTCACATGAACCGTCTGTGCTGCACTGGCCGAAGCACGTGCTCACCACGGTATTGTTGTTGACTTCTGGCAAGAATCGGTCGTTGTAGTTGTTGGGATCGCCGCATGGCAAGCCTGCGAGGTTTTCCTTGCATGACCAATCGCCGCATGCACCATTTGTGAAGGTGTAGAAGCTGCTGAAACCTGCTGCCACTTCAACCGTAATCGAGTAGATGCCATCGCCGTCCTCGTCCGTCATCTCATTGTCACCGGGGTTGCCGAAGTTACCGCCGCCTGCAAGGTATACACCTGTTGGATCAACATCTTCCATTTCCATGTTCACGTTAAACGTGACGGTGTATGTGCTGTCACCACCGCCGCCGCCGCCGGAACCTTCACATGCGTCGCAGCTGTTGAAGCAGTATGCCTCGGTAACGACAGCTTCGTCTGCCACCTCAAGAATACGGTTCGTATATGCACCGCTTGTCAATGTACACTCCACGTAAGTCGAGTCAAACGCTTCGTTCGCTCCACTGTTTTGGAAAAGGTATTGGTAAACGCCCGTTTCCAAGGATGTGGTGTATTCGTAGATGTTGTCGCCATCATCATCGGTCATGGGAATGGCTCCCCAGCCGTCGTATGCAGCGTGGAGGTATACTCCGTCGGTTACATCCTGCTCGGACATGTCCACTCGGAACGTAACGTCGGAAGCAGTTACAGAAGCGCATGTACCGTCTGTGGTGCATTGCGCAAAGCACGTGGAATAAGTCGCATCACCTGTAACCTCTGGCAATTCGCGGTCGCTCCAAGTACCGAAGGCACATGGTTGACCGACGATGTTCTCCTTGCAAGACCAGTCGCCGCAAGCACCGTTTGTGAAGGTGTACGCACCGGTGTAACCGATTGGCATGGCCATGGTGATGGTCCAGATGCCGTCTCCATCATCATCAGACATGGGGTTGTCTCCGGGAACACCGAAGTAATCGCCACCAGCGAGGTAAACTCCTTCTGGCGAAACGTCTTCGTTGGCCATGTTGACCTCCCAGGTTATGATTCCAACTTGGGCGGTTGCCAAGCCGGAAAACGCGAGAAACGCGAGGGTAAAGAAATGTTTCATTTAGATATGGTTTGGGTTGTTTTCATTCAATTTTGAATTCAGCCGTGGCATCCGCCACGATGAAGGTAAAGTCACCGGGCTCCACCCGGTCAACGAAGTCCCTGTGTACAAAAGACAGGGCGCTAATTGGCAAACTAAGGTCATAAGTGACTGTTTCATCGGGTCCAATGAACACACGTTCAAAATCGCGCAAGCGCCTAACGCTCGGCGTGATGGATGCCACATGGTCTTGTGAAAACACCAGTACGAGCTCGTTGGCCGTTCGGTCTCCGGTATTCGTAATGTCAATGGATCCACGGATGGTGTCGCCCACGTGGTAAATGGAATCGGTCAATGAAAAATTACTGTATTCTACGGCAGTGTAACTCAAGCCGTGCCCGAAAGGATACTGGGGGTAGAACCCTCCGGAGGAGTCGGGTTCAAATCGGTCAGAATGCTTATGATCATATGTCAAATGAGAAGACGGATGGCGCGGCCAGGTAAGGCAAACGGCCACTGGGGTTGTACGACCCATCCAAAACTTGGGCGATGGCTTGTCCTCCATAATCGCCAGGCAAGTAGGCCATTACGACTGCATCCATCAGCGGTTCAATGTCACTGAACGTGCGAGGTCGTCCTTCAATGAACACGCCGATAATGGGCACATTCAATGCGTGAACCGCGCGAACGAGTTCCTTCTGGTTGTTGAACAAACTCAGGTCTTCGCCGTTCCCAACAAATTCTGTGTACGGCATTTCCCCCAACGCCATGACGACGCAAACTGGTCTGGCAGCTTTAATCGCTTGGACAATGCGGTTGATGTCTTCCGTATCGAAATTCATGGATAAGGGCGCATCGACAATGCGGTTTGATCCGAAATGCGCTTCCATGGCATCGGCCAAATGCGGACGGCCGGGGGTGTTAAAACGTGTATCTGTCCCCTGCCAAGTACCTGTCCATCCCCCGTTCAGTGCATTCAGACTGTGGGCCGTTGGTCCTGTGACGAATACTTTACCAGTCCCTCCGATGGGCAAAATAGGCCGATCTGGGTACACGGCATGCTGGCCTTCGTTTTTGAGGACCGTGATGGATTCCAATGCCGCGCGGGCTGCTGGCCCTTCGAATTGTGTTTTGTCCGGGTAGTTTTCCAACGCAGGCGGCATTCCCCCTGTTTCAAACAATCCCAGTTCCCATTTCATGTTGAGGATACGTCGAACGGAGAGATTGATGCGCTCTTCGCTGATGGTGCCTTCCTGCACCAATTCCACCAAGGCTTTGCTGAATTCAAAATCATTGGGCACCATGCTCATGTCAATGCCGGCTTCAATCGCCATGCGCGTCGCCTCCTTGTAATCTTCCGCGACCATGTGGCGTTCATACAAGTATGCGATGTCCCCCCAATCCGTCACCAGCAATCCTTTAAAACCCAATTCATCCCGCAACAAATCGGTTAGCAGGTATCCGTTCGCATGCACCGGAATGCCGTTGATCTCTCCGCTGTTGACCATGATTGACATGGCACCCGCATCAATGGCCGCTTTGAAAGAGGGTAGGAAATATTCGCGCAACTCGCGCTCCGGAATCCAAGCTGGGGTGCGGTCTTTTCCGGATAAGGAAAAGCCATAACCGAAGAAATGCTTCAACGTCGCCGCGAATGGGACGTCACCATTTTGGTAACCCTCCACCATGGCCACACCGAGGCGCGAAGCAAGCAAGGGATCCTCACCAAAGGTTTCCAAAAAGCGTGGCCATCG